>DASTJM010000122.1:0-42335 GCA_035716545.1 Streptosporangiaceae bacterium
TTGCTGCCCTGGCGGCAACAGCGCGGCGACGTTGACGACCCGGCAGCCTCGCACCGCGGCGCGGCGCCGATCGGAACAGCAGCAAGCCGGCCATAGTGCTGACCGGAAGCTAGGCATGGATGGGCGGCAGCGTGGAACGGCCCGGCGAGGAACGGCCCGGCGAGGAACGGCCCGGCGAGGAACGGCCCGGCGTGGAACGGCCCGGCGTGGAACGGCCCGGCGTGGAGCGGCGAGCTGGGCGGCGGGTGACCCGGGGTGGTTACAGTGAGTGGCGTGTCGTTACTGCCATCAGGATGGCGCATGATGTGAGCGTGTCGCTGAGCTGCGGCTCGGTGTGGTTCGTCGACGCTGGCCAGGTGGCCTTTGTCGATGTGCTATCGGCCCGCGTTTCCTCAACCAGGATGAACGGATCGAGATCGCGGACGGGCTGGCTCACACCGGGATCTGCGGGAGCCCAGGGGTTGAGACTGTCCTGGGCCACCCGACTGCTCCGGACCCTGGCCACGGAGCTCTACGCAGGTCAGAGCCGAGGTGCACGGAAAAATGAGCGTGGCCATCCGCGCATTGGCGTTGTCGTGGAGCAACGCCTAGGGCGCGATGACGCTGACGGAGTTGGAGAATGCGCCGCAGTCATAGCCTTTGCACGCCTGGACCTTGAATGCGTAAGTGTCACCGATGCTCAGCAGGCCGGCGGTCCATGGGTCGTGAGCGGGGGTCAGCGGCAATGGCAGTCGTTTCCATTTCGCCGCGAACTGAGTTTGATCTTTGAGGTAGACGTAGTAGGTCTCCGCGCCAGGCGACAGCGTCCATGACAGCTTTGCCTGGTGCGCGGTTGCCGAGGGCGTCGCGGTCAGGCGAGGCGGGATAAGGGGGCCGACGGGCAGGGCGCGGAGAGGCAGTGGGTAGGGGTTGCCCAGGTGAAAACGACTCGCGAGAACATCTGCGAAGGCGGCCGCCATCTTGATCTGGCCGTTCGTGTTGGGATGCGTGCCGTCCCACAGATCGGCGGCGACGTTGATGTGGCTCCCGTCAGGCGCGACGGCGATCGGGGAGGCGGTCGTCGAAAGCTGCGCGGCGGTCCGGGCGATCGTGGCGTTGAAGCTGGCGATATTGGCGGCGAGCGCGGGATTGGTTCGCTCGTGGACGTTCGGGGGTATCAGGCCGAGCACAATCCGGATGCCTGGCCTGGCTGCTCGGGCGGCCGCGATAAGGCCCGCCAGGTTCGAGGCCATGACCGGCTGGCTCAGGCCATACCAGGACAGGTCGTCCAGGCCAAGCAGGACCAGCAGGTAGTCCGGCCGGCAGGCGGCTACCTTGGCGCCGATCGCGGCTTTCTCACGAAACAGCGTCAGGCCCCACCGGGCATCATTCGCATGCTCGAACCTGGGGTCAGCGTAGGCATGATTCCCCTCGGTGTTAGTCACGTTGTTGTACAGCGAACTGTAGGGGCCGACCATTCGCGGGTTTATGTCGTCGGCCCGCAGATGCTCATAGAGCCAGTATTGCCAGGTGTAATCTCCCGCGCTGCCCTCGGTGATCGAGTCGCCGACGATCATGATCCGCGGGTTTGCTCCCGACGGCTGGCCCGGCGCTGGCTCGGCCGGCGCTGGCTGACCTGGTGCCGGCTCGCCCGGAACTGGCTGGCTGGGCACCGGGCGCGATGTCGGCTGCGACCGGTGCCTGGCTGCGCTCGGTCCCGCTGACCCCGCCACCGCAGTCTGGCACCCGGCTGCCGTGACGATCACCAAGGCCAGCGCGACCATGCGAACCGGGCTCTGGCGCGCACCGCGCAGGCGGAGCAGCACTAATCACCTCACTTTGCTTCCGGCAGCACCATGGCTATCGCAAACCGGCCAAGGCGGCAAGGCCGGCCACGCGGTAAACGATCGCCTTCCTATCCTGTGGCCCGTTGACCGCTTGTACGGTTCCCGTGGGCGCGGGATTCGATGGTGAAAGTTGGTGTCAATCCTGGTATTGATGTATCACTAGCGGCCGGTAACCCCGCCGACACCCAGGCGACCTGGAGTTATGTCCCGCCCGCCATGCTGACTGCGGAAAAGCTCACGATGGACCAGTTCCTGCGGCAACTCGACGCCGACTACGGGTCAGTTCAAGGTTTCGCGCGCCGGGTCCGGATCAGCACGGCGACGGCAGGCCGTCTCCGTGCCGCGCTCGTCGGCGGTTCATGACGTGTGCCGGCCGGCCCCGACGCACGTTTGCAGGCTGAACGCGCGGGGCAAGAAGCACAGGCCGATGCCTTTGCCGCTGATCAATCCGTACGGCCCGCGGGTGGCCCGGGAGAATGGTACTCGTGGAATTTGACACATTTCATCACGCTTATCCCGTCATGCTCCGGATGGTCGCTGAGGAATGGTCATACAAAATTGTCCCCCGAGGCTTCCCGAGCGTGGAGCTGTTAGGGATCCAGTACCGGCTCAAGGATGCCAGCCAGCGGGTTCCCTTCATACCTGGCAGGCGCCTCAACATCATCTTCAACTTCGCCGAGGCGCTGTGGTACTTATCCGGGCGCGACGATCTCAGCTTCATCTCCTACTATGCGCCCAGCATACGAAAGTACTCCGCGGACAATGTACGGCTCACAGGCACGGCGTACGGTCGTGCCATCTTCGGCCAGGACGAGTGCCCATACCAGTGGGCCACGATACTTGAGGTACTGCGCAGCGACCGTGACAGCAAACGAGCGGTGTTACAGATATTCCGGGCCGCTGAGCTGAATGTCGACGGCAATCCCGACGTTTCCTGCACGCTGGGCCTGCAGTTCATGGTCAGGAGCCAGGCACTGCACGCCGTCGGATTCATGCGCGCGAACGACGCCTACCGCGGAATGACCAGCGACGTATTCTCCTTCACGCTGCTCCAGGAGGTGCTGGCGCGGCAACTTGGCGTGCGACTCGGCGAGTACATCCACTCGGTCGGATCATTCCACGTGTACGACACCGATAAGGCGGCCGTAGCTGAGGTGCTCGCTGACTCCGCCGCCTGGCGCGATCCCCGGTGGCGCTTTCCCGCGATGCCGGACGGTGATAACTGGCCCTATATCCAGGAAGTGCTGGTACTCGAAGAGGCACTTCGCGAGAACCGGCACCGCATCGACCCCGATTTGGCTGGGATGCCCGGTTACTGGATTCAGGTACTGTTATTATTTGAGATATACCGCAGGCTGCGCCTACAGGAGAGTCCCAGCGGCGACATCATCGAGCGGCTCTGGCCTGTTTACCGTACGCTGATCGGGCACCGCTGGCCGCACCTACTGGCAGCCGGAGCCTGAGCGGAGGGAAGGGCCGGCTGTGGGAACCGATTGGAAGGACTCCCCAGATGTAGCGGCGGGTTTCGACGCCTACGACGACCTGCCGGAGCGGATTATCGGGTATCCCACCGCGTTCAGCGAGCTTCGCTTAAATTCCGCTGCCCGAGTGCTCGATTACGGCTGCGGCCCAGGGAAAGTGGCGCTCCGCGTGGCGGCAGAGTTCGGTGCGGAGGTAACCGCGGTAGATATCTCCGGAGCAATGCTCGGCATAGCCAGGCAGCGGCGGCCCCATCCGCGGATCACCTATCACAAAGTAGCGTCCGGCCGCCTGGGTTTTCTCGCCGACGCCTCTTTCGAAGCAGCAATGTCCTGCTACGTCTTCATCAATATTGGCGACATCGCCGAAATTCAGCGCATCGCGTCGGAAGTATTCCGGGTCTTGCGTCCAGGCGGCCGTTACGCCGTGCTTGACACGAACCCGGCGACGACCGGAATCCAGTTCTCGACGTTCCTCAGCGGGGAGCCCGGCCGCAGTTACGCGGCGGGTGCGCAGCGCTCAGTAATTCTGGACAGACCTGACGGCACGACCATGACGCTCCTCGACTATCACTGGCCCAGGCAGACCTACCTCGACGTCTTCGCCGAAGCCGGGTTTCACGACGTCAGGTGCACTGAGCCACTGCTCGGGGACGTCAGGTTGCGGCAAGGACAGCGCGCCGGAGCGAGGCCGGACCTGACTGCGGAGGCCGTTCACCCTCCATTCCTCATCGTGTCAGGAGTGAAGTGACATGACCCTGATTCCGGCCCGGAAGGTATTCCTGGGCGGCCCATTTAAATCGCTCATCGATCCCGGCACAGGGCAGATGCACGTGCGTGACCAGGAACTGTTCGGCGCGCTGATACGTCGGCTCGAAGACGATGGCTGCGAGGTCCACAACGCGCACAGGAGGGAGGGGTGGGGAGCGGCGTCCATGACGCCAGAAGAATGCACCAGGCTGGACTTTACGGAGATCTCGCGCTGCGACGTCTTCGTCGCGTTTCCTGGGCACCCCGCCTCTCCCGGCACGCACGTTGAGATTGGCTGGGCTTCCGCCATGGGCAAGCCGATCGTCTTGCTACTGAACGAAGGTTGTGACTATGCCTTCCTGATCAGGGGGCTTCACACCGTCGCCCGGGTCACCTATCTGGCCATCGGGGAAGGCACGGACGTCTGCGCGGAGGTCTCGGCAGCGGTGCTGGACCTAGCCATTGAGGGGAGCAGCCAATGAGCAGGATCATCATTTCCGGCGGGACGGTTCTGACGGTCAATGACGCCGATGACGTATACCCTGACGGCCACGTCGTGCTTGACGGAGACAGGATCGCAGCCGTTGGCGCTGGCCCTTACCAGGGCGAGACAGCGGCGGGGGACGAAGTCATCGACTCGGCGGGCAAGATCGTCATGCCCGGCCTCGTCGATCTCCATTACCACACCGCCATCGCCAAGGGATTCAACGACCATCTCCCGCTGTGGGAGTACCTCGAAGCCTGCTGGTACCCGTTCATCCGGGCACTAGACGCCGACGCCGCGTACTGGGCGGCCGCCGCCAGTTACCTGGAGTCGGTCAAATGTGGCGTCACTACCGTGAACGACATGTACCGCCGGGTGCCGGACCTGGGCCGGGCCGCACTGGACATCGGGATCCGCGCGGTCCTGTCGAACGACGTCGCACTGCCCGAGCACAACCTGGACACTTTACAAGACGCCAAGGACGCCTACAGCGCAGTGCACGGGCTCGGCGACAACCGCGTCGAGGTCTACGTCGGTATTGAGTGGCTGCCACTGGCCTCACCGGAATTGCTGCGCGATGCCCGTGCGCTTGCCGATGAACTGGGCACTGGAATCCACATCCACCTGAACGAGTCCCTGACCGAAGTGGAGGACAGCAAAAAACGATTCGGCCGACGACCAACCGAGGTGGCCTACGATGCTGGGCTGCTGGGCTCCGACTGCGTCGCGGCGCACTGCGTATGGCTCTCCGACACCGAGATCGCACTGATGCGGGAGACGGACACCCAAATATCACACAACCCTACTTCTAATGCGAAATTGGGCAATGGCATAGCGCGGCTTCCTGAGATGCTCGCGGCCGGGCTGAATGTGGGACTCGGGCATGACGCGGCGGAGTGCAACAATAGCCGGGACGCCTTTGAGGTGATGAAGTTCGCCTCGCTGGTACACCGCGCGTCGCGGGTGGACCCGAGCCTGCTGCAGGCACCGGACATCGTGCGGATGGCCACCCGCAACGGGTCGGCGGCGCTCCGGCACGACACCGGCGAGATTGCCGTCGGCAAGAAAGCGGACATCATCCTGGTCGACACTCACAGCGCGATGTTCACTCCGCTGCGGCAAGGCGACAAAGCTCACCTGTATTCACACCTGGTGTACGCGGCCAATGGCAGCGCCGTGGACACGACTATCGTGGACGGGAAAATCCTCATGGCAGGACGGCAGCTGCTGTCCATGGATGAGCACCAGATCCTGGCCGAGGCGAATGCCGCGTTCGAGCGTACGCTGGCCCGGATAGGCCAGCCGTCAGCTCTTGGGCAGCAGTGACGTGTCCACCACGCCTGACGCGTTGACCGGCTTGCTGATCAGCCCTTTGGCCTTCATCCAGTCGGCGAAGCTCTGCCACGCCCTGACGCTCATGAACCCGGTACCCTGCGGATTCTTAAGCAGCGGCGCCGTCGCGTACACCATCTGCCTGAGAACGGCGTGGCTGTAGCCCTTGGCTACCGGCGACAGCGCGGCGAGGTCCGCGGCGGGATTCTTCTCTGCGGCCGCGATTCCCTTGGTCATGCCCGCGAGGAACTTGCGCACCATCGCGCGGTAGGCCGGGTCGCTAGCGAGCTTGCTCTTGTTGGCGATGACCACCAGCTCGTCGTAGTTCGGCACGCCCTGCGTATTCACCGGGTAGACGTGCGGCTTCACGCCCAAAGAGGCGAGTTGAATGCCCTCCACGTTGCGGTAACCGCTGATGATGGCCGACACCTTGCCCGATACCATCGCCGGGACCAGGCCCTCGTTTACCGCGACCAGCTTGGTATTGGCCAGGCTCAGCTTGTACTTGCTGAGCACGACCTTGAAGATGGCCGCCGACACCGGATCTCCGTCGGTGCCCACTGTCTTGCCCGCGAGCTGGCTCGGGCTGCTGATACCGCTCTTGCCCGAGATGATCAGGGAGTTGAGCGGGGTAGGCATGAGAGCTGCGACAGCCGCTATGTCCAGGTTTTGCGATACGGCGGTGATCGTCTCAGGCTCGTAGGAAATCGCCAGCGGGACCTGGCCGAGGCTTACCAGCTTCAGCGCATCCGTAGCGTTCGAAGGAGCCTGAAAAGTCACATCCAGGCCCTGCGCTTCGAAATCACCGTCTTTTCGGGCCAGATATAAAGCGATGTGGTCCGGATTCGGGAACCAGTCAAGCAGTACCGTGGTCTTGGTGAGCCCGCCGCTGTCGTGAGTAGTGGCTCCCGAAGAGGCGCCGCAAGCCGCCATGCTCGCCATCACGGTGATCGCTCCCGCCAGGAGCATGCCCCGTCGGCGCATGCCAGTCCCTAATGTCATGGAGATCACTGTTTTCCCTTCCTTGCCCAAGGGCAAGCTAGGCGCTCCAGAAGCGAAATCGCGATAAACAATACTACTGCCTCGCCAGTGAGAATGAATATCGCGGCGAAGACAAGCGCGGTCTCCAGTTGCGGAATTGCCTGGATCATCACATAGCCGAGGCCGTTCTGAGATCCCGAGTACTCGCCGAATACCGCCCCAATCGGCGCATAAGTCGCCGCGATGCGCAGCCCCGAGAAAATCGACGGCAGCGCTGCGGGCGCCTCGATCCGCGTCAGAGTCGCCCAGCGCCCGCCGTCGAGGGTGCGCATGACGCGCAGCAATTCCGGCTCTACCGACCCGAGGCCATCGACCGTATTGACCACTATAGGAAAGAAACAGATTAGTGCGACCACAAGCAGCTTGGGCGTGAGGGAATATCCGAAAATGATAGCCAGAACCGGGGCGATCACCACGATCGGGACCGCTTGCGAGCCGATCAGCAGCGGATAGATGGCATCGCGAAGCATGCGGGATATGTGCAGCGCAAACCCGATCGCGAGCGCCACGACGACGGACAGGGCGAAGCCCAGCAGCACTTCCAGCGTCGTCACCGCGGTCGCGCTGGCGAGCGTGCCCCGCCATTGCATGACCGCCGTGGACCAGATGCTGTTCAAGGACGGCAGGATGTAGCCGGGCACGCCGAGCCACAGGCTCGCGGCCTCCCAGGCGCCCGCGACCCCGGCGAGTATTCCCGCGGCGGGCAGGTGCTGCCGCGCCGACAGGGCCAGGCGGTGGATGAGCGCCGTGTTCTCGGCGGCTCCGGCCGCCTGGCGTGGAGGCGCCGTGGTCACGCCGATGCCTCAAGCAGCGACAGTATTTCATCCCTCATCTCGGTGAACGCGGGGTGTCGCAGGAGCTCGCGGCGGCTGCTGGCGAGCGGCAGCTCCACGGTGAACTCAGCCACGATGCGGCCTGGTCGAGCCGACATCACCGCTACTTGCCTGCCGATCAGGAGAGCCTCTTCGACGTCATGAGTGACCAGCACGGTCGTGCGGGGCTCGGAGTCCAGGGCATCGCGTAGCCAGCGCTGCATCTCCGCGCGGGTGATCGAATCGAGCGCGCCGAACGGCTCGTCAAGCAGCAGCACCTCTTTGCCGGCGACCAGCGTGCGCAGGAAGGAGACTCGCTGCCGCATGCCGCCGGAAAGCTGGTACGGCAGGTGGCGTTCGAAACCGGCCAGCCCGAACCGCCCGGCCAGGTGCGCGACCCGGTCTCGTGCGGCACGCCGGGCAACGCCCTGGTTTTCGAGTGCCAGTGCGGCATTGCCGAGGACATCGCGCCACGGGAGCAGCAGGTCGCTCTGCGGCATCCACGCGCACCTGCGTAAGCGCTGGGCGGCGGTGTGCCCGCCGAGCACGCTGATCGAGCCTTCCCCCGGCTCATCAAGCCCGCCGATCAGCGCCAGCAGGGTCGATTTGCCGCATCCGCTCGGGCCGACGATGGAAAGACGGCCGTGCAACGGGACCTCCAGGTTTACCCCGGAGACCGCGACGGTCTGCCCGAACGTCCGCGCCACCGCGGCCACGCGGACGGCCGGCCCGTCAGTCATGGCAATCAGATCGGCCACACCTCGCCGCGCCAGGCAGCGTCCCAGAACATCCATTCATAGCGTGCTCCCATGGCGAAATGGGCGCGAGCTGATCTCTCACTGGCATCTGGCAGGTCACTGCCAACCTCGTCGGCCAAGTTTAGTGCCGCGATCACATCACCATGGTAAAGGGGATTTGCGTAAGCATTGATCCAGTTCTGGTAGACGGGATTGGGCGAGCCGATGCCGCCAAGATGACGCCCGACTTCGGCGTAGAGCCAGTAGCAGGGCAGGACGGCGGCGAGCCCTGCGGCGAAGTCGGCCCGGTAGACGGTGGAGAGCACAAAGCTGAGGTAAGCGCGGGTTGTCGGGGATGCCTGGGCCTCAGAGAGACCGGCCGCATCCTTTCCGATAGCCGCCGCAAGGTCCCGGTGCAGCGCGAGCTCGATATTGTGCGATTCGGCGGCATGACTGGCGAGCGTCGCCCGGGCCGCGGCCGTTGGTGCTTTAGCGCTGAGCAGGCTGATCGCGTTCGGGGTCTCGCTTACGTAGCAGTGGTCCTGGCAGAGAAAGTAATAGAACGCGGCAGGTTCCAGGGTTCCCGCGGTCAGCCCGCTGATGAAAGGGTGAGCGAGTATCGCCTGGAATGTCCCCTCAATCTGCTGCCACAGTTTCCGGGTCCAGCCGGACCGCGCTGACGGCTGAGTATCGGATGTCATGGCGAGGCTCCTGGCATTGTCAGAACGCGCGGGACCTGGTGTCGATCGAGCCGGAGAGCGCGTCGCCGATGAGGTTGAACGCGATGACGGTGAGCATGATCAGCAGCCCCGCCGGATAGACCTCCCACCAGTATCCGTCAAGCAGATAGGTGGTGCCCTGAGAAAGCGCGTCGGCGGCGCCGAAGGTGGCGCTCACGGCGCGCCGCCCGAGGAGATCCAATGGCCAGGCACTACCGCTGGGACACCACGCTGAGCGAGCGCCGCAAAGACGACCCTGGCATCGACAGCCCGGGCCGGCGCGCCGCCGCCCGCGACACCCGCAACGCCAGCGACATCGGCTACCACCTGGCCCGCATGCGCAAGCAGCAGGGCATGACCCAGGCCCAAGTCGCCGCCGCCATGGGCGTCAGCCAGGTACGCGTCTCCCGCATGGAGCACAAAGACATCGACAAGATGCAGGTCGAATCGATCGCCTCCTACGTCGCAGCCATCGGCGGCCACCTGCGCCTGGCAGCAGACTTCGGCCCCGACGCCACCACCTTCGTGGACTACACCGACACCCTCACCGCCTGACCATCCAGTAACCCGCCGACACCAGCCCGTGCGATCGACGAGTATGAGAACAACTCCGCAGCCTCGGACGCATCAAGAGCCACGACGCAAGCCCACAACAAGTGTTCGGTGTTCGGCATAGACCGAACACCGAACAAGAGATTTCACATACTGCGACGACACCGATCCGCCAGCCCGCAGCCTCGACCACAGCAGCGGCAGCAAGGCGACGCCGGGGCTTGCAACCACGCAACATAGATCCCGCGATATGCAACACGAGCCAAGGCCATCCACTGCTCGCCGACGACCTGCAGGCGGCGCTGGCAAGTTATCTGCTGACCGAGTGCTGTAGCCAACACTGACCGGACCGACCCGGAACCGTTCCGACAGCTAGCAGCGAGGGCTCAGCGTGCCCTTTGCCGAGCGCGATCCAAGCGGCTGACCGTCCCGGTTGCTAGCGACCATCACCCCTGCCCGGCAAACCAGGGCCAGCACTATCCCAGCTCATGAACCACAAAGCAAGCGCGCCTGGCAGGGATCGAACCTGCGACCCGCTGCTTAGAAGGCAGCCGCTCTGTCCGCTGAGCTACAGGCGCATGCGACACATTCTGCCCGACCTAGGCTACGCCGCACGGCAGACCCGGCGGTACAAAATCGCCGGTGACTAGCTGCGTCGCCACGGCCGCAGGCTGGTGCTTGCGTGACGACTGATGCCCGCGGGAGCCGCGTGACCAGCGGATGCTGCCCGCCGAGTCCCTGGCGGCGCAGCGCGCACGGGCCGACCACCCGCCCCACCCCGCCGCCACCCACACGGACTACCGCTCGATCGCTACCAGCATCGGGCGCAGGCAGTCGTCGGCGGGCGCGGCGCCAGCCTCGGCCACCGAAGCTTCAGCGGACCGCACTCGCTGGCCCACCTTGGCGCACGTGACAAGCAGGACCGCATCGCTCGACGGATCGCTGCTGCCGCCCAGCCCGGAAAGGTCAACGAAGAAGTGTGGCCACGGCAGTGACCGGCTTGTCCAGATCACGTGCTTCCTGGCGATATTGTACCCCCAGGCTGCCCCCTTCGCGCCGGGGTCGAGTCCCAGCGCCACGCCATCCCTGACACCGTAGGTGCCTGGTGGCCCCGGATACGACGTGCCGCGCTCGTCCTTCCCGGTCACCGGGTCGATGCCGATCAGCGCACCGCCGACGTCGACGTACAGTTCCTCCTGGACAGAGTCGAGCATTTCAGGCACAGCCCCCGCGCGGAACCCGGTGAGTCCCCCGGTCGGGCCGCTGTACATCCGCAGCCCGTCCGCACTGGAAAACAGCAGCTCGTCATCGAGCACCCCGCTCAGCCTGCCATCGAATGACCGTCCCGCCGGCTGGATCAGTCGCTGCGCGCCGTTGCGCAGGTTGATCTCGCGCACGGCGGTCACCGGAGCCGTGCCTGCCGGACCGGTCGCCGAGACGGTCACGTAGAGGTCGTTCCCGCTCACCTGCCAGGCCTGCCCGCCCGCGCCGGTCGGGATGCGCCAGCGCACCTTGCCCGTCCGGTTGGCGTAGCTGGCCACCGATCTCGCGCCGACGATGACCGAGGACTTCAGGTCCGCGCTGACCGCGCCGCCGAACCAGGCCGCCGGGTAGACGCGGAGTTGCTTGCCGGTGACGGCGTTGAGCACGAACTCCTTACGCCCGGCGATGGTCGGCTCCCCCGACCTCAGAACGCCGCCATCCGAGCCCGAACCGCTGTTCCCGCCCACCGCCGCGATCGAGTTCGAGCCGCTGTTCGCGACGACCTGCACGCCCGCGGTGACTACGCCCGGCCAGACCCTGACCGAGATGATCGAAGACCCCGCGGGCACGCCGCCGAGCGTCGCCGCCCAGCGCGGGAACCCGGTCGCGGCGTCGAACGCGTCGAGCGTCAGCCCGTAGCCGACAGCCGCGACGCCGCTGCCGACGGCCGCGTAGGCCTGGCCCTGGGCGTAGACGGTGCCCTGGATGCCGTTCTCCGCGAGCCACGAGCCGGCCAGGGGCCGGGACCAGCTGATCGCCCCGTCAGCCGAGCACCGGCCGGCAGGGCAGGACCTGCGATGGTGACCGCTCGTCCCGCTCGGGAAAAGCACGACAGCGACGAGAATCAGCCCGAGTGCGCCCCGGCGCACTGGCACTGACAGCAGCAGGCTCAGCATGGTGCGCGCGACCTGGCCCTCCCGTCGTGATGGCGGCCTCGATGGCGGGCCAGCTAGTCTCACAAGTAGCGTTGACGCTCAAGGCTCACTCTAACGAGACCCGCACTGACTTCACCGCTCAAACCCTAGGAGGGACCTATGTCCGACCGGGCTCCGATGCCCTATGATTTCATGCCCCCGGTGCCGTCATTCGAGGTGACGAGCACTGACGTGACCGAGGGCCAGCAGATGGGCGAGGCTCAGGTCTACAATGGCTTCGGCATGACTGGCCCGAATATTTCCCCGCAGCTCAGCTGGAGCGGCTTCCCCGCCGAGACCAAGAGCTTCGCCGTGACCTGCTACGACCCGGACGCCCCGACCGGCTCCGGCTTCTGGCACTGGCTCGTCATCGACATCCCTGCCTCGGTGACCGAACTGCCGACGGGTGCGGGCACAGCCGACGGGCTTCCCGCCGGCGCGTTCCACGTGCGCAGCGACTATGGCACGAAGGAATGGGGCGGAGCGGCTCCGCCCAAGGGCGCGCCACCGCATCGTTACGTATTCGCCGTGCACGCGCTCGACGTCGAAACGCTCGGCATCGACTCCGATGTCATGCCGGCGGTCGCGGGGTTCAACCTGGGGTTCCACACCATTGCCCGAGGGCTGCTCGTTCCGGTCTATAGCCACTGACCGCTCAAGCGAGGCACCTTTACTTAGGAAATAAAGCCCGGTGGCCGGTCGCCTCGGCATCACCAGCGCCCGGCCACCGGGTCAGCCCTCGTCGTCCGCCCGGACGACGAGCGGCCCGAAGGCGGCATCACCGGCACCGACAATTTTTCCGCCTGATTGTTTCAGTGCCTAACGCAGGCTGGCGAGCACAGCGCGCTCGCGGTCGGGATCCAGGCCGTGCCGGGGGCGGCCCGGCCTGGCGGGCGGGTAGCCTTCGACCTGCAGCCAGCTCCAGGTGCCGGCAACCGTCTCCTCCACCGGGCGGCAGACCAGTCCGGCGGCGTAGATCGCGGAGACGTCGCCGTCGTGCAGGCTGGCGGCCTCGCCGACAGGCGGCACCCAGACAGGAAGCTCGGTCCAGCCCTGGATGTCAGCCGCCTCGATGACCTCCGGGTCAGCCCAGACGAGGTTAGCGTCCGATCCGGTTGCCGCGATCACGGCCTTCAGCAGGCTTTCCATCGTGGCGAGGCCTGGCTGGCTGACCGAATTGAAGACGCCGCTGATGCCCTTGTCGGCCGCGTGCAGGAGCCAGATTGCCAGGTCGCGGCAGTCGATGTACTGCAACGGCATGTCGCGCGGGCCAGGCGCGAGCACGTCGCCGCCCCGCTCGATGCGGCGGAACCACCAGGGCATGCGGCCGACGCCTTCGTAGGGGCCGAGGATCAGGCCTGCCCGCGCGATCACCGACGGGCCGTCGAAGTTCTCGAGCACGGCAAGCTCGCCGCCCCGCTTCGCCGCCGCGTAGTCCGAGGCATCCTCGCTACCAGCCTCCCCGTCGACGACCGGGGCGCTCTCGTCCGAGCGCGGCGGGATCGGCCACTGGTAGACGGAACGGCTTGACACGTAGCCGTAGTGGCCGACCCGGCCGTTAAGCAGCCTGACCGCGTCACGGACGACCCGGGGCGCGAGGCTCCAGGTGTCGATCACCGCGTCCCAGGTGTCCTCCCCCAGCGCCGAACGCAGTTGCTCAGGATCGGTCCGGTCCGCGTACCTGGCCCGCGCCCCGTCCGCCGGGGCGCCGCTGACGCCCCGGGTCAGCGTCGTCACGTCATCGCCGCGAGCGAGCGCCTCCTCGACCACCGCACGTCCGACATGATGTGTCCCGCCAAGTACCAGAAGTCTCATCTGTCCATCGTGGCCGATCAGCACCTCGCGGCGCCAACATGTTCATTGACGGCGCAATTTGGCGTCCTGGCGGTCCTAGGCCAGCGTGGCGACGTGCTGGCCACAGCAGGTGGCGTCGTAGCCGGGCAGGCTGCCGAGCTGGTCGAGCAGCCATCGCGACGACAGCACCTTGGTCAGCGCCTGAACCTCGCGGGCGGCGGCGCGCTGGGCGGGGATCACGAGGTCGAAGCGTTCACGGGCGAGCGGCAGGAATGCCAGCCGGTACGCCAGCGCGGCAGGCTCGCTCGCCACGCCCGCGTCGGCCAGGCCCGTCGCGACCGCGTCGGCCACCTGCAGATGGCCAGTCGCGATCGTGTCGTAGCCAGGCACGTCTTCGCCGTCGACGCCGGCGCTGGCCAGCTCCCGGTCGAGCACGCTGCGTGCTTCGGCTCCTGGTTCCCGGTTGACCAGTCGCAGCCCCGACCTGACGACATCCGCGATGCCCGAGACCCTGGAGGCGGTTTCCGGCCGGAGCACGAGCCCCTCACGCCAGGCGCTGAAGCCGATCACCTCGCCGCCGCAAGCCAGCAGCTCGGCGGCAGGGCCGGCGTTGTAGTCGCCCGACCGGCCAAGCAAGTGCACGCCGGCGACGTGCACCAGGCCGGCCGCCGCCAGCCTGAGCGCCTCGCGGCTGGCGCACGGCCACCAGCTGAACGCGATCGGCGGGTCAAGCAAGCCGAGCGGCTCGGACAGCAGTGGCAGCGCCGGATCGCAGCCGGCTGCCACCAGCGTTGGCCGGGGCGGGCCGATCGGCTGCACGGTGACTGCCTGCGCGGCGGGCCGCTGCGGGGCGCCGACGATCAGGCCGCCAGCCGGCAGGAACCCCGCGCGGCTCGCAGTCTGCCCGGCCAGCGGCAGCGCGACGAACGACTCGCCGATCGAGGCGAGCGTGACCCGCTCCCCCGAGGCAGCCGGGGCCGGCGAGGCGGGCGGGGCCGACGGGGCCGGCCGGGCGGGCAGGGCCGACGGAGCCGGCCGGGCGGGCGGGGCGCTTGGCGGATCGCCGGCTTCACCCGGCCGGCCGGCGTCGATGAGCCTCGCCGTCACCGTCTGCACCGCGCCCTCGACGCCGAACAACTCGTCGACGGTCATCCCCAGCGCCGAAGCCAGCGCGAGTGCCACGCGGAGCGAAGGATCGGACTGCCCGGACTCGACGGCCGAGACCGCCTGCCTCGACACCCCCGCCATGCCGGCGAGTTGCTGCTGGGAGAAACCCCTTGCCTGGCGGGCCAGCCGCAACCTGGCTCCGCTGATCACGACCGCGCCTCGCGCGGCTTGCTGTCCCCGCGCGCCTCGCGCGGCTTGCTGTCCCCGCGCCGTTCGCTCTGCCCGCGGGGCTCGCGCGCCTCGCCGCCAGGCCCGAAGACCGGCGGGCTGGTCGCCGTGATCACGAATTCCGTCCCCGCCGTCGCGGGCGCCGGCAGTCGCCCGGTAACGATCACATCGCCAGTCCGCAAGTCAATCTCCCACAGCGCTCCGGCCGGACGGCACGCGGTCACGGTGCCGGCGAGCACCAGGCCCTGGTCCGGATACGACCCGCAGACGACCCGGTCCGGGTGGATCCCGGCAACCTGACCACCCCCAGGCACGGGCACGAACGCAGTGTAGCCAACTAGCTCCGCCACCCGCCGCGAGGCCGGTCGCCGAACCACTTGACCGGGAGCGCCGATCTGCAGCAGCGCGCCCCGGTCGAGCACCGCCAGCCGGCTGGCGAACGCCTGGGCCTCGGCAAGCTCGTGCGCCACCAGGATCGATGGCAGGCCGCGCTCCGCGACCAGGGAGATCACCAGGTCGGTCAGCGTGCGCCGCATGCTGAGGTCGAGCCCGGTGTAGGGCTCATCGAGCAGCAGCGCGTCGCAGCGCGACAGCAGCAGGCGTCCGAGCGCGACCCGGTGCGCCTGCCCGCCGGACAGCTTCGCTGGCATTGCCCCGAGCAGCCCGCCGATGCCGAGCACCCCGGCGAGCTCGCGCAGCTCGCCCTCGCGGTGACCCCCGGCACTGGGCCGCGCTCCCTGAGCGGACCGCGCATAGCGCAAGTTGTCCCGTACCGAAAGGTGCGGGAAGAGCCCGGGGTCCTGGCGCAGCAGCCCGACGCCCCGCCGCCAGGGCGGCACGGCCGTCACCGGCTTCTCCGTGCTGGTCAGCAGCCGCCCGCCGAGGCGGACGAATCCTCGGCTTGGCGTCACGAGCCCGGCGATGACCTCGAGCAGCGTGGTCTTGCCCGCGCCCGACGGGCCGAACAGCGCGAGCCGCTCGCCGGCGGCCACTCGCACGCAGGCGCCCACGGTGAAGTCCCGGCGGTCAGCCTCGACGTCGGCCTCGAGCACGGGCGCTCCAGATATACGCCGCTAGCGGCAGCGGCAACGCGACAACAAGCAGCACGAGGGCAAACGGCAGCGCCGAGGCCAGCCCAGTTTCCTGAAGCGAGGTCCAGATCTGCAGCGGCAGCCCAGTGGGATGGTAGGCGATGATCACCACGGCGCCGAAAGCGCCCATCGCCCGCGCCCATGCGATCGCCAGCGCCATCGCCAGCCCCGGCGCCGCCAGCGGGATCGTCACCCGGCGCAGCACCCGCGCTGGCGGGTCGCCGAGCAAGGCGGCCTGCTGCTCGAGCCGCGGATCGACGCTGGCGAACGCGGCCTGGGCGCCGAGCACGTAATACGGCGCCGCCTCGTATACCTGCGCGACCACCAGCGCGAGGAAGCTATTGGTCGCGGTGAGGCGCAAAGGCGCTAGCAACTGCCCGATAAAGGTGAACGGCCCGACCATGAAGATCAGCAGCAGGCCGATCACCAGCGGCGGCAGCAGCAAGGTCGCCAGCACCCCGGCCTCCCACACGCGCGGGAAGGGCAGCGCCCCCCGGGCTAGCGCCCACGCCAGCGGCGTGCCGAGCAGGATGAGCACGCCGAGCGTGACCCCGCCAGACTCGGCCGAGACGATCAGCGGGTCCCACGCCCCGGGTGCCCCGAGCGAACTCGTGATCGCGCTCCACGACAAGTGCGTCGCAAGGGCGATCACCGGCCCCAGGAGGGCGAGCCACACCAGACCGGTCCCCGCGACCCCCAGGACCCCCGAGATTGAACGCAAACTCGCGGGTACGCCGCCCCCGGCAAGCCGGCGCCGTCCGGACGGCTGCGAACCGCCCGCTCCGGCGGGCTCCATCCGGCCGGCCCGAGCGACTTGCGGCGGAACTATTTTGGAAGTCACAGCTCAGCCCCCGGCTAACCGCCCACTTCGCTTCGGATCGCGGCTGGCACCCCGGTGCCCGTTACCGTCGGCGTCAGGATCCTGTATCCGCCCTGCTTGTATAGCGCCAGGCCGGCCGGCGACAGGACGTACTTCACGAACGCCAGCGCCGCGGGCGCCGGCGTGCCGATCGTCGTGATGTCGATAGTCAGCGGCACGCCTGCCTTGGTCGACTTCTCACCATTTGAGGTGATCGTCACTTTCGCCTTGGCGTACTGTGCCGCGTCCCGCGGGTTGCCCAGGTTGATGGAATCTGGCAGCGGGATGTAGGGCAGGTGCAGCTCCGCCGCCTGGTTGAGGTACGCGCTCGCCGCGTCGAGCTGACCTGACTGCAGGGTGGAGTCCAGCGAAGCCTCGGTGAAGATTTGCGGCGATTCTGGCGAGCCGGCCGGCCCGCCCAGGATCTTGCTCACCGTGCTGACGGGCAGGTGATAGGTCAGCTGCGCCAGCTTGAGCATGTAGATGAAGGCCCGCCCCTGCGGGTCGATGTCGGGGTCGGTCCTGCCCAGCTTGAACCCGGGCGTTTCCATCAGCGTGAACAGGTCGGTCAATGGTTTCTTGCCGCTCGCGATGGCCTTGAACTGTGGCGCATACTTACTGTCCGGGTTATAGGCCACGACTATTGACGTGCCCGCGTACTGGACAAACCATTTGGTGAACTTCGGCTCCAGCGACGTGATGTTATCGCCGCCGACGCTCTCGAACACGCCCGGGCTGATCTCTCCTGACGCGATGCCGGACGACAGCTCGCCCGACGCGCCTGCCCGGCCCGAATACGTGAACCCCTCGGCCTTGGTGAACGCAGGGCCGAACACCTGCTCGTTGAGGAACTCAAGCGAAGACGCGTAGGCGACGTCCGCGGTGCCTGACGGCTTGCCCGAGGTCCCTGGCTCCTGAGCAGAGCCTGCGGCCGGGATCGAGGAAGCGGAGCCGCAGCCAGCCGCAGCCAGTCCGGCGCACGCGAGGACGACCAGCCCGCCGCGCCAGCCGAGTCCGCGCTTCACGGTCATGACTGGACGATAGCCAGTGACAGTTGCGTAGCGCAAGAAGTGACGACACCTCGTCTGGCCGGGTTGACTCAGGCGCTGACTGCGCTTGGATAACAAATGCAGCCACATTAGCGGTCGCGCCATAGCATGGTCCCGGCAGGCGAACCGACTATTTCTCACGCAGCGAGGCAGGGCAGGAATGGGCAAGGCTGAGCGAAACCGTCAGCAAGCCGCTAGGCAGCGCATCGCGATGCAGCAGGCCGCGGCCAGGCGCGCGGAAGCGCAGCGCCGAACCGTCATCGTGGGCGGCAGCGTCGTACTGGTGATCGTCATCGTCGTCGCGTTTATCGTGGCCAAGTCGCTCGGGCACTCGTCGGCGGCGGCCAAACTCGCTTCGTCGGGCGCGCAAAGCAACGCCAGCGTGGTCAAGGACATCACCACGGTACCGGCCGCGGTGCTCGACAAGGTCGGCGCCGGCCCGACTGGCTCGGCGGCGGTGGCACCGCTGAAGACGATCAAGAGCGCCGCGCTCACGTCGGCCGGCAAGCCTGAAATGCTCTACGTCGGCGCCGAGTACTGCCCGTACTGCGCGGCCGAGCGCTGGGCCATGGCCGTGGCGCTGAGCAGGTTCGGCACCTTGTCCAATCTGCATTTCATTCACTCGACCTCAGCGGACGTGTACTCGAACACAGCGACGCTGACGTTCTACAAGTCCGGGTACGCCAGCAAGTACCTCACCTTCGTCCCGGTCGAGACGACCACGGTCGACAAGAAGCCACTGCAGAATCCCACCGCCCAGCAGGCCGCGCTGCTGAATAAGTACGGGCAGGGCAGCTTCCCGTTCATCGACATCGACGGCAAGTACATCGTGAGCGGCACCCAGTTCCTGCCGAGCGTGCTCGGCTCCGTCGCGACTCAGGATGCGACTCACGTCGGCTTGAGCTGGGCGCAGATCGGCAAGGACCTGCAGAACCCCGACAGCCCGGTCGCGCAGGCAATCATCGGCTCGGCGAACCACATCACCGCCGCGATCTGCAAGGTCACCAACAATCAGCCGAGTAACGTGTGCAGTTCGAAGAGCGTGACCTCAATCGGCGGAGAGATCTGATGGCGCCGCAGAAGCAGGCAAAGCGCAGGCGCCAGGCGGTCAGCGCCAAAAAGAAGGCCTCCCATGGCGGCAAGTCAAGGACGCCGGTCGGCACCATGACCATTCCGTCGACCGGAACCGGGCGTGGTCCAGCTAGCGATGGCTCGACCCGCGGCGACGTGACCGACGCCGCAGACCCGATCGTCACCGGCGGCGCGGGGATGCCGCAACCGTCCATGGGTTTCGCTGGCTGGATACGGGCGCGCCCGCTGCAGTTCACGATGTGGTTGCTTTCGCTGTTCGGCCTCGGCGTGTCCATCTACCTGACGATCGCGCACTACGACACGGCAGTCGGCCTGAGCTGCCCGGACACCGGCGTGGTCAACTGCCTCAAGGTGACCACGAGTTCGCAGTCCATGGTGTTCGGCATCTTCCCCGTGGCCGTGCTCGGCCTGGCCTTCTATGTCTTCATGGCGCTGGTCAACTCACCGTTCGGCCGGCGCTGGGACCGGCGCGAGGTTAACTTGGCCAGGCTCGGATCGATCGTCGTCGGGATGGGCTTCGTGCTCTACCTGGTCTACGTCGAGGTCGTCCAGATCGGCAACATCTGCCTGTGGTGCACCAGCGTGCACGTGGCCACGTTCCTGCTGTTCGCCCTGATGGTGTACGAGGCTGCATCCTGGACCTCACGGACAATTACCAGGAGTCGCTGACCAGTCACTGACTGCGGCTAAAGTGATCAGCGATGAGCAAGGCTGACCGAAACAGAAACCTGAGCACCAGGGCCAGGATCGCCGAACAGCAGGCAGCCATGCGCCGCGCCGAGCAGCGCCGCCGCCTCATCCTGGTCGGCGGCTCAGTGCTGGTCGTGATCGCGATCATCGTGGCCATCGTCGTGATCAGGAACACTTCCAAGCCTTCTTCGCAGGCCGGTCGGGCAGCCCTGCCCCCTGCGGTCGCCAGCAGTATCACGAACGTGCCGGCGAGCACGCTGTCGCAAATCGGCACCGGTCCCCTGGCGCCGCTGTCCGGCCTGCCGATGCGCAGTATCAGCGACCCGACGCTGACGACCACCGGCGGCAAGCCCGAGTTCCTCTACATAGGAGCCGAGTTCTGCCCCTACTGCGCCGCCATGCGCTGGTCGATGGCCGTCGCGCTGAGTCATTTCGGCACGTTCGGCCCCCTGAAGGGCATCCACTCCTCCAGCACCGACGTGGACCCGGATACCGCCACGCTGACCTTCTATAAGCAGAAGTACTCCAGCCCCTACCTGAACTTCACCCCGGTCGAGAACGAGACCGTGACCGGGGGACCGCTGCAGCCAACGACCAAGGACCAGCAGGCAGTCTGGACAAAGTACGACACAACGAGCCAGGGCGGCACCGGCTTCCCGTTCATGTACTTCGGCGGCAAGGTCATCATCACCGGCCCGCTCTACGACCCTGGCGTGCTCAAGGGCCTGACCTGGTCCCAGATCGCTGCCCAGCTCAAGGACCCGAACAGCAAGGTCGCCCAGAACATCAACGGCGCCGCCAACTACGTCACCGCCTCGATCTGCAAGATCACCAGCAACACCCCGGCCACCGTCTGCAAGGCCGGCCCCATCCCGGCACTCGAATCCAAGCTCTAGCGCCTTCCAGCTAGCCCGGCCATGCCCGGCCGGACAGACGCCACAGGCACGGCCGGGCTCTGGGCGGGAGGTTTTTCGCGTCCAGGAGGGTTATCCGCGGCTCCCGGCGGAGAGTTCCCGCATCCGGGAGACTTGCCCGTACCCCCGGCGGAGAGTTCCCGCATCCGGGAGACTTGCCCGTGCCGCCCGCGGAGAGTTCCCGCATCCGGGAGACTTGCCCGTACCCTCAGTGGAGACTTTCCAGGTACGGGAGAATTTTCGTGCTCCACGACGAAAAAGCTCCCGCGCCTGAAAATGCTCCTCCAGGAACCCGGCAACCCTCCCGGCTACGCCGACCGGCGGCCGGCGTAGGTGTGAAGACACGCTGCGGTAAGGGGAATCCAGCCCGTCCGGCGTCAACAGCAGTAAGTAGCACCATGCTGCTGTGCAGCGGGCAGGACCACGCTGCTCACCCGGTCCGCGCCAGACGCTGCTCACCCGGCCCGCGCCAGACGCTGCTCACCCGGCCCGCGCCAAACGCTGCTCACCCGGCCCGCGCCAGACTCGCGCGGAATTTGTTAGGCTGGACAGTTGTTAGGGTGGCGAACTGTACGTTCGTCGTACGAAGTGACATGGGGCCTGAGATGCCTAGATCGGTTGCGTTAGCTGCCATGCCGGATACCGCACGTTCTGCACATGCTGCCCTGACTATCACCAGGCTGTTCCGCTCCATGGAACGAGTCGAGGCCGGGCTGACGCCGCAGCAGTACCGGCTGCTCAAGCTCATCGGCGCAGGCGGCGAGCGCTCGGCGCGGCTGGCTGAGCGGCTCGCGGTCGCCAAGCCCACACTGACTAGCACCGCTGACGGTCTCGTCGCTGCGGGGTTGCTGAGCAGGGAACCCGAGACCACGGACCGGCGGGTCGTGCGGCTCAAGCTCACCGAGTCCGGGCAGCGTGCGGTCGACCGCGCCGATGACGTGTACGCGCAATGGCTCGGCGAGCTGCTGCTGATCACGGGCGACCCTGACCAGGTGCTTCGCGGGCTCGAACTACTCGACCGCGCGATCGATCAGCGCAAGATCCCCAAGACCGCCCCCCATCCCCGATAGGACACCCGCGACCGCGCCCCAGCTCACAGCAAAGGAACAAGTCAGACCGCTGCCACGCCCAACCGCGTGGCAGTCAGCTATGTGAGGAGACGAATGAAGTCAGCGGCCGACCCACACCAGCGCTGGTTGCGGCGGCTCATCAGATACTGCGGGCGGCACCCCAAGGCCGTCTTTTTGTCGCTCGGCGGGTCATTGCTCGCAACTCTCACCACAGTCCTCATCCCGCTGATCCAGCGGGACATCGTGAACAACGCCATCCTTGCCCGGCGCCAGCCGATCTGGCTGGGCGCTTCGGCATTGCTCGTCGCAGCCGGCCTGAGTTTCGCCGGCGTCTACACCAGGCGGTACTTCGGCAGCCGGGTCTCGCTCGACGTGCAGCATGACCTGCGCACCGAGATGTTCAGCGCACTGTCCAAGCTTGACGGCGCCCGGCAGGACCAACTGCACACGGGCCAGGTCGTGTCCAGGTCAATCTCGGACGTCAACATGGTGCAGGGCCTGCTGAGCATGGTGCCGATGCTGCTCGGCAGCCTCGTGCTGTTCTTTTCCTCACTCGCGGTCATGGTGTTCTTGTCGCCGCTGCTCACGCTCGTGGCGCTGGCGGTCGGGCCGGCGCTGTTCTTCATCTCGATGGCCTCCCGCAACAAGTTGTTCCCTGCGAGCTGGGACGCGCAGCAGCACGCGGCCAACGTGGCCGGGGTGGTGGACGGCGCCGTCACCGGGGTGCGCGTCGTCAAGGGATTCGGCCAGGAAGAGCAGGAAATCGAGCGGCTGGAAGGCGCGAGCAAGCTGCTCTATGCGGCCCGGGTGCGCACTGTCAGGCTGACCGCGCGCTTCAATCCGTCGCTGCAGGCAGTCCCGGCACTTGGCCAGGTCGGCGTGCTCGCGTTCGGCGGCTGGCTGGCCATTCGCGGGGAGATCAACCTGGGCACGTTCTTTGCCTTTTCCTCCTACATCGCCCAGCTCGTCAACCCCGTGCGGGCACTGACCAGCGTGATCACGATAGGCCAGGAGGCGCGGGCCAGCGTCATGCGGGTGTTCGAGGTCATCGACTCGCGCCCCGTGATAACCGAAAAGCCCGGTGCGCAGCCACTGCCTGCTGGCGCTCGCGAGGTGGAACTCGACAACGTGACGTTCGGCTACCTGCCGTCCGAGCCGGTACTGCGCGGGCTCAGCCTCAGGGTTTCGCCTGGCGAAACCCTCGCCGTGATCGGCACCTCTGGTTCGGGAAAGTCGACCATCTCCCTGCTGCTGCCCAGATTTTATGACGTGAATGAAGGCGCCGTGCGACTCGGCGGTCATGACGTTCGCGATCTGACGATGGACTCGCTGCGCGCCTCGATCGGGCTGGTCATGGAGGACAGCTTCCTGTTTTCCGATTCGGTGCGGGCCAACATCTCCTACGGCAGGCCGGGAGCGACCGACGAGCAGGTCAAGGCGGCGGCGCGCGCGGCCGAAGCCGATGAGTTCATTTCCGCGCTGTCCCAGGGCTATGACACGGTCGTCGGCGAGCAGGGGCTTACCTTGTCCGGCGGGCAGCGGCAGCGGGTCGCGCTCGCCCGGGCACTGATCACGGACCCGGCTATCCTGGTGCTCGACGACGCCACGTCCGCGATCGATGCGCGGGTAGAGGCCCAGATCCACGAGACGCTCCGGCGGGTCATGGCCGGACGGACGACCTTGCTGATCGCGCACCGCAGGTCCACCTTGCAGCTGGCCGACCGGATCGCGGTGCTCGATGCGGGCAAGCTCGTCGACGTCGGCACGCACCTGGAACTGGCCGAGCGCTGCCCGCTGTACCGGCTCCTGCTCTCGGGCCCGGGCGATGACGCCGAGGGCGTAGACGCCGGCGAACTCGCGTACTACGAGGACAACTCAGCGGCCGAGGCCGACCGGGGGGCCGTCCCCAGGGGCGAGCAGGGTGCTGGCCGAGCGTGCCTTTGGCCCGCGCACCTGGCGCCATCGGCCGACGGCGGAGGCACGGCTCGCGGCCGCGATGCGACGGCGGCGACGGCGACGAACACGAGGTTCCACGGGGACGGCGGCATGCTGGCCGGCCTGCCGCCTACGCCTGAGCTGCTAGCCCGGGTGGCCGCGCTGCCGCCGGCTAACGACGAGCCCAAGGTGGCTAAGACATTCAGCCGGGCACCCGATGAGCGGTTCAATCTTCGCCGCCTGCTGCGACCGTTCGCGGTCGCGCTGATCGCCGGGCTGATCCTCGATGCGCTCGACGCGGTGGCCGGTGTCGCGCTGCCCTGGCTCACGCGCGGCGGCATCGACCACGGAATCGAGGTCAAGGCATTCGGCGTGATCGCGCTGATCGCGCTGGGAGCGCTGGCGATCGTGCTGGCGGACTGGGTCGTCAACGCGGTCCAGACGGTCGTGGTCGGCAGGAACGGCGAGCGGCTACTCTACACGCTGCGTGTCAAGATCTTCGCGCAATTGCAGCGGCTCGGGCTCGATTTCTACGAGCGCGAGATGACCGGCCGGATCATGACCAGGATGACTACCGACGTGGACGCGATGTCCACGTTCTTGCAGACCGGCTTGATCACCATGGTCAACTCGGGCCTGACCTTTATCGGCGTGCTGATCGCGCTGCTGCTGATCAATGTCAGACTGGGGCTCATTTTGTTCAGCGTGCTGCCGATCCTGGTCGCGGCGACCGTGTGGTTCAGGCTCAAGTCGTCTAAGGCCTACGCGGAAGCCAGGGAAAGGGTCAGCATCGTCAACGCCGACCTTCAGGAAAATGTGGCCGGCCTGCGCGTCGCCCAGGCGTACAGGCGCGAGCAGGTCAATCACGACAAGTTCTCCGGCCTGAGCGGCGCCTACCGGCGGTCGCGGTTGCGTGCCCAGCGTTACATCGCGCTTTACTTCCCGTTCGTTCAGGCGCTGTCCACGATGGCGGGTGCGCTTGTGCTGCTCGCTGCCGCGAGCGAGGTCCATAACAATGCCCTGAGCGCGGGCAGCCTAATCGCTTACTTGCTGTACATCGACATGCTGTTCTCCCCCGTGCAGCAAATGTCGCAGGTGTTCGACGGTTACCAGCAGGCGAGCGTCGGCCTCGACCGGGTCTCGGGCCTGATGCGGACCCCGACCAGCACGCCGGAAGCCGAGCACCCGGTCAAGGCCGGACAGCTGCGCGGCGAGGTCGAGCTGGCCGACGTGCACTTCAAGTACAAGCGCGTCAGAACCGAGGCAATCGGCGGGATCAGCCTGCGGATCGAGCCCGGGGAGACGGTGGCGTTCGTCGGGCAGACCGGCGCCGGCAAATCGACGCTGGTCAAGCTGGTCGCCAGGTTCTACGACGTGACGAGCGGCCACGTGTTCGTGGACGGCACCGACGTCCGCGATTTCGAGCTGGCCAGCTACCGCAGGCAGCTCGGGGTCGTGCCACAGGAGCCGTACCTGTTCGCCGGCACGCTGCGGGACGCGATCGCGTACGGGCGGCCGGAGGCGAGCGACGCCGAGGTCGAGGCCGCCGCGGCAGGCGTGGGCGCGATCGAGATGATTGCGCGGCTGCCCGGCGGGTTCTACCACGAGGTGGCCGAGCGCGGGCGCAACCTGTCAGCCGGGCAGCGGCAGCTCATCGCGCTGGCCCGCGCGTACCTGGTCGATCCGGCGATCCTGCTGCTTGACGAGGCCACTGCGGCGCTGGACCTCGCCGCGGAGGCCGAGGTGATCAAGGCGACCGAGCAGCTGACCGCCAAGCGCACCACGCTGCTCGTCGCGCACCGGCTCACCACGGCGGCGCGGGCAGACCGGATCGTCGTGCTCGACCAGGGGCTGATCGCGGAGGTGGGCACCCACGCCGAACTGCTCGCGGCCGGGGGTACCTACACGGCGCTGTGGACAGCGTTCATCGGGGATACGGCGCTGGCGGCCTAAGGCCGGGCGGCTGCCGCCCGCATCAGTCGCCGGCGGCAGCCGCGCTCTGGAGCTCACGCTCGGCGGTGATTTCCGTCGTTGCCGGCCCGCCGGGCCGCTCCAGCTGGACCGACC
The DNA here is from genome assembly GCA_035716545.1 of Streptosporangiaceae bacterium. Lineage (GTDB taxonomy): Bacteria > Actinomycetota > Actinomycetes > Streptosporangiales > Streptosporangiaceae > Chersky-822. The sequence continues at coordinate 25,805 of DASTJM010000122.1, forward strand.
GGGTCCGCCGCACGTCACGCGGGATCAGCGTCAGAGCCGACGCGATCAGCGTGATCGCGGCCGCACCGTACTGGGTGGCCGGGACCCCCACGACGGCGGCGATCGGCCCGGCGGCCAGCGCGCCAGCCGGCATGCCCATCATGCTGCCGAGCGCGTCGTAGGCCGAGACCCTGGCCAGCATTTCCGGCGGGATCTTGACCGTCATCGTGACGGTCCAGACCACCATCATCATCTCCATGGCTACGCCGAGCCCGAATGCGGTCAGGCAGATAACGGGCAGCGGCAACAGCATCGCCAGCGACAACGGTGACAGCGCGAGCGCGGCGCCGGCGGCCACCACGAACAGGACGGGCCGTTTCGGCGACCAGCGCAGCGACATCATCCCGCCGACGATCAGGCCGGTCGCATCAGCGGCGGAGATGAGGCCCCACGCCGATGCCCCGCCCAGGTGTGCTTTGGCCACAGCGGGACCGAGCACCTGGAACCCGCCGCACCAGGCGGCGAGCACCACAGTGAACTGGAACACAGTGGGCCACAGCCAGTTGTGCGACCAGAACTCCGACCAGCCCTCACGCAGCTCGCGAAGCATGCTCGGCGATTCTTGCGCTCCCGCGCTGGCTGGCCTGGCCGCCGCCGCTGGCGCCAGCCTGATAGCCAGCAACAGGGGGAAGCTGCCGACCATCCCGATACCGCAGGTCGCAAGCGCCCAGCCAGGTCCGATCAGCGCGACGCACTCGCCAGCGAGCGCGGCGCCGCACATCATTGCCGCGTTCATGGCCAGGCGGCTTATCGCGCTCGCATCCTGGAGTTGCGCGCTAGGCACTAGCCGGGGCAGCAACGCGGTCGACGCCGGGTAGAAGAGCGCCATTCCGGTGCCGGTCAGGAACTCCAGGCCGATCATGGTCGGCAGGCTCGGCCGGCCCGCGAGCACCAGGATGCCGAAGGTGCCCTCGCCGATGGCAATCATCAGATTGGCCGCCACGATCACGAACTGGGGCGCGACGCGATCGGCGATCACTCCCCCGATCAGCATGAACGCCAGCGAGGGGGCGATCTGAGCAGCCAGCACGTACGAAAGGTCAGCAGTGGAGCCAGCGGGATGCGCCGCCGAAGTCGTCGACGCGAGCACTGCGAACGACACGCCCACCAGCGAAAACGAGAATGCCATCGGGGCAAGCAACCGGTCAGCGAGCAGCAGCCGGAAGTCGCGGTTGGACAGCACTGGGAAGCGGCGCGTCAGCGCACGCGTGAGCATTACAAGATCCTTTTCTGAGCGGAGGCGGCCGACCGATCTTAACGGCGCAGGTGAGGAGCACCCAAGTTGTTTTGCGCCGATGGCGCCGACCCTGCGCCATCGATCGCGCGGGCATCAGCGGGAATCCGGCATCCGACCTCGGCAAATCCGAGCGGCATCGGTAGAGTCCACCCTGCGGGGCATCGATCACGAGTCGGACTTAACACGCACTTATCGCTCGATCCCACCCCCAGAGCACACGAGCGTACGACCGAGGGAAGGCCAGCCGCCGATGAGCATTCTTGGCACGAGGGTCCTGCGGACCGAGGACCCGCGGTTCCTGACCACCGGCGGTGTGTACACCGACGACGTGACCGATGACCTCCTGACCGGCGCCTGCCATGTGTTCTTCGTGCGCTCACCAGTCGCGCACGCCAAGATCAAAGGAGTCGAGAAGAGCGCCGCACTCGACGGACCCGGCGTGCTCGCCGTCTACACCGGCCAGGATCTGGCCGACGCGGGGCTGCCGGCCATCCCGCCCGCGGCGGCGGGCCTGACTAACGCCAGCATGATCAGGCAGCTGCTGGCCACCGACACCGTCAGGTTCGTAGGCGACGCGGTGGCCGCTGTGGTTACGCAGGAGTATTACCAGGGCGAGGACGCGGTCGAGCTAGTCGACGTCGACTACGAGCCGCTGCCGCCCGTGGTCGACTTCGACGACGCGCTGTCCGGCAGGCACCTGCTGTTCGAAGCGGCCGGCACCAACGTCGCGGCCACCTTCGGCGAGCCGGATAACCTGCGCCAGGATCTGTTCGATGGCTGCGAGGCGGTCGTCTCGCACACGTTCATCAACCAGCGCGTGGCCCCGGCCCCGATGGAATGCCGGTCGGCCGCCGCGGCCTGGTCTCCCGACGGCAGGCTGCACGCCTGGATTCCCAACCAGGGCGCGCAGGGCACCAGGAGATCACTGGCCAGGTTGCTGGCGATCGAGCCGGAGAACGTCCGGGTCATCACCCCCGACGTCGGCGGCGCCTTCGGCGCCAAGTTCGGCGCCGATCCTGAGCACGCCGTGGTCGCCTGGATCGCGCGGGACCTGGGCAGGCCAGCGAGGTGGACGGAGACCAGGTTCGAGAACCTGGTCGCGATGACCCACGGCCGGGCGCAGCGGCACAAGATCACGATCGGCGGGAGCAGGGACGGCGATGTCCAGGCATACCGGTTGGAGATCACGCAGGACGCCGGCGCCTACCCCAGGCTCGGCGCGATCCTGCCGATGCTCACCGTCCTCATGGCGACCGGCCCCTACGACATCCCGAAAGCCGAGGCGGTCGGCCGGACGATCGTCACCAGCACCACCCCGGTCGGCGCCTACCGAGGCGCGGGCAGGCCTGAGGCCACAGCCGCGCTTGAGCGGGCGTTCGACCTGTTCGCCGCCGAGATCGGGATGGACCCGGCGCAGGTCAGGCGGCGCAATCTGCTGCCGCCGTTCAGCGAGCCGCACACTACGGCCTTCGGTGCGAGCTACGACAGCGGCGAGTACGTGGCGGCGCTCGATCTGGCCCTGGACGTCGCGGGATACGACAAGCTCAGGGACGAGCAGGCGCAGCGGCGGGCGGGCAAGGACGTGGTCCAGCTCGGCATCGGCGTGGCCTGCTACGTCGAGATCACCGGAGGCGGCGACGAATCGGGCCCGCCGAACGAGAACGCGACCGTCGAGGTGCATGCCGACGGCACGGCCACCATCCTCACCGGCACGTCTCCGCACGGTCAGGGTCACTCGACCGCATGGGCCATGATCGCCAGCGAGGAGCTCGGCATTCCGGTCGACAAGATCACCCTGAAGTGGGGCGACACGGACCTGATCCCGGTCGGCGGCGGCACTGGCGGCTCACGCAGCCTGCAGCAGGGTGGCGCGGCGGTGCAGCAGGCATCGAGAGAACTCCTCGACCTCGCCAGGGAACGCGCCGCCGCGGCACTCGAAGCCAGCCCCGACGACCTGTGCTTCAACGTTGAACGCAGCGCCTTCGAGATAGCTGGCGACCCGGACGCGGCTGTAGCGCTGACCGATCTGGCCGCAGGCGAGCGGCTCTTCGTGCACACCGTGTTCACCGCGGCAGGCGCGACGTTCCCGTTCGGCACCCACGTCGCGGTCGCCGAGGTCGACACCGAGACCGGTAAGGCTGTCCTTCGCTCGATCATCACCGTCGACGACGCGGGGATCGTGCTCAACCCGCTGCTAGCCGAGGGTCAGCGGCATGGCGGCATCGCCCAGGGCGCCGCGCAGGCGCTGCTCGAAGAGGTCGTCTACGACGTAGATGGCAACCCGCTGACGGCGAGCTTCGCTGACTACCCGATAGTGTCGGCCACCGAACTGCCGAGCTTCGACCTCGCCACGATGGAGACGCCGACCGCCTACAACCCGCTCGGCGCCAAGGGCATCGGCGAAGCAGGATCGATCGGCGCGACGCCGGCGGTGCAAAGCGCCATCGTCGACGCTGTCGCCCACCTTGGCGTCCGGCACGTGGAGATGCCGACGACGCCGATGACAATCTGGCGGGCCATCAAGGCAGCAAGCGCGGAGCGGCAAGCGGAGCGGCAAACACACGGTCAGGAGCGTGCATAGATGCAGGTCAAGCTCACCGTCAACGGTGCGCCGAGGTCAGCCGAGGTCGAGCCGAGGCTCCTGCTGATCCACTATCTCCGCGAAGTGTGCGGGCTGCGGGCGGCAAACATCGGCTGCGACACCACCTCGTGCGGCGCCTGCACCGTCCTGCTCAATGGCGAGTCGGTGAAGGCTTGCACGGTGCTCACCGTGCAAGCCGACGGCCAGGAGATCACGACCGCCGAGGGCCTGGCGAAGGACGGCGAACTGCACCCGGTCCAGGCCGCGTTCCGCGCCGAACACGGCCTGCAATGCGGGTTCTGCACCCCGGGCATGGTGATGGCGGCAGTGGGCCTGCTTTCCGAGAACCCGCACCCGACCGAGCAGCAGGTCCGCGAGGGCCTCGAAGGCAACCTCTGCCGCTGCACCGGCTACCACAACATCGTCCGCGCCGTCCTGGCAGCAGCCGACTCTCCCAGGGAAAACACATGATCCCCGCCCAGTTCGACTACGTTGCCGCTGACTCGGCCGCGCACGCCATTGACCTGCTGGCCGCATACGGCGGCGACGCGAAGCTGCTCGCCGGCGGTCACTCGCTGCTGCCGATGATGAAGCTGCGGCTCGCCGCGCCAGCGGTGCTGATCGACATCACCAGGGCTACCGACTTGGCCGGCATCTCGGCCGACGGGGACGAACTCCGCATCGGCGCCACCACCAGGCACGCCGACGTCGCCTCATCCGACCTGATCAAGACCGACGCGCCGCTCCTTGCTCATGCCGCATCGCTGGTAGGCGACCCGCAGATCAGGCATCGCGGCACAATCGGCGGCTCGCTCGCGCACGCCGATCCGGCTGCCGATCTGCCGATGGCGCTGGTCGCCCTCGGCGGCTCGGTCGAACTGCGCGGGACTGACGGTACCCGGACCGTCCGGGCCGACGACTTCTTCACGGGCTATTTCGAGACCGCCCTGGAGGAAGCCGAGCTGCTGACGGCGGTCCGCGTCCCCCGCCTGCCGGGCGAATCGTGGGGATATCAGAAGTTCGTCCGCCGTGCGAATGACTGGGCGATCGTCGGTGCCGCCACGATCGCCGGCCGGATCGCGCTCGCCAACATGGGCGCGACCCCGCTGCGCGCCCGCGCCGCCGAGGAAGCCCTGGCCGGGGGCAAGACCATCGCGCAGGCGGCCGAGTACGCCGCCGAAGGCACCTCGCCCGCCTCGGACATCCACGCCGACGCCGAGTACCGCGGGCACCTCGCCAGGACCCTGACAGGACGGGCGCTCGCAGGCCAGCGTTCCTAGCCAGGGCAGCGCAGAAACCTCACGTCCGGCGACCCGCGCCTCCTCGCGGCCCAGGCATGTTCGTGGAATGCCCGGGAAGAACATCCACACTCAGAAGACGAACGGGTTGTCTTCGGCGCTCATACTGGCAACCAGGCCAGCGCAGCGACAGAGGGGAGGAACTGGGACCATGGACACCGGCGCGTCGGCCAGCGAACTCCGGGCCGCGCTCAACGAGGTCGAAAGGGACCTGGAAAACCTGCGCGCGTCCGCGGCCCGAATGCGCGCCGACGTGGGGGACGCCGACGACCCGACCGACCGCGGTGCGCTGATCCAGCAGGCAGACGAACTCGATGGACTCGCCGACCAGCTCATTGGCAAGCGCGACCGGCTGCGCAAGCAACTCGGTGAGGGCTAGAGCACCCGACGGTTCGCAGCCGGCGGCCCGGCGGTCAGGGCGGCCCGGTATCCCGGTGACCAGTCGGCCCGGCTGGCCCCGCCTGGTGCGCATCGTGGTGCCACTTGCTGCGTTGCGCGCCAGCCGCCAACAGCAACGCGGCCCTACCCGATGCTGCCCCAACAGGGCGCTGAATTAGGGAGGCCGGGCGGTCGGCCTGTCGCGGTTGCCGTGCCCGGGGCCCGGTTTTCATGATCGCGGAGACTTCACCGCGTTCTACGGGGAGCCTTTCACAGCGGGGAGAGTTCACCGCGCATAGGAGAGAAAACGCTCCCAGACACGAAAACACTCCCCGCAGCAGCGGACAACCCTCCCCGAACCCGGCCCGGACACCCACAACCCACCCCGGACCCGGCCCGGACACCCACAACCCACCCCGGTCCTGGCCCGGACACCCACAACCCACCCCGGTCCTGGCCACGGGCACTCAGGACCGCCCGCGATCATGGCTGGCGGCAGACGCCGCTGCCGGACGCACCCGGCGAGGTCAGCGCGGGCGAGTGCCGACGCACAGATTGCCGTGACTGAGTGAGTACCGCCCGCCCGGATGGACCTTCACCAGTCCCTGCGGACAGCAGCAGGCCGGGCCCTGTTGCTGTCCGACCACGATCGGCCACACCAGCGTGGTGCCACTTGCTGCTGTGGATGATGCCTGGGCCAGCGCTGGAGGTCGAGTGCTCGCTGGCTGAGCCAGCGGCGGAGGGCATGGGCGCGATGTGGTGCGCCCAGCGAACGCAGCACAGCATCACGGTCGTGTCGCCCGTCGTCCGGCAAGGCCTGACCGCAGAAAGGCGCGGTCAACACGCCGCGAAACGGCAACACCCGCTCGCAGTACCCCCGCCCGGCAGTACGCAGAACACACCGAGATAGACGGCCCGGCCGCCAGTCCGGGAACAGGAAATGCCGCTCCAGCGCCGCCAATGTCCCATGAAGGGCCGGCCCGACGCCCCTTTGCGCTGCGCTCAGGCGGATAGCTCGCGTTCCGTGGGGGTGCGGAACCGCGGGATGATGCGCACGGCGCCGAGCCAGGCGCTTAGCCGGGCGGCCTCAGTCTCGATTCGGGCCTGCGCCTCTGAGCCGACAACTTCCATCAGTCTGATCACAATTTCGCCGGACGTCCGCTGCGCCCAGCCGCCGATCACCCGGCCGTCCAGCCAGACCGTCGGGCCGGCGTTGCCGTTGGTGTCGAAGAGTGCCTTGCCATGCGAGCCGAGGAACCATGACCGCTCCGACCATCCCATCACCGAGCAGTCGAGCGCTGGGAGCAACGCGACCCAGGAACCCGGGTCTGCGGTCGGATCCAAATCGTCAGCCAGCACGTATCCGGTGCCAGCGTCCGTGCCCAAGCTGACCTCGATCACCCTCAGATCGCCGACAGCCTGCCGTACCTGGGCCATCGTCCAGCCGGTCCACCATTTGAGGTCGGCCAGCGGCGCGGGCCCGTATGCCAGGAGCCACTGCCTTGCCAGTTCTGCCCGCGCCTGCGATTCGCCCACCGGGCCGGTGAGAGCCGCCTCAGGCAGCCACTCCTTTGCCAGAGACCACCGGTACTGCGCAGACAGCCAGGTGCCGATCGGCCTGCCCCGGACGATCTCACCATGAGCGGCGATGACCCGCAAGACCCGGCTGGTGATGTTCTGGGTGGCGGCGTAGGGTTTGCCCGCCGCCAGCTCGACCGTGGTCCGCAGCCGGGGCTCCGCCGCGCCGAGCTCGGCCGCCGACATCGGCTTGCCACCCTCGCTAAGGACCTTGAGAACCGACCGCTCCAGGTCAGCGAGCCACGGCTCAGGGTCGGCAACCACGCCGGCGTCGCCGAGCAGCTTGATCAGCTTGCCCCGCTGATCCCTGGCGATCCGGTCGGCGGCCGCAGCCTGCACGACAGGCACCGACTCGGCTGGCACGACGAACATAGTCCGCCGCATCGCCAGCATCCGCACCGCGTCGCGCCGCTCGTACAGCAAGTCCTCGATCGCCGAAACTGTGACCTGCTCTCCCGCGCGCGCCCGCAGCGACAGGAACACCGTGCCGGGGTCGGTGCCGTGCAGCGCCACCATCTGACTGACGATGCCGGCCAGATCGCCAGGCCCCAGCCCGCCGGAAGACCCCAGCCCGCCGGAAGACCCCAGCCCGCCGCTGCGAGACCCCGGCCGGACCAGGCCGTGCCTGACCGCCAGTCTCCGGCGTCGCTCGGCGACATCGATCTGCTGCATGTCGTCATGGTCTATCACGCCCTGCCGACAGTGGCCCGATTAGGCTTGTGCGCGGGTGCTTGAGGGCCGTAACGAGGAGGACGTACGCGATGGCCGTTGGTGCGCAGCCTCGAGTCCTCGCGATCATGGGTTCCGGCGAGACCAGTCCGACCATGGTCACCGCGCACAAGGCGCTCGCTGCCCGGCTCGCTCCCGGGCATCGCAGCGCGATCTTGCTCGACACGCCCTATGCCTTCCAGGAGAACGCTGAGGACATCTCATCTCGCTCGCAGGCCTACTTCGCCCGGAGCGTCGGCTTGCGGGTCGAGGTCATCAGCGACATCGGCAGAGATCCGGCGACCGGCCCGCCCGGCGCTCACCTCGCGGCGATCCGCACCGCCGACTGGGTGTTCGCCGGACCAGGCAGTCCGACCTACGCGCTTGACCGGTGGCGCGGCCAGGTCGCCCACGCGCTGCGGGACCGGATCGCGGCCGGCACCGGGCTTACGGTGATCGCCTCGGCCGCCGCGGCCGCGATCGGCTGCCTCGCCCTGCCCGTCTACGAGGTCTACAAGGTGGGCGCCGACCCGCACTGGCTGGAGGGCCTGGACCTGCTCAGCGTCCTGGGCCTCAAGGTCGCGCTGATCCCGCACTATGACAATGCCGAAGGCGGCACGCACGATACGCGATTTTGTTACCTGGGCGAGCGCCGCCTGGCGATGATCGAGCCTCAGATCCCCGCCGATGCTGCTGTGCTCGGCGTTGACGAGCACACGGCCCTGGTACTCGACCTGGAGACCCAGGACGTCCAGGTTCTCGGCCGGGGCGGCGCCACGGTGCGGAAGGCGGGGGTGAGCACCGTGCTCAGGGCCGGCTCCGCGCTGACGCTGACCGAACTGCGCGGACTAGTCAAGAGCGGGGTGGCGGCGGAGCCTGCCAGGCACGCCGTCGCGCGCGAACCAGCGCAGGAGGCGGGCGGCGAGGCCGCCGACGTGGCGGTCACCGCCGAGTTGCCCGAGCTCACTGCCGCCGCCGAGCGACAATTCGACTCCGCCGCGCGCGACCGCGACAGTTCGGGGATGGTCGCCGCGATCTTGGATCTGGAGTCCGCGATCGAGGCCTGGGCCTCCGACACCGATGAGAATGACAACGCTGACCGCGCCCGCGCGGTCCTGCGCGGACTGGTCACCCGGCTCGGCAAGTCGGCCGACGCCGGCCTTGTCGATCCAGCCGATCGGCTCAGGCCGGTGGTCGAGCCGCTGATCAGGCTGCGCGAGTCTTTCCGAAAAGAAGGTCAGTACTCGGCCGCCGATGAGATCAGGACAGCGCTGACCGCTGGCGGTATCGAACTGCGCGACTCGCCCGGCGGTACCCAGTGGTCGCATCGCTAAAGCAGACCTCGCTCAGCGAGCGTGGCCCGGCCCGAAGCGACCGCTATGTTGCGGCGCATGCTGCCGAAGACCGTCGCGTAAAACGGCCGCATTGCCCACCAGTAGACCTCCCCGGACAGCCCGAACGGCCGGAACATGGCCCGCTGCCGGTACAGCGTGCCTCCTTGATCGTCGTGCCGCACGGAGAACTCAAGCCAGGCCCTGCCTGGCAGCTTCATCTCAGCCCGCAGCCGCAGCAGCGAGCCGGGCACGACCTCCTCGACTCGCCAGAAGTCCAGTTCATCGCCCACCTGCACCTCGTCGGGATGCCGCCGCCCGCGCCGCAACCCGATCCCGCCGACCGCACGGTCGGCCAGGCAGCGCACTGTCCACAGCAGATGACTTGAGTACCAGCCGCGTTCCCCGCCGATCCCCTCGATCGTGCGCCATACCTGATCAGCGGAAGCCCGCACCCGCGCCTCCCGGTCGTCGATGTACAGCGTGCCGCCTGACCAGGCCGGATCGGCCTGCTGCGGGTCGCTGGGCAGCGGCTCGTCAGCCCAGCCAGAACTCGTGGCTGATGCCCAGCGGGTCACCGCATCGCCGGTCCTGACCTGCCTCAGCGCCAGCGCGATGCTCCGTTGCAGCGAGATCAGGCCGTAAGGCGGGTCGGGCACGAGGGAGGCGATGTCGTGGTCGCCGCAGACGAGCTCGTTCCGCAGGGACTCCGCGAGCGGCCTGGCCAGCCCGGAGGGCACCGGGGTGACCAGCCCGACCCAAAGTGACGAGATCCTGGGGCTAAGCATCGGCACTATCAGGATGATCCTCTTCTTCAGCCCCGCCACCCTGGCATAGGAACGCATCATGTCCGCATAACTCAGGACGTCAGGCCCGCCGATGTCGAATCGCCCGCTGACGTCGCCGGTCAGCTCGGCACAGCCCACCAGGTACCGCAGCACGTCGGTCACCGCGATCGGCTGGACGAGCGTCCTGACCCAGCGCGGAGTCACCATGACGGGCAGCCGCTCGGTGAGGTACCTGAGCATCTCGAAGGAGGCCGACCCGCTGCCGATGATCATCGCGGCTTGCAGCACAACCGCCGGCACTCGCCCGGCCAGCAGGATCTCGCCGACCTGGTATCGCGATTGCAGGTGCGGCGACAGGTCATCCGCTCCCGGCGGCACCATCCCGCCCAGGTAGATCACCCGGCCGATCCCAGCACTTTCTGCTGCCCGCGCGAACGTCCGTGCGGCGTCAAGGTCGCGCTCCTCGAAGCTGGCCGCCGCGCCAATCGAGTGAATCAGGTAATAAGCGACATCGACCCCGTCGAGCGCGGAGGCGACGGCCGCTCCGTCCAGCGCGTCGGCCTGGACGATCTCAACCTTGTCCGACCACGGCCGATCGCGAAGTCGCCCGGGGTTCCGCGTCATGCAGCGGACCCGATGCCCGGCAGCGAGCAGTTCGGGCACAAGCCGGCTCCCGATGTAGCCGGACGCGCCTGTTACCAAACAGTGATTGCCCTGTGACACACAGTGATTGTGCTCGCAAATTCCGGCTCTAAGCCCAGGCCAGGGGAAGAGAGTCGATGCCGTAGATACCCTCGACGTTGCCGAGCTCCGCTGGTCCGGCCGCGCGCAGCGCGGGCATCCTCGGCGCCAAAAAACCGAACGCTTCCTCGAGTTCGGCACGGGCCAGGCTCTGCCCGAGGCAGAAGTGCGGTCCGGCGCCGAACGTCAGCGCCCGCTCCCCTGCCCCCTGCCCCGCTCGCTGCCCTGCCCGCTCGGCGCTGATGTCGAAGTCGTCGCCGCCGTCGATCTCCCGGTTGGCTCGCTCGGAGCAGATCGCGACGATCGTCCCCGCCGGGAAGATCACGCCGCGGTGCTCGATCTGGTCGGTGCAGACCCGGGCCGTGAACGGGGTGATCGGCTCGAACCTCAGTACTTCCTCGACCGCCCGCCGGACCAGCTCAGGTCGCTCGGCGAGCATGGCCCACTGATCAGGGTGCCTGGCGAAGAGCCGCAGCCCGTGCGCCAGCTGCGCCACGGTAGTGTCCACGCCGCCGGCCAGCACGTTGAGCACGAGATTGACGCACTCGGCCGGGGATAGCCGGTCGCCCTCATCCTCAGCCTTGAGCAGCGTGCTGATCAGGTCGCCGGCAGGCGCCTTGCGGCGGCGGTCGAGCAGCCGCGCTACGTAGTCATACAGCTCGCCGGTCGCCTGCTCGATCCGCTGCGGCTGCTCGGCCAGCGCCTTGATGTCGAATTGCTTTTGCACCCAGCTCGACCACTCCTGCAGCTCGCGGGCGTCCTCCTGCGGCGCGCCGATCACCTCGGCGATCGTGCGAGCCGGGTACGGCCCGGCGAACGCTGAGACGAACTCGCACTCGCCCGCATCCCCGAAGGCATCCCACAGATCGGCCGCTATCTGACGCATCACCGGGCGCCACTGCTCTCCGGCACGAGGGGTGAAAGCAGGCGCCACCAGTGCCCGAATCCGGCGATGCCGGTCGCCCGTCAGGTTCAGGATGTTCGCCTCGATCTGCTCGGCCAGGCGACCGCCCGTGATGCCGAACAGCCCGGCGATCTCCTTGCCGGGAAAGGCGGTCTGCCTGGCCCGGAGAAAGAACTCGCCCGATTCCCGGTCGAGCACGACGTAGGAGATCGGCGACTTGACCAGCCAGCCGTGCTCACGGACCGCGGCCAGCCGCTCGTGGTAGGAGTCCCCGCTCAGCTCGGCACTGGTGAAGTCAAACTCAGCCAGCTCCAGATCCCCGACCAGCTCGGCCATGCGGTCACCGCACCTTCACGTCAGTCCTGCCAGGAGTGGCCATCCCAGTGCAGCGTAAGGGCTTGCCCGTCGGCAAAGCCAACCGCCCCGTCCCGGACCGGACAGCGTCGCGGTCGACGCCGGGACGGCCTCCGCGGCGCTCCCGGCCGCGGACAAGGCTGCGAGCATCGCCGGGACAATGGTCATCCTCATGAACTTCGACAATGACATCCCGATACCCTCCACGGTCTCCAGCCGGGACCGCAAGCACGACTCGCGAGCATCCGGTTATTCGGCATTCCCGTAGATGACGCGCATCATTCGCCGCTGGTTATCCGTAGCCAGAACTTCCCGACGACCCGCACGATCCTACTGCCATACCATGGTATGGTGATGTTATGGCAACAAGGAAGGTGACCGTCACCTTGCCAGCCGAGTTGATCGAGCAGGTCAATGCCGCCGCCGCCGAGACCGGCGTCCCCATCTCCCGCCTGGTTGCCAGCGCCCTTGAGCGTGACCTGCGCCTGCGGATTGGCCGTGCGCTGATCGCTGACTGGCAGGCCGAGCACGGCGAGTTCACGCCAGCGGAGATCGCCGCAGCGCGCGCCGAGATGGCGGCCGCTGACGCCGCGGCGCTCGGGCGCCGCGAGCCGAGTGGCTTAGGACGCCCGGCCCGGTCCAGAGCAGGATAGAAACCCTCGCATGACAGTGAGGATCGTGGCATGAGTGTTCCTTACGTGTATGACGCGGGTGCGCTGATCGCGATTGATGGCAATGACCGGCGGATGTGGGCAATCCATCACCTCGCGATGGAGGAAGGTCGCGAGGTATTCGTTCCAGCCATCGTCGTCGGGCAAGCCTGGCGGAACGGCAGCCGCCAAGCGCTGCTCGGGCGGCTCCTGCGCACCTGCGAGGTCGAGCCGATTATGGTGGAGACAGCGAAGGCCGCTGGGGTGCTGTGCGGCAAGGCACGCAGCTCAGACGTTGTCGACGCAACCGTGATCGTCACGGCCCTGGCGCACCGGGCAATCATTTTCAGCAGCGACGACGGTCACCTGGCCAAGCTGGCGGCCGCGACCGACGCACGGCCGGCACCCGTGATCAAGCACGTCTGAACGCGGGGTGTTACGCCACGCGCGGCCAGGTCCACTCCAGGCGCTCAGCGTGGGCGGCGGCCACCCGGAACACCGTCACGTCGTCATAGGTACGGCCGACCACGGACAGGCCGATCGGCACGCCGGAAGATGAGAGGCCAGCCGGGACGTTTAGTACCGGGCAGCGGCTGGCGATATTGAACGGCAGCGTCATCATCACGTCGACCCAGCGCTCGAGCGACTGACCGTCGATCTCGATCGGCTTGCCAGGGCGGTACTTGGCGCCGAGCGCCGGCACGGCGAAGGTCGGACAGATCAGCGCGTCGTATTCCTCGAGCAGTTCACCGAGTGGTGCGTAGATCTCCGCTTCGAGCGACAGGCCAGCTACGTAGTCGTCCTTGGTGACCCGATCCGCGTCCCTGGCCAGCCCCGATGCGTATTTGGTCAGCTCGGAGCCGTGCTCGGCGTAGACCGGCTTGACCCAAGGGCCAAAGACCTGGGCGAAGTGGACTCGCGCGGCCCGGTCGATGGCGCGCAGGCTCCAGGGCAGGCTGACCTCCTCGACCTTAGCGCCGGCAGCGCGCAGCCGGCCGGCAGCGGCCATGGTGCCGGCAGCGACCTCGGCGTCGACCCGGTAGCAGCCGAGGTCGGCTGAGACGGCGATTCGCAGCCCGCCTATGCCGTCGAGGCGAGCGGGGATCTCAAGCTTCGGCCGGATCGTCGCGATGTCGGACGGGTGCGGCCCGGCGATGACGTTCTCAAGCAGGGCGCAGTCGGCCACGGTTCGCGCCAGCGGTCCGATGTGACTGTAGTGGTCCAGGCTGAACGGCGGCAGCGCCGGTACCCGGCCGTAGGGCGGCTTGAATCCGGCAACCCCGCAGAAAGACGCCGGGATCCTGATCGACCCGCCGATGTCAGAGCCGGTAGCGAGCATGGCCGAGCCGGCGGCGAGCGCAGCGGCCGACCCGCCACTCGACCCGCCGGGCGAAAACTTCCGGTTCCACGGATTGCGGCTGGTGCCCCACAGCTTGGACCAGGTGACCGGGGCAGCGCAGAACTCGGGCGTCGTGGTCCTGGCATGCACGATCGCGCCCGCGTCGATTATCCGCTGGGCAAAAGGCTCGGTGCGCGCCGCGACGGCGTGGCGGAGCGGTACCGACCCGAGCGTGCGGCGGTGACCAGCGATCTGGGCTTCTTCCTTGACCGCGACCGGCAGCCCCTCGAGCGGCCGGGGCGGATCGCCCCGGCCGCAGTAGCGTGCCTCGGCTTTCCGTGCCGCCGCTAGCGCCTCGCCGAAGAATGTCTGGGCGAACGCGTTGATGACCGGCTCGACCGTCTCGGCCCGCCGAATCACAGCCTCGACCAGCTCGACCGGGGAAAGCTCCTTGCTGGCGAATTTTGCCAAGGCGTCGGTCGCCGACAGGTAGTGCAGATCGTCCATGGTGAACTAGATTACGGTCCGTGACGGCGAAGCTGACCAGGCATTCCGGTGGCGCGGCAAAGCTGCGGGCAATGCTCGCCTCGGGCGAGACAATTGTGGCGCCTGGCGCATTCGACCCGCTAGCGGCCAGATGCGTAGAGGAGGCCGGTTTCGACGCGGTCTACATGACGGGTTTCGGCACTGCGGCCGCCCTGCTCGGGCGGCCCGACGTCGGCCTGGTGACGATGACCGAGATGGCGGATAACGCCGGGCGGATCGCGGCCTGCGTCGACATTCCGGTGATCGCGGACGCGGACACTGGCTACGGCAATCCGGTCAACGTGATCCGTACCGTCGGCGTCTATGAGGCGGCCGGCGTGGCCGGGATCCACCTCGAGGACCAGGTGGCGCCCAAGAAGTGCGGCCACATGGACGGCAAGCTAGTCATCCCCGCCGACGAAATGGCGCAGAAAGTTCGGGCGGCCGCAGATGCGCGGCACGACAGCAACTTCGTGATCATCGCAAGGACCGACGCCGTGGCGGTCGAGGGACTGGACCGCGCGATCGAACGGGCCAGGCTCTACCGCGAGGCCGGCGCCGACGTGCTGTTTGTCGAGGCTGTGCGCACAGACGCCGAAGCCGAGGCGGTCGCACGGGCGTTCCCCGACGTGCCGCTGCTATTTAACTGGGCCGAAGGCGGCAAGACCCCGCCGATCAGTCTTGACCGGCTGGAGGAACTCGGCTACCGGATCGTGATCTTCCCGATCGGCACGCTGCTCGCGGCCACCGGTGCGATGCGGTCGATCCTGCGCGAGATCCGTGCTTCCGGCACCCCGGCGGCGGCGCTGCCCGGACTGCCGACGTTTACCGAGTTCACGGACTTCATCGGGCTGCCCGAGGTCAGGGCGGCCGAGCAACGGTACGCCGCTCCAGGCGACCGCTAGGCGGTGCGAGAGGATGACTTCAGCGCTCGCGTAACTTCGCCCCGGACAAGGAGCCGGCGACGTCCACCTCTGACTCTGGCAAGGGCTCGGATGAGGCAGCGGGTACTGAACCCGATGTCCGCTTCACGCTCGCGAATGAGCGGACCTTCCTGGCGTGGAGCCGAACCGCGCTCGCGCTCATCGCGGCAGGTCTCGCGGTAGCGCAACTGCTGCCGCCCTTCCCCCGGGTGCCCTGGGGCCGATCGGTCATCGCGACGCCGCTGATCTTGCTCGGCGCGGCCCTGTCCGGCCTCAGCTATCTCGAATGGCGGCGCAACCAGCGCGCGATCAGGCTCGGTACCCCGATGCCGCGCACGCAACTGCCGACAGTCCTGGCACTGACCGTCGGCCTAGTCGCGCTGATCGCGGCTGCCGTCGGCCTGTACTCCGAGGCGTCGGGCCATTGACCAGCAGCGACCCGCAGGACCACCCGCCGCGAGGCGAGCGCGGCCGCGTCCCCGAGGACATCGAGGACGCCGATCCCGGGCTGGCCCGCGAGCGCACCGGGCTGGCCTGGACGCGAAGCTCGATCTCCTTCGCGGCCATCGGCGCGGCCATCTTGAAGTTCAGGCCGGAGGCCGGGATACCCCTGTTGATCTTGAGCGCGGCGATCTGGTCACTCGGCCGGATGCCGCGCACACCTGGCCTGGCTGGCGCCGCCCCCAGGAGGGTCCTCACCGTTGCGATCAGCGTCGGCGCCGTAGCTGTCATCGCCCTGGTTCTCACGTTCGCGGGCCACTCGGCCGGCTTCCGCCTCTAGATCGCACATTGCCAGCCCACCGGAGGAGCGTTGGCGCCTTCCCGGCGGAGATTCTCCTTCCCGGCGGAGATTCTCCTTCCTGGAGGAGATTCTCCTTCCCGGCGGAAGACTCTCCTTCCCGGCGAAGGAATCCCCTTTCCCCGGCGGAGGAGTCCCCTTCCCAGCGGAAGAGTCCCCTTCCCAGCGGAAGAGTCCCCTTCCCAGCGGAAGAGTCCCCTTCCCAGCGGAAGAGTCCCCTTTCCCGGCGGAAGACCCTCCTTCCCGGCGAAGGAATCCCCTTGCCCCGGCGGAAGAGTCCCCTTCCCGGCGGAAGAGTCCCCTTTCCCGGCGGAAGACCCTCCTTCCCGGCGAAGGAATCCCCTTGCCCCGGCGGAAG
>DASTJM010000123.1:0-17477 GCA_035716545.1 Streptosporangiaceae bacterium
GCCAGGACGAAGGTCGGCCTGATCGCAATAGGCGCGATCTGTGTCTTTTTCGCGGCTCTGGCCGCGGTCAGTTACCTCGCGGCCCTGGCCAGCGCCCGGGGTTATTGCGCTGCGCTGCGGCAGATGGACTCTGATTCGTGACAGCGCAGTGCGGGTTTCTATTTCTAGCCTGGTTTTTCAGTCGTCATGGTTACCAAGTGCACTGGGCACTCTGGTGGCGCTGCGGCTCTGCTGATCCTGCCGCAGGAGGGAATGATGCAGTAATATTTCCGCTTTTGCGGCTTCCATCGCCCGGCAGCCGGTCATCGACCACATGCTGATCGTACTGGCCAGGAAGCGTTTGCGATTGGCATCGCGTGAAGCTCGCGATCCTATCTGAGCCGAGTATGTATGCCGTCCTTTTCGGCGACCGACCTAAGGCTCAGGGTGCAGATCGGTGCCTTACATGCGCTATCGGCAGTGCCTATTGCGTGGAACAACGGCAGCGGGAGGTTCGCGTACGCCGGGGTGCCGCCGGTCACGGTCGGCGTGCGTGCATCCAGCCGATGATGTCGAGGACGCACAGCACCGGGGGTGACCTTTCCTGCCTGGTCCCGGATCCGGGCGAGGTAGCGCCACAGGCTGGTCCCGCCGGCCGCCTGGTGCGGGTCGAGAGCGGCCAAGCGGGCGTCGTTCCAGCAGCGCTCGTCACGGTCGGGTGGCTTCCGGCTGAACACGGCCGCGATCTGGCTCTCTTCGATCGGGATCAGGTCGGGGCGCTTGCGAGCCAGGAGCTTGCCCGCGGCGACAGCGCCGAACCGGGCTTCTTTCGCGCGATCCTTGATATCCCGCAGACCCTCCCTTGCGTCATTATGCTCCCCCGCCAAGCGCTGCGATATGCGTAAACAAAGTTTTGAGCCAGAATGTACGAGCCAGCGCTTGCGTAACAGCGTGCCGACTCCCCTTCGGCCAGTCAACCCGACATCTGACTGGACATTTCCCCGCCGTTCACTCCGCTTGCGCTGGCAGAATGGCTGTTCTGTAGCCGGGCTGGTCACCAGGGCCTTCTGCTGAATCTGATACAGATCGGGTTCGCCTGTCTGCTGATGCATCCGGGCTGACGCGGGCCGCAGGAATATGGCACGGCCGCGCGACCTGAGACGCGAGGCGGGTCAATCCTGACCGTCCCACGGATTGATCACGTCGATTCCCGTCTCCCGGAAATCGGCGACGTTTCGCGTCGCCAGCGCGGCGCCGCTCGCCAGGCAGATCGCCGCGATCTGAGCATCGAAACCGTCGATCGGCAAGCCAGACCGGTCACGGCGGCTCACAATCAGCGAGTACTGCACCGCTGCCGCAGCGTCAAAAGTCAGCACCTGATCCGCGAACCCATCGAACAGCTCAGTTGCCACGGACCGCAGCTCGGCCTGCCGCCGACCCTGCGGCAGCCGCTCGATGCCGTACAAGACTTCTGCGACCGTAACCGCAGAGGTGTACAAATCCCGGCCAGGCTGGCTCTGGATCCAGTCCCGCACCCGGCCAGAAGGCGAAGGCCGCATCAGCTCCGACACGACATTCGTGTCAACGACAATCATCAGCCAACATCAGCCGCACGCGGCCGCGCCGCACGCGCCGGAATCTCCAGCTCCACCCCGCCCAGCGTCCCGAACCGCTCCAGCAACGCCCCGAACAGCCCACGATCCTCCCCAGGCTCGCTAACCGCGTCAGTCAAAATCGCTCGCATCTCCGCCTCCATCGACCGGCCATGCCGAGCCGCCCGCAGCCGAATCCGCTCCTTGACCCGGTCATCCAGACCCCGGATACTCACCGCCACCACCACACCCACCTCCCACTGCTATCAACGCTAGCACTTGGCCGGACCTTACCCAAATGCCGATAAAGACAGCGCGGAAGGTTGACAGATCCACGCTGGCCACGCGAGCGGCGCCCTGCGCGGCCCGCGCAGCCACGACGCCGGCTGTCATCGACAGCTAACAGCAGCGACGCGCGCGGCTTGCCCCGCAGATCCGCGATCTGGCGCTCAGCCAGCCTCGTCGGCACGACGGCAACCGTCAAATCCCGTGACCTACCTCGCCAGCCAGCTCCCGGCGCGCCCAATCCAGGTCCCCCGCCGATGGCGCGATCTCCTCGCCCACCTCGCGTGCCCGCAGCTCCGCCAGAGCCTCACCCAGCCTGCCATCGGCGTAATCAGCGCTGTCCTGAGCCGACCACCACACGTAATCCCGCAGATCACGAACCCGGTCCAGCCGGCGCAGTTCCTCCACCAGCGACCGCACCCGCACCACGCTGCCGACCGTCACCTCATGCCGGCGCCGCCGCGACAAGGCCGGAACCAGCACCCCGTCAGCCCGCCACGCCTCAACCGTCGTCCGCGACACACCCAGCAACCGCGCCGCCACCGCCACCGACACCCCCGGCAGCTCACTGCGCCGGTGCTCCAGCAACACCCCCGCCGCCTCTCTCACACCCTCCGAATCCAGCCGGCCCGCCGCGATCTCCCCCAGCAACACCACATCAGCAACAACCTGCTCAGCACGCTCAAACTCACTCGCCACAGACATCCCGCACCTCCATGCTGTTGAACAAAAACATACCCCATCTGTCCAGCGCACGCTTCGGGAACATCAACCGCCGCGACAGCCGGGCCCTCGCGGAACGTACTGGCCATGTTCAGCGCTGACTGATGCGATGTGCCGACTGGTGCTCCAGGACTGTGCGGCGAGAGCAGACGGTGTTGAGCTAGCCGTCGTAAGCGATGAGACGCAGAACCCGCCTCGCAACGAGCGCCGGCCCTGGTTCTCGTGGCCGATACTCGCTCTATGGTGGCGATCATCCGGTGCAATCAAGCCGAAGCCGACCACATCTCGTGGACGGAGGCCGTTCGTACCAGCCGGCAGGAAGAGTGGAGCTGGACGACCACGCGTCCGCAGAAAGACTGGCGGAACGGCGCTCACCTCACCCTCCTAGTAACCGGCAGTCCAGGTGCCGAGGTCATCAGCGCACTCGGGTGGACGACCAGGATTCGGCGAGCCGACGACCTCGGCGAGAAGCTTGAGGTATCCCGCATCGAATTACTGACCACTCCCGTGCCATTGCAGGAGGTAACCGGCAGGCTAGCCAGCCGTCATCTCGCCCGCTACGCGGCGGAAGGGCAACAAACCGAACAGACGGGCCGAGCTATAAAAGAAGCCCTGCGCCAGGCTCGGCCGGACCTGGGACCCGTCATCGAGCGAATCGAAGGTGTCGCGAGCCGATTCCCTATAAGCAACTCGCCAGCCGGCCAGATTGTGGCCCTGCAACGCGACGCGACGATAGCCGCAGGACGGATGGCAGGCATGGACGTCTCCGACTTCGCCCGCTGGGACCGCCCGCCCAGGAACCTCGACGACACCGCTGTGCCCCCGACCTTTGCCCAGATGCTGCAGCAAGCAGAGCAACCAGCCCTCGAAGATCACTTGATTGAAGCGAACACCCGGGTCTCGCGCGGATCTTAGGTCAGTGTCTTGCGCGGCAACAGGTACACAGCGGGTATCTGCGTCAGGTATACGCGACGCTAACTTAGGCGAATCTGCGGCTGGATTGAGTCCGGCAGCCAGGCGTAGGCTTGGGGAGTGAGCCGATTCCACGGCGGGACATTAAGAAGGGATGTGCAGCCGCATGACTTCACGCGCTCTCTGGCGACCGGAGGACATGTTTCCCTTAAGCGCACCGACTGGCTACGGTCATTTGGCGACCACCGAGCCCGTTAAGGGCGGCGGGCCCTTCGGGCTTCGCTATCTCGTTGACCCTGATCCAGGCGCGAACTGCGACCTGGATCTGGCGTCGGTTCGATTGGACGATGCGGCCCAGATCGCTATGACGGGTGACGGGCCTCGAAGCGTGCCCGTATTCAAGCATACGAACAACCAGACGAGTACCACGACCAACGTTCACGATCGGAAGACTTCGGATTCCGACACGGACTACGAGCAGGACAAGTAGAAACTAGTCCGGGCAGATCGTTTTATGGTAGTTCTGATTCATACTCAGTGGTTCGACCCCACGGCGGATCATGTCATTGCGGAACTTAATTCCAGGAAAGTCCCGGTGTTTCGTTTCGATTCCGCGGACTTCCCGCTTAGCGTTTCCCTATCCGCAAAGCTGGGTGACGCCGGCTGGCTCGGCACTATAGCGACTTCTAGCCGGGAGCTTTGCCTCGGCGATGTGACCGGGATATACAATCGGAGGCCAACAGTCTTCCAATTTCCGCAAGGGATGTCCGAGGCCGAGCGGCGCTGGGCGAGCGCGGAGGCGCGCATGGGCCTGGGAGGAATTCTTTCGGCCATGAACTGCTGGCTCAATCACCCAGCACGAATAGCGGCCGCAGAGTTCAAGCCAGTGCAGCTTGACGCGGCCGTTCAGGCAGGTCTCAATGCACCCAGGACCATAGTGACCAGCGACCCGGCTTACGCCGCGAACTTCGCAGAGTCGGTGGGCCAGGTAATTTACAAGCCGCTCGCCTCGTCATCCTTCGAGAGTGACGGGCGAAGACAGCTCATTTACGCCAGCCCGGTCGGGCCGGGGGAACTTTCCGATCCTTCGATCAGGCTCACGGCGCATTTGTTCCAAGAATGGGTCGAGCACACTCATGCCGTCCGAGTAGCCGCCGTGGACGGCCAATTTTTCGCCAGCGCGATCCATGCGGGGTCCGAGGCCGCTCGTATCGACTGGCGCTCGGATTACTTGGCACTGACATATGAGGTCATCGAAGTTCCCGAGGCAGTCGGACAGGAGATCTTAACTCTGATGAGCAAACTCGGCTTGCGGTTCGGTGCGCTCGACTTCCTGGTTACTTCGTCCGGTGACTGGGTATTCCTCGAAATTAATCCCAATGGCCAGTGGGCGTGGATCGAGGACAAGACGGGCCTGCCGATCGCCGCAGCAATCGCGGACGCGCTTGAGGGCCGAGGCGAGATATGACTAGCGGCAGCGATTCGCGGCTTCGCTCGTCGCGCGTGGCAGAGCTGCGCGCAGCTCTCGTGGCGCAGCTAGCGGCGGAGGGTAATCTCCGGTCGCCAGCTTGGGTAGAAGCATTTAGCAGCGTTCCGCGCGGCGACTTCGTGCCTAGCTTCTTTAGCGAACGTGATCACGCGCAAGGATTCGAGCGCATAGACCGTAAAGATCAAGATGCCTATGGTTACTGGCTCCGCTCGGTATATACCGACGATGTATTGTTCACGCAGATCGATGATGACGGGGTTCCGACAAGCTCCTCAACCTCGCCTGGCCTTATGGCGCTGATGCTCGAAGCACTCGAAGTTCAGGACGGGATGAGCGTCCTTGAGGTCGGCACCGGCACCGGCTACAACGCTGCCCTGCTGTGCAGCCGCCTCGGCTCAGAGCTGGTGACCAGTATCGACATCGATCGCGAGCTTGTCGAGACGGCCAGGGAGCGCCTCCGCTCGATCGGTTATGCGCCACATCTAGCCGCGTATGACGGCATGGCCGGCTACCCGGACAATGCACCGTACGCCCGGCTAATCTCGACGGTGGCCGTGCCGTCGATTCCGCACGCATGGATAACCCAGATCGGCGACGGCGGGCGCATTCTCGCCAACCTGTACCGCGAGCTGGGCGGAGGAGCGCTCGTCTCGCTGAGCGTGCACGGAGACCAGGCCGAAGGTCACTTCCTGGCCGAGTACGGCGGCTTCATGCCGATCAGGGCAATCCGGCGACGCGCGCCGATTTCCCTGCTGCATGCCGTTGAGAGAGACGAGTGCAGCGAACGTCAAACCGAGTTCGCGGGGACCGTGCTGGACGAGCCGTCATTCGCGTTCTTCGCTGCGCTTCTGGTCCCTGCTCAAAGTCTCGGTTACACCCCTCATGATCAGCCTGAGCAATTCTGGCTGCTTGGTGCTGACGGGTCATGGGCCATGCAGACCATCAGCCCGGCCGGTCAGCTTGTCGTATGCCAGCACGGCCCGCGCATGCTGTGGGATGCCCTAGAGCAAGCCCGCCGTGACTGGATCGCTCTCGGCTCACCGCCACGGCAGGATTTCCGCCTGACCGTGACAGCCGGCGGAACGCACACCTTCTGGCACGCCCAACGGCCCATCCGGTCGTGGATGCTCGCCGCGCCAGACAGTGATACGCGGAGTTAACGAAGAAGCTCCAGATGCGCGGCGAACGACCGCGACAAGCTGTCTAGAATAGCTGAGCCCTTTTCAGCGGTTCCTTCCGAGGGCATTCCGATAACTCCGCTATCTGTATAGCCTCTCATCCCAGTTACCAAAAGAAAGGGTCTTGGCCTGGCCAGGTGATCTGTCTTCTGGTATCCGTCTCGCACCAGCGCGGGCTCTGCGATGGTAACCAGTCAGGGGTGCTGGCCATTTGATCATGCTGGGCGGGGTGGCGTCCAGCAGTTGCCGGTGAGGGCGTCGCGGGTGGCGGCGAGCGGGTGGTGGCCGTGGCTGCGTGGGGTGGCCAGGTAGGAGCGGATGCGTCCGCCGCCCGCAGCGCATGTCCGGGCACGGGCCAGCTACGGGCCGGAGGTGTCCGCGCAGGCCGCGAACCTGGTCAGCGGCCATCAAATCACATCCACCGGGCCACCCTGGTGCTGTGCCAGCTCGCCGGCATCGCCGTCTCCACCGGGTGGATGGCCGGGATCCGCGGCAGGGCGGCCGCCCTGGCGGACTCCCCGGGGTTCATGGACCGGGTCCGGGAGCTGCTGCGATCCGCGCCGGCCGTCCACGCCGGCGAGACCCCGGTCCGGGTCGCCGGCGGTACCCGGTACCTGCACCTGGCCTGCACCCGGTACCTGAGCCGCATGCATGACGGTGACCGGTCCGCCGGCGCGATCGACTCAGGCCAGGTGCTCCCCGGCTATGAGGGGATCATCGTCCGTGACGGCTACGCCGGCTACTCGCACCTGACCAGCGCCCTGCACGCCTGGTGCGGAGCTCACCTGCTCCGGGATCTGAAGGGCCTGTACGACTTCGAGCCCGGCACGCAGGAATGGGCCAGCCAGATGGCCGCCCTGCTGATCGCCGCCCGCGACGCTGCCGCTGCCGCCCGCGCCGCCGGGCAGGCCACCCTGGATCCCGCGGTCCTGGACGACCTGGTCACCCGCTACCGGAACCTCGCCACCGCCGGCCTGGCCGCCAGCCTGTACCGGCGCACCGCCACAGCGAAGGACGCCCGCCGCCTCGCCCGCCGGTTCCGCGACTACGAGGACATGATCCTGCGCTTCGCCACCCGCCCGGACCTGGACATTTTCACCAGCAACGAAGCCGAGCGGACAATCCGGCCCGCCAAAGTCCAGCAGCGCGGCTCCGGAGGCTGCTGGCGGACCCTCCAGGGACTCGCCGGCTTCGCCCTCGTCCAGTCCTGCCTGTCCACCGCCAGCTAGTGGAACATCAGCAAACTCGACGCCCTCCGGGACCTGTTCAACGGCCGGGCGTGGCTCCCGCCAGGACTCGAACCAGCCTGACCCGCAAACCGCCAGGATCACATCACACCGCTGACGCTTGGTGAATAGCTACGCGCCAGCCGGTAAGCGATCGCGTCATCGAGAGCCTGGAGGGTATTAATGGCCCTGGCCAGCTTCAGGCTGGGGAAGGCCGGCGCGCCCCGGTCGTCACACATGGGATTGACTCCTGTGTTCGGGAGCAACAAATGTGCCCCTGCAGCGGCTATCGAATCGGCAACCTGCAGATAGGCATGCTTAACGCTGCGACGGTCTACCTCGGCATCGTCATTCATTCGGGCGAATCCGCTATCAGTCCAAGCTGCCCGAAAAGCGTTTCGTATTCGTCAGCTTTCCGCCAGTCGCGCCGGCACGCGGCGCACATGCGCTCCGGAACGCATGTCGTGCATGTGGTGCGCCGGCACGTAAGGGCGTCATCGATGGCCTCGCTGAGCAACCTTGACGTCTCATCCATCGGCGGTATCTCGCTGGTGAGCAGCGACGTAAGCGCCTGGTGCAGCCTGCCGATGACATACCGGGGGTCGGACTCAAGGTCATGCATCGGCTGGATGCCACCTAGCACGTGCGTAGTCAGGTCGTCTAACCACGGGTTGATTGGCCCGAGCAGCGCGAGCGCCACGGACACGCGGATACCGGGCGTGGCTGGCAGCCCGGACGCAGGGTGCAGCGAGCGCACCGCCTTGCCGCCGCTGGGACTTGCAGGATGATCTGACATAGCCGAACCTCGTCTCTCGGTCAGGGACAGCTGTTGCGTAGGCCCGCGCGGGTCGTGCTTCTGTTGTCGATAGTAGTCGACCATTGTCGAGTAGTCACGAGAGCGAGCGATAGCGGTTGCGAGCGGTCGGGTATTTCTGGGTCCATGCCAGACCCACGGGTGTACGTCCGCATCGCTGACGAGGTACGCGAGCAGATAACCAGCGGCAAGCTGAGATCGGGTATGCCCGTGCCGTCCATCACCACCTTGAGTCAGGCTCACGGCACAGCACGGCAGACAGCCGCTAAGTCACTCAGGTTGCTCGAAGCGGAAGGTCTTGTGACCAGGATTCAGGGACTTGGCTACTACGTCGTGTAGGCACGTTCGCTGCCGAGCGCCATTGACCGGACGTGCCCGACGCCACCATGAACAGCGGGCAACTCCTAGTCCGAGGGTGGCCCGCCTCGGGCCGTGGATCTTTACGTGATCGCCCATACGCTGACGGCCAGATCACCAAAGCGCGCTACCGTCTCTATGCCGTAAAAGCCGATCCTTGGCCAGACAGCCACCTTGCGCCGATCATGGCTGCGAATGCCTTCACGACGTTAAGCGCCGTGTCTGAGCGGTAACCATACCCAACCTGACCGTCTAGCCTAGTGCGTGTAATTAACGCCGACAGCGCATTTCGTCGCGTCTACGGGCGGCTCGGGGCGCTACGCTTTGTGGGTCGTGTCGTAAGCATGGGGGGTAATAGGTGACGGATCGTGTCATCAGCAACCCAATCATCAACTCGCCGTACCGCGCTCCTGCCAGGCACTTCGCGTTCGATAACGACGGCATCACGGACCGGGTAGTCGAGGGCAGGCGGCCGAGTTCGTATTTCGTTCCGGTGCCTCGTCCGCGCAAGCGCGGCACACAGCAGCAACTCGAGTTCGCCGAGCTGACCGCGGATCAGATCGAGAAGAACCAGTTCGTCAACGAGATCCGGGCTCGGGTGACGCGCTGGCGCGACCTGGGCCGGCCGGACGTCACGCCCACTACACGGCGACTGCTGGAGTACTGGACCGATCCCGAGCGCGACAATCCGGTACTTTTCTGCCAGCTTGAGGCGGCCGAGACCGCCATCTACCTCGCCGAGGCGGCGCAGAAGGCAGGCGACGCCTGGATCCGGAACGGCCTGGACGCCAGGAACGAGGAGCACAACGCCAAATTGAACCGGGTCGCGCTGAAGATGGCCACGGGCAGCGGCAAGACAGTGGTGATGGCAATGCTGATCGCCTGGCAGACGCTGAACAAGGTCGCGAGCCCGCAAGACGCCCGGTTCGCCAAGCGGTTCCTGGTGGTGGCGCCCGGGCTGACGATCAAGGACCGGTTGCGGGTGCTTCGCCCCGAGCACGACGAGAACTACTACAAGCTGCGTGACCTGGTCCCCGCCGACCTGAGCGGTGACCTGTCGCAGGCGAGGATAGTGATCACGAACTTCCACGCGCTGCAGCGCCGGGAGACCAAGCAGGGACAGGGGATCTCGAAGACGACCAAGGACCTGCTCGCCGGCTATGCGAACGCCCAGAGCCCGTTCCTGGAGTCGTGGAGCCAGATGGTGAGCCGGGTCTGCCGAGACCTGGGCGGCACGTCCGAGATCGTGGTGTTCAACGACGAAGCACACCACTGTTATAAGGGCCGGTTCGATCATCCTGAAGCCGACGTGGCTGGTGCCGTTCTGACGAGTGAGGAAAAGGCAGAGGCCAAGGCCAATTCCAAGGCCGCCAGAGTGTGGTTCACTGGCTTGCGCGCCATCGCCGAGAAACTCGGCGTGAAGACAATCTACGACCTGTCAGCCACGCCATCGTTCCTGTCCGGCTCGGGCTACCAGGAAGGGACGCTGTTTCCGTGGGTGGTGAGCGACTTCGCGCTGGTCGAGGCGATCGAATCGGGCATCGTCAAGATTCCCCGGGTGCCAGTGGACGACAACAACGCGGGCTCGCCGGACGTCACCTTTCTCAATCTATGGCCGAGCATCGGTCCGGAGCTACCGAAGAAGAGCCGTAAGGAAGGCACCGTATCGCCCGATAACCTGCCGCCGGTGCTCGATGGCGCGCTGCACAGTCTCTACAGCTCCTACGAGAAGGCCTTCGCCCAGTGGGATGGATCGCAGGCCGCCACGGAGGGTGAGCCGCCGCCGGTCTTCATCGTGGTGTGCAACAACACGACGGTCTCCAAGATGGTCTACGACTACATCGCCGGCTGGAACAAACCCATCGGCTCCAGCGGTAAGACCGTCCCCGTGTTGGGGGAACTGCCGCTGTTCTCCAACGTGCGCGATGGTGCCTGGCTCCACCGCCCGCGCACCATCCTCGTCGACTCCGGGCAGCTTGAGTCGGGCGAGGCGCTATCGCCGGAGTTCAAGCGGATCGCGGCGGCCGAGATCGAGGAGTTCACGACCGACTATCTGCATAGGTTTCCCGGCAGGTCGGCAGACGACATCGATGACGCGCAGATCTTGCGCGAGGTCATGAACACGGTCGGCAAGAAAGGCAAGCTCGGCGAGCCAGTTCGGTGCGTGGTCAGCGTCTCCATGCTGACCGAAGGCTGGGACGCCAACACCGTGTCCCACATCCTGGGCGTGCGGGCCTTCGGCACCCAACTCCTCTGCGAGCAGGTCGTAGGCCGGGGGCTGCGACGCCGGTCGTACGCAGCTGACGAGAACGGGTTCTTCACCCCCGAGTACGCCGACGTGTACGGGGTGCCATTCCAGTTCATCCCCACGGTCGCTAAGACCCGTGACGTGACCATGAAACCTAACCGGCGGGTGCACGCCGACCCCGACCGCGCGGCCGCCCAGATCACCTTCCCCAAGCTGATCGGCTATCGCATCGAACTGCCAGACGAAGAATTGTGGGCCCAATTCACCAGCGAGAGCCGCATGGTGCTCGGCGCGAAGGTGCCCACCGAGACCGTGGTCAGCGGCCTTATCGGGATGCCAGGCATCCACACGCTGGAAGACCTGCGGAAAATCAGGGAACAGGAGATTGCCTTCCGCCTGGCTGGCCGCGTGATGGATCTGCTCACTCAGGGCCAGGACCCCAAGCCCTGGTACTTCCCGCAGGTCCTGCGCATCACCAAGGCCTGGCTGACCGAGTGCCTCATCTGCGAGGCGGAGGGATTCCCAGGGTTGCTGCTGATGGCCACGCACGGCGAGGAGGCCGCGAAGCGGATCTTCTACGAATCGATCAGTTCCCAAAAAGGCGATAGAACGGAAATACTCCGCCCCGTGCTGCGGCCTCAAGGCGAGACTGGCAGCACCGCTGACGTCGATTTCTTTACCACCAAGGAGGTCTACCTGACCTCTGAGCGGCGGTGCCATGTGAACTTCGTTGTACTGGACGGCCCGCACGGCAACACCTGGGAAGAAGCTGTCGCCCGCCATCTCGAGGTAATGCCCCAGGTCGCGGCCTACGTCAAGAACGACCACCTCGGATTCGCGATCCCTTACGCGTTCGAAGGTCGCAACCGCCAGTACCTGCCAGACTTCCTGGTCAGGCTCAAGCCGGCGGACGATGAGCGCGAAACCCGGACCCTGATCGTCGAGGTCTCCGGAGGCCATAAGCCGCCGAGCCAGACCAAAGAGAAGGCGGAAACCACCCGGAATCTGTGGGTGCAAGCGGTCAACAACCACGGCGGCTTCGGGCTGTGGAACTACTGCGAACTGAGGGACCCGGCCCGGTTCCGCCATGACCTTGAGTTCGCGATCACAGCGCTCCAAGCCATCAATCCGCCCGCCCAGGTGGTGAACCTGTGATGGTCGCTGTCGAGATCTGGAAAAGAGAGGACTGACCGTGGCCCCGAGAACCAAGCCGTCAGCAGGCCCGGTCCCTGTCGACGCGATCCGGCACGACGATAAGCGGCTCAACATCCCCACCGCCGACTCCGAGGAGCTGCTCGACGAGAGCGTCGCGACCCCCGCGCAGCTGCGCTGGCCACGCGACTCATCGCTCGACCCGCAGCTTGTCTGGAAGGGCAAGGACGAGCAGAACGGCGAGGACCTGGTCGTCGATGCCCCGCCTATCTACATCCAGGAAAAGATCGTCCCGCAGGTCATCATCGAGAACCTGCGCCGGTCCAATGGCCAGGAGCAACTCGACCTGTTCGCAGACTTCGACGGGCTGTCCGGCTACGAGGCAGTCGAGTACTACCAGCACGAAGCCAACTGGTCCAACCGCATGATCCTCGGCGACTCCCTGCAGGTCATGGCCTCACTAGCCGAGAAGGAAAACCTGCGCGGCAAGGTCCAGATGATCTACATCGACCCGCCCTACGGCATCGACTTCAAGTCAAATTGGCAGGCCTCGACCGATTCAACAAATGTCACGGACGGGAAAGTTGATCATGTCACGCGAGAAGTAGAGCAGATTCAAGCGTTCCGGGATACCTGGGAGAAGGGGATAAACTCATACCTGGCGTATTTGCGTGATCGATTGACCGCAGCGCGCGATCTCCTGTCCGATACTGGGTCAGTCTTCGTTCAGATCGGCGACGAGAATACACACATTGTCCGATGCCTACTGGACGAGGTCTTCGGATCGCGAAATTTCATAAGCCAAATAGCTTTTGCCAAAACATCTGGCGCAACTGGAAATTATGTGCCCGCCGTCTGCGACTACCTGCTTTGGTACGGCCGTGATTCAGAGCAAACTAAGTACCGAGCCTTGTACAGGATAAAGGAGGTAGGCGGAATCGGCGGGGATGAATACAGATTCGTCGAATTGCCAGATGGCACCCGGCTTTCTGCAACTGACGCATCAGCCCGCGGGCTAGCGGGCAGGCCCTACCGCCTCGGCGATCTCACGAGCCAGAGCGTTGGTCGCGCGAAAGGCGAAGGAGCAGCTTCTTGGTTTCCAGTAGAACTTAATGGCAAGCAGTTCTTGCCACCACTCCAGCGGAGATGGTCCACAAACGAAGCAGGAATGAAGAAGCTCGCGCTCGCTGGCCGGCTTGTGGCAAGGCGTAGTTCTCTAGCGTACGTCAGGTATTTGGACGACTTTCAGGGTATGCCATACACTTCTATGTGGACGGACACCGTTATTGCAGGTAGACCGGGCGACAAAATCTACGTGGTTCAGACGAGTCCTAAGGTCGTCGAGCGCTGCTTGCTTATGACGACCGATCCGGGCGACCTGGTTCTCGACCCAACGTGCGGATCAGGCACGACGGCTTTTTCAGCTGAACAATGGGGCCGACGCTGGATTACTGCCGATACCTCCAGAGTAGCCCTAGCACTGGCCAGACAGCGCGTAATGTCTGCGCGGTACCCCTACTACCTTCTTCTTGACTCTCGCGACGGCCAGCAAAAAGAAGCAGAAATCACCGGGCGAATAGTCAGCTACGACCCTAGTAGTTCAGGCAGCATTCGCAAGGGGTTTGTCTACGAACGTATCACCCGGATAAGCTTGAAATCGATAACCGTTAACCCGGAGATCGGAGAAGGCAAGTCTCGGGCTCAAATCGACGCGGCGATCGCGAAGAACGCGGAAACCGAGATCTTGTACGACCGACCTTATGAGGACACCCGCAAGGTACGGGTGGCCGGTCGGTTTACCGTCGAGAGCCTCTCACCGCATACGACGATCTCCCCGGAACGACCCGTCTCGGAGAAGGCCGCGGATGCTACGGACGGGTCCACGTTCACGCGGACGATCCTCGATAACCTGCTTAAGGCGGGGGTGCAGAACGGCCGGAAGAAGGAACGACTGGAGTTCGAGATGCTCAGCCCGTTCCCTGGCAAGTTCATCCAGGCGGAAGGCAGTCGGAGAAACGGCGAGGCAGGAACGCCGCAGCGGATCGCGGTGAGCATTGGTCCTCAGTTCGGGACCGTGGATGCCGAGTGGATCAGGCATGCGGCCAGAGATGCGACGCGGGGCCTGGGGTTTGACCTGCTGCTGGTTTGCGCCTTCGCCTTCGATCCGCAGGCCGTAAAGGCGACGGAAGAGTTCGCGCCGAGCGACGGGACGAGTTTCGCGACGGTGCAGGAGGAGCGAAGGCTGGGCAAGGTGCCGATCCTGCTCGTGCGGATGAATTCCGATTTGGCGATGGGTGATGTGCTGCTGAAGAAGACCGGCAGCGCGAACTTGTTCATGGTGTTCGGCGAGCCAGATGTCGCGATCGAGCAGACGCCGCAAGGGGTGGTTGTGGAGATCCGCGGGGTAGATGTCTACAACCCCACGACTGGTGAGATCCGCTCAAGCGGAACCGGCGAGATCGCGCTATGGATGATAGACACCGACTATGACGGCGAATCGTTCTTCGTCAGGCACTGTTACTTCACCGGCACCAATGACCCGTACGCCCGTCTGAAGCGCGCACTCAAGGCCGACATCGACGAAGCCGCGTGGGAGTCGCTGTACTCAACCAGGTCGCGCCCCTTCGAGAGGCCATCGACCGGCAGGATCGCGGTCAAGGTGATCAATCACTACGGGGATGAGGTTCTTCAGGTCTACGACGCATAGGGGGATGCGGTGAAGTACACGCCCGCGCAACAAGCAGCGATTGAGACGATCGATGATCCGCTGCTGATCGTGGCCTGCGCCGGGTCCGGCAAGACCCAGGTCATCTCCCAACGCATCATTGAGATCTTGCGCCGGCCGGAGGTCGAGCCGCAGAACATCGTGGCGTTCACATTCACTGAGAAGGCCGCGGCCGAGCTTAAGGAGCGGGTGACCAACTTGGTCGCCGACACGTTCGGCAACGTGATCGGCCTGGCCGAACTATTCATCGGCACCATGCATGGCTACGCGCTGGACGCGCTCCAGACGCACGTTGCCGAGACCTTCAAGTACGGCGTGATCGACGACATCCAGACCAGGCTGCTGATCGACCGACACAGCCGCGAGAGCGGCCTCACCCTCACGGGCGTTGTGGTTAACGGGAAGAAACGGCGCCTGCGGCGGTATGTCGATTCCCGCCTGTACATGCAGGTCATTAACATCTTGCGCGAAGATGACGTCGATTCGAGCCTGCTCCCGGCTGAATTGGCCGTCAACCTTGGCGCCTACCGGACGCTGCTTCACAAGTCTCGCTATTTCGATTACACCGAGCTGCTCCGCTCGGTCGCTGATCTGCTCGCCTGCGATCCGGACGACGACATGGCGGGCGCGTTGGTGCGCCACGTCCGAGACCATGTGCGCTACGTCGTGGTCGATGAGTATCAGGACACCAACCCGGTCCAGGAAGAGCTGATCGAGAAGCTGTGCCGCTTCGGCGCCAACCTATGCGTCGTCGGCGATGACGACCAGACCATCTACCAGTGGCGAGGCAGCGCCGTCGCCAACATTCTTACGTTCATCGACCGCCGCGAGGGTGTCCAGCGGGTAACGCTTGATGACAACTTCCGTTCTACCGCCGGGATCGTCGCGCTCGGCAAGGCTGTCGCCGAGATGAACGCAGGCCAGCGACTCGACAAGAACATGGTCGCCGCCGGGCACCAGACGTTCGACCGGGGCGACATGCTCGCCCTGACCTTCGATGACGCCGATGAGGAAGCAGCCTGGGTCTGCGACCGCATCGCACGGCTCCGCGGGATGCCGTTCCTCGACGAGGCCAACGGCGAGGTCCGCGGCGTGTCCTGGTCCGACTGCGCCGTGCTCTTCCGCAGCGTCAGCAAGGACGCCGGCCCGCTGGTCGAGGAGATGAAACGCCGAGAGATCCCGTACGTCATCAAAGGACTGGCCCGGCTCTTCGATGCGCCTGAAGTGCAGGCATGCGTCAAGTGCTTCCAGTTCATCATGCAGCAAGTGACCGAGTCGGAACTCACCGGCGCATGGCTGGCGGCCGACCTCGGGCTGACCCCCGAGGCGCTCGCCCTAGGCATCGCGGTCCTCAAGGAGGCCCGAGTCTGGAAGCCCGGCGAGCGCTGGGGAACATTTAATATCCAGCGCACCTACCTGCGTTTCCTGGAGGCGCTGAAGATCCGGGAGGAAACGATCCCCTCGGCCGACGGCACGACGCGCGGCGAACTGGTCTTCTACAACCTGGGCAAGTTCAGCCAGGCGATCTCCGATTTCGAGCAGATCTACTTCCAGTCCGAGCCGCAGCGTAAATACGAGGGCTTCGTGAACTGGCTGACCTACCAGGCTCCCGACTACTACGCCGAAAGCGACGCCGACGTCGGCTACGCGACGCCCGACGCGGTCACCATAGCCACCGTCCACCAGGCCAAAGGCATGCAATGGCCGGCGGTGTTCGTGCCCGCGATGCGCAAGAACAGGTTCCCGTCTAAGCGGCAAGGCGGGCTGAACGTCTTCCACGTCATGCCGCAAGCGGCCGTGCCGGACGCTGACCGGTACCGGGGAACCGAGGCCGATGAAATCCGCCTGTTCTACGTGGCGGTCACCAGGGCACAGAAATACCTGGCACTCACCTACTCGCCCGGCGATTCGCAGATGTACCGAGCCCGGTCACCGTTCTTCGACTTCGCGACCAGGAACTCCTACATCCTCACCGCCGAATCGCCGCTGCCAGATGCTCGACTCGAGCCCAGGGCCCGGCACGAGATACCGGAGGTCAACCTCAGCTTCAGCGACCTCAAGTATTTCTTCGAATGTCCCTACCAGTTCAAGCTCCGCTTTCTGTACGGATTCAACCCGCCGATCCACGAAGCGCTCGGCTACGGCAAATCTGTCCACGACGTGATGGCCGAAATCCACAAGCGCGCAATCAGCGGCGACATCGTGTCCGGACTTGAAGCCGAGGAACTCGTCGACCGGCACCTCAACGCACCCTTCGCCTATCCGCAGCTCCGCGCCCAGCTACGGCAGGCCGCAATCAGAGCGGTTACCCGGTACATCGCCGAACACCGGGCCGAGTTGCCGCGCACGCTCTACTCCGAGCAGCAGGTCCAGGTCCACGTCGCACCCGGCATCACAGTCGACGGGCGCATCGACCTGATCAAGCGGCTGGACACCAACGAAACCTCCATCGTCGACTTCAAGTCCACCGAACGAGCCCAAGCCGACGACATCACCCGAGATCAACTCCACATCTACGCAGTCGGCTACCAGGAACTCACCGGCGAACGAGCCGATCTCATCGAGGTTCTCAACCTCGACCAATCGGCTGACAGCAAACGCGAAGTCGTCAACGACGCGCTTCTCACCGATATCCGCACCAAGATCCGCGACGCCGGCCAGGACCTGCGCGATAACCACCTACCTCGGCTGGCTGAATGGTCCACGACCTGCGACCGCTGCGATCTGGCTGGGCTATGCCGAACTAAGCAGCGCCCTTGACTGAGGAAGACACAACTACTTAAGCTGCCCAGACCCA
>DASTJM010000124.1:0-15415 GCA_035716545.1 Streptosporangiaceae bacterium
CAGGGCCGTCAGATCCTCTTCCTGGCGTGCACGCTCGAAGGCGGCGTCAAGTTCGCTGTCGTAGCGCGCCAGCACCTCAGGGTCAGCGTTGGCGGCCAGCACTGCCCTGATCGCGGCTGGGGTGCAGGCCGGACGATCTAGGACAGCTGGGCGACCGGGCAGTGGTGCGCTCATGACTCCAGTATGCGCCCCGACTACTGACAACGTGTCCGTGGTTCAGTTGCGAGTCCGGGCGCGTCTCAGCGAATCCGACGGTATGAGCGTGCCAGCGCGGGACCTCCGCGCCGAGTGGGTACCTTGGGCTCCACGGAGGTGAAGAGCCGTATGCCTCACTCCGGGTGCTGGCTGCTGAGGCCGAGCCTGAAGTCGACTTCGCTCGCCCCGGTCAGGCAAAGATCTTGCCCGTTCAGCGGGCCGCCAGCCAATACCGCTCCGCCGTCTGCTGCGCCGCCTGAGCCGTCGCAGCCTCACCTCTCCAAAGCGGCCCGGCGGGCAACATCTTGCCCTCCCGGGGACGGCCGGTGTGCGGGTCCTGCGTGCCGTGGCGCCTGAGGGCTGACCACCGGGAGGCACCAGCCGCCCAGCCAGCCACAGCCCGGCCAAGAGAGGACGGCACCCAATGACCACAGGAACCGACGACACAGCCACGGCAGCCCGCAACGTAACCCTTCGCGACCTCGAAGCGCTGCTGCGCGACCAGCAGGCTCGCAAGGTCGACATCGTCGCCCCGGCCTGGGCGATCCGCTGCCTCGCACCCACCACAGGCACCGGCCCAGGCGCAGCAAGAGCATGCCTCTCCGACGGATACAAGCGAATCGATAACCTCGACGTCCTACCCGCCGCGCTCGACGGCGTCCGCCAGGCCGGTTCCCGGACCAGGTCGACGGTTGTGACCTCACCCAACGCCGCATGTACGTCCGTGTCGTTCTGCGAGCAGGTCCGCGCCCTCGCTCCCGCCCTACTGGACGGTTACCGGAGCCCGTTCACCGGTGCCGCCGACGCGGGCAACCCGGTTGATGGCTTTGCAGAACCGACTTCAGCGGGTGACCAGCTGGCCGTCGCAGAAGGCGTGCGCCGGGGTGATCATCTCTGGGCCGCGCATGGGCCGTGGAACATCTCAGTCGCTGGCGTTTGCCGACGTCAGATGGCATAGCCAAATGTGGCCGCGAGAGAGCCCCGCAAGGCTCTAACAGGACGTTTCCGCAGGTCAGACGGTGCGCCCCCAGCAGGATTCGAACCTGCGCACACGGCTCCGGAGTGCACTTCTGTGTGCACGCCTGATCTGCGGAAACGCTGATTTTCTCGCGTCTTTGGGGCGCGTATGGGGCGCAAGTCCCCCGGCGCTGGGTATTGCTTGTCAGTTCGTGAGGCTGACGGGGGTGACGTCTAGTCCGCGTATGCGGTCGAAGTGGCGGACGTTAGCGGTGGCGACTTTCCACCCGGTGGTGATTGCCGTTGCGGCGACAAGCCGGTCGTGGGCACCGATGTCGGTTCCTGTGGCGGCGAGTTCGGCCCACAGGCGGGCGTGGGCGCGGGCGACGAGGAGGTCGAAAGGGATAGGCGGGAATGCGACCAGGACTGCCTCAACGAATGCCTCGCGGCGGGGCCGGTAGTCTGCGGTGGCCCGGTGCACGCCGTGCAGCAGTTCGGAGGCGGTGATTGCGGCGATTCCGGTCTCCTCGGCGGCACCGAGCTGACGACTCAGCCGGGCACTCACTTCGGTCATGGCGCGATCGGCTGGGAGACGGCGGATGGCCCGTTCGAGCTCGATGAAGACGGTGGTGTCTAGGAGTGTGCCCACGGGTCCTCTGGTGTCGGCCCGACGTCAGCGAGTACGGCTTCCATGTCCTCGGCGAATCCTGGGTCTGGCAGCGCCGCGCCGGCGAGCATGCTGAGCGCCTCGGCGAGCGGTCGGCCCCGGTGGACCGGGGAAGCAGCAGCAGGCGTGTCGTCCGGGTGCACGATGACGAAAGCGGGCCGTTCGCGATTCACGACTACGACCAGCTCATGCCGAGCGACAGCCTCGCGGGCATGCCGCGGTATCCGCACATCCTCGGCCCTGATCGTCGTCATGACGCGAGTATACCACCAACCGTACGGAAGGGTACGTCGTCGTACGGGAAACGGGGGCTAACAGGGGTGGCGGCGCCTTGCCGCGGTACCCGCATGGAGCAAGGTCCTGGAATGGCGCGGCAACGACGAACTCGCGGCCAAGCATCAGGCCCTGGCCGACTCTGCCCGCCAGGCGGGGGACTGGTACCGCCTGCAAGCCGAGGTCGATGAGATCGTGCTAGACGACTATCGCGCCAGGCAGCAGCATGAAGGGGAGGCATGGCCAGCCGCCTGGCCAAGCCGGGACCGCGACGCGGTCTTGCAGCCGCCGAAACCTGAAATGCGGCCCGCACCGCAGATCGAGCGGGCGGCCGACCGCGAGGCAGCGCTCTGATCCGTGGATTCCGTCGGCATCGCGGCGCATACTGACGCAGGGAGGAAGAGAGCGGGTAGGGCCAGCGATGCGAGCAGAACCTGGCGTCACCGCGGTCGGCCGTCGCGGCTTGGACCTCGATGGCTGGGGCGAGCTGTCCGTCTGGGGCTGGGATAACCAGGCCGGGAGTCTGTTCGCCCAGCTCTGGCATGATCGCGGCGACGATGACGATACCGACGA
The DNA here is from genome assembly GCA_035716545.1 of Streptosporangiaceae bacterium. Taxonomy (GTDB): domain Bacteria; phylum Actinomycetota; class Actinomycetes; order Streptosporangiales; family Streptosporangiaceae; genus Chersky-822. Next base: position 2,666 of record DASTJM010000124.1, read on the forward strand.
TGATGAAGCGCCCGAGATCTGGATCTCGCCGCCGACCTGGGAAGCTACCGGCCAGCTCGGCCTCCTGGCGCGAAGGATCGCGGTAGCTACCGGCGAGCCGGTAACGGCTGTTCTCGGAGCTATGGCCAGGTCGGTAAACGGTCAGGTACGTGAAGCACTCATGGCCGAGGCCAGAGCCTTCTTAGGTTGAAATAATCCCCTCGGGTTGGTCGAAGGTCAGCAGCGGCACGTCGTAGAGGGCGTGATCGCGAGGGCGCGTCATGATGGGCGCCTCGGCTTCGACAATGATCATCTCGGTGAGGAACTGGACCTGGGCCCCCAGCAGGTGGCTGGTGTGGCCGGTAGCCGAGTGCTCTTTGAGCCCGACCGACGTGTGGATGTGGGGCAGGATGCCGTCGGCATCGCCTCGCGCGATCGTACCGCAGCCGAGGGCCTCCACATTCGTCAGATGCACCTTGTCCAGACAGGTGCCTGCGGGTCATCGAGTTTCTCGCAGGTCCCGACAATGTCGACCTCGGCGATGCCGGCCAGGAACATCGGGATGTAGCCCTGGCGGACTCCGTTGTCCTGGCAGAACTTCGCCAGCGCCGCCATGAAGTCGTCGCCGTGATCAAACGCGACCGCGAAGGTACGGCCGGTCTTCAGTTCACTCGCACGCATTTTGGCACCCTCGATTCGCGGTGATGATCACGCCCGGTCCTGCGGTATGCCGCCAGCCAACTGGAACGTCTCGGCGATGCTGGCGATATCGGCGCCCGAGGCGATGAGCAGATGCAGCAGCAAGCGGGCCTTGACCGGGGCCAGGTAGCCAGCGCTGATCAGCCCGCGCGAGAGCAGGTCGGTCTCCGAGCCGGTGAAGCTGTACGTCTGCTGGTGGACTGGGCCGGCGCCGATCCGGGAGCTAAGAACGACCGGGACATTGGCTGCGGCCTTGGCGAGCACCGGGACGATATCGGCCGGCACGTGGCCGACGCCGAGAGCCGCCACCACCACGCCGTCTAGCATCTCGCTCGCCGCCTCGATGAGGGAGCCGTCATCGCCGAGCGTGACTGTCGTGAGGCCGACGATGACCTCTCGCTGCCGGTCAGGTCGGAGAACCGGAGATCGGTGCCGGAGCCGGACGGGAATGTCTACCCGGCCTTCGATGACCTGGCCGAGCGGGCCGAAGCCCGGAGAGGTGAAAGCGGCCGTGCTGGCGGTGTGCGTCTTGGCGACCCAGCGGGCGGCGTGGATCTGGTCGTTGAGCACCACGAGGGTGCCCAGGCCACGGGCGGTCTGACTGGCCGCGACGCGGATGGAGGCGAGCAGGTTGGCGGGGCCGTCGGCGCCTGCTAGCGACGGGTTACGCATCGCGCCGGTCACCACTACCGGCGAGTCCGATGCGATGAGCAGGTCTAGCAGGTAGGCGGTCTCTTCGATCGTGTCCGTGCCCTGGACTACGACAGCCCCAGCGCACCGGTCGGCCGGTGCGGCAGTGATGTCGTCGGCCAGGTCGTAGATCTCGGTGAACGACAGCGAGGCGCCGGGCTTGTTCGCCACGTCGTGAACCGCCAGTTCTAGCGGCTCGGCGCCCAGGCCGGGAATCGCGGCGATCAGGTCAGCGGCTGACAGGGTCGGCACCACGCCACCGGCGTCGGCGGGTTTCATGGCGATGGTGCCGCCGAGGGTGAAAACGCAAACGACCGGCTTGCCAGGCTGATTCATCAGCAGCTCTTTCTGACCGTCATTCCGCCTGGCCGGCGAACGCGCACGCAGCATCGATGCCAGCGGTCGATATGTGGCGACTGCGCGGGCGCAGCAGCCCGCCGGTTCCGGCTTGCGCGAGCTGACGGCACCGGCGTTGCAGCCAGGCCCAATCTATGCCGAGGTAGTCAGCCAGCGCGCGAAGACGACCATGTGGAGTCGGCGCGTCCACGACGCAATGAGCGCTCGCGTAGCCCGCAGCTTCGCGGAAGTCGTCGAGAACCGTTGCCCGGCGAGTTGTGTCGACGTGCCAGATCCCTTCGCCGCGCACCCAGTTGGCGATGATCGCCTGGGTCGGTCCGCCGAGAACGAAGCCCTCAACGTCTGAATAGGCGGGATCGTCGCACACCTTGACGCTGATCTCCGTTGCTTCCATGAGGGCGATTGCCAGCATGAGCAGCAGGCGCTCATACATCGGCGAGCCTTCTACCGCGCGGCTCGGGATGCAGAACATCCGCGACAACGGCCCGCCGCCGAACTGATCCTGGGTCGCACGCAGGTAGGCGTACTTGTGATCGAACAGCAGCCAGGGACAGGCCTCGCCGCCCGTCTGCTCCCGTGGGCTGGAAGCGACAAGCAGTCCGCGGGCATTGGCTTGCGCCTACTGGTCCCATCTGAGCAGATCCTTAATCGTGGTGACGACGCGATCGTCGGTTTGCTGGCCTTGCTGCAGCTGGACGTTCACGGTTGCGCCTTCGACCGCGCGGGCGACTGGAAGCAGGGCCGTGTAGTCGATGCCGTAGTCAGGGTACGGCCTGGCCAGGCGCATGGCAGGCCAGCGTTCGGCGGCGAACAGGCCGAACCCGTACGGGTCGGCCAAGCCCGCTATCGACGACCCGTCGCCGGGCTCGGCAAGACCGGCCTGCAAGAGCAGTGCAGCCGAAGTGCCCGCCAGGAACGTTCTGCGGCCTACCGTCGCCCACACCAGACCCTCCTCATCGACATGGAGAGTCAGTCTTCCGGAGACAAGATCGTCAGTCGATGGCACTTCGATGGCATTGCGCGAGCGGAAGCCGAGTTGCTCGAATGGCCGGCCGGTCAGTGCGGCTAACGCGCGCTGGTAGGCGGGCCGCGGGCACTCGACATCGCCGTCTTCCCAGCGGGCGACCAGACGAGCGTCGCACGCCAGATGGTGGTCACCCAGTTGCCGTCCTGCTTTAACGACGGCCGCCGCGAACTCGTCCCGCGACTCGCGCCGCTCTACCTCGCGGACGCAGCGCAGCACGAGATTTGGTGCCTTGGCCTTGCCGGTCGTCACTGCCTGACCCCTGGAACGCTGCCGTTGTGGCAATCACTGTTTGCCATCGTTCTGCCAAAGTTACCGCCATCGTTCTGCCTGTGCTGGTCACGGTTTCCTGAGTAGCGAGCAAGGAGGCTCGCCATGATCGACTTGATGATCCTTATTGGTGCGTTCCTCGGCGGCACGGCCGTCGGATTCCTGGTCCTGCTGCGTCTCGGCAGCGCCCAGGAGGGCCGCTGGCTCCACGACGAACCGCCTACGCGGGTCGCCGCAGCCGCCCGCCGGCTGACGACCCTGCATGTCCAGATGCCAGGCGACTCACGCGACCGCTTATGACCTGGGACGTCAGCGCGCGGGCTCGGTGCTGGGCTCAGGGGATGAATTATCGGCTCGCCGCGACGAGAGGCAGCGCCGCGATCCGGATTGCCCTGATCCGGCTCGCTCTCAGGCGTCGCCGCGACATTCCTGATCTCGTGGTGCTCGCGGTTGATCAGACGCGCTCAGAGCACTACGTCTCCGGCTAGCGAGGCCTCAGCGCTCGGCTCAGGTAAGCATTCACCGGGCCGTACATCTCGGGCATCAGCTCTTCGGCTTCAGCGAGCGCTAGCCAGCGCGCTTCAGCCCACTCGCTGGCCCGGATGGCATCGGCGTCGAGTTCGCTGGCCGCCACGGGAACCGCGGCGACGTAAACGGTGCTCCGGTTGGCTTCGGCATCGTTTTCGCGAACGACAGTCCGGCCGACCTTGATGTTCAGACCCGTCTGGTCCTTGATCGTTCGGTAGGCAGCCTCGCCGGTCGACTCTCCGGACTGCTGCTCCGCCGGGGGTCGAAGCGGATGTTCTCGCCCAAGGTGCTCGACATTCGCGCGGCGCGGTGACCCCCTTCGCTGCTTGATAGGAAACCGGCCAGGAACCAGGGATCGATCGTCGCCAGGTCGGGCCGGATGAGAAATACTGTGGGTGACAGGTACGCCCCCACATCGCTGCCCGTCGCCACCCGCGCTATTAGCCTCCGGCCTACGACAGGTACGAGCACGTCGCCCTCGCGAATCGCGGGATTACGGACCTCGTGGCGACTACCTCGGCGACTTCGGACGGCGGAGTCGCTCGGGCTATGTCACGCCCGGTAAGAATGCGTCCTCGTACTCGAGCGGCGACATCTGCCATATCGTCGCTAGCTGGACGCAACGCGGGCCTGCGCATGAAGATCGCACCCATTTCCGCGAGTTCTTGCAGCGTCACCTCGCGGAAGACTTCTCTGCGCTCGGCGCTGGCAGCGGGCAACTCAGGCAGGAGCATCGTCAGTTGCGCGAGATCTCCAGCGAATCCTTAAACGAGATCCAGACGGAGCCGGCGCAGCCGCCTTCTCTTGTCCGCTTCGTCCTCAGGAATTGCAAACTCAAGCCTCGACAGGATGGTGTCGATCAGGGCACCCGGGATCAACGACCACGAACGTTGCCGCGAAGCCTTACGCCGCATCCGCGACGACCTCATCCACCTCGGCCCGGTCGACCCGCGCCGCGAGATCCACCTCGCCGATGGTGCCCGCGCCTCGGTCGGCGATCTCATCATCTGCCGGGAGAACAACCACGAACTTGCAGCCGGTCTGCGAGGCCGCGCCCTGGCCAACGGCGACACCTTGCGCATCGAGGCCATCCGCGACGGCGCGGCCGTAGTCCGCCGAGCACTCTACTGCGACCCGAAGACCGGTGCCCGCCGCTGGACCGCCCGCACCTTTCTCTATGCCGGCTACGACACCGCCGACTTGGCCTACGCCGTCACTGGTCACTGCGCCCAGGGCCGCACCGTGCGCGTCGGCTTGTCGTTGCTCACCGGCGCCGAGGACCGGCAGTGGCTGTGCGTCGCGATGACGCGCGGCACCGACAAGAACGCCGTGATCGCGTTCACCCGCCCGGCCAGACCTGCGGACCCAGCAGAGGGCACCAGGCCCGCACCCGAACTCGCCCGCAGCGACCAGCTCTGCCGCCTCGCGGTCGCCGCCGACTCCGATCTTCGCCGCCGACATCCCGTCCAGCGGCTTGAACCGCTCCGCTCAGCCGAGCCGTTAGTCAGCGAGGACGAGCGAGCACAGCTCAACCTCCAACCCGGAGCGCTCGACTACACAACACCCGATTGGATCTCCGAACTCGCCCATGAACGCCGCCAAGTCCGAGAGCACCTCGACGAGCGCATCGTTACTGCCGACTCCTGACCCGCCTGGCAGGCCAGCCATCGCGATGCGATCTTGCAGCCGCCGAAACCGGAGATGTGATCAGCGGCCGCAATGCTCGAACGAGCTCGCGAACTCGAAGCCGAGCACTAGCCACACCAGTTGTCACACCCCGCCAGCATCATGAAACGCATCCGACCCAAAGGCGGCCATCATGCAGCCCAAGCCTTTAGCACAGCCAAGCCACGCCGACGAGCTGGCAAGTCCACCGTACTGGCTGGTCTTCGCCCTGGACTGGCCCGGCGACGGCAGTCTCGCCGAAGCGGCCGTGGCCGTCGCTCCCGCCACCATCCCGCGTGAAGCAGTCAGCGCCGACGCGCAGCAGGTCCTTGGCAGCGCGGACCTCTACGCCACCAAGCACGCCACCCGGCTGGTCCTTTTCTCCGACCTCACCCGGATGTTCGCGACAGCAGGCACCTCCTTGGCTGCCCTCGGCGTCGATTGGCAGGCCGCATTGCGCGAACTCCAAGACGATCCGCACCTGTCAATGCTGCTCACGATCACCGAGCGAGCCCACCTGCTGATCAGCGACCCGGGAAGTTGTTCAGACTACGAACGTGAACTCCTGCGCCAGGCAATCTCAGGAAAGCTGACCGAAGACTGGCCGGCCTACATCCAGGGCCTCATTCAGTCCGGCCGCCTCATCTCGATAACCGACGCCTAGCCCAACGCATCCCGCAACTCGTCCACCGCATCGGCCAGCGCCCGAGGTTTCGTCTTAGCCGCCCACTCGTCAAACGCCTCTACTACCCGCCGCGCCTGCACGTCCCCACGCCAGGCCGGTGCTCGATGCCCGATGACCCGCAGCGCCAGCGCATCAGGACGCTCGGCGATCACGGCGAGCTTGGAGTCGCGCTTCCGGTCGCTGCTGGCAGCCTCCAGGTCAACGAACATCAGCCACGGCGGAACGCCCTGATAAGGCGGCCGAAGATCCCGCAGGGCCAGCGGCGGGTCCTTTGATACTTTGAACGTGCCCTGAAGATGAGGTTTAAGATCATTTTCACGCCACAGCTCAGAGATGAAGTTATGGGACACGCTGATACCCTCATGACGCTTCAGGTACTTCGCCATCTCGTAGCTTGACCAGTGCGTCAGGCCGGTTTCCGGAGGCGGCGGGATCCTGGTGAGCAGGAGAATCCTCGACCTGGCTTCACCGGGCACAGATCGCGGCCTGCCAGTCGATTTCCTGTCGTCCAGGCCAGGCAGCCCTTCTGCCTCATAACGGTCGATCCACTTGTAGACCGTCGGCTTTGTCGTACCCGCTATCGCGGCAATCTCCGCCGCGCTGCGGCCGTCAGCCCACCACAATACGATCTGCGCGCGGGCTGAGACCGATCCGTCGTACCCGACAGAAATAACAGATTCAAGCTCGGTACGTTCATCTGACGTTAGATTCACGGCACCATTATCGCATGAATTGCCGTGGTAGTAAAGCTAATTCAATTATAAAACACTAGGCAGCCTGCAACGTTCCCGCGTAGTACAGCCCGTGCTTGTGGTCCAAGCCTTCATCATCTAGGCAGTCGGCATCATAGTTGTGGTTGGCAACATAAACGTGCACTTTGCCGGTCACGCAGTCGAACAATATGTCGCCAGTCGAATTCTGCGTGATGATATCGTAGCCGCTATAGTAGTTCAGATACTCTGATGGTGCCTCCCCGATAACAATCAAGCCCGGGTCCATGGCTTCGAGCCATCCGACTGGGACCTTTCCCGAGTCACGTCCGTGATGCGGGGCAAACAGAATATCGACTTTGAAGATAGCGACATTGGCCGCGATCTTCTCCATGAAGTCTGTCTCAAGATCGCCCATCCAAAGCATCTTCACACCATCTTTAAGTTGGTACTGAATTATGCATGAGATGTTGTTCGGAGGGAGGCCATTGGCAGCATCTTCAAGCGCGCTCTTGTAATCGGAGTCCGTGAGTACCGGCCAGAGAATGTTAATGCCGGATGCACCTCGCTCATCGCTGGCCTGATTCATCCAGCGCCGCGTGCAGCCCTTAGACAGGTAGAAGGCTTTCTTGGTGTCGTCGCGGAGCTTGCGATAGCGCTTGAAGTCGGCAGTCGGGTTATCTTTGGTGGCGTTATTAGCCACGCAGTAGAAGTTAACGATACCAAGGGTGTCATCAAGGTCGACGAGGCCAGAGATGTGGTCCTGATCGGGATGAGTGGAAATGAATCGGGTAATTCCCTTGGCCTTTGACTGAGTAGCTATTTCAGCCAGAATGCTCCCGCTCCTGTCTTCAGGAAGATTGCAATCGATGATACTGAAATTGTCACTGTCATGACGAATGTAATACATATCACCATTGCCGATCGCGAACGACTTCACGAGGCTCATTGATCAGTTCACCCTATCTATTGCTAAATGGTGATTCCTATAGAGTTTCCAGACTGCCGACGAGACGTTCGGCATAAGCCTCGCCAGCTTCACGGACCCAGTTGCTGCGAACAGCCGCACCAAACACGATCAGGAGCAAGACGTCGATACCTCCGGACAGCCCGAGGCCAAGTATCGAGATGTTGAGTACATCTGTCGCTTGCAGAGCGCCGAGTCCGGCCGTGACCGCAAGCCCGACGCCTGCCAACCAGATCGCGATCGTGCGACACCCCCAGAGGTTGCGCCGGAAGCCGTACTGACAGTTCTCGTCGAACACTCTATCGAAGCGTTGGGAGTCGCGGGTGCGTTCGATGAGCGCTTTGATCGCCACCTCGTAATGCTGATCGGCGGCGGCAGGCTCAGCTGACTCACTGGTCTCATCTGGGATCACAAGATCGGGGAAAACCCGCGTCAGCTGGGCGTGTCGCCGCTGCACCGAGACGCGATTCGGTGCGTCACGGAACCGAAGGAGCTGGGTGGTCGGGGCACCGCCCCAGCTCGCCCAGAGGGCGGCCTGCTTACCACGGCCGGCGCTGCGAACGAGCTGCGATCCGAGGTAGCTAGCGCCGCTCGCGCCGAGCAGCACGACCACTGCGCTCCACCAGGTCGGCTTCGTCGTTACGAGGACGATGGCCAGGATGCTGATCGGCAACGTCACGATCAGGCCGGGGTACAGCCGGGCCCGCCTGCTGTAAGGGTCGGCCAGATCTTTGAAGAACGCATCAAACCCCATCGCTCAGTCGTCCTCCTCGCCGCTCTCGTCAAGGGGCAGTAGTGGAATCGCTCGTGACCAGCCGGGTCGAGACGGCATCTGGTTGGGGAAGCAGATGCCTGCTTTCTCCGTGGTGAGAGTCTCGTATCCTCGCCGCATCAACGCGTTAACGACCTTCGGTGACGGGTGCTTCGGGGCCTTGTCCGATGCCGATATGATTGCCTCGCCTCGCTTCAAATATGTTTCGAGTCCAAGAATGCGGTTCAGGATCGACGGCCCAACATTATGTCGACTGCCGTGATGAGGCGCTTGAAAAACGGCCAGCGGAAGACTGGTAGATGGCAGTAGCTCCAGATAGTCAGCGGCATAGGTCAGGGCCGGGATTCCGGCATCTCCCGTCAAGAGCACGCGTTCGCCATCGACGGTAAGCAGAGTGATCACCGATGAGTTGTTACGTTCGGAGGTCTCACCGAGGTCTGTAAGCGTTTCGACTGGTAGATGATCAAGCGTCTGGCGAGCCAGCTTGCGTACCGCAAGCTCAATGGCAGCACCGACTCCTTTTGAAGCTACCATTGCGCGAAGCTCGCCAAGCTTGGCGGTGTCAAGCAGCGACTCATAGTAATCAATCGTTGGTCCTACGATGGTCAACGCGCCACTAAATCGGGTAAGTCCGGTGAAGGGCTCCGTCACCGTCACGCTGCACCGTCGAGCCAAGCGGACTAGATCGTCGATCGCGTCCATACCCCAGCTGCTAACATCGGAGCGATGCAGGCGGGGTAGGTGAATGAGGAGCTCATCGACCTGCAAATTTTCAAGGACTGGTGTCAGCCCATTGATATGGTCGGCATCGGGATGGGTGGAGATAACGAGATCCACATGCGTCGTACCATAGAGCGTGCGGATTAAATGCACGAGCTCGTAACCGACATCGACGAAGCCTCCATCGACGACGATTACCACCCAGCGGCCTCCCGCAGCGAATCGCACAGCGATAGCATCGCCGCTCTTTTCGTCAGTCCCAACTTTCAGGAAATCGATCTCGTACAACCCCAAACGCCTCCTATTGATTAAACTCGGCACACTGTTCTACGCACGATATTTGTTCTCGCTTTATTTAACCAGCTCGAAAACTTTCCTCGCTACCTTCTCGGCCAGCAACGGAGGCACGGAGTTGCCGAGCTGTGCCTGGACGCTGGAACGTGAGCCCACCAGCTCGAACTCGTCGGGGAACGTGAACAGCCGCTTTATCTCGCCAACCCGCAAACGGCGGTTGCCCCAGTGGAACGGCCCGACGTTTGGGCCAGGCTGCGCCTGGATGGTGGGAGATGGTCGGCCAGGATCAAGCTTCAGGAGGAACGACCAGTAACGGCTGCGCCACTTGAACAGCGGCTCGGGGTGGCCGCGCTCGGCGGTGTAGTGAAGATAGTTCTCGCCTGGTGGTATGCCAGGGAGCAAGTGAGCGTACTGACCGCGGAGTACTTCGCCCGGCTCGGGATCGCAGTCGAGACCAGCTAGTGCTTGTCCGGCCGTGATGTGCGGGGTCGTGCCAGCGCCTGACATCCGGCGCTCCCACATACCCGTGTGGGTCGGCTCAGGTAGCTCAGGCAGTCGGCAGCCCTTCGGCACGCCCACGATCAACAGGCGCGGCCTTACCTGCGGCACGCCGTAGTCAGCGGCGTTGAGCACCTGGGCGCGGAAGTCGTACCCCGCCTCGTCAATCTCGCGCAGCAATCGCTCGTAGGCCGGACGGCTGGCCTTGTTCTTATAGGTCAGCGCGTAGACGTTCTCCAGGATGAAAGCCCGAGGTCTAGCCTCGGCCAGGACGCGCGTGTAGGCCTGCAACAAGCTAGCGTCAGGGTCTAGGCCGGCCCGCTTCCACTCCAGCCAGAACCCCGACTTGGAGAACGGCGTGCAGGGCGGGCCGCCGACGAGCAGGTCGGGCCGCTCAGTGCCCGTCAAACCCGCGTGCTGCAAGATCTCGTCGGTCGGCGTCTGGAGGATGTCCTTGCGGATGACGGGCGAGACCAGGTGGTGAAAGTTCTTCTCCATGGTGAGAACGGCGTCGGGGTTATGCTCTACCGCCGCCGCCACCCTGAAACCGGCCGCCTCGAGGCCGAGGTCGAGTCCGCCCGCTCCTGAGAACAACGAGATCGCCACTGGTGCGTCTGCCATGCCAGCCAGGATCGCATCCCCTAGTGACAGTGGGGCCGTGACGCACCGATTGGGACGAAGGTGACCGGCTAATCTCCGGCGGGCGGTTGGGTCTGCTGGGCCAGGAGCTTGTTGAGCTGGTTGCGGACGGTGCCACCGATACGGAAGTTGTAGGCCCGCCAGAACTTGTAGAACTCATCGGCCGTCTTGAACTCGCCTCGGCCCTGGCGAAGGTCTTCCAGATCCAGTACCGCCCCGAGGTACTCACGGGTGGTGGACGAGCGCTTGCGGCTGCCGATTCGCCACGGCTCCTGGACGATGAGTTCCAGGTCATCGACGCGAGAGGCACTGTCACGGTTCAGCGTGTAGATCCCGATGACGTCCAGGTGCTGGGCATAGTCAGCGAAGGGTCGGAAGGTGCCGGGCCAGTGCAGCGTCGGGTAGGCGAAGTAGGTATTGCCGGTGTAGAGCGTGATCCGGCTCTGGGTCTGGGTGGGCGGAGCCTTCTTGGTGACCTTGCGCTGAGCGACCTTGATGTCAACGGCATAGAAGGCACTGCCGAGCCCCGGCCCGGAGACTTCAAGATCCGGGTAGAAGCGCTCACCGCCTCTGGTCGCGGTGAGTGCGCCGCCTGAGGCGGCGATCCGATCGAGCAAGAAGTCGACGATGCTGACTTCAAGCACGTTGGCCAGAGCCGCCGGTTCCTTGGGTAGGGGCAGCAGGTGCCCGTGATCGTGAAGCTGGGCTTCGAGGTCAGCCGCGTGTGCCGCCGTCAGGGGCCATCGTGTGCTACCAGCGATGCGGAAGACGCCGCGCAGGTCGTACACATACTCCTGACACTGCGCTCGTAGCCACTGCTGGAGGTTGAGGGCGGTCACCCGCCCCATCTTGGCAGCTGGCTGCCGATATTTCGCGCACTGCACACCGTTGTCTGTCATGAGACATACGGCAGCTTGTAACAGTCTGCGATCAGCCAGACGGGATCATAGGACCCGGCTGGTGCATAGAGCGGTGACGAGGCCCGTCACCGGCGACATGATTGTCGTCCGCCAGGAACATGGGACCAGCATTTCGCCAATGGCATGGGACCGGGTTGGTCCGGGTTCAGCGTGGCTTGTAGCTGATGATTACGGCGGGGGTGGGGCTGGTCAAGTCGCGCGGCTGTTCGCCAGCTTGATGGGACCACCTGGGTGTGGCCTGGCTGGTGGCATCTTCTCGGTCGGGCACCCGGTGGGGCTGTCGCGGGTTCTGCGGGGCCGTAAGGGTTTGCCCGGCGGGGCCGAGCGGAGCGAGCCCTTGCGGCCCTGCGGGTTCTGCGGCTGGCTGTGCTGCCCGGCCGGGAAGATGCCGGGGGCTTGGCGGGTCATCTTTGAGGGAGGGCCGGGGGTGCGGGGGCGGAGCCCCCGCGGGTTAGCCGGGCCGACCTGGTTTCTGGCGCCGCCGGTAGGACTCGCCTTCGAGGACGAGTTCCCGGGCGGCGGACTGGAGCCGGTCGATGGCGGACTGGGCGAGCAGGGGGTCGGCCATCAGGGCGAGCCATTCGGCGGGTTCGCGGTTGGAGGTGACCAGGGTGGCGGCGGCCCGGTGCCGTTCGACGATGATCTCGTAGATGCCGGCGGTGTCGGCGGCGTCCATCGGCTGGAGGCAGAAGTCATCGGGGATGAGCAGGTCGGTGCGCAGGAGCTTGCGGACCTGTTCGTCGTGGCTGTTGCCGAGCCGGGCGGCTTTGAGGCGCTTAAGGAGCTGGCCGGCTCGTTCGAAGTGCACGCTGTGGCGGGCGCGGACGGCGGCGTGGCCGAGGGCGGTGGCCAGGAATGTCTTGCCGGCGCCGACCGGGCCCATGATGATGGCGCTGGTGGCGTCGGCGATGAACCGGAGCGAGAACAACTCGTCCAGCACCTGCCGGTCGCAGGTGATCTTCGCGGTGGCGTCCCGCCGGCCCGGGCGCATGGCCGGGTCCAGGCCGGCGGCGCGGGCGCGGCGCTGCGCGGAGGTGGCGTCGCGGCGGCTGGCCTCGTCGGACAGGATCAGCTCGAGGAACTCGGCGTGGGACAGTTCGCTGGCGCGGGCCAGGGCGAGACGCTCGGGCAGGGTGGGCATCATCTGGCCGAGCTTGAGGCAGCGCAGCAGCGACCGCAGCTCCGGGGTGATCCCGAGTTTGCTCAATTTAGTGTGCAGCCGGGTGGCCGCTGATGGCGTCGAGTGCCTGGCGGAGGTCGTCGGGGACGGGGTCGGCGGCGGTGATGACCTGCTGGCCGGCCTGGATCTGGATCTCGCGGCAGCGGCGGGCGG
>DASTJM010000125.1:0-283804 GCA_035716545.1 Streptosporangiaceae bacterium
GTAATAACCCGCAGATTGGCGATCTGGCCTCCCGGAATGTGATAGCGCCCCGGCGAACTGCCTGGCGGCTGGCCCGCCGATGGCCCATAGGTGGCGCCAGAGCGCCACGGATGTCCCAAAGGTGGGCCTCAGTACGAGACAAACCCGCATGTTAATAATCTGCAAGCCCGAAGGTCTCCGCGATCATGAATCCCGGCCTCCGCCCTGTCGCAGGTGGGGCACCCCTGCCCGAGATTGGCATCCTGCCCGAGATTGACATCGTGGTCCTCATCGACGCCCTGCGACCGGCGCCGCCAGCACACGGCAAGATTGGACCATGAACCACGAGAATCTACTCGCGAGCGCTACCCCTGCCCCGACGTACCTCCCAGAGAACGAGGAAGCGGCATCGGCCTTGCGCGCCGGGGCCGATCCGGCGACGGTGGCCGCCCAGTTCCCCACGCACTGCGCCGCGTGGGCGGACCTGGCCGAGAACGCACTACCCGGTAACCCTGTCGCTGCCTATGCCTACGCGCGAACGGGATACCACCGCGGACTGGACCAGTTGCGCCGGGCTGGCTGGCGCGGCAACGGGCCGATTCCGTGGGAGCACGAACCCAATCGAGGTTTCCTGCGAGCTCTGAACCTACTCGGAGCGGCCGCTGCGGCGATTGGCGAAGACGACGAGGTCGCACGGATCTCGGAGTTCCTCCGCGAATCAAGCCCGACCGCCGCCGCGAGCCTCCCGCCGAACGGCTGAGCGCTCAAAGGCCAGTCAACACTCGCCTCCTCATCCGGGAAGGCGGCCTCCTCATCCGGGAAGGCGGCATCCTCATCCGGGAAGGCGGCCTCGCGCCGGGAAGGCGGCCTCGCGACTGAGGCGGGCGGGGCACCAGGGTGGTAATGAGCTTGCTGAGCGTTCATGAGACTGCGTGCCCCGGCACGCACAAACACCCAGGACGCACCCAGCCGGCCCGTCTGCCGCGGGTCGTGGCCGGGCGGCGGATAACCTATCGTCTATGCCCGCCATCGTGATCGTTGGCGCCCAGTGGGGCGACGAGGGTAAGGGCAAAGCTACTGACTTGCTCGGCGACAGCGTCGACTACGTCGCCAGGTACCAAGGCGGCAACAACGCGGGCCACACGGTGGTCATCGGCGATGACAGCTACGCGCTGCACCTGCTGCCCTCAGGCGTCCTCTCGACGCACTCAATCCCGGTTATAGGCAACGGCGTCGTCATCGACCCGGCCGTGCTGATCAGGGAGATCGACGATATCGAGTCCCGAGGCGTCTCCTGCGAGCGGCTGCTGATCTCGGCCAACGCGCACTTGATCATGCCGCATCAGGTGGCGCTCGACAAGGTCACCGAACGGTACCTCGGCCAGGCGCGGATCGGCACGACCGGGCGCGGCATCGGCCCGACGTACAGTGACAAGGCTGCCCGGATGGGCATCCGGGTGCAGGACCTGTTCGACCCGGCGATACTCAGGCAGAAGCTGGACCTCGTGCTTCGAGAAAAGAACCAGGTGCTCACCAAGGTCTACAACCGGCGCGGCATCGACGCGACCGCGGTAGCCGACGAATACATCAAGCACGGCAGGCGGCTGGCCAGCTATGTCGCCGACACAGCGCTGGTGCTCAACAAGGCGCTTGACGAGGACAAGGTCGTGCTGCTCGAAGGCGCCCAGGCGACCCTGCTCGACGTCGATCACGGCACCTACCCGTTCGTGACCTCGTCCTCGCCGACCGCGGGCGGTGCTTGCGTCGGGTCAGGGATCGGGCCCACGAGGATCTCCAAGGTGATAGGCATCGTGAAGGCCTACACCACCAGAGTCGGGTCCGGCCCTTTCCCGACCGAGCTGACCGGCGCTCAAGGTGAGTGGCTAAGGAAAACGGGCGGCGAATACGGAGTCACCACCGGCCGCGAACGCAGGACCGGCTGGTTCGACGCCGTCATCGCCCGCTATGCCACCAGGGTGAACGGCATCACGGATTACTTCATCACCAAGCTCGACGTGCTGTCCGGGCTCGAGAAGGTCCCGGTCTGCGTCGCCTACGACGTGGACGGGACGGTGCGTCATGAGGTCCCGATGACGCAGACCGACTTCCACCATGCCAAGCCTGTGTATGAGTACCTGGACGGCTGGTGGGAGGACATCTCGTCGGCCAAGAGCCTGTCGGAGCTCCCGGCGAGCGCACGCGCCTACGTCCTGACGCTGCAGGACATGATCGGGGCGCCGATCGCGGCGGTCGGCGTGGGCCCGCGCCGCGACCAGACGATCCAGCTCCGGCCCCTGATCTGAATCTCGCCGCCCCGCGACCCCCTGCGCTTGGCCGGCGCCGAACCCAGTCCCAGGCGAACCCTGAGCCGCCCGCCGTGCGACCGGCTGGGTGACAATGGGACAGTGATTGACCGGTACACACTCCCTGAGATGGGCCGGGTCTGGAGCGAGGCGCGCAAATTCGAGCTCTGGTGCCAGGTCGAGTCCCTTGTCCTGGAAGCGCAGGCCGAGGCTGGCCTGGTACCCGAGGACGCCGTCGGGCCGGTCAAGGCGGCGCCACCGCCCACGCCGGCCCAGGTGGCCGAGATCGAGGCAGTCACCGATCACGACGTGATCGCCTTCCTGACGGCGTGGGCCGACAACACCGTCCCGCGCGGGGCCGCAGCCTACGTGCATTTCGGCATGACCAGCTCCGACCTGGTCGACACCGCGCTAGCACTCCAGTTGCGCGAGGCCACCGACGTGCTGCTGGGCAAGGCCATCGCGCTGACCGCCGCGCTGCGCGAGCACGCGCTCATGCACCGGCACACGCTGCGAGTCGGCCGGACGCACGGCATCCACGCCGAACCAGACGTCTGGGGTCACCGGGTAGCGGACTTCGCCTTCGGCATGGCGCGCTGCGTTACCCGGCTCCGCCGGGCCAGGAACGCCGTCGCGGTCGGCCAGCTCTCCGGACCGGTCGGCACCTACGCAGGCCTAGACCCGGCCATCGAGGCTTCCGTGCTCGCCAGGCTAGGGCTTCGCCCGGCCGACGTGTCGACGCAGGTAGTGCTGAGGGACGGGATCGCCGAGTGGGTCAGCGCGCTGGCCATCGCCGCGACGGTGTGCGAGGCGATCGCGCTGGAGGTGAGGCACGGTCAGCGGACCGAGGTCGCCGAACTCGCCGAAGCTTTCGCCCAGGGCCAGAAGGGCAGCTCGGCCATGCCGCACAAGCGGAACCCGGTGCGCTCCGAGCGCATCGCCGGCCTCGCCAGGGTCGTCAGGGCACAGGTCGTGCCCGTTCTTGAGGGCATACCGCTGTGGCACGAGCGCGACATCTCGCACAGCTCGACCGAACGCGTCGCGCTGCCCGACGCGGCCATCACGACGGACTTCCTGCTCGCGCAGACCACAGGACTTGTCAATGGCCTGGTCGTCGACCCGGCCAGGATGCGCGCCAATCTGGAGTCCACTGGCGGGCTGATCTATTCGAGTGCGGTGCTGCTCGCCCTGGTCGAGGGCGGACTATCAAGGGAAGACGCTTACGCGCTCGTGCAGGAGGCGGCCATGGCCACCTGGCAGACCCGCACGCCGTTCCGCGAGACCCTGCGGGCGAGCGCGGGCAAGCGCGGCCAGCGACTCGACGAGACACGGCTTGACCAGGTTTTTAACCCCGAGCGCTACGTGGCGAGGCTGGGCGTGGTCTTTGATCGATTGGTCAAGCTTGACCCGGCGAATCCCCCGGCGGAACCCTGAGATAGGCAAAGGTTTCGCCGCTCCGCCGTTGTGGTCGCTGCCCGCGCCTGACGTAACTGCCGCGCGAGGCTGATCAGCGACAATCAGCATGCTGAACGGATGGCTGACGGGCTGGCCGACCAGCTTTTGGCGAGCCGGTTTCTGGGCAGTCAAGTCATGCCTTGCCAGCGGAGGGCAGGCCTGGACTGGGAGAATAACCGCCAGTTCGGCCTGATGATCGCAAGCAGTCCGCTGGTTACATCAGGAGCACGACCGGCTACGTTATGTATCGGCGTCGTCTTAGTCCCTGGGGGTCAACGAGCAGTGGAATACTTGGCTACGCGCGAGATCGACCGAACCCAGACATCCGATCTGGCTACGACAACGCCAGAGCCGGCCAGCGCACACCATGCCAGCCGGGATAATGATGTCCCACCCCCCAGGGACAGGAGCTCCAGCATTATGAGCAGCGGTCACCAGACCCGCTACCACGTCAAGGGCGGCAACTCCCTGCAAGGAACGGTCTTCGTCCAGGGTGCCAAGAACTCGGCGCTCAAGATGATTGCCGCATCGCTGCTGGCCGAGAAGGGCCGCACGGTGCTGCGCAACGTCCCGGTGATCGAGGACGTGCGCCGTGCGGTGGAGCTTGCCCAGGCCGTCGGGGCGGTGGTCAAGTTCCACGAGGTGGAACGGACGCTGGTGGTCGACGCTTCCGAGCTGACCAGCCCGGTGCTGCCAGCCGAGATCAGCAGGCAGTTCCGCGGCTCGGTGCTCTTCGTGCCAGCGCTGCTGCACCGACTCGGTGAGGCGGTGCTCGAGGAGGTCGGCGGCTGCAATCTCGGCAACCGCAATCTCGACTTCCATTACCGGGGCTTTGCCAGGCTCGGTGCCACCGTGGACGAAGGCGAAAACGAGATAAGGGTCAAGGCCGACGGGATGCGCGGCGCGCATTTGTACCTGGACACGCCGTCGCACACTGGCACAGAGAACCTGATCATGGCCGCGTCGATGGCACCGGGCACCACGGTCATCGACAACACGGCGCAAGAGCCCGAGGTGCAGGATGTCATCGCTTTCCTGACCAAGATGGGCGCGCGGATCAGCGGCGGCGGCACTGGCTTTATCACCGTCGAAGGGGTCAGGGAACTGACCGCCGTCGAGCACACGGTGATGCCGGACCGGATCGACGCTGCCGTCTTCGCCATGGCGGCCGCTATCACCGGCGGCGAGCTAAGCCTGGTCGGGGCGTCGCTCGACCATCTGGGCGTCGTGCGCTGGAAGCTTGAGCAGATGGGCGTCGAGTTCGCCACCCAGGGCGCGATCGTCGCTGTGCGCAGGGAGAACCCGCTCAGGCCGATCAACGTGATCACCAGCCCGTTCCCCGGCTTCGCGACCGACCTGCAGTCTCCGATCATGGCGCTGTCCTGCCTCGCCGACGGCACCAGCTACATCAGGGAGACGATCTTCAACGGCCGGTACATGATGGCGCACGAACTCAACAAGATGGGCGCCAAGATCGACGTCTCCGACGTCGCCGTGGTGCACGCGCCGACGCCGCTGCGCGGCGCCGACGTCACCGCCCACGATCTGCGGACCGGGATGGCTCTCGTGCTCGCCGGGCTGGCAGCCGAGGGCGAGACCGTGGTCTCGCCCGGCTACTACATCAACCGCGGCCACTCCTCCGTAGCGACCCGGCTGACCGCACTGGGCGCCGACATCATCGAGGAAGAGCTCTAGCCCGCCATGAGGCGGCGGGCTAGCTGGCTGTCGCCTTGTAAGGCGCGATGACGTCCTTGCCAAATCTGGCCATTTCCTCGCGCTGCGGGGAGAACTGGAGCAGCAGCAGGTCGACACCCGCCTCCTCGTAGGCGCGGATGCGCTCGATGAGCTGGTCGGGCGTCCCGATGAGGCCGCTGCGCAGGCCGCGGTTGGAGACGCTGTACTCCTCAATG
The DNA here is from genome assembly GCA_035716545.1 of Streptosporangiaceae bacterium. Lineage (GTDB taxonomy): Bacteria > Actinomycetota > Actinomycetes > Streptosporangiales > Streptosporangiaceae > Chersky-822. Next base: position 5,648 of record DASTJM010000125.1, read on the forward strand.
GAGACCTGGGACTCAAGCTGGCTGCCCTCGATGAAGTCGCGGTAGGAGGCGTAGGCCTCCTCCGATGACCTGACGTTGAGAATCCGGTCGAGCTCGGCCTGGGCCTCTGCCTCGGTGTCGCGGCAGATCACGTAGCCGGAGACGCCGAACTTCAGCGGCGGCTTGCCGGCCTGGGACCGCAAGCCCGAGAGGTCCGCGACCTTCGCCGCGATAACTTCGGGAGCGTCGCCGTGCATTACGTAGGCATCGGACTGAGCCGCGATGATCTCCTTGGCTTTGGGCGACTCGCCGCCCATGTAGACGAACGGCGGCACACGCGGTTTCGGTTCCAAAATCGTGCCGTCGAGCTGGTACAGCGTCCCCGAATGGGTCAAGGTGTCCTCGCGCAGCAGCCTGGACACGATGTCGAGCCATTCCGCCGTCCTGGCGTACCTGGCGTCGTGCACGTCGAACGGCGCACCGTACTGGCTGGCTTCGTCCTTCCACCACGACGAGACCACGTTCAGCGAGATCCGCTCTGGCGCGATCACGTCAAGCGTGGACAGCGCCTTGGCGGTGAGCGCGGGCGAGTGGTAGTTGGGCCGCACCGCCAGCATCAGCTCGAGGCTGGACGTCACTGCCGCGACAGCCGGGGCGAGTGCCCAGCAGTCGAGCGACGGAGCGCGGTGGCCCTTGATGTCGTTCAGGTTGAGCTCGGCGATCAGGGATAGCTCAAAGCCGTGCTGCTCGCTCTCGATCACGAGATCCTTGATGTAGGGCCAGGCGATGCTCATTCCCTCGTCGCGAACGTTCCGCAGCCAGCCCCCGAATATCGGCATCCAGTATCCGAACCGCATCGCGCTATGCCGCCCTTTCAATCTCGTCATCGAGCAGTCCGCCGAGGAACGCCGCTACCGCGCGCTGCGCGGAGCGGGGCGCGACCGCTTCGATCCCTGGGTTGTAGTTCGTATTGGTGTTGATGTCGTAGGTAACTAGCCTGCCGTCCGCGGTCTCAATGAATTCAAGGCCGCAGATCTCGATCCCGTGCCGCCTGGCGAAATCCACGTACCTGCCGATGATCGGATGATCGAAGCCATCCCGCAGCGCGAACAGGCTCGGCGCGGGCGCGTCGCCGATCGCGCAGGCGTCAGCCGGGCAAAGCTCGAACCCGCCCGCCGCGGTATCGGCCGTGATCGCGTAAATAAACTCACCGCCGACGATCTCCGCCCTGGTGATACGCGGCTGCGCCGCCCGCAGGTACTCCTGCACCAGCGTGATGCCGTCGACCGGGGCCACGAATTCCGGCGAAGCGACGTAGGCGTCGAATTCCTCATGGCTGGCGAACAGGCGAACGCCGAGGCCCTTGCCTCCCTGGTTGTGCTTGGTGATGAACGGCGCCGGCAGCCGCCTGGCGGCCGCTGAAAGCTGCCTGGTGCCCGCGACCGCGATCGTGCGCGGCACGTCGAAACCCGCCGCGCGCAGGGCCACGTGCTGCTCGACCTTGCTCATCTCGAGCTCGATCACGGCGCGGCCGTTCACTACCCGGCGGCCGTGCCGCTCCAGCCAGCTCAGTACGCCCCTGGTCTGGTCCTTCGCGTAGGGATGATCCCTGGTGTGCGAAGAGGCGCTCATCCTCGACCAGAACACCCCAGCGGGCGGCGGCGCGTCCAGATCGATCAGTTCACCGCCGAGCTGCCACTGCTCGTGCGGGACGCCGAGCACGTCGAAGGCCGCCGCGATCGGGGGATACCAGTCGGGGTTCTCGTGAATGACATAGACCTTCATCAGCCGGTAATCCTCAGCTTGCCGCTGTACTCGCTCGCCACGCTGAGGAAGGCATCGTTGGCAACCTTCTCGCCGATGGTGACTCTGACGCCCTCGGTGCCGAACGGCCGCACGGCGATCCCCGCGCTATCGCAGGCCTGCGTGAACTCCCGCGACTGATCGCCGATCCGCAGCCACAGGAAGTTAGCCTCGCTCGGAGCCACGGGCCAGCCCGTCGCGAGCAGTGCGGCGCGCACCCGTTCGCGCTCCGCCACTACCAGCTCGACCCGCTCAAGCAACTCGTCCTCAGCGGCCAGCGAGGCCAGGGCGGCGGTCTGCGCGAGAACGTTGACGGAGAACGTGAGCATTGTCTTGCGGGCGGCTGCTGCCACGGCCTCGTGGCCGATCAGGTAACCTACCCGCAGCCCGGCTAGCCCGTAGGCCTTCGAGAAGGTGCGCACCACCGCGACGTTGGGCCGGTCCCGGTACACCGCGACGCCATCGGGTACCGCTGGATCGCGCACGTATTGCACGTAGGCCTCGTCGAGAACGACCAGGCAGTCGCCAGGCACCTGGTCGAGGAAGCCAGTCAGCTCATCGGCTGCCAGCGCCGGACCGGTCGGGTTGTTGGGCGTGCAGAGGAAGATCAGCCGGGTGGCTGGCGTGATGGCAGCCGCCATAGCGTCCAGGTCGTGTGCCTCACCGCGCAGCGGCACTGTCACCGACACCGCGCCAGCCAGGTCGGATAGGTACGGGTAGGCCTCGAACGACCGCCAGGCGTAGAGCACCTCGGCACCTGGGTCGACGACGGCTTCGAGCAGTTGCTGCACTATGCCGACCGAGCCGCAGCCGACCGCGACGTGCGAGGCGGGGACGTCAAGCCGGGCCGCGATGGCGCTGGACAGCTCGACGGCCCGGCTATCCGGGTACCTGTGCACCTCGGCGGCGGTCTCGGCGATCGCCTTGAGTACCGAGGGAAGCGGGCCAAACGGGGACTCGTTCGAGGAAAGCTTGTAGCTGCGCCCGGCTATCTCCGTCGGCGGCTTACCTGGCTTGTAGGGGGCGAATTGGTCGAGTACCGGGCGGAATCGTGGCGTCGATGCCGTCTGCCTGGACATCGTTGTCCTCCAGGGTTGCGAAGGGTCTGGTGGATGAGCCCGCGTCACTTGGCGGCCTGGGTGTGCCTGGCCGGCGCTGCGCCCGGCCCGGTCACGGAAATATACGCTGCGGGCGGAGCACCAGGCCAGACGCGACTGCCCGGGCTGGCGTCCTTCAGACCGGTCCGCGCCGGGGGACGCGGCCTCAGCATCGGCGGATGCAGTACCTCGGCATCGCCGCGCCGGTAGAGCTGGGCCGGCCGGCCGCCCGACGAACTGGCCGACCCGGTTTCCACGAGGAATCCCTCGGCCCCGGTCACCTTGCGGTGGAAATTGCGCGGGTCGAGCAAGGTGCCCCAGACGATCTCGTAGACCTTCCGCAGTTCGGCGACGGTGAACTCGTCCCGGCAGAAGGCCGCGCCGAGCGGGGTGTACTCGAGCTTGGCCCGGGCTCGCTCGACTCCATCCTGCAAGATCCTGAGGTGATCGAAGGCGAGCTCTTTCAGGCAATCGACCGGCTGCCAGCTCATCTTGGGCTGTTCAGGAGCCGGCAGGTCGGGGGCCAGGCCGAGGTAGGCGACAGCCACGACGCGCTGGCGCGGGTCACGGTCCGGATAACCGTAGGTCTGCAGCTGCTCAAGGTGGACGGGGGCATCCGGCAGTCCGGCGCGCTCGGCAAGCACGCGGGCCGCCGTGCCAGGCAAGTCCTCATCGAGCCTGATGAACCCGCCAGGCAGTGCCCAGTTACCCAGGTGCGGCTCAGCATCCCTGCGCCAGACAAGAACGGAGAGCTGGCTGGAGCGCACCGTGAGGATCACCAGATCAACGCTGACCGCGACCCTTGGCACGTCCATATTTGCAACGTAGCGCGAACTCCCCCGCTTGGCTAAACCGACGTCAGGGGCGGGGGGAAGCGGCCGGGTCACCAAGAGCGGCCGGCGCGGGCGCCGGCCTTGGGCTCCGGAATCGCTTTCGCCTATTGTGAAGGCATGAACCGGCTGGGAGAGCTTGAGCGCGCCATCATGGAAGTTCTCTGGGAGTCGGGTGACCCGATGACTGTGCGGCAGGTCGGTGGCTGTCTCATCGACCGTGACCTGGCTCACACAACGGTGATGACCGTGCTTGACCGGTTGGCGAAGAAAGGGTTCGTGCGCCGTCAGCGCGCGGGCCGGGCCTGGCTGTACCGGCCGGCCGAGAGCCGCGAAGCCTACGTCGCTGAGCTGATGCTGACCGCGCTCGACCAGACTGGCGACCGGCAGGCGGCTCTCGCGAGATTCGCGAAGAGCGTCTCTGGTGCCGAAGCGGCCGCGCTCAGGGCAGCACTCGAGACCCTCAGCGGTGCCGACCGGAGCTGAGTGCCGTGCCAGCCCCCGTCATCATGCTTGGCGCGTTCGCGATCGCGTGCGTGCCAGCGGCCCAGCTCCTGGCGAGCGCGCAGTGGCCGCGCCGGTGCCCGATAGCCGCGATCGCGCTATGGCAGGCGCTCGGGCTTGGCTGGGGCCTTGCCACGGTCGGGGTGCTCGCCGGCTTCGGCGCGGCGGGACTGGGCGACGGCAAGCTGTCGCGGGCGGCGCTGCGGACCGCCTCGCTGGCCGGAGCTGGCCAAGGGGAGCGGCTGCGGCATGGTCCCCCGGTGCCGGCGGGCGCGTTCCCCGGACCGCACCCCGGCGGCCAGGTCGCCGGGGTCGCGGCGACCGCGGCGGAGCGCGTCATACGGTTCCTTGTAGGAGCCCCGGTGGTCAGTCAGTGGGGTCTGGTCACCGTGCTGCGCCTGATCTCGCTGGCCGCGGGTATCGCCCTGCTCGGGTTGCTGGTCTGGATTCTCGTGGCGGCGATCGCCGCTGTGATCAGGGCCAGGCACCGCCAGCGCACTTTGCTCGGGCTGCTCGCGCACGATGACCCTAAGGTTCCCGGGGCGCTGGTCGTCGATCATCCTGCCGCGGCAGCTTACTGCGTGCCTGGCCTCCGCTCGGCGATCGTGATCAGCGCGGGCGCCCTCAACTTGCTCGACACCGACGAACTGGCCGCCGTGCTCGCGCACGAGCGCGCTCACCTGCGGGCCAGGCACGACTTGGTGCTGCTGCCCTTTACCGCGCTGCTGCGGGCGTTCCGCTGGTCAGCGACGGCACGAGCCGCCAACGACGAGGTGGCGCTGCTCGTCGAGATGCTGGCCGACGACCGCGCCAGACGGCGCCGGCCTGCCAGGGAGCTAGCGACCGCGCTGCTGAGGGTCGGGGCATCAGGCGGCGGCCATGCGCCGGTCGGCGCGCTCGCGGCGGCCGACGCGGCGGTCCATGGTGAGCTCGCGGTTCGAGTCACCAGATTGCTTCGGCCACTGCCCGCACTACCCGTTCCGTTCATAATCGGGGTTGGCTTGCTCGCGGCGCTGATAGTGCTCGCGCCGGCGGCCGCGCTGGTGGTACCCCTGTAGCGCGCTAGTCGGCTATGCGGATGCGGAGCCGGCGGAATCCCCTGCCCTTGTTCTCGATCTTCGCGACCTCGATGCGCCCGATCTGCGCTGTCGTCGCGACGTGGGTACCGCCGTCGGCCTGCTGGTCCAGGCCCACGATATCGACGATCCTGACTTCCTTGACTTCGGGCGGCACCAGGTTAGTGGCCGTGCGGATGATGTCAGGGATCGCGAACGCGTCGTCGCGCGGCAGTGTCCTGACTTTGATCGGGCGGCCTGCCGCTATCTCGGCGTTGCAGGCGTCCTCGACGGCGGCCTTGAACCCCTCGGGTAGCTCAGGAAGGTCAAAGTCCATCCGCGCGACGCCGGCCTCCATGTTTCCGCCCGTGACCAGCGACCCGTAGTCGCGGTAGACCACGCCGCATAGCACATGCAGGCCCGAGTGGGTGCGCATCAGGGCCGTGCGGCGCTCGTCATCGACCGCGCCGCTGACAGCGGTGCCTGGCTTGGGCACCGGGTCGCTCTCGGCCGGGATCAGGTACAGATCGTCGCCCTTGCGCGCGCCCACGATCCGCGTCTGGACGCCGCCCCAGAGCAGCACGCCGTGATCAGGCGGCTGGCCACCGCCACCAGGGTAAAACGCCGACCTGTCAAGCACGATCCCTTCGTCGGTCACCGCGAGCACGGCCGCGTCCCAGTGACGCAGGGTCTGGTCGTCAAGCTCCAGGCGCTGCGTGCGCCAGTTTTCCTCAGTCATCAGTTAGTACCCGTGTCCGTTTGGCTTACCAAGGTCCGTAAGGTCCATGATGCGTAGATCCGCCGCCGCCTCGCCCGATCTCACGCACCCTCGGCCTGACATCGGTCAGGTAGATGGCGGCGACAATGAAGGCGGCGACCGGCAAGATGCCGACGACGATGCTGATCCCCGAGGTCGACCCGAAGGTGGCGCTGTATAGCCCGATCGCGGCGCTGACGCCGGTAATGATGAGCCACAGCGGCTTGGTCTGACGGCTGGCAGCGGGGAAGGCCGCTGTCGGCCGGCGCAGCGCATCGGCGAACGCCCAGACCTCGCAGATCAGCGCGGCGACAGCCAGCGCCCAGAAGAACCACTCGAGCGGCTTCAGTGCGGACACGGTACCAACCTATCTGCCAGCGGCCGTCAGCCTCGCGCTGACGGGCGAGGGCGCGAATCCTTCGAATCGCCTGCGGCGGCACCTTCTTCGCCTTGGTGCTCAGCATTGGCGCGACCGGTGCTCTCGGTCCCGCGGTGGAGGTGGGGGTCGAGGTCGGCCCAGGCGCTGACCTCGGCTTCAGCGACCGCCTCAGCCTCGGCTTCGAGCTCCGGATCGGCCCTGACGACCGGTTCGGCGTCGGCAATGACCTCGGCCTTGGCGTGGGCGATCGCCTGCGCCTCCGCCTCGGCTTCCGCCGCCGCTTCCAGTTCCTCAGCCTCCAGGTAGTCAGCCTCGCCCGCCTCGGTCTCCAGTTGCGCGGTTGCCCTGGCCTCTGCTTCGGCGGCTCGCGCCTCGGCGTCGGCTCTGACTTCCTTGCGGAACGATTCATAGATGTCCAGCAGCATCTGCTTCTGCCGCTCAGTGATTTCCGTGTCGGCCATAACCGCGTCCGTTACGGAGGTTTCGCCCGGTTTGTCATCAAGTATGCCGGCCTGAACGTAGAGTGCTTCCGCGGAGATCCGCAGCCCCTTGGCGATCTGCTGCAGGATATCGGCACTCGGCCTTCGCAGACCGCGCTCGACCTGACTGAGGTACGGATTCGATACCCCGGCGGCCTGGGCAAGCTGGCGGATCGAGATCTTCGCCTGCTCACGCTGCTCGCGGATGTACGAACCGATGCTGCTGACATTGACCGGACTCATGTCATCCAGTCTTATCCGCCAATGCTTGCAATTGCAAATACCCTAGCAAGCACGGTTCCCGGCCGCGCCGGGACGGCGTCAGATCCTGAGCACGGAGGAGACTGGCCGCAGCTGGCGCCTGACCGGACAGGACGGCGCCCGGCTGGGCAGGACGGCTCAGGCAAGCAGGCCCATCTTTGGCCCGTCCATGGCGCCCGAGCGCCATCGATGGGTCTTTGATGGGCCATCTCAACATGCGCGCCGACGGCCGGCGACGAGGCCAAGCTCGGTCAGCCGCTCAAGGCGCTGGGGAGAATCGGGCGGATATTGCCAACCGGCTCGCCGCCGCCAAAGACCGGCGCATTAGCCAGTTCGTCGAGCGCATGCAGGTCGGGCACCCGGCCGCCGTCTGGACCACCATCGTCGTGGGTGACTAGCTGGCGCAGGAGCGCGGCAGCGACCGGCGACACCGCTCGCTGCGCGCCGTCGTCCATCTTGATCGCCCCAGACCGGCCGTCGGCCAGCGCGAACGCGCATACGCCATCGGCCCCTGGTTTCATCAGCATTCCGGGCACGGCGCGCATGAGCGCCGCCTCGTACCTGCGCGTACCTGACATCCACTCGGGATAGGACCGCATCGCGTCGGCGACGCGCCGCGCGGCCGACCCGGCCTTGGACCGCACAATGGCGGAGAACCCGCTGGCCAGGCCGCGCAGCGTCAGCGCCATCAGCGGCGCTCCGCAGCCGTCGACTCCGATCGCGGTGACCCGTTCGCCGGCAAGCGACTCGATCGTTGCCTTGATCCGCTGCTGCAGCGGGTGCTCCGGGTCGCGGTAGGTACGTGCTGGCCAGCCCGAGGCCACGCTGGCGGCCAGCATCGCCGAGTGCTTGCCAGAGCAGTTCATGTGGATACGGTCCCGCTCGCCGCCAGCGCGGATCAGGTCGTTCCTGGCCGCGTCGTCAAGCGGCCAGTCCGGCGGGCATTGCAGGTCCGCTTCGCTGAGCCCGGCACGCCGCAGGATGTCCCTGACACCATCGACGTGGAACTTCTCGCCCGAGTGGCTCGCCGCGGCCAGCGCGACCAGCCTGTCGTCGGGCAGGTCAAGGCCGCATTCGAGCATCGCTGTCGCTTGCATCGGCTTGTTCGACGACCGGGGGAAAATCGGCACGTCCGTGGCACCGAGCCCGAGGATGGCCGACCCGTCGGCACCGAGCACCACGAGTGATCCCCGGTGCCAGGACTCGGTGAAACCCGACCTGACAACCTCGGCGAGCACGGGGTTAGCCGGCTGGCCGGTCACCTGTCGCTCCGCGCAGGCACGCCCAGCATGACCCGGGCGTCATCGGGCGTCATCGCTGGCCGCTGGGCCAGGTCAGCGAGCCGGGCAGCGCGCTCGACGAGCTCAGCGTTGCTGGCCACCTGGCGGCCGCGCGAGAACGTGACCGTGTCCTCCATGCCGACGCGCAGGTTCCCGCCCGCTGCCAGCGCCGCGAACATCACCGGCACCGAGGTCCGGCCGATCCCCGTCGCCGACCAGGTCGCGCCGGCCGGCAGCGCGGCGACAGCCCGCACGAGCGTGGCCGCGTCGCCTGGCATCCCGCCGGGAACTCCCATCACCAGATCGCAGTGCACATGCCCCCCGAACGGCGCACCGCAGGAATCAAGCAGCCTGTGCAGCGCAGCCACGTGCCCCAGGTCGAAAAGCTCGAATTCGGGGACCACGCCCAGTTCCTGAGTCTTAACGTAGAGTTCGCGCATGAACGGCCACGGGTTCATGAACACGTCGTCGCCGAAATTGACCGTGCCGCAGGTAAGCGAGCAGCCATCGGGGGCGGCGTCGAGCACGGCGAGCCGCCGCTCGTACGGGTCGGTCACCGCGCCGCCGGTGGACAGTTGCACGATGAGATCGGTCGACTCGCGCAAAGCCTGCACGGTGTCGGTGAGCCGGCCGATGTCCAGCGTCGGCTGAGCGTCGCCGTCCCTGATATGCACATGGATGATCGCCGCTCCTGCTTCCCTGCACTCCTTGGCGGTCGTCACCAGTTCTTCGGGCGTGACTGGCAGCGGGGGTACCGCTGACTTCTCAAGTTCCGCCCCTGTAGGGGCAACTGTGATCATGGTCGCAGTGCTGGCCATGGAAGAATGCCTTCCCGTGCGAGCTGTCGTTCAACGAGCTAGTGAGGCGAGCGTAACGGTAGCCGGTGCGATTGTCGGCGAGCTGACCGCCCCTGGCCTGGTCGTACTGGTCGGCGTCACGCACGACGACACCGAACACCAGGCTGCTGCCCTGGCCGGCAAGATCTATAACCTGCGGATACTGGAGGGCGAGAAGTCCTGCGCCGACACCGGTGCGCCGCTGCTGGTGGTCAGCCAGTTCACCCTCTACGCGCAGACCGCCAGGGGCAGGCGCCCGACCTGGCAGGCCGCGGCACCGCGCGAGGTAGCCGAACCCCTGGTGACCGCATTCGCCGGCGCGCTGCGCTCACTCGGTGCGCAGGTGCAGACAGGCACGTTCGGCGCGCACATGGCGGTGTCGCTGGTCAACGACGGCCCGGTCACGCTGATTATCGAGGTATGAACATCGAGGTATGAACGCAGTGCCTGGTCAGCTGATGTTCGAGACTGGGCGCAGGTGGGCACGGGCGAACTCCAGCGATTCGGCCAGGTCTGCGTACCGATCCTTATCCGACACCGCCCGCCTGGTACTGATCTCGACGACCACCATCCCGGTGTAACCCAGGCCCGGGAGCAGTTCGAGGATCTCGGCGCAGGGCTGATTGCCACGTCCGGGCACCAGGTGCTCGTCGGGAAGTCCAGGCCTGGTCCCATCGGTGAGATGGACGTGAGCTAGCCGCCCGCCGAGTTGCTTTGCCATCTCGATCGCGTCGGAGTCTGATACGGCGGTGTGCGAGAGGTCGAGCGTGGTCTGGCTGACCTGGAGTTCAACCGGATTCCAGTGCGGGGCGAACGCGGTGATCTCCGTGCCGCCAGGGCGGAGCGGATAGATGTTCTCCACGGCGAAGGTCATTCCGGTCTGGGCTTCGAGCTTGGCCATGCCCGTCTCGAAGTCCCTGACGTAGTCACGCTGCCACCGGAACGGCGGATGCACCACCACGACCTTGGCTCCGAGCCTGCGCGCGGCGTTGGCGGACTTCACTAGCTTGGCCCATGGCTCCCTGCCCCAGACGCGCTGGGTTATCAGCAAGCACGGCGAATGGACCGACATGACGGGGATGTTGTGATATTCGGACAGACGGCTGAGCACACTGGCGTCCTGGCTGACAGGGTCCGAGGTCACCATCACCTCGACACCGTCGTAGCCGAGCCTGGCGGCGAGCTCAAACGCGTCGGCGGTGCGCTCGGGAAACACCGAAGCCGTGGACAGCACCACCGGAATCTCGCGCGGCTCCGCCTGACTGGAGCGCGCTTTCCCGGCGTCGCTCGTAGCGGTGCCGACCCCGTCGGCGGTCATTGGCGGCTGCCTCCCTGGCTTGTGCTTTGCCATCGTCAAAAGGATGCGACTCGGCGGGCTCGCGCGTTCGCCAGCGCACCTGCTCAGGCGCTACGCCGCATCCGGTGCCAGCTTATGCGCTTGGCGGGTCAGACTGTCGGCACCGGGCGCTAGCGTGCCGCCCATGGCTAAGGGTCACTTGAGCGTGCTGTTTCAGTGCTCGGAGTGCGGCTGGCAGAGCGCCAGATGGGCAGGGCGCTGCGCTGAGTGCCAGTCGTGGGGGACGCTTGCGGAAAGCGGCACCTCGGCCGCTTCCGCCCGCTCTGGCCGTACGTTGCTCAAGGGCCTGCCGTCCGTGAAGCTGGCCGAGCCGGCGGTCCCGATCTCGCGCGTGGACGCCTCGGCCGCGGCGGCCAGGCCGACCGGCATGGACGAACTTGACCGAGTGCTTGGCGGCGGCCTCGTCCCTGGCACGGTGGCGCTGCTCGCCGGCGAGCCCGGGGTCGGCAAGTCGACGCTCCTGCTGGAAGCCGGGGCGCTGGCGGCTGAGCGCGCGACGGTTCTGTACGTCACTGGCGAGGAGTCGGCAGCCCAGGTGCGCCAGCGAGCCGACCGGATCGGCGCGATCACCGACAATCTGTTCCTCGCGGCCGAGACTGACCTAGCCGCTCTGCTTGCCCATGTCGACTCCGTCAATCCTGCCCTGCTGATCGTGGACTCGGTGCAGACTATCTCGGCAGCCGGCATCGAAGGCGTCCCAGGCGGCGTCACGCAGGTGCGCGAGATCACTTCCGCGCTGGTCAGCCTGGCAAAGCAGCGCAATCTCACGACGGTACTCGTCGGCCACGTGACCAAGGACGGCTCGATCGCCGGGCCTCGCTCGCTCGAGCACCTGGTGGATGTCGTCTTGCATTTCGAGGGCGACAGCCGCGGTCGGCTCAGGATGATCAGGGCACTCAAGAACAGGTTCGGCCCGACCGACGAAGTCGGATGCTTCGAGCTTGGCGAGTTCGGCCTTATCGGCCTGCCGGATCCAAGCGGGCTGTTCTTGTCGCGGCAGCATCTGCCAGTATCCGGCACCTGCGTCACCGTCACGCTTGAGGGCCGCAGGCCGCTCGTCGCCGAGGTGCAGACACTCGTGTGCCCCGTCGACGGCGGCGAGCCGCCCCGGCGGGTCACCTCCGGTCTCGACTACGCCCGGGTCGGCATGGCCGTCGCGGTCCTTCAGCGCCGGGCCGGGCTGAGCCTCAGCCGGTGCGACATCTACGCCGCCACCGTCGGCGGGGTGAAACTTACCGAGCCAGCGGTCGATCTCGCTGTGGTGCTGGCGATCGCCGGAGCAAGGACTGACCTGTGCCTGCCATCCGATGTGGTGGCGTTCGGCGAGGTCGGGCTGGCGGGCGAGATCCGCAGCGTGGCCGGTATAGGCCGCAGGCTCGCCGAGGCTGGCCGGATGGGATTCCGGCGAGCTGTAGTACCGGTCGGCACCGACGCCATCCCGGCAGACTCCCCGATCGAAGTGAGTCAGGTGGCCGACGTCGCTACCGCCATCGCCGTAGGCCTCGGCGCCCTTCCCCAGTAGCAGGACCCGGGCCGGCCCCGACCGCCCGCTCCAGCCAACTGCTGGACACCTTTGTCGGGCGCCGGCTGGAGCGGGCCTCTATCAGACCGGGTCGAACTCCCCGTCCTTTACGCCCGAAATAAACGCATCCCACTCCGCGGTGGTGAAGGCGAGCTTCGGACCACTGGGGTCCTTCGAGTCGCGCAACAGGTACAGCAGATTCTCGTCGGCCTTGTGCGGCACGCTGACTGTGTTATGAGTAGCGGTGACCTCGACGCAACCGCCGCCGTTGTTACCGCTGTAACTAGCCTTGCGCCACACGCCAACCTCGACGCAGTTGCCGCCGCTGTTGCCGCTGAAGCTGGCCTTTCGCCACCTCACATTTGTGAGGTCCATGCCTTTGCTGCTTCCTCTAGTTGGGCAAGTGAGGCTTTCCTAGGTAGCGCCTCGCCCGTCAGCGTATCCCAGGTGAGGTCCAATGCTGACACATCTTTGTCATCTCTTACGGGTTGTCCGCGAACCGGCCCTTCCTGATAGCCGATGCTGGACGAGTCATCAAAGTCCGCCAGCGCGAACCCACCGGCATTCAGTCCGGTATGTGCTCCTGCACATGCAGGGATTATCTGCAAAACCACGGTCGGCCTCTGGGCCGCCTCGATCAGGTGACTTACCTGGTCTTGCATGACGCTTTGACCGCCCACCGGCCGCCTGAGTACCCATTCGTCCAAGATCACCCAAACAGCCGGCGGCCTGGCCCGTGTCAAGATCTCCTGCCTCTTTAGACGGGCAGCCACGAGGGACTCGACCTCATCGTCCGTGATCCCGAATCGGGTCCGGAACACGGTACGAGCGTAGTGCTCGGTCTGCAATAGCCCGGGGACGACATTAGGCTCAAACCAGCGCAGACGTCTCGCAATGGCTTCTTTCTCAGGCCAGCCTTGGAACCAGTCTGGGTAGGCTTGGTAGTTCATGCCCTCTTCGAACTGATCCCACAACTCGACGAGGGCACCGTGGGTGCCCAGCTCGGCCACAGCGTCGATATCGGCGGTAGTCGGCCGAGTAGGGACGCGCCAGCCCTTTTCATAGGCACTGATCAACTTGCCCGAGACATGAGCAAGCGCACCTACTTGATCTTGAGTGAGACCAGCGCGCGCGCGATAATGCCGCAGCATTGCACCGAATACAGCCCGGGGGGTACCTTTAGGCGGGTTCGACTCAAGAGCTGCCATCTGTCTTCCCTTTCCACAGCGACTCTACAAAGGCATCGGTCGAATCTACGGCGCGGCTGATGGCGCTACATCAAGCCTGTACAGCGCTGTTGTCTTACCAACCTAACCCGCTTCCGTCAAAGTGTTAAGCAGAAGGCGGATACACGGCCATTAAAAAGGACACAGAAGGTGAGATACCTGCGGAGCCGCGCGGACTCGTGTCCATACTCCTGTTATTGATGGTGCCTAAGCAATGAGATCCGTTCGAACCGATCACGATCCGATCACGTTGGGCCAGAGCCTGACCGCTCCGGCGCAACGCTTGCTAGCCAGGCGAACCTTCCCAGGCCAGCCAGGGCAGGTGAGCGTTGCCCGGCAGTGGCTCACCCGGCTCATTGACGGATTCGAAGCCGCCGACGAGGTTTTGCTCGCCTGTTCCGAACTTGCCGCGAACGCCATCATCCACAGCGACTCGGGCCGTCCGGGTGGCGTGTTTACGGTTCGGGTGGCAGTCGAGCCCGATATCGTCCGGCTCGAAGTTCTGGATCAAGGCGGGTCCTGGACTAGACGGCGCTGCCATGAGAACACCGCAATTCACCCAGAAGATGCGACTCAGTGCGGACGTGGTCTTACCATCGTCGCGGCGATCACGAGTGCCTGGGGAATAGCGGGCGATCATCATGGCCGGACCGCGTGGTGCGAGATTAAATCACAATGACGGAGACTGATCTCCGCCGAGTTCGGAAACCGTCGGCTGTCGACAGCTAACCTGTGCCCTAAGATTCACCGACATAGCTTGGATTAACCGATAATCGCATGGCTCACCAGAAGCTCGCCCCTAGGGCGTATCGTGAAAAACGATGTTCGCCGACTACCCCGTCAATGTCCTGACGGTAGTGCTCTGGCGCACTGCGATGGGGTTCTGGCGCACTGGCATGAGGCTCCGGCGCACGGCAGTGAGCTTAAGCCGGGCTGGCTGGTCAGGGTTGGCCCGGTTGCCTGCCCTGGCGGCTGCCGCCGTCCGGGCTATCCGGATTGCCTGAGCTGTCCGCCCCGGCAACTGCCGCTGCGCAAGCTGTCCGCGCTGTGCGGGGTGCCTGTCCGGGCTGGCGGAGCTGGCAGTAGGTGCCTGCTCTGACGGTTCGCTCGCAGGCTGTCCGCGCTGTGCGGGGTGCCTGTCCGGGCTGTCAGGGCAGTCCAAGGCGCCTTCACTGGCGGCGCCAATGCGCCGGAGTGCTAGGCCCTGCGGGACATTCGACATTAAAAGATGGTTTGGGTACTTTTAGGGTAGGTATCCATGGGGAAGATTTACGCATCCGGGAGCCTTTACCGCCTCCACGACGGAAAAAGCTCCCGCACCCGAAAACGCTCCGCCAGGAGCCCGACAACCCACCACGCTACGCCAACAACCCTCCCGCACCCGAAAACGCTCCGCCAGGAACCCGACAACCCACCACGCTACGCCAACAAGCTCTCCAAACCCGAAATCATCGCCCAGAACCCGAAACCCGCGCATGTCGCCCGGCAGAACCTGCCGGGACGGCAGCCTCCAACCGCCTCTTAAGTCCCGCCATTGCGCTCTGACTCTTTGTCAATATCCCATCGATAGGTGCGGGGCTTTCGGCTGAGCCACGCGAGCCATCGGTCAGCGTGTCAGCGTGTCAGCGTGTCAGTTCAGCCGGATCGTAACAGGTTCGCTTGTCAAGCCGTCATCGGTCGCGTAGGCGGTGTAGACACCGGCCGCGACCGGCAATGCCCGGCCTGAGCAACCCGGAGCCGAGGTCCGCCGGTTCCAGGTGATTACCAGCACTTTGGGCACTCCCCGGCCAAGCGCAGTGATCCACCCTGGGGTGCCGGCCAGGCAGTCGGCAGAACTCCAGATCCTCGCCCGTCCTTTCTTGATCAGGAGCGCGAGGTGGCGTGACCCCACGGTAAAGGAACACGCTGCCCGTTGGGTCGACACGACGTTAAGGTCGAAGACCGGCCACTGACGGCGGGCAAACTGGGTCTGGCCGGTATAGATGCTGATCACGACTGAGTTGCGGGCGCAGAACGCCGGGCGGATCGCGCCAGGTCCGGCGGATCGTCCTGCGGAGGGGCCTCCTGCGGACCGGGCCGCCGACGGGCCTCCTGCGGACCGGGCCGCCGCGGACGGGCCTCCTGCGGACCGGGTCGCCGCGGACGGGCTCGCTGCGCCGGCACCTGGGCGCTTGCCATGTCCGCCGGAGGTGCCCGGTTGCCTGGCTTCGTGACTGCCGGACGCCGGGCCATGAGGCTGGCCATGGTGGCCGGCACCGGCGCTCCGGCCGGATCCCGCGTGCCCTGAAGGCCGCGGATGGACCGTGATCGCGGTCGATAGCCCCCACGCGGCCAGGCCGAATACGAGCAGTCCGGTCAGGAGCACGATGAATCTACGCCGCCAATAGGTTCTGATGGCGTCGGTCATTGCTCCGTGATCCGGCCGTATGGGCGCGGGGATCAGGTCCCACTCCTGATACTGGCTGTCCGAATACGGTCGCTGACGCTTGGCGATCGACTCGGGCTCGCCTGCTACTCTCCCCGCTCCCCATCGCCGGAACCCCGATGAGTTCCCCTCCATGCGGCTAAGTATGCGAACCCGCCCTCGCGGACCTCCTTCGCCTCGCCGAGCCATACGGAGCCATTACCGCAGGCAGACGAGCTTGAGAGATGTGGCAGGATCGATCGCGTCATGAGCAGCAATCTCGAGTTCGCGATCACCGGGTGGTACGCGGCGAACGGCAGAGACCTCCCCTGGCGGCGAGCTGACGCCAATGCGTGGTCAGTTATGGTCAGTGAATTCATGCTGCAGCAGACTCCGGTGGCAAGGGTACTGCCCGCCTATCACGCCTGGCTGGCTCGCTGGCCGTCCCCATGTGCTCTCGCCAGCGCGACTCCAGGGGACGCGGTCAGGCAGTGGGACCGCCTTGGCTACCCGCGACGAGCCCTGCGGCTCCACGAGTCGGCAAGGATCATCGCAGCCAAGCATGGCGGACAAGTGCCCGCGAGCATTGAACAACTCCGCGACTTGCCGGGCGTAGGCTCCTACACCGCCGCCGCGATCGCCTCGTTCGCCTACGGACAGGCCCACCCGGTCCTGGATACCAATGTCCGCCGCGTCCTGGCAAGACTGGTCACCGGCCGTCAGTACCCGCCGCCGTCACAAACTACCGCAGAGCAGGCCCTGGCTAAGTCCCTGCTCCCGCCAGCCCAGGACCGCCGGGCCGCCACCTGGTCAGTAGCCCTCATGGAGCTGGGCGCCCTGCTTTGCACCGCCGCCAATCCCAGCTGTCAGGGCTGCCCGGTCGCGGCGGCCTGCGCCTGGCGCAAAGCCGGCAGCCCGGCAGGCCAAGCCCCGCGCCGGGCAAAACCATACGAGGGCAGCGGCAGACAGCTAAGAGGCCGCATCCTGGCGGTGCTGCGCACCGCCAGCACCCCGGTGCCAGAGTCAGCCTTCGACGGCATCTGGCCAGACAACGCGACGCAGCAGCGAGCCCTAGCCGCGCTGATCACCGAAGGCATGGCGACCCGCCTGCCAGACGGCTCAATAGGTTTGCCCGGCGACTCATAAAGCAAGCCGGGCGGGACACCCCGCTGAGCCAGTGCGTTCATGCACAGGCACAGCGGGAGGCCCGCCCGGCGTTAATTCAAGCCAGGTCTAAGACCAGCTCACCCCTCAGCGGCCCGACGATCATTGCTGTCGCCGCGCGACCCGCCGGAGGCTTCGGCCAGCTCCGCGGGCGGAGTGTCGGGCACGGCCTCGGGCTTGGGCACGCCCTTGAACGTGAACTTGCCCTCCTTGCCAGTCCCCTCGGAGTCGACCATGATGATCTGCCCGGCCTTGACCTCGCCGAAGAGGATCTTCTCGGACAGGTTGTCCTCGATCTCGCGCTGGATTGTCCTGCGCAGCGGCCTGGCGCCGAGCACCGGGTCGTAGCCTCGCTGGGCAAGAAGCTGCTTGGCGGTCGGCGTCAGCTCGATGCCCATATCGCGATCCTTCAGCCGCTCCTCCACCTTGGCGATCATCAGGTCGACGATCTGGAAGATCTCGTCCTGAGTGAGCTGGTGGAACACGATGACATCGTCAACGCGGTTCAGGAATTCGGGCCGGAAGTGCTGCTTGAGCTCATCCTGGACCCGGTTGGTCATCCGCTCGTAGGAGCCAGTCGACTCACCAGCCGAGGCGAAGCCAACCGAGACGCCCTTCGAGATGTCCTTGGTGCCGAGGTTCGTGGTCATGATGATCACGGTGTTCTTGAAGTCGACCGCCCTGCCCTGGGCGTCGGTCAGGCGACCGTCTTCCAGAATCTGAAGCAGCGAGTTGAAAATGTCCTGGTGCGCCTTCTCGATCTCGTCGAAGAGCACGACGGAGAACGGGCGGCGCCTGACCTTCTCGGTGAGCTGGCCGCCCTCCTCGTAGCCGACGTAGCCGGGGGGCGAGCCGAACAACCTGGAGACCGTGTGCTTCTCCATGTACTCGCTCATGTCGAGCTGGATCAGCGAGTCCTCGTCGCCGAACAGGAACGCGGCCAGCGTCTTGGAAAGCTCGGTCTTGCCGACACCTGATGGCCCGGCGAAGATGAACGACCCGCCCGGGCGCTTCGGGTCCTTCAGGCCGGCCCTGGTGCGGCGGATGGCCTGGGACAGCGCCTTGATCGCGTCGTTCTGGCCGATGACCCGCTTGTGCAGCTCATCTTCCATCCGCAGCAGGCGCGCGGACTCAGCCTCGGTGAGCTTGAAGACAGGGATGCCGGTAGCAGTGGCGAGCACCTCGGCGATCAGGTCCTCGTTCACCTCGGCAGGCAGGTCCATGTCGCCTGCCTTCCACTCCTTCTCCCTGGCATCCTTGCGCTCGATCAGCTGCTTCTCAGTATCCCTGAGGGCGGCAGCCTTCTCGAAGTCCTGGCTGTCAATGGCCGACTCCTTGTCCCGGCGGACGTCGGCGATCTTCTCGTCGAACTCGCGCAGGTCAGGAGGCGCAGTCATCCTGCGGATCCGCATCCGGGAGCCCGCCTCGTCGATCAGGTCGATCGCCTTGTCTGGCAGGAACCTGTCGCTGATATATCTGTCCGCCATCTGAGCCGCGGCGACGAGCGCGTCATCGGTGATGGTCACGCGGTGGTGCGCTTCGTACCGATCGCGCAGGCCCTTGAGAATCTCGATGGTGTGCGAGATCGTCGGCTCGGCCACCTGGATGGGCTGGAACCTTCGCTCGAGCGCGGCGTCCTTCTCCAGGTGCTTGCGGTACTCATCCAGCGTGGTCGCGCCGATGGTCTGCAGTTCGCCGCGAGCCAGCATCGGCTTGAGAATCGAGGCGGCATCAATCGCGCCTTCGGCGGCGCCGGCGCCGACCAGGGTGTGGATCTCGTCGATGAACAAGATGATGTCGCCGCGGGTGCGGATCTCCTTCAGCACCTTCTTCAGGCGCTCTTCGAAGTCACCGCGGTACCTGGACCCGGCCACCAGCGCGCCCAGGTCAAGGGTGTACAACTGCTTGTCCTTCAGCGTCTCAGGCACCTCGCCCTTGACAATCCGCTGTGCCAGGCCCTCCACGACGGCCGTCTTTCCGACGCCGGGCTCTCCGACCAGCACAGGGTTGTTCTTGGTTCGGCGGGACAGCACCTGCATGACCCGCTCGACTTCCTTCTCCCTGCCGATCACCGGGTCGAGCTTGCCCTCGCGAGCCGCGGCCGTCAGGTTGCGGCCGAACTGGTCAAGCACCAGCGACGTGGAAGGCGTGCTCTCCGATGACGCGCCGGCCGCCGCGGGCTCCTTGCCCTGGTAGCCATGCAGCAGCTGGATAACCTGCTGGCGCACCCTGTTCAGATCGGCGCCAAGCCGCACCAGCACCTGTGCGGCAACGCCCTCGCCCTCACGGATCAGGCCGAGCAGGATGTGCTCAGTGCCGATGTAGTTGTGGCCAAGTTGCAGGGCCTCGCGCAGCGAAAGCTCGAGAACCTTCTTCGCGCGCGGCGTGAACGGTATATGGCCAGACGGCGCCTGCTGGCCCTGTCCGATGATCTCCTCAACCTGCTGGCGCACCGCCTCCAGGCTGATACCAAGCGACTCGAGCGCCTTGGCAGCTACGCCCTCGCCCTCGTGGATCAGCCCGAGCAGGATGTGCTCAGTACCGATGTAGTTGTGGTTCAGCATCCTGGCTTCCTCTTGAGCCAGCACCACAACCCGCCGAGCCCGGTCGGTAAACCTCTCGAACATTATCGTCGCTCCCTCACCAAAGCGGTGGAGACGGCGACCGCATGGACCGTCCCTTCCGCGCACCAGCCCGCGTGCCGGGCAAGGCTTTGGCCGCGATGTACCGCTCACGTAAGGTCTTAGGCCTACCCAAACGATCCACCGCGCTCCAATAAAGCCTTCCCCGCCGACGGGGCGTTCACCCTCATCCAACCTGCGCTGAAGGAACAGTGTTCCCTGCTACGCCCGGAGCGAACGCTTGCGGCCAACAGCACGCCCGGTATCTACCGTTATGGTACGCTGTCAGCCGCTTCGCGGTGCGGAGGGCCGTTCCGATGAACGCGACCGGTTTTCGCGTCGGTCCGGCGCCTCGCGGGGCGAGGGTATCCGTCCGCACCGCATTGCGCGGGGTTCCGGGGGAATCGTCCCCGAGCCGGGCACGCCGGATCAGCACCACGGCGGGATCCCCGGGGGCGTCCCCCGAGACCTAGAAAGAGCGCGGGGGACCGCCTGATGTAGGCTCCCCCGGTCAAGCACCACGCGCTACTCCGGGAGATCGCCCCCGGGTGGCCACTGCGTGGTCGGGCCCTGGGACGCGTCCCCAAGGCAAGAACTTCTAGTGGGCCGCCTCGTACTCGGCGATGATCGTGGCCGGGATACGGCCGCGCTCGCTCACCTTGTGGCCATGCTGCCGAGCCCAGTCCCTGATTTCCGAGCTGCGCTCACGACCAGGGCCAGTGCGTGCCTTGCGGCGGCGGCTTGCGCCAGTTACCCTCCGAGCGCGATCGGCGAATGCACCGACCTTCTCGCGAAGTTCCTTGCTGTGTGTCTCACACAGATCGATCTCGTACGCGTTGCCGTCAAAGCCGAACGAAACAGACTCGGTTCCTTCGATCTCGCCATCGTGCGGGAGATCGCAGACGACAGTCACTACAGTCTTCTGGGCCATGCCGGTTAGCCTTTCTCTTACCACTAGCTATTTAAGTAGCTTAACCTATACTACAACCCCGCTGCTGACAATTCACATCCGCGGAATCGTAGCTCAGTTAGATGACTCGGTTACATGACTCGACAGCGAGAACCGGTGCGAATGAGTTGACTACACACAGTAATCGGGCGCTTCAGCGGCGGTCGCCTGATCCGCCCTCATCGAAGTGCGCCTCATCGAAGTGCTCGGCATCGCTTGGTTCATCAACTACATCGGAGCGTTCATCGGCTTGCCTCTTCGCGGCGCGCATCTCGTGGCGCAGGAAAGCTCCCACAGCGATCAAGAAGGCGGCGCACACCAAAAAGGGCGGCGTCAATGCGGCCAGATCAGTTAGCACCCCACTGCCCTCCTCCGGTATCGCGGACCCGGCCGGGGTCGCCGAGGTACACCAGGTACACCGGGCCTGCTTCGGCCAGTCGCCAGCGCGACCGGCTCCGCACCAGGTCAGAGCGTTGTCGCGAGTTCGTCGCGGCCCGAGTGGCAGGGCGCCGGGATTCGGCGTCGCGCCTGGTCGCCGCCGGCTCAACTCCCGTCGCGGGCACGGCCCAGGCCGACAGCCGCGCATCTACCAGCTTACGGCAGCGGCAAGTCCGGCCACGCGGCCGGCTAGCCGCTATTTCCTCCGGGCAACGCGGCGGCCTAATGTGGAGAAGGTTCGCTGAATGCCCCCATCAGGACCCGGTCGCGACAGCCTGACACACTCAGCTAAGGACGAAACAGCGACGCCCGATCAAGCGCGGGAGGTGACACCAGTGCATTCGCCAGTTCAAAGCAGGCACACTGGCCGCCTACTCGGAGGGCGCACTACCTGTTGCGAGCGGGAAACGGCACCGGACACTTCGCGGCTTGGCCGGCGGGAGCGGTCGAAGGCAGGACTTCTGGACGCAACTGTGACGCCGACTACAATCGGTGTCGCCGACCGCTTCGGATGTTCAGGACGAAAACAATACGACACGCTGAGTCTCGTATCGCGGTACCGAACAATAGCTTGCCTATGGTCACGCTACTTTACGGTCTGGCCGAACGCTGAATTACGGTCCGGGCCGTCTCGCTGTGCCTGCGGCCGACCACACTACATCGGGCAACGAAAACCCCGCACTCGCAATCATCCCGCGTCGCGGAGATACTTGGCATTGCTCAGCTGCCCCGGTTAGCCCTTTGATCCCCACGGCGGGTCACGGGCTCGTCACTCGTTGCGTTGAGAGTTCAACAGGTCAGCCGACTGCGCATCACAGACAGATCACAAGGATCAGCACAGAGTTTCGACACGCCCGCTGACCTGCGCAGACACGAGCAATACCAGACCTGGCAACAGGCCAGAGCACTAGGGTCTGGGGGAGGTAAGCAGTCGGGTACCGGCCAAAACGAGGGCCGATCCCTGGCACTACACAAAGAACTTTTCCCATCGGCCCTCCGCGAAGTAGTTCCGTCGGTTAATGTCCTGCCCTGTACCTCGTTCCCGTTGGAGACCGCCCGCGAGGGCGGAGCTTGCCAAGGAAAGGAGCGCGAACTTGGAGCGCTCACCGCACGGTAGGCACTCCAGGCGCCGGGTCGGCGCAGGTCGCCAGCGGCGACCCGCGGTGGCCGTCGGACGCCTCGCGGTCGCTATGAGCGTCGCAACGGCGGTGGGCCTGGCGCTGCCAAGCTCGTCCGCCGGCGCCGCGGCCAGCGACCCTGCACCGAGCCTCAAGGTGCTTCTCGCCCGCGCCAACAAGATCTCTAATGAGATTGACAATCTCGGCCAGCAGTACGACGCGCTCCGGATCCAGCTTGCGGCCTCGAAGGCGCAACTCAAGGTCGCTCACATGGCCGAGCGCCGGGACCGGCGACTGCTCGCGCTCTACCAGTCATCCGTGGCCGGCATCGCGGCGGCGGGCTACATGGCTGGCGGCATCAGCCCGGAGATCCAGTTGCTCGAGACCAGCAACCCGCAGGCCATGCTGAACCGGGCCAACATCTTGACCGAGCTCCAGCAGGAGAACGGCACGAAGATGAACCTGGTGGCCGCGGCTAACAAGGCTGCCGAGCGAGCCACCCTCCTCGCGCTGCAGGAGCAGCGTCAGGCCTCGAAGCTGTCCGATGAAATGCGCGCCAAGGTCGTTAAGATCCGGGCCAAGGAGAACGTGCTCAACAGCGCCCTGTACAAGAAGGCGCTTGAGGTCTACCAGCAGACCGGGCACTACCCGGTCCATCTCAACGGCGACTCCATCGGTGTCCAGGCGCTCCGCGAGGCGCTGACCAAGGTGGGCGACCCCTACGTGTGGGGCGCGGCGGGACCAAACGCGTTCGACTGCTCAGGCCTGGTGGTGTGGGCGTATGCTCAGATCGGCATCAGCCTTGAGCATTTCACCGGCGACTTGTGGAACGAAGGGGAGCACATCGCCCGTGCTCAGCTGGAGCCTGGCGACCTGGTCTTCTTCTTCCCCGATATCGGCCACGTGGGAATCTATGTGGGCAACGGCATGATGCTGGACGCCCCGACCTTCGGTCAGCCCGTCCAGGTGCAGCCGGTCTTCTGGAACGCCTACGTAGGTGCGGTCAGGATCGCCTAGCACTCGCGCTGGCGCGGTGGCCCGGCGAAGGGAGAGCCGCCCGAACCCGGCGATCCTCCCCGCAGAACCCGCGGTCCCTGCGCCAGTTGACCTGGTGACGACGCCGGCCAGGATCCGCCAATCGCCGGAAACCGATCACGCCGTCAGGTTGCGTTCGTATACCAGGCGCAGGCCGATGAGGGTCAGCCACGGCTCGTAGGCGTCGATATTCGGCACCTCGTCGATGACCAGCGGAGCCAGCCCGCCCGTGGCGATGATGGTGACCCGGTCAGGGTCCTGGGGCGAGAGCTCGGCCGCCATCCGCCGGGCAATGCCCTCGATCTGCCCGGCGAAACCGAAGATGATCCCTGACTGCAGCGCCTCGACAGTGTTCTTGCCGATCACCCGGCCTGGCCTGGTCAGCTCAACTTTGAGCAATTGGGCGGCCCGCCGGGACAAAGCATCAACGGAGATCTCGATACCGGGGGCGAGCGCGCCTCCGACGAATTCTCCCCTGGCGCTGACCGCGTCGAAGTTCGTCGATGTGCCGAAGTCGACCACGATCGCCGGCCCGCCGTAAAGATGCACGGCCCCGACCGCGTTCATGATCCGGTCGGTGCCGACCTCCTTGGGATTGTCCATCCTGACCGAGACACCCGTCTTGACGCCGGGCTCGACGATCAGGGTCGTGATGTCGCGGTGGTACCGCCCGAGCATCTCCCGCATCTCATGCAGCACGGACGGCACCGTCGAGCAGACGACGATCCCGTCGAGGCCCTGCTCCGCGATCAGAGCGCTCTGTGACAGCAAACCGCGCAACGTCACCGCGATCTCGTCAGCCGTCCGCACGGGGTCGGTAGCCGTGCGCCAGTGCTCGACCACCTTCTCGCCGTCGAACACGCACAGGACCGTATTGGTGTTGCCAACATCAATCGCGAGCAGCATTCCGACCCCACTCCGCACTCACCAAGTCAAGCCCGATATCCAATGCCGGCGCGGAATGAGTGAGTCCCCCCGCCGCCAGATAGGCCACGCCGGTCGCGGCCACGTCGGCCGCCTGCTCAAGCCGCAGTCCGCCGCTGGCCTCAAGCAGCACCTGCCCGCCGACTAGCGCGACAGCCGCACGCATCTGGTCAAGTGAGAAGTTGTCAAGCAGGATCAGGTCGGCCCCGGCTCCCGCGGCCTCGGCCACCTGCTCAAGAGAGTCGCACTCTACTTCGACGACCATCTCAGGCGCGAGTTGCTTCACCGCCCGGTACGCCGCCGCCACTGACCCGGCCGCCGCCACATGGTTATCTTTGATCAGCGCCGCATCCCCGAGCGACATCCGATGGTTAACGCCGCCACCACACCGCACGGCATACTTCTCAAGCATCCGCAATCCGGGCAAGGTCTTCCGGGTATCGCGCACCCGCGCGTGCGTCCCAGCTAGCGCATCGCTCCACAATCGAGTCAGGCTGGCGATCCCTGACATATGAGTCAGGAGGTTCAAGGCCGTCCTTTCCCCCGTCAGAATCGTCCGTAGGCTCCCCTGAACTGTCATCAAGACCTGGCCGGGGCTAACCCGGTCTCCATCGTGGACTCTGTGCGTGACTTGTATGTCACAGGCAAGACCTTGCAGGGATGGGGAGGCAGGAGCGATGGGCTCTGCCGAACGCTGAACGCTCTCCGCAGACCCATCGCCCCTGCCGGTAAATCTGAAGACCAGCTCAGCCACCAAGAGCCCCGAGACGACGCCGGGGGCTCTGGCAACCACATGGGCTGTGCCGGCCATCCCCGCCGGGATGGTGGCTGAGGTAGTCACGTCCGGCCCCAAAGAGAGGTCTTCGGCAAGCGCTGTCCGGATAACACGCGCTACCTGAGCAGCATCGAGCCCCAGCGACTCTAGCTCTGCCGCCATCCCGGCGGTTACCTCTTTCATGCCACCCCTCGCTGCGGATGCGCGTCAGCGATGTACCTGACGCGAAGTCCATCAGGCGTCCGCCCGTCAACCCCCGCGGGGTCTAGCGTCACCACCAGATGCCCAAGCCAGCCGTCGGACGGATCAGGAAAATCCTCACGCCAGTGGCTCCCCCTGGTTTCGGTCCGCACCGAAGCCGACAGAACCAAGGCAGATGCCAGCAGATGGAGATTAGTGGCCTCCCAGGCCGGCAGCTCCGGCCGCGCAGACTGCCGCTCCCCGATCTTGCGCAGGTCTTCGGCAGCCGACGCCAAACCGGGTCCGGAGCGCAGTACCCCGGCTCGGTCGGTCATTAGCTGCTCGATCTCGTCGATCGCGCCCGGCTCTACCAAGCCAGGCTTTCGCGTATCGAGTGCCGGGTCAGCCGCGTGAGGGAAGTGCCTGGCCAGGTCGCCGGCGATGTGCTCGGCGAAGACCAGGCCTTCCAGGAGACTGTTGGAGGCGAGGCGGTTGGCGCCGTGGACGCCGGTGCAGGCGGTCTCGCCGCAGGCGTAAAGACCCGGAATGGTAGTGCGGCCGCGCAGGTCGGTCTTGATGCCGCCGCTGGCGTAGTGGGCGGCGGGGACGACCGGGATGGGATCGGTGACCGGGTCGATGCCGTGGCTGAGGCAGCTGGCCCGGATCGTGGGGAACCGGTACTCCCACGTGGCCTCGCCCAGCTGGCGGCCGTCAAGATAGACGTGGTCGGTACCGGTGGTCATCATCACGTTCATGATCGCCTTGGCGACGACGTCGCGCGGCGCCAGGTCGGCAAGCGGGTGCAGGCCGGTCATGAACCGATCACCGGCCGCGTCGATCAGGAACGCGCCCTCGCCGCGCACCGCCTCGGAAATCAGTGGCTGGCGACCCCTGGCGTCCGGGCCGAGCCAGAGCACCGTGGGATGGAACTGGACGAATTCCAGGTCAGCGACCTCGGCGCCGGCCCGCAAGGCGAGCGCGACTCCATCGCCGGTGGACACCTGCGGATTGGTAGTCGCTGAGTAGATCTGGCCGATGCCGCCGGTCGCGAGCACGACGGCCGGCGCGTAGACGGCGCCGACGCCGTCATGCTGGCCTTCGCCAATGACATGCAAGGTCAGGCCAGCGGTACGGCCGTCAGGGGTGAGCAGCAGGTCGAGCGACATTGCGTGATCGATGACGTCCAGGCCGACGCCGTCCGGGCCGGCGCTGGCTTCGGCGAGCGCGGCCAGCAGTGCGCGGGAGACCTCAGCGCCGGTGGCATCGCCGCCGGCGTGCGCGATCCGGCGGCGCAAGTGGCCGCCTTCCCTGGTCAGGGCCAGCGGGCCGCCTGGCTCGGCATCGAACCGCGCGCCGAGCGCGATCAGGCGCCTGACCGCGTCGGGTCCGTCAGTGACGAGCGCCCGCACGGCGTCGATGTCGCAGAGCCCGGCCCCGGCGGTCAGCGTGTCGGTCAGGTGCTGCTCCGGCGAGTCGCCAGGTCCGAGCGCGGCCGCGATCCCGCCTTGCGCCCACCGGGTCGACCCGTCGTCAAGCATCGACTTGGTGACCAGCAAGATGTTCCGGCCCGGCAGCGCGGCGCGTGCGCTGAGCGCGGCGCTCACGCCGGCGATCCCCGATCCGACGATGACGATGTCGGCCCGTCTGACCCAGCCAGGGGGCAGCGCGAGCAGCCGCCGGGCGATCACGGAGTCTCCCCGGCCGCCGGAGCGGCTCGCAAGGTCAGCGGCGTGTTGTCAATCAGCCGGGTCTTGCCGACGGTGCCGGCGACGAGCAGCACCGCCGGCCCAGCATAGCCGGGCGCCGCGGGCGTAAAGGTCCCTTGCTCGACCAGCTCCAGGTAGTCCAAGACGAGTGGCGGGTCCGCCTGGCCGGCCACGTCGAGCACCGCCGCCGCGGCGGCCATCACGGCCGCGCGGCCCTGACCGGCCACAGCAGCGCCGGCCAGCAGCGCCCGGCTCAGGGCGCGCGCCGTGACACGATCCTCGGCGGACAAATAGATGTTCCGGCTCGAGGCGGCCACTCCGTCCGGCTCGCGCGCCGTCGGGACGGCCTCGATCTCGACAGCCAGGTTCAGGTCCGCCACCATCCGCCGCACCAGGAACAGTTGCTGCGCGTCCTTCTCTCCGAAGACCGCCGCATCCGGCCTGACCAGATTGAGGATCTTAAGTACCACGGTCAGGACGCCGTTGAAGAAGCCGGGACGGAAGGCGCCTTCAAGCTCATTGCCTGGGGGTCCAGGATCGATCATGATCACTTGCGCGGCCGGGTACATCTGCGTGGCCAGCGGCGCGAAGACCAGGTCGACGTCTTCCTGCGCGCACACGCCGAGGTCGGCAGCCAGATCACGGGGGTACCTGTCCAGGTCAGCACCGGCCTCGAACTGCAGTGGGTTGACGAACACAGATACCACGAGCGATCCTTTCCGCCCGCAAATCTGGCGACCGCGCCGTAGCAAGACCCGGTGCCCGTCGTGCAGCGCGCCCATGGTCGGCACGAGCACGACCGGTCCGGGCAACGTCGCACGGGCAGCCATGATGCCCCGTACCGACCGTGCCACCATCGGGATCACGCGGCTGGCCCGGACAGCACGCCGAGCAGGCGCTGCGCGTCGTCGGCGGACAGGGTGCGGGCGGCCAGCGCCCGGTCGGCGGTCAGCCTGGCCAGCGCCAGGTAGGCGCCAAGCGCCTCGGGTGCCGCCGCCTTGATCGCCTCGACGTGCACGGCGACGGTGTCGGCGTCACCGCGGGCTACCGGGCCGGTCAGTGCCGCGCTGCCGAGCGCGAGCGCGTTCTCCAGCGCGGCATACAGCAAGGGACTCAGCACGACCGCCGGGTCAGCGACCCCGGCGTCCGCCAGCATGTCGGCCGCTGCCGTCACCAGGGTGACCAGATGATTCGCTGAACTGGCCAGCGCGGCGTGGTACAGGCCGCGCTTGTCGTCGGCGATGAACACGGGATTACCGCCCATCTCCATGACCAGCACCTCGGCGGCCGCGCGCAGCGCGTCGGGCGCGGTCACGCCGAACGAGATCCCCTCCATCTTGGCCAGGTCCTCCGGCCTGCCGGTGAACGTCATCGCCGGGTGCAGGGCGAGCGGCAAGGCTCCCTTCGCCACCAGGGGATCAAGCACGCCCAGGCCGTGCCTGCCGCTGGCATGCGCGATCAGCCTGCCGGCGAGCGGTACCTCTGTCGCGGCGAGCCCGGTCACGAGACCGGGCAGCACGTCATCAGGGACAGTCAGCAAGACGAGGTCGGCTCGCTCGATAACCTGTCCTGGCTGGACTACCGGCACGCCAGGCAAACGTGCGGCGATTCTGCGCAAGGACTGCGCTGAGACCGCGGACGCGGCGACGATCCGGTGACCGGCGTTCGCGAGCGCGGCCGCCATCGCCGTGCCTGCCCGGCCAGCCCCGACCACGCCCACCGCTAGCTGGGCCGGGTGGGGGAACTCGGGATAGTTCGCGCCCGCGCCTCCGGCGGGCACGTCTTTGTCTCGCATCTGGGTCCAGTCCGCTCCGTGGTACCGGCCAATCGCTCGCCGTGGCCATTGTCGAGCATACTGACCGGCGGCTTAGTGGATGCCGCCATGGAATCCGTTGGGATACGGCAGGTCGTCGTCATCCTCGTCGGGCGGCTCCGGCGCGCGGCAGCAGCGCTCCAGGTAGAGGGCGGCCGCGACCAGGCCTAGCGCGGCCGCCGCGGTGACCGCGCCGACAAGCGCGTCGTGCCTGGGCACCGGCTTGTCCAGGGAAGCGAGCGTGTAAATGCAAAAGCCGGCCGCAAGGCCGCCGAACACAGCCGCCGCCATCGAGCTGGCCTTCGCGAGCGCCACGATTCTCGGCACGGACATCGGGTCGACCGGCTTGACACCAGGGCGGCCCTGCAGCCGTGTCTTCAGGTTGCGCGCCAGCAGCAGCTCGCCGAAGGCCAGCAGGGCCAGCGCGGGCACCGCTGTCCACGGCAGCGGCGCGAGGTGCGCGAAGGTTGTCAGCGCCACCAGCCAGGCAACAGCCGCGCTGAGGATCGCGGCCACGACGAGCGCCCACGCTTTGGTCGGCTGCATGTGCGTGCGTCACTCCCCGGCTCGGTCGATGTGAAGGCTGTCACCAGAGAGCCTGGTGACACCCGTCAGGTCAGCCTGCGCCAGCAGCCCGGCCACAGATCCGAAGCCGGCAAGGTGCGCTTCGGCGTCCACGTCGAGCCACGGCGCGAGCACGAAGGCCCGCAGGTGAGCGCGCGGATGGGGCAATGTCAGCTCAGGATCACTGCTGACCTCGTCGTCGCAGGCGATCACGTCGACGTCAAGAGTACGCGGTCCCCAGCGTTCTCCGCGCAGGCGACCGAGCGCCTGCTCGGCGGCGTGGCACAGGTCAAGTACCGCCCTGGCGGGCAGTTCGCTCACCGCCAGCACAACCGCATTCAGGTAGTCCGGCTGCGGCGGCCCGCCGACCGGAGCTGTGCTGTAGACCGCCGACACGGCGGTGCACTGGAACGCGGGGTCAGCGCACGCCAGGTAGTCGATGCCCGCCTGCAAGTTACCGAGCCGGTCGCCCAGATTGCTGCCAAGCGCCAGGACAACCTGCCTGGGGCGCGCGCTGGCGAGCGGCGGGGAGGCACCGCCGGTCACCTCCGGCTCCGGCGGAGCGTCACGGTCACGTCATCGAACGGCACGGGCACAGGAGCGCTGGGCTTGTGCACGGTGACCTCGGCCTCGCTGACCTTCTCGTCGGCCAGGCACACCGCGATCAGTCGCTCGGCGAGCGTCTCGATCAGGTTGACGGGCTCGCCCGACACCACGCCGGCGATCCGCTCGGCGAGCGCGCCGTAGTCGACGGTCAGCGCCAGGTCGTCCGCCGCCGCGGCGCCGCGCGTGTTCAGGTACAGGCACGCATCGACGACGAACTCCTGACCGTTCTCGCGCTCGTGCGGCAGCACGCCGTGCCGCCCGAAAGCGCGCAGCCCGGTGAGGCTGATCCGGTCAAGCTGGCTCATTTAATCAACTCCTGTTGCCATCGGGCGGCCACCTTGACCGCGTCCAGGTTGGCTGGCACCGAATGCACCCGGACGCACCAGGCACCGGTGATGGCCGCTAGCGCGGTCAGCGCGACGGTCGCGTCGTCACACTGCTCAAATGGCCGCGGCGCGTCGGCTCCGGCCCCGAGCAGCCGGCCGATGAAGCGCTTGCGGCTCGCTCCGACCAAGATGGGGAAAGGGGTGCCCGGACAGGCCAGTGCGGAGATCTCGGCCAGCCTGGCAAGCAGCGCCCAGTTGTGTACCGGCAGCTTGCCGAAGCCGAGACCTGGATCGACGATCAGGCGGCCAGGATCGACGCCGGCATCGGTCAGTGCGATGATCCGCATCGCGAGTTCAGCGGCCACTTCAGCGACAACGTCGGTGTAGCTGGCCCGGCTTTGCATGTCTGCGCTCTGGCCGCGCCAGTGCATCACCACGTAGGGCACCTGCGAGCTTGCGATCAGGTTGGCCATCGCCGGGTCGGCGAGCCCGCCGCTGACGTCGTTGACCAGCTTGGCACCACAGCCCAGCGCGAACTCGGCCACCGTCGCCCGCGTCGTGTCGATGCTCACTACTATCCCGGCCTGCGCCAGCGCTGCGATCACCGGTCTGACCCGGCGAAGTTCTTCGTCCTCGGTGATCCTCGCCGCGCCCGGCCTGGTCGACTCGCCTCCGACATCAACGATGTCCGCACCGCTCGCGGCGAGTTCCAGCCCGTGGCTGATCGCGTCGTCGGCTGAGAACCACAGGCCACCGTCGGAAAACGAGTCAGGAGTGACGTTCACCACGCCCATGACCAGGCACCTATCCCGCGCCGGCAGGCCAAGCGGACGCGGGGGTGCGGCGAGACTCCCGGCTTGACCGGCCATGGGCCGCACTCTACAAGCTGCGGCCTTACTCGGTGCTCTCGGTCTGCCAGGACGCCTGAGCAGGCACAGTCCGGCGAAGTCGCAGGGCACCGCGCACCTTGCGCGGCAGCCTGCTCAGCTCTATGGTCGGCCAGACCAGGAACGCTTCGGCTTCCAGCGCTGCCAGGGCCACCCTGATCGCGTCCCTCGTGCTGGCGAAGACCATGAACCTGGGCACCCAGTCGGGCGCGAACTTCTCATTGAACTTGTAGAGGGAGTTGATCTGGAACCAGCGCGACAAGAACAGCAGGAACCGGCACCACGCCCTGGCGACTGGCCCGGCGCCTATCCGCTCACCGCGAGCGAGGGCCGCCCTGAAGGCCGCGAAATTGAGCGAGATCCGCTTTACCCCGAGGTCAGGGGCGACCTTGATGGCCTCGGTGATCATGAAGTCATTCAGGCCGGGCTGGGCCGACCTGTCCCGGCGCATCAAGTCGAGCGACAACCCGTCGCTGCCCCAGGGCACGAAGTGCAGCAGGGCCTTGAGCTCGCCGTCCCGGGTGGCGGTAGCGACAACGCAGCGCTCGTCGCCAGGGCCGCCGATCCGGCCGAGCGCCATGGAGAACCCCCGCTCGATCGTAGTGCCCCGCCAGGAGTCGGCCTGGCGGACAAGCCTGGCAAGCTCATCGGGCTGCACGTCGCCGACCCGCCTGATCTCCGCCGCATAACCGGCACGGCCTACCCTGGTCACCATCTGCCTGACATTGCGCATCGCCCTGCCCTGCAGGGAGAAATCCCCAACCCGGATCACCGCCTCGTCGCCGAGTTCGAGCGCCGTCAGCCCGCCGGTACGGCACCAGACCTCGGCGCCGAGTTCGCTGCAGCCGATGACCGCTGGCGCCCACGCATGCCGGGCCGCCATGTCGAGGAACTGCCCGATGGCTCCTGGCCATGCCTGCGGATCGCCGAGCGGATCGCCGCTCGCGAGCATCACCCCGGACAGCACGCGATAGCAGATGCACGACTTGCCCGTGGGCGACCAGATCACGCTCTTGTCGTTGCGAAGCGCGAAATAGCCCAGCGAGTCGCTCTCGCCGTAACGGTCGAGCAGCAGCCTGATCCGTTCCGCGTCCTTGGCGCCAAGCTTGCCCTGGGGCTCGGCCGGACGCAGGAACATGTACGCGGTCATGATCACGGTAATGAAACCGAGCGCCCCGGTCAGGATCTGAAAGAAGTCACCACGCAGGTCATCGACGAAATGGACTGGTGTCGGCGGGCTCGCTCCGACCATTCCGTACAGCACCGCGGCTAGCCGTTCGGGAAACGTATAGGGCATGGTCAGGCCGCGCAGCGCGAAGTAGGAAAGGCCGATCGTAAGGTCGGCCCCGAGTATCCACAGGAATACGCCAAGCGCCCGCCATCTGGTCCGCGGATCGCCGAGCGCGTAGAACTCGTGCCGGTAATAAAAGCCAGGGCCGACCAGCGCCGCTGTGATGGTGAAGCCGGTCAGCATCGCCGTGATGCCGAAGGTGCTGGCCGAGTGATGCAGCCGGACCAGATTCAGCCCGGCGGCAAGGATCAGCAAGGTCATCACGGCCTGCCACGACCGGAACTTACGGCGCAGCAGGCCATGACACAGCATCAGCAGCAGCAGGCCGATGACAACCAGCGCGGTCCTCGTCAGTGTCAGCGTCAGGGTCAGCGCGCCAGGCGTGGTCGCGGCGACGCGATGCAGCCTGCTGTGAACATGATGCAGCTGGTGGTACAAGCCGGAACTGACGCCGAGCGCGATGAAAGAAAGGCCCACAATGGCGGCGACCCATCCAGCGACGCGCGGGACCCAGCGATCCTGCTGACGACGGTCGACAACGCGACCTGGATCGGTACGGGTGGCAGGTCCTGAAGATGGCTGCTGGACAGCCGGCCTGTCTGGCCGCTGCTTAGCTCCGGATCTGGGCTCTGCCGGTCCTTGCCCGATGAGGTCCGTCATCTCCGACACATAGGTGCGGCCCCGGCTCACGGGGCACAGCGTAGTCATATTTGCGGCGCGCTGTTGGTTCCGTTCCCAGAAACAACCGCGCTGGCGAATGCCGTGCCGTCTAGCCGCCAGTCCAGCCGGCTAGTGCCGGGCCATCAGCAGGCTCATGGCCTCCGCGCGAGTGCTTTCCGAAGTGCGAAAGCAGCCCCGGACCGCTGAGGTCAGGGTTTTGGCGCCTGGCTTGCGCACCCCGCGCATTGCCATGCACAAGTGCTCAGCCTCGACAACAACGATAACGCCTCTGGGCTCGAGCACCTCCATGAGCGAGTCGGCGATCTGGCTTGTCATCCGCTCTTGAACCTGCGGACGCCTGGCGTACACGTCCACGAGCCTTGCGAGCTTCGACAGGCCGGTTATCCGGCCTTTCTCGTTCGGGATATACCCCAGGTGCGCATAGCCGAAGAACGGCGTCAGATGATGCTCGCAAGTCGAGAACATCTCGATATCACGGACCAGCACCATCTCGTCATGATCAGCGTCAAAAACGGTCGTGAGGACATCGGCCGGAGACACGCCAAGCCCGGCGAACTGCTCGGCGAGCGAACGGGCGACCCGGCGCGGGGTGTCCTTGATGCCGTCCCTGGCCGGGTCTTCGCCGATCGCCAGCAAGATCTCAAGTACGGCGCTCTCGATGCGCCTGAGATCTACCGGCTCGCTCAACTCCGGGAGCCGTAGGACCCGTCGTCGCCAGCAGGACCCTGGCCACCACCCTGGTCAGGACCGAACGGGTCGGCTCCGCGCGAGTCCCCGAGCCCGAACGGCGAGCTCATCGGCCCGTTTGCCATCGGGTCGGCGTAGCCCTGGCCGAGGTTGGGCGTCTGGCCGTTACCACCGCGCGGCAGTTCCTTGCCATCTGAGGCAGCGGTCAGCGCCAGTTCCTTAGGCGTCAGGACAGGGGGCCGGTCAGATGGCATGCGCTTGCCGTAGCCGGTGTAAGAGCCACGCGACGGCCGCTTCTGTACCGATGAGAAGATCTCGAGCACCTGGTTCCTCGATAGCGTCTCGTGCTCAATCAGCTGAAGCACCAGCGCGTCGAGCACGTCACGGTACTGGACGAGAACGGTCCAGGCCTCGTCGTGCGCGGACTCGATCAGCCTCCGCACCTCGTCGTCGATCGCCGATGCGATCTCCTCCGAGTAGTCGCGGGCATGCGACATCTCGCGGCCGAGGAAGGGCTCGCCGTCGCCGGTGCCGAACTTGCGGGCGCCGAGCCGCTCGCTCATGCCGTACTCGGTGACCATGCCCCTGGCAATCGACGACGCCTTCTCGATGTCGTTGGCAGCGCCAGTAGTCGGCTCGTGGAAGACCAGCTCTTCGGCGGCGCGGCCGCCGAGCAGCATCGCCAGCTGGTCCATCATCTCGGCCCGGCTGACCAGGAACTTGTCCTCAGAAGGAGCGGCCGCCGTGTAACCGAGCGCCCGGCCGCGCGGGATGATGGTGATCTTATGCACCGGGTCGGCATTCGGCATCGCGTGGCCCACCAGGGCGTGGCCGCCCTCGTGGTAGGCGATGGTCTTGCGCTCCTTCTCCGACAGCAGCACGCTCTTGCGCTTCGGCCCGGCGGTCACGCGGTCGATGGCCTCTTCGAGGTGGCCCATCGAGATCTGGGTCTGGTTTGCGCGCGCTGTCAGCAGCGCGCCCTCGTTGATCACGTTAGCCAGATCCGCGCCGGTGAAGCCGGGCGTCCGCCGCGCGATGATGTCGAGGTCGACGTCCGGACCGAAGGGCTTGCCCCTGGCGTGCACCCGCAAGATGCCCTTGCGCCCGGCGAGGTCAGGCTGCGCCACGACGATCTGCCGGTCGAACCGGCCAGGGCGCAACAGCGCAGGGTCGAGGATGTCCGGCCGGTTGGTGGCAGCGATCACGATCACGCCGCCTTTGGTGTCGAACCCGTCAAGCTCGACGAGCAACTGATTCAGGGTCTGCTCGCGCTCGTCGTGACCGCCGCCGAATCCGGCGCCGCGGTGCCGGCCGACAGCGTCGATCTCATCGACGAACACGATGGCGGGCGCGTTCGCCTTGGCCTGCTCGAACAGGTCACGGACTCGCGAGGCACCGACGCCGACGAACATCTCGACGAAGTCCGAACCCGAGATGGAGTAGAAGGGGACTCCGGCTTCTCCGGCCACGGCCCTGGCGAGCAGCGTCTTGCCGGTTCCCGGCGGACCGTAGAGCAGCACGCCCTTGGGGATCTTCGCTCCGATGGCCTGGAACTTCGCGGGTGTCTGCAGGAACTCCTTGATCTCCTCGAGTTCCTCGATCGCCTCGTCCGCCCCGGCGACGTCGGCGAACGTCGTCTTGGGGGTGTCCTTGGTGATGAGCTTGGCGCGCGACTTGCCGAAGTTCATTACCCGCGATCCGCCGCCTTGCATCTGGTTCATGAAGACGAAGAACAGCAGGAAGATCACGATGAAGGGCAGCCAGCCAAGCAGGACGCTGAGCAGCGAGTTGCCCTGCGGGTTGTCGACGATGTAGCTCACCTTGCTGTGCGGCGTGTCGCTTTGCTTCTGCAGCAGGCTGGTGAGCTGATTTACCTGATTACCGGCCCAGGCCGACTCGAACTGGCCGCCCTTGAAGGTGGTGACCTGGATCACCTGCGTCGGAACGGTGAGCGTCGCCGTCTTGACCTGGTTGGTCTCGACCAGCTTCACCACCTGAGAGGTAGGTACCTTCTGGTATTGGCTCGAACCTGTGAACTTGAGCACCACGATGAGGAGCACAAAAACCAGCAGGATGGCGAGCATCCAGCCGCGAAAAATACGCTTCAGATCCATCGATTAACGGCTCCGGCCGAGCCGGGCCGGTACCTCCTGCCGAGCCTCGTGTCCCGCCGCCTGCCGGCAGGAGCGCAGTACGTCTGAGCTTCCCATCCGCGGTATTCCCTCTCTGCTCGCCCACGACGCGAGAAATCCGACGGTACACCGCGACGGCTTGCACCGACACGTAGGCGGCACTTCAGGAAGCCGCGTGCCCTATGCTCCGCCTCTACCCAAGTAAACGCGATTCAACTTCCGATGTGTTCCCGCGTGATCTGGCTGAGCACCCGCGCGCCGCGATCACCGAACCTCAGGCTGGTCAGGGCACATGCGATCTTCCGTGATCTCAGCGTGGCCGTTGTCACTGCGGGTACGCGTGCGGAGCGAGCGTGCCGACAAAGGGGAGATTCCGGTAGAGCTCGGCATAGTCCAGGCCGTAACCGATGACGAACTCGTCGGCGATCTCGAAACCCGTGTAGGCGACCTCGACAGGCATCTGGGCGGCAGCATGCTTGCGCAGCAGCACGCACACCCGCACCGATGCCGCCTCCCGCGCCCGCAGGTTGTTGACCAGGTATGACAGTGTCAGGCCGGAGTCAACGATGTCCTCGACGACGAGCACATGCTTGCCGCTGATGTCGGCGTCCAGGTCCTTGAGTATCCGCACCACCCCGGACGACGTCGTCGCTGACCCGTACGAGGAGATGGCCATCCAGTCCATGCTCACCGGCAGATGCATGGCCCTGGCCAGATCGGCCATCACCATCACCGCGCCCTTGAGCACCCCGACCAGCAGCAGCTCGCGGCTAGCATAATCCGCGTCGATCTGCGCCGCCAGCTCAGTGATCCTGGCCCGCAACTGCTCCTGCGTGATCAGCACGCTCTGCAGGTCGGCGCCCACATCACCGGCATCCATCTATCCCCCTGTCGGCGACCCCCTCGTGAAATGCAGCCTGCCATACCTGCGCGCGCATCTGACGCCGCCGGGCAGATCAAGCCAGCGCTGGCCATGCCAGTCGGTGATCAGCGCGTCCAGGTCGGCGACGTGACCAGCGGTGATCGATCCGGCCGGCACGCCGGCGAGCACGGCTGCCCGCTTGAGCAGCCTGGCTCTGACCGCGGCGGACAGTTCGGCCGCCGCGGCGACACTGACCGATCTGCGGCCCGCCTGCCCAGGTGGCGGCCAGCCGCCTGTCAGGCTGTCCGCTGCCCTGGCCGCGAGGTCGTCGAGCGCATCGGCGTCGGCCCTGAGCTGATCGGCGGTCCGGGCCAGCGACTCAGTGACCCCTGGGCCGATCAGCTCCTCCATCAGCGGGAGGATGCGCATCCTGACCCGGGTACGGCGATAAGCGTCGTCGGCGTTGGCCGGGTCGTGCCAGGGCCGCAAGTCCAGCGCGGCGCAGGCGGCGACAGTGTCCGCGCGGCGGAGCCCGAGCAGGGGACGCAGGTACCGGCCGGTCACCGGGGCCATTCCCGAGATTGACCTGGCGCCCGAGCCGCGCGCCAGCCCGAGCAGCATGGTCTCAGCCTGGTCGTCCATGGTGTGGCCGAGCATGATCGCGCTGGCTCCCGACTCGGTCACGATCACCTCGAAGGCGGCGTACCTGGCGTGCCTGGCCGCCGCCTCGGGGCCCGGATACGCGAGCCCGTCCTGCCGCTGAGCCACCTCGGCGAGAACCTGGCAGACAGGGTCCAGGCCAAGGTCGCGCAACGTCCGCGCGACCCGGCTCGCCTGCGCGGCCGAACCTGGCTGCAGCCCGTGATCAACGGTGACGCCCCCGGCCCGCAAACCCAGCTTGGGTGCCTCGAACGCGGTAGCCGCCGCCAGCGCGAGCGAATCCGGCCCGCCGGAGCAGGCCGCAAGCACCAGCCCGCCTGGCGGCACAACGGACCCGTGCGCGCTGGTCAGCGCCTTCCTGACGGCAAGCCTCGTCGCCGCTACCGCCGGATGCGGCCGCCCCGGCCGTGCTGCCCCTGCAGGCACCTCATGCCACGCCCGGATTCAGCTCGCGGCCTTCGGATCCGTCGATCCGCTCGAGCCACTTGGGCGGGTTGACGAGCTCATCCTTGGTCGGCAGCGTCTGCGGCGACGTCCAGACGCGGTTGAACGACGCCATCCCGGCCGTCTCCACGATCTCGCGTACGAAGGCAGCGCCTTGCTGGTACTGCCGCATCTTCAGGTCGATTCCCAGAATCCTGCGTATGGCCTGCTCACCCCGGCCCGCTGAGGATCTGCGCGCGTTGAACTTCGCCCTGATCTGCTCCACACTCGGCACCACGGCCGGACCGACGGCGTCCATGACATAGTCGCCGTGCCCCTCGACCAGCGTCATCACCGATGTGAGCCGGTCGAGAATCTCTCGCTGGCGCGGGGTTTGCATCGCCTCGATCAGGCTCTCGCCGTCCGCGCCCCTGACCGCGCCTGACACAGCGTCCGCGGCCGCTCGCAGCCGGTTGAGTATCGACGCCGGGTCAAGATCTGAGGCAAGCAGGAATTCGGTCATCTGCTGCTGCACGTACGGGCGCAACCAGCGCACCGAAGTGAACTGGGTCCTGTGCGTCTCCTCGTGCAGGCATACCCAGCGGCGGAAGTCGCCCGGATCGACCCCGAGTTCGCGCTCCACCATCAAGATGTTCGGCGCCACCAGCGTCAGCCTCCCCGGCGGAGCCTTTGCGGCTGGTACCGCCGGGTCAGGCGGCAGGAACAGCTCGTACTGACCGAGCACCCGGCTGGCGAGGTAGGACAAGATCAGCCCGGCCTGCATGCCGGTGACCCGCGACCCGACCGAAGTCAGCACCGTCCCGGCCGCGGGCACGGCGCCCGTGTCCCGCATATGCTCGACCAGCGGGTCGAGCACCACCTGGA
The DNA here is from genome assembly GCA_035716545.1 of Streptosporangiaceae bacterium. Taxonomy (GTDB): domain Bacteria; phylum Actinomycetota; class Actinomycetes; order Streptosporangiales; family Streptosporangiaceae; genus Chersky-822. The sequence goes on from DASTJM010000125.1 coordinate 44,144, forward strand.
AACCGCTGATATTCGCTCTGATCCAGCCCGGCCGGTCCACGATCGCGACCTTGCCGCCATCGTCGCCACCGTGCAGGCCCGTGACGGCGCGCACAGGCTCGTGCACGGCCTCCGCTTGCGTGCGCAATTCCGCGACCACGCGACGCGCCTCGCTCAGGCTGACTTGCGGGCCAGGCCTGACCCAGCGCGTCGCGGTCGAAGTGGCCACATTCCAGTCGATCATCTGCGAGCTGCTCACCCCTACACCGTACGTGGCCCCTCAGCTAGCTCGTCATCGGCAGCCACATCCGGCCAGCTCAGTCGCCAGCCTGCTCAGCAGCGATTCAGGCTGCAGCCCGAGTTTCCTGCCGATGTCGTTGCCCATGAAAGCGAAGATGAGCACGTCGCCGTCGGTGGCGTAGGCGATGCCAGCCATCGTCGCGACGCTGGACAAGTTTCCTGTCTTGGCTCGCACGGTGCCCAGGGCCGCCCGGCCGAACGGCCCGAAGTCGCTCCCCCTGCTCAAGGTCCCAGAGAACCCTGCGACGGGCAGGCCGGTAATGACCGGCCGCAAGCCAGGGAAACCGCGGCCGGACGCGATCTCGATGAGCTTGACCAGCGCTCGCGGTGAGATCAGGTCGAGCGGTGACAGGCCGCTGCCGTCATGCAGATGGATGCCGCGCACGCCGAGCCTGGCGTCCACGGCCATCACGGCATGCGCGGCCCCGCTGAATGTCGCCGGCTTCCCGGTGGCGATAGCCACCTGCCTGGCCAGCGTCTCGGCGATGACGTTGTTGCTCTCCTGCAGCATCCACTGCACCATCTGCGCTACCGTCACCGATCGCACGGAGGCTATGGCCCTGGCCCGCACGGCCCGCTCGCGACCGCGTGCCTGCACGGGGATGTTCCGGACGATGATGCCGCCTTCGCGCAGGAAGCCGGCAAAGGCTACGGCCGCGTCGTGTCCTGGCACCATCGACCTCGGCGAGAAGTTCGAGGGATCGTCAGAATCTTGCGGGACTCCGGCCTGGGTGAGCCTGCCCTGGTCCACTTCCAGCCCGGTGATCGGCGACACGTTGCCGGTCGAGATGTAGTTTCCTGCCGCTCCGGCGGCGGGCCAGCCCGGGGCCAGCGTCGGGCCCACGAACAGCGTGTTGTCATAGGTCAGGCGCACCGAGTGGATACCCCTGGCCCGTAGTGCCTTGACGGCCAGCCTGGCCAGTGCCTCAAGAGAAGCGGGCCTTGGATAGCTGCCAGCCGGATAACGGCCGGCCGACAGCGTCGGGTCGCCACCGCCCACGAGCACGATCGCCGGCCGGGCACCGGGCGACAGCCGAACCGCCGTCCTAAATCGAGCCGAGATTCCGAGCGTGTCGATGGCAGCTACCGCCGTGGCAAGCTTGGTCGTGGAGGCCGGGGTGAAGCCGGTACCAGGAGCCATCGAGTACAGCGTCTGGCCCGTTGAGTAGTTGATGACGAGCGCGCCGACGCGCTGCCCTAGCTCACCGGAGCTGATCAGCCCGGACAGCCGCGCCGACACCCCGCTGGGGGTTGGCGGGCCACCGCTCCGGACGGGCTGGCCGCCGGCCACCGCGCCGATCCCGCTGACGGCGACGCGGCTGCCGCCGCCCCCGACCTCAGGCAGCTCGAACAGCTTGAGCCTCGCCGGCAGCAGATGCGCCACGGCCGCGCCCGCGCCGACCGTGAAGAGGCAGAGCATGGCCGCAGTCAGTGCCGTCATCCGTGCCAGCCGGTTCAACTTCTGCCCTCCGTGGCCCCGGTGCGCGGGGCACTCGCACTGCCGGCCGTTGATTGCACGCCGCTACTTCGACAGGTGGCCGACACCGAGGGTATACATCACATCTGAAGCACACGCTGAGGCAATGCGGCAATCGGCTGCCGGGTAGGGAGAGCAGGGCGTGGAGTTTGATGTTGTTATCGAGATTCCCAAGGGCCAGCGCAACAAATACGAGATGGATCACAAAACCGGACGTATCAGGCTGGACCGGATGCTCTTCACCGCCACGAGGTACCCGGCCGACTACGGCTATATCGAGCACACGCTCGCCCCAGACGGCGATCCGCTCGATGCCCTCGTCTTGCTCGAAGAACCAACGTTTCCCGGCTGCCTGATCAAGTGCCGCGCGATCGGCATGTTTCGAATGCGGGACGAAAAGGGCAGAGACGACAAGGTGCTCTGCGTTCCCGCGACCGATCCCCGTATTGCCAGATTGCGCGACATCACCGACGTATCAGACTTTGATCGTCTTGAGATACAGCACTTTTTCGAGGTCTACAAGGCACTCGAGCCCGGCAAGGAAGTTGAAGCCGCGCGGTGGGTCGGCAGGGAAGCCGCCGACGAGGAGATCCAGGGATGCCGGAAGCGGCTTGCGGAATTCGAAGATGGGCAAGACGACTCCCGTGCCGGCTAGTCGTCAGCCGCCGAGTACCGAGGCGAGGAGGCCCGGGTGACCGAGCCTGAAAGTGCTGCCCGGGGGGGCGACCCCCGCAGTGCCAGCAGGACCGCGGGGCAATGGAAGGTGCGCTCGGAGTTCACCGACGACGATGCCAGGACGCTCGGCAGGACTCCGTTGCTGCGTGAGCTCAGCGAGGACGATCGCGACTCGATCAGGCCGCATACGCATGTCGTCACGCTGCGCCGCGGCGACCGGCTCTATGACGAAGGCGACATCGACGACCAGCTCTATGTAGTCATCGAAGGCAAGGTCAAGCTGACCAGGACGTCGTCCGATGGCCGCGAAGTTCTCGTCCGGGTGCAAGGACCAGGCGACATGTTCGGCGAACTGGCCATGTTCGACCCGACCTACCGCACATCCAACGCCAGCGCGGTGACCGATGCCCGGCTTGCCGCGATCGCCCACAATGACCTGCGCCAGGTCCTTGCTGACCGGCCGGCGATCGCGCTGCTGCTGCTGCGGGAACTCGCACAGCGCCTGCGCATCATCACCGATGCCAACACAAACCTGATCTTCACCGACGTTCCCGGCCGGGTCGCCAAGGCGCTTCTCGAGCTCTCCGACAAGTTCGGCACCCAGCAAGCGGATGGCATCCTCGTCAGCCACGACCTCACGCAGGAGGAGCTTGCCCAGCTGGTCGGAGCCTCACGGGAAACCGTCAACAAGGCACTCGCCGACTTCGCCGCGCGCGGCTGGATCCAGCTGTCCGCCAAGTCCGTGCTGCTGCTCGATCCCGACCGCCTCCGCCGTCGCGCCAGGTGACCAGCGCCGGTGGCCCGTCCCCTGAAACGTCGTCGGGCACGACGCGGCAGGCGCCACGCAGCGGCGACGCGGACAGCCCGAGCCGTGTGGGTTGGCCGGCTAGTCGCCGGTTCGGCTCATGCCCGCGGGTAGCTCCCCTCGATCGGCGAGATAGCTGAGCTGGGCAAGCACGGAAAGCTCGGCGGCAGGCCATAGCACTCGGTCTACCTCCGCGTACACGCGCGCCACGATCTCCGATCTGGTGCGATCCCCTGCGGCCAGAGCGGCCCTGATCTCCGCGAGTCGCTCCGCGCGATGAGTGAGGTAAAAATCCAGGGCCGCCAGCGGATCGCTGAGCAGCGGACCATGCCCGGGCAGCAACGCCCGCACCGGGGTTGAGTCGGCGAGCGCGCGCAGCCGGCCGAGCGAGCCCAGGTAGTCGCCGAGGTCCCCGTCATGGGCGATCACGGTCGTGCCGCGGCCGAGCACGGTATCACCGGTGAGGACCGCGTTGTCGCCACGCACCAGCAGGCTCACCGAATCGAAGGTATGACCTGGCGTCGCGATCACCTCGACCTCGCAGCCACCCTGGCTGATCACCGATCCAGGCGGCAGGCCCTCGGAGCCGAGCCGGTGGGCGGGGTCGACGGCGCGTACCGGCGCGCCGGTCATGGACGCGAAGCCGCGCGCGCCCGCCGAATGGTCAGGATGACCATGGGTCAGCACGATGAGCGCGACCCTAAGGTCGGCCTGGTTCGCGATCGCCTTGATCCGCGCCAGGTGACCCTGGTCGTCAGGGCCCGGGTCAACGACGATGGCGGTCCTCGCGCCAGGCTCGGCCAGCAGCCAGGTGTTAGTGCCGTCAAGCGTCATCGGTGACGGGTTCGGGGCGAGCACGCACCGCGCCCGGCTGGTGCCAGATCCGTCGATCGCGGCCTGCGTGGCGCCTGTCACAGCGGGTACTCCCGGTTGCCTGGCACCTTCAGCCAGGTCGCCCCGTCGGCCCGGTAGAGCTCGGGCAGCTGCGGAGTGATCTCCCTGGGCGCGGCGAGTACCCCGGCCACGTCAGCGTGCTCGGCTAGCTCGGCCAGAGTCATCGCTGTCGGCAGCCAGAGCTCGATCTCACGTGCCCTCCCGGCGTCGAGCGCGGCCGCCGGCGAGATCCACTGCACGGCCGACGCCTCGCCGCCGACATCCCTGGTCCGCTGGCCTGGCGGCAGCGCGGCAGCGAAGAACCGGGCGTCGAACCGGCGCGGCTCGGCCGCCGGCGTGATCCACCGCGACCATGGCCGCAGCAAGTCCGAGCGCACGATCAGGCCCCGCCTGGCCAGCAGCTCGGCCAGCGATAGCGACCTGTCGAGCAGCGCCTGCCGGTCCGCTTCCCAGTCATCGCCGGTGGTGTCAGCCACGACGGTGTCAGCGCTCGGCCCCGCGAGCAGCACGCCGGATTCTTCGAAGGTTTCCCTGACGGCCGCGCAGACCAATGCCCTGGCAAGGTTCGGCGGGGCGGCGAGCGTCTCGCCCCATTCGGCACCGTCCGGTCCGGCCCAGCCGACTTCCTCGTCCGCGTCACGCAGGTCCACCGAGCCGCCAGGAAAGACGTAAGCGCCAGGCGCGAACGCCATCGTCGGCTTGCGCCGCAGCATGTACACCTCGAAGCCGAGGCCGGCAGCCGGGGCGGTTCCGGAAGTGCCGGCCGCGCCCGGCGCGCCAGGCGCCTGGCGCAGCAGCATCACGGTCGCCGCGTCCCGCGGTGTCACCGGCTCGGCATTACCTTCGATGAACGCGCGGGCCAGGCTCGCGAGGTGATCGGGGACGCGTACTTCACCCAAAGCTTGCTCTGCCTCTCAGTCAGACCCGGCCAGCTCGGCGATCAGCTCCACCTCGACCGGAGTATCGAGCGGCAGCACGGCCATGCCGACCGCGCTCCGGGCGTGCCTGCCGGCCTCGCCGTAGACCTCAAGCAGCAGTTCGCTCGCGCCATTGATGACCTGAGCCTGGCCGGTGAAGTCCGGTGCGCTCGCGACGAACCCGGTTACCTTCACGATCCGCTTGATAGCGGACAGGCTGCCGGCGACTGAGACGGCAGCGGCCAGGGCGTTCAGCGCGCAGGTCCTGGCTAGCGCGGCGGCCTCGTGTACCCCGACGTCAGCCCCGACCTTGCCGGTCGCGAGCAACTGGCCTTCGACGAAAGGCAACTGGCCAGCCGTGTAGACGAACCCTCTCGACTTGACCGCGGGCACGTAGGCGGCTAGCGGCGGTGTCACCACCGGGAGAGTAAGGCCGAGGTCAGCCAGCCGCTGCTCGGGCGAGCGGTCGTCTGTGTCGCTCATTCCTTAACCCTCTTCATGTAGGCAACGAGCTGTTCGGAGTTGGGTCCTGGCACCACCGCCACGAGTTCCCAGCCGTCATCGCCCCAGTTGTCAAGGATCTGCTTGGTCGCGTGCACGAGCAGCGGCACGGTTGCGTACTCCCATTTCTGCATGGGCAAAACTGTAGCGGGGCTCCCGCGCCGCCATGCTCTTGCCGTCAGTTCGAGGCGGGTGGCGGCGGGACGTTCAGTTCGTCGATCTTCGCTTCGCCGACGGTCACGTCAGGGATCTCAGTCACCGGCGGGATGGCCAGCTGGTCATCGTTCCCGATCGCCGGCTGCGCCTCCTCTCCCTGCTTGCCTTCGATCGCCGCTTCGGCCGCCGCGACCTCCGCGTCCCCGGTGTCCTCCGGCAGCTCCTCTTCTCCCGAATGCGAGGGCTGGCCTGACCCCCGGTCGAAGAAGCGGAGCAGTTCCACAGGGATCGGCATCACCAACGTGCTGTTCTTCTCAGCAGCCACCTCGACCACGGTCTGGAGCAGCCGCAGCTGCAGTGCCGCCGGGTCGCGCGCCATCACGTTCGCGGCAGCGGCAAGGCGCTTGGAGGCCTGGTACTCACCGTCGGCGACGATGATCCTGGCGCGGCGCTCACGCTCGGCCTCCGCCTGCCGCGCGATCGACCGCTTCATGCCCTCGGGCAGCGAGACATCCTTGATCTCGACCCGCTCGACCTTGATGCCCCAGGGAATCTCGGTCGGCTCGTCGATGATCCGGCATAGCTGCCGGTTGACCCTGTCCCGGTCAGACAGCAGCTCGTCCATCTCCGACTGGCCGATGATCGACCTCAGCGAGGTCTGGGCCTGCTGCGAGACCGCGAACATGTAGTTCTGAACGTTGACCGTCGCCTTGATCGGGTCGACCACCTTGAAGTAGACAACCGCGTCGACGCGGACGCTGATGTTATCCCGCGTGATGCCTTCCTGCGCGGGGACTGCCATGGCGATGATCTGCTTGTTGACCTTCTGCAACCGGTCGCCGATAGGCCTGATGAAGGTGAGGCCAGGCGGGCGCGTCCTCGGCAGCACCCGGCCGAACCGGAAAACAATGCCCTCTTCGAATTGCTGTACCTGCTTGATACTGCGGCCAGCAAGGATCAGGCCACCCGCGGCGACGAACACCACGAATCCGACCAGAGCTTCCATAGCTGACACCCTCTTATCCGGTTAGATCAGGAATTGCGAACCTGTCCGCTACGCTACCCATTCAGCCTAGTAGAGGTTGGCGACGCTGACGCCTGCTGAGCCGGCGCGGCTGCGCCTATCCAAGGTTTGCCCCGCCTTCCGGATAGCCTCATGCACGTGAGTGTGCGGGACACCGACTGGGATGGCGTGCGATTGCACGTGGTCACCGGCAAGGGCGGTACAGGCAAGACCACCGTGGCTGCCGCGCTGGCGCTCGCCCTGGCCTCGAACGGCAAGCCCGTGCTGCTCATGGAAGTCGAGGGCAGGCAGGGCATCGCGCAGGTTTTCGATGTCCCGCCGCTGCCGTACGAGGAGCGGAGGGTGGCCGTGGCGCCTGCCGCCGACGGGCGCCCGGGCGGCGATGTCTTCGCGCTGGCGGTCGATCCGCAGTCGGCGCTCCTCGAGTACCTCGAGATGTTCTACAACATGCGCCAGGCTGGCCGGGCTCTCACCAGGCTCGGTGTCGTCGATTTCGCGACCACCATCGCCCCGGGTCTCGGCGACGTGCTGCTGACCGGCAAGGCCGCCGAGGCCGTGCGGCGCAAGACCGACGGAAGCCAGGCCTACGCGGCTGTCGTCATGGATGCCCCGCCTACAGGCCGGATCAGCCGGTTCCTCAATATTTCATCCGAAGTATCTGGTCTTGCGCGGGTTGGCCCGATTCGCAATCATGCCGACACGGTGCAGAAAGTCATCAGATCTGCACAGACTGTCGTGCATTTCGTGACGTTGCTTGAGGAAATGCCGGTGCAAGAGACGCTCGACGGGATCGCCGAGCTCAGAGATATCGCCGGCGGCGGCATCCAGCCAGGCGGGATTATGGTGAACATGGTGCGTCCCAGCTGGCCGCTGAGTCTGGGCAGGTCAGGCAGGCCCGGGAGCGAGGAAGCCGACACCTCGGCACTGCAGATCGCGCTCAAGGCGGTTGGCCTCGGTGATGACGCCAGCCTTGCCTTTGACCTGGCCGCCGAACTGGCCGACGAGGCACGTACGGAGCAAACGCAGGGCGCGCGCCGCAAGCAGCTCGACAAGGCGGGCCAGCCGTGTTACGAATTGCCGCTGATCACGGATGGCATCGACCTGGCCGCGCTATACCGTCTTGCCGCCGCCCTACGCGAACAGGGTGCCGCGTGACCGCCAAGACCAAGCCGCTGGCTGTCGACCAGCTCATCGATGATCGTCGCACCAGGATCATCGTGTGCTGCGGTTCTGGCGGCGTCGGCAAGACCACGATCGCCGCTGCGATCGGCCTGCGGGCCGCAGAGCGCGGCCGGCATGTCGTCGTCCTGACCGTCGACCCCGCGCGCCGGCTCGCCCAGTCCATGGGGCTCACGGTGCTAGACAACACCCCGAGGCCGGTGCCTGGCGTGCGGGCACAGGCTGGCCAAGACGGGCCTGGTGAAGATGACGCCGGCAGCATGCACGCGATGATGCTCGACATGAAGCGGACCTTCGACGAGATCGTCGAAGCCCACGCCGATCCCGACCGCGCGGCACAGATCCTGGCTAACCCGTTCTACCAGTCGCTGTCATCGAGCTTCGCCGGCACGCAGGAGTACATGGCCATGGAGAAACTCGGCCAGCTCCGCCGGGCCGAGGAGTGGGACCTGATCGTGGTTGACACGCCGCCGAGCCGGTCAGCGCTCGATTTCCTTGACGCGCCGCAGCGACTCGGCCGCTTCCTGGACGGGCGGCTGCTCCGGCTGCTGGTCGCGCCGGCCAAGTTCGGCGGCCGTACCGGGCTCAAGGTACTCAACGTCGGCTTCGGCCTGGTCACCGGCGTGGTCACGAAGGTAATCGGAAGCCAGCTGCTCAGGGACGTCCAGACTTTTGTGTCAGCCATGGACACGATGTTCGGCGGGTTCAGGGAGCGCGCTGAGTACACCTACAGGCTGCTGCGCACCCCCGGCACGTCCTTTCTCGTGATCGCCGCGCCCGAGCATGACGCGCTGCGCGAGGCGTCCTATTTCGTAGAACGGCTCGAACGCGATGGCATGCCGCTCGCCGGCCTGATTCTCAACCGGGTACACAAGTCGCCCGCCGCCAGGCTGTCGGCGGCCAGGAGCCTGGCGGCCGTTGAGTCGCTGCAAGGACTGAAGGAGAACGAGTCGTCAGAACTCGCCATAATGGCCTTGCGGCTGCACGCCGACCGGATGCGGCAGGCATCGGCCGAACGCCGACTCGCGCAGCGATTTACCGCCGCGCACCCTCTTGTCCCCGTCGCCCAGATTCCGGCCCAGCCACAAGACGTTCATGACCTGGACGGCCTCAGGCTGATTGGCGGAGCTTTCAGCGGCTAGCTAGCACAGCCCTCAGCGGGTGGCTAAGGCCGCGGGCCATTAGCTGGCGACGAGCTCGTTAGAGACACTCTCGTACTTGTCCCTGGCACTTTCAAGCAGCTCGCGCCACGACACCACGTCGGACCTGCGTCGCAGCAGCGCACGCCGCTCTCGCTCGGTCATGCCGCCCCAGACGCCGAACTCGATCCTGTTGTCAAGCGCGTCAGCGAGGCACTCGGTGCGGACGGGGCAGCCCCGGCAGATCAGTTTGGCCCGGTTCTGCGCCGCCCCCTGAACGAACAACTCGTCAGGGTCCGTCCCCTTGCACGCGGCGCGGGCGGTCCAATCGGTGATCCACATGTGGCCCAACTCCTCCTGATCGTCACGCCCGTAAGCGGGTCGTCACGCCGGGTGGCGCTTTGTGAGACGCTCGAGATAGTGAATGCGAGTCATCACCTCTTGTGATGGTCGCGAAAGAGTAACTTACGGGTCTGCGGCCCGCAGCGCTAGTCCCCGGCAGGCCCATTTCACATATAGCCCTGATGGACTATACGCACAGCAAGGCGTAGCCACGCAGCCACTTAGAGTGATCGAGTTGGCGCGCATCAACCTAACCCCTGAGAATTACCCCGTTTCGATGTCCTCCACTGACTAGTCCGGCGGGCAGCGTAACCTGAATCCGTGTCCAGACCAGCTCGCCACGCCGGCGCCAAGGCCATTGGCATATTCGCAGCTCTCTCACTGGTGGCGGGGGTACTGACAGCCATTGCGCTGCTGCCCGTGGTGGGCGTCGCCGGCATCGCGGTCCGCGACGCGGCGAAGAGCTTCGACAACCTGAGGGTGCCCGACCTTGGCCAGGTACCGTCGAGATCGGAACTGCTCGACTCGTCCGGCCATCTGCTTGCCTATTACTATCCGGGCTTCCCGCACCCGATCTACCGGGTGCCAGTGGCGTACGACGAGATCTCGCCGGTGATGCGGCACGCCATCGTCGCCATCGAGGACGCGCGATTCTGGCAGCACGGCGCGCTCGACCTGCACGGCACGATCCGGGCGATCAGCCTTGACCTCGCCGGCCAGGCCGTGCAGGGCGGTTCTGACCTAGCGCAGCAGTACGTCAAGAACGCCTGCATCCTGACCGCCAGGTCACAAGCCCAGGCAAACCAGTGCTCATCCCACACGCTGGCCAGGAAGCTGACCGAGCTCAGGATCGCCGCCAAGGTCGAGCACGAGATGACCAAGCCGCAATTGCTGACGGCTTACCTTAACGTGGCGTACTTCGAGAACCAGGCCTACGGCATCCAGGTGGCGGCGCAGCGCTACTTCTCGACTTCGGCCAGGAAGCTCACCTTGACCCAGGGGGCGCTGCTTGCCGGGCTGGTGGAGAATCCGGCGGGCTACGACCCGCTGACCAACCCCAAGGCCGCGCTGCTGCGCCGGGCCACCGTGCTGCAGCAGATGCTCAAGCTCCACTACATCTCGAAGTCGGCCGAGCAGGCGGCGCTCAAGGCGCCGCTCGGGCTGCACTTGTCCTCGGTGCCGCTGCAGACGGGCTGTACCAGCCCGAGTGTCGCCCAGGCCGCGTTCTTCTGTGACTACGTGCTCGCGGCGATGAGACATGACAGTGCCTACCGGACGGCCTACAGCCAGCTGACCACGGTCGGCGGCATGAAGATCTACACGACGCTCAACATAAAGGACCAGACGGCGGCCGACAAGGCGGTCTTCTTCGTGCTGCCGCACAATAACTATTACAACCCGAACCATGACGTGGACACCGAGGCGATGGTGGAGCCTGGCACAGGCTATATCAGGGCCATCGCCGTGAACCGCAGGTACGGCTTCGGCCCGAACGAAGACAGCATCGACTACGCGGTCAATACCCCGTACAACGGCGGCGCCGGCGTGCAAACTGGCTCATCGTCGAAGCTCTTTACCCTGGTGACGGCGCTGAAGCAGGGCATACCGTTCGGCTTCACGCTCAAGGCCAAGAACGGGCAGAACGTTGGCCCCTTCTACAGTTGCAAGCACGAATACATCTCGGCGACGCCGTTCAATAACTCAGACGGTAACGAGAACGGCACGATTCCGCTGTACTTCGGCACGACAGCCTCGATCAACGTGTTCTACGTCGAGCTCGAGCAGAAGGTCGGCCTCTGCAACGTCGTGAAGACCGCGATGAGCATGGGACTTACCCACGCCAACGGCCGCCCGCTGACGTCATGGACCGGCAAGCCGCGCGCCAGGGGCTCAAGCCCGCCTGCCGACGACATCTCTTCGTTCACCCTCGGCGCGGTCAACGTGTCGCCGCTGAACATGGCGGGGGCCTACGCGACAGTTGCGAGCGGTGGCATGTACTGCCACCCGATCGCGATCACGAAGATCACCGATACGGCGGGCAACTCGTTGCCCGTGGAGTCAGCCAACTGCCACCGCGTACTGTCGCGGGGCGTTGCCGCAGCGGCCGACTACGCGCTCTCCGGCGTGCTGACCAGCGGGACGGCCGCCGGCCGCGGGATCGGCCGCCCGGCCGCCGCGAAGACGGGTACTTCCGACAAGGGTTACTACGCGGCCTTCGCCGGCTTCACGCCAACGCTGGTCGGTTACGTCTCGGTGTTCAACCCGCTCCGTCCGACCACGATCGAATCCAACGGTTCCCAGGGCGCCATGTACGGCTGCCCCGAGGCGACATACCGCGCGTACCCGGGCGGAGAACTGAGCTGCCCAGGCCAGATGTTCGGTGACAACGCACCCGGCTCGACCTGGGAGTACAGCTTCCTGCGCGCCGCCCTCGGCCCGGCCCGCAGCTTCGGGCAACCACCGTCCTACTTCTTCTCCCTCGGCTCAGGCGCAGCCCCGGTCGCGCCGCCGAAGAAGCACGGCCGCGGTGGCGGGCCTGGCGGCGGGGGTGGCGGGGGTGGCGGTGGCGGCGGGGGTGGCGGCGGCGGGGGCGGGGGTCCCGGCAAGCACTAGCCGCCGCGCCACCCCTGCGCTCAACCTCGCGGCGACGACGGAGCCAGGGTCCCGGCAAACGCCGGCCGCTACGCCACCCCTGCGCTCAACCTCGCGGCGACGACGGAGCCAGGGTCCCGGCAAACGCCGGTCGCCGCGTTCCCCGACTACCCCGCCCCGTCAATGACGAAGCGGTGGCGCTCCGCAGGCTGTTTTTCAGTGAGGTACGCGTTTTCAGTGAGGTACGCGGCCCGCTCAAGTGGGGTCGGTTTCCTGCGGTGATGCTGACGCCGGCCAGGGCCCGTCAGCAACGCGGCCCTGCCTGATGTGGTCCCAACAGGGGGCTGAATCAGGGAGGCCGGGCGTCGGCCTGTCGCGGTTGCCGTGCCCGGTGCCCGGGTTTCATGATCGGGGAGACTTCACCGCGCTTTACGGGGAGCCTTTTCACAGCGGGGGAAAGTTCACCGCTCATAGAAGAGAAAACGCTCCCGGACACGAAAACTCCCCCCGCAGGAGCGGACAACCCTCCCCGATCCTGGCCCGGAGCACTGACAACCCAGCCCGATCCTGGCCCGAACGCTGACACCCACCCCGAACCCGGCCCGGCGCACTGACAACCCACCCGAACCCGGCCCGGACGCAGGCAACCCACCCGAACCCGGCCCGGACGCAGGCAACCCACCCCGAACCCGGCCCGGACGCAGGCAACCCACCCGAACCCGGCCCGGACGCAGGCAACCCACCCGAACCCGGCCCGGACGCAGGCAACCCACCCCGAACCCGGCCCGGAGCCTGACACCCTCCCCGATCCTGGCCACGAGCACTTAGGACCGCCGCGATCATGGCTAGCAGCAGACGCCGCTGCCGGAAGCGCCCGGCAAGGTCAGCGCGGGCGAGCGCCGGCGCAGAGATCGCCGTGACCTGAGTGCCGCCCGCCCGAATGGACCTTTTCAGTAGTCTCTGGCAACGACATCAGGCAGGGCCGCGTTGCTCACCCGAACCGGCCGCCGACAGCAGCAACGAGCACCACCATGCTGTCCCGCCAGGCGCCCCCGCTCCAAACGGCCCACTGGCCCAGACGCAACGTTCCAAGCAATCCCGCAACGCTCCTAGCGCGCCGTCGATGTCCCAAAGACGGGCCTGGCTCTCTCAGCTCGGCCAGGCAAATCCCGCAATCCGTCCGCGCCACCAGGTACGCCTAACTGGCAGCAAGCTGGCGGCGGACTTCGGCTGCTACCCGCGCTCCTGCGGCCCGGCCGGCGATACGCGGATTGACGGCCTTCATGACCTTGCCCATGTCGCCAGGAGCGCTCGCGCCTGCCTCCGCGATCGCAGCCGCGACGAGCTCGGACAACTCAGTGTCCTCGAGTTGAGCGGGCAGGTATGCCGCGAGCACCTGGCCTTCGGCACGCTCGGTGGCGGCCTGGTCAGGTCGGCCGGCACCGTCGAAGGCCTCAGCCGCCTCACGTCGCCGCTTGGCCTCGCGCGCGAGCAATCGCTCCACCTCCGTATCGTCAAGGTCGCGAGCGGTGTCTCCGGAGACCTCCTCCTTGGAGATCTCTGACAGCACCATCCGCAGCGTCCTCGTCTTTACCTCCTCACGACCTTTCATAGCGGCAGTCAGATCGGCGCGGATTCTTTCTTTCAGCTCAGACATGACGTCAATACTGCCGCTTCGCGGTTGACCCTGTCCGTCCCGGACCAGCCACTGACCGTACCGTGGCACGATATGTGAATGCGACCACAAGCCATGCTCGGGACAGCCGCCATCGTCGGTGCCGGTATCCTCGGCTATGCGGCGGTTGCGGAGCGTAACTGGTTCGCGCTGCGCAAATACGAGGTTCCGGTGCTGCCGGCCGGCGCCAGGCCGCTGCGAATCCTGCATATCTCGGACACCCACCTCACGCCCGGGCGGCACCGGCTGCTTTCCTTCCTGCGCACGCTCGATGCGCTTGAGCCCGACCTGGTCGTCAACACCGGCGACACTCTCGCTCACCGAGATGCCGTCGCGCCGTTCCTTGAGGCACTCGGCCCGTTGCTCGACCGGCCCGGCGTGTTCGTGTACGGATCAAATGATTTGTACTCACCGGTCCCCAAGAATCCCGCCAGGTACATCTGGCGTAACAGTTCAGGCGATCACCGCAGGCACGTGCCTGACCTCCCGTGGGCCGAACTAGGCGCCGGAATGGAAGCCGCTGGCTGGATGAACGCCAACAACAGCCGGGGCCGGGTCAAGGTCGGTGACTTCGACATCGAGGTGGGCGGCGTCCACGACTCGCACATCAAGCGCGACCGTTACGCGATGATCGCAGGGCCGACTGACCCGACCGCTGACCTGCGGCTAGGCGTCATGCACTCACCCGAGCCCGCGGTCATGGACAAGTTCGTGGCCGACGGTTTCGATCTGCTGCTCGCCGGCCACACACACGGCGGCCAGATCTGCCTGCCCGGCTACGGCACTCTCGTGACCAACTGCGGTATCGAGCCCGCGAGAGCGCGCGGCCTGCATCAGCATCCGTCAGGGCCAGGACCGCGAAAGCGAGCATACCTGCACGTTTCGGCTGGTCTCGGGACTTCGCCGTACGCACCAGTGCGATTCTCTTGCCGTCCGGAGGCCTCTCTGCTCACGCTGGTGCCGCGAATCGGCTAGACTCCGTACGCGGTCGGCGGGGTGTAGCGCAGCTTGGCAGCGCGCTTCGTTCGGGACGAAGAGGCCGCCGGTTCAAATCCGGCCACCCCGACCAGAAGCTCGGCCAGATCAGAGGGGATTTCGGAGGTTACTCCGAAATCCCCTCTGTGATCTTGAGCTGGTCTGCGTGCTCGCGCAGCGCTTCGACAGCTAGATCCGGAAGCTCTAGCGCCAGCGGGACTTCCTTACCATCGTGCGAAACACCGATCTGCGATCCCGCATAAGGAGAGTGGCCCGGCCACGCGCACCCAGTTAGAGTATATGCAGCTCGCTAGCCTCGAAAGGAATCATGGTGCCGAAGCGCAGTGCAGCTCTCCTGCTTTTTAAGCTGACCGAGCGCAATGGGCTAGAAGTCCTGGTCGCTCACATGGGCGGTCCGTTCTGGGCCAATAAGAATGCGCGCGGATGGTCGATACCCAAGGGCGAGTACGAGGATGGCGAGGACCCGCTTGAGACCGCATTCAGGGAGTTCCTAGAGGAGCTGGGCTCGCCGGCGCCGGCCGGGCAGATCATCGAGCTGGGTGACGAGCGGCAACCGAGCGGCAAGATCATAAGAACTTACGCTATGGAGGGCGACTTCGACCCTTCTAATATCCATAGCAATACATTCGAACTGGAGTGGCCGAAGGGATCAGGGCGCATACAGGAATACCCCGAAGTCGACCGCGCGGCATGGATGACGGGAGGGCAAGCATCCAAGATGCTCGTGAAAGGCCAGGTACCGATTCTCGAAGCCCTGGCCGATTATCTGCGCTCACATGGCACAGCAGCCGAGCAAATCGAGAAGTCCTTTGCTGCTGAGGGCATAGATACACTCTTTTAAGCGCTCGCCGCGGACTCCCGTCGCCGCCATCAGCCTTTGCGCCTGACCCCGGGCACTGCCGCCGCCGGAACCCATCACCTCGTGATCGAGCCCTCGCTTGCCCTCTTGCGATCGGTGCTCGCCGGCTGCCGAGCTTTGCGTCGCTTCAGGTACCAGCGGACGACCTCGATGATGCCGGCCACCGCCAGAGCGATCCCGAGCGCCAGTATCAGTCCTTTCCAGGCCGCACCCTCGAAGGTCTTCCCGCCGAAAAAGCCGAGCAGCGAGGCATACGAGGACCACAGCAGCGCGGCCAGCGCATCGAACATGATGAAACGCTTCCAGGGGAAACCGAGTGTTCCCGCGCTGAGCGTCACGGCGGTCCGCCCTCCGGGGATGAACCGCCCGATAGCGATCAGCTCGCCGCCACGCTCGGCCAGCTGGGTCTCGGCCCACTGGACGGACTTGCGGGCGTTCCGGCCGCGGACCAGGTAGTCCTTGGCCCGGCCGCCGTAGCGATGGCCGATGCCGAACGCGAGGTTGTCACCGACGAAGGCACCACATGCTCCCGCCGCGATGACCAGCGGCAGGCTGAGTCCGCCAGTCGCGGCAACGACACCAGCGGTGATCACCGCCGCTTCACTTGGCAGGATCGGCAACAGCACATCGAATATGGCCAGCGCGAAGACGATGACATAGGCCCAGCCAGACGCATCAGCGACGAGCTGGACAAACTGGTTGAACACCTAGACTTTTCCTCACCCTGACCCCGCTGATCATCCATCAGTAGTGACACGATGCCCGGCCACCCGCCGACTGTACCCACCTGCGGACCCGATCACAGTGCCGTGATCGCCTGGCTCGCCGTCCTCATCGACGCCGCGCGCCAGATAGCCGCGAGCGCGCAACTCGGTCAGGACCGCTGACTTGCCGGTGCCCGACAATCCAGTCACGTAATAGAGGCTCACCCGTCAGAAGTTACCTGGATCGTCTTGCCAGCCGACTCGCTCGTCCCGAACTTGGGCGCGTGGATGCGCGAATCGATGATCCCGTTGTTTATTTCTGGAGTTCGCTGGTGGCGGCGGCCGACCCAGGCCGGGGCGGCCGCTGATCAGCAACGTCGCGCCTGTGCTGCTGACCGGACGCCGCGCCGGTCAGCAACGTCGCCGCGATCTTGCTGCCCTGGCGGCAAGATCGCGCCTTTGTTGCTGTTCCGGCCCCGCCCCGCACAGCAGCAGAGGCGCCCGATGCTCCCCCGCCGCGCCGCCGGGCCACCACCAGCACTCCCAGCCCGGCAGCAGCCAGCCCAGCCACAACAACCGGCCCCCGCCACCCGGCCGGGCGCGCCGACCCGGCCCCGCCAGGCACCGAACCAATAAACCAACAAGATCATCGATGGCGGAAGGAGGTGCCAATGCGCGGATTGATGTTCCCGCGGCCCCGCGGCCCCGCGGTTCCGCGGCCCCGCGGTTCCGCGGCGGCACGGGCAGACGGCAGGCCGCGAGCAGCCGGCAGGCCACGAGCAGAGGACGGGGACGTAAGGTTGGGGCGTGATCATCCGGGAAGCCGATCGGGCCGACCTACCCGCGATCATCGGCCTGCTCGCGGACGATGTGCTGGGCAAGGCACGCGACTTCGCCGTCGTTGACGAGGCGTACGAGACGGCGTTTGCGGCCATCAGCGAGGACTCGCGGAACTTCCTTTTCGTGGCTGACGACGACGGCGAAGTCGTCGCGTGCATGCAACTGACCTACCTACCAGGCCTGGGCCGGCACGGCGCCGAGCGGTGCCAGCTCGAAGCGGTCAGAGTTAAGTCGGATCGCCGTGGCAGAGGCATCGGCAGCGAACTTACCGCATGGGCGATCGAGCACGCCAGGCAACGCGGCTGCGGGCTGGTTCAGCTCACCTCGGACAAATCGCGCACAGATGCGCACCGGTTTTATGCCAGGCACGGCTTCATCGCCAGCCACGAGGGGATGAAACTCCTCCTGGGGACCCGATGACCCCGACTATCCCGACCCCGACGACTCCGGCGACCCGGGCGTAAGCCCGGTAGGCAAAGGTCGGGCGATCAAGCTCCAGCCGGGTTGGTGTCAGGAACCGGGCTGCCGCCGGCTGCCGCCGATGCCGGGAATGCCTGCGCAAGCTGGTCGAGTTCGGCCCGCCAGAACCGGTGGACGTTGATCCTGCTCGGCTTGCCGCCGTTCGGGAACTGGAGGTAGAACCTGCTCCACACAGCGGCCCGGTTGTACTTCGAGACCGGGACGTTGTCCCTCGGAAACACTGCGATCACTTCTCCGGGGCGGTTGGTGAAACGGCTCGCCGCGTTCACGATGACCGACGTACTGGTGAGCGTGAAGAAGTACTGCTTGCGGCTCAGTGCCACGATCAGTCCGACGCCAGGAATCTCGTCGAACAGCGCGTTCAGCCACGGGCTCGGCCCCGTCTCGCCGTGCACGCACGCGATGAACTGCTCCCCAGCCGGCGCGATGCTCGCCAGCTTCTCCATGACCTGGGCTTTTTGAGTGGCCCGACGAATCGCCATAGTCCTGCTCCAAAATCGAGTAACGGTAAAGCAGGGATGAAATTAGCAGATCCACTGGCGTTTCGTGGCACTCTCTCGTTCAAGGCGCATATCGTATCCCGAGCTATCGGCTATCGGTATACTGGCAAACGAGCTATAGGGGCGGGCATGCGCGACCCGCTCGCCAGGCAGTTCGTCGCGGAAAGCCTGCCGTTCATCATGGCCAGGGCAGCACGGTAACCGATCCATCGCCAACCGATATAGAATGCAGGTCATGAACAGGTCCGCGGGCACCGGCGAATCGGACGGCCTCGAGACGCTCGGTCGGTCGTCTGGTCCGGCCAGCCTGATTCTGTCCAGCCTGGCCGATGGCGCCAAGCACGGATATGCGCTGACCAAGGACATCGAAGCTTTCGCCGGGGTCCGCCTTGCCCCGGGTACGCTCTACGAGGCCCTCAGCCGCCTTGAGGCTCATGGCCTGATCGAGGCGCTGGAGAGCCAGGACAGGCGGCGCCCCTACCAGCTCACCACGGCCGGCGCGGCGGCACTGAACAGCTACCTGCGCGCCCAGCGTCAGGTCGCCGACGTCGGCTTGCGCCGCCTGGAGAACCACTGGGCGCTGACGTGAGCGGCGGTGAGCCAAGCAGGCGTAATCGCGGGATAACGCAGGCTCCGGACCTCATGTCGCTGGCTTGCTGACGTTCACCGTGTGGTCGCGCTCGCCGGACTCATCAGGGCCGTGATCGCCACCCGTAGCCGAAGGCTGGCCTTCCCTGGCCGCCACCTCGCCGCCGGCTAGCGCGCAGGCAAGCCGGCCTGGACGAGCAGCTCAGCGATCTGGGCGGCGTTAAGCGCGGCACCCTTGCGCAGGTTGTCGCCGCAGACGAACAGGTCGAGCGAGTGCGGGTCGTCCATGCTCCGCCTGATCCGGCCCACGAGCGTCGGGTCGGTCCCGGCGACATCGACCGGCGTGGGGAACTCCCCCGCCTCTGGCCGGTCGACGACGACAACTCCGGGCGCTTCGGCGAGCAGCTTGGTGGCCTCGCCGGCGTCCACCTCGGCGTCGAAGGTCGCGTGGAGCGCCAGCGAGTGCCCGGTCACGACCGGCACCCGCACGCAGGTCGCCGAGATCCGAAGGTCATCGACGCCGAGGATCTTGCGGGTCTCGTTGCGGATCTTGAGTTCCTCCGAAGACCAGCCGTCCGGGCGAAGCGAGCCAGCCCAGGGCACGACGTTGAGAGCCAGCGGCGCGGGGAACGGCCCGGTGTCACCGACCCTCGCCCGGACATCGCCCGGGCGCTGACCGAGTGAACGGTCGCCAGCCACAGCGGCGAGCTGGTCATACAGCGCCTCGGTTCCTGCCTGCCCGGCGCCGGACGCGGCCTGATAGGAGGCAGCGAAAAGCTCTCGCAGCCGGTAACGCTGGTGCAGCACCCCGATCACGAGGATCATCGACAACGTCGTGCAGTTCGGCACCGAGATGATGCCCTTGGGGCGGGCGAAAGCAGCCTCGGGGTTCACCTCAGGCACCACGAGCGGTACCTCGTGGTCCATCCGGAACGCGCCTGACTTGTCGATCACGACGACCCCGCGCGCGGCCGCCTGCGGCGCCCACACGGCGGACACCTCGTCGGGTACGTCGAACATTGCGATGTCGACTCCGTCGAAGACGCCAGCCGCCAGCTCGACCACCTTGACCTGCTCGCCGAGCACCGGCAGCAGCTTGCCGGCCGACCTGGCGGACGCCACTAGCCGTACCTCTCCCCAGATGCCGGGCCTGGCCGAGACCACCTCGCGCATCACCTTGCCGACCGCGCCGCTCGCGCCTACCAGCGCGAGCACCGGTCGCTCACCGAACCCAGTGCCCTGGGCGCTCATCTCCCGGTGCCCCCGTACACGACTGCCTCAGCCGACCCGTCGTCCAGCCCGAAAACTCGATGCGTCGAGATCACCGCCGTATCCAGGTCAGCCGCGTCCACGACCGCCGAGATCCTGATCTCGGATGTCGAGATCATCCTGATGTTGACCCCGGAATCGGCGAGTGCGCCGAAGAAGTCCGCGCTGACGCCCGGATGCGATCGCATGCCAGCGCCGATCAGCGAGATCTTCCCGATCCGGTCGTCGAAGATCAGCGAATCGAAGCCGACCTCGTCCTGAATGCCAGTCAGCGCCGTCATCGCCGCCTGCCCGTCCTGCCTCGGCAGCGTGAACGAGATGTCCGCCCGCCCGGTCGACCGTGACGTGCTCTGCACGATCATGTCGATGTTGATGCTGGCGCCCGCCACCGTGCGGAAGATCTTCGCGGCCACGCCAACCTTGTCGGGGATGCCAGCGACTGTGATCGTGGCCTCGCTCCGGTCGTGCGCGACTCCGGTGATGATCGGCTGGTCCACTGCCTGTTCCTCCTGGCCGTTCGGGTCGGAAGCCCGCGGCGTCACCCAGGTGCCTTCCCTGTTGCTGAACGACGAACGGACGTGAATCGGCATCGAGTAGTGCTTGGCGTACTCGACGCAGCGCAAGTGCAGCACCTTGGCGCCGCAGGCGGCCATCTCCAGCATTTCCCCGTAGCTGATCCTGGGGATCCGCCGGGCCCCGGGCACGATCCTCGGATCGGCCGTGAAGATGCCGTCCACGTCGGTGTAGATCTCGCACAGGTCAGCGTTCAGCGCGGCGGCGAGCGCGACGGCGGTGGTGTCTGACCCGCCGCGACCCAGCGTCGTAATGTCCTTGCTGTCCTGCGAGACACCCTGGAAGCCGGCGACGATCGGGATCGCGCCGTCGGCGAGAGCGCCAGAGATTCGTCCCGGCGTCACGTCGATGATCCGGGCCTTGCCGTGCATCGAGTCGGTGATCACGCCAGCCTGCGACCCGGTGAACGACCGCGCCTCGAATCCAAGGTTCGCGATCGCCATCGCCACCAGCGCCATCGAAATACGTTCTCCCGCGGTGAGCAGCATGTCGAGTTCGCGGCCGGGTGGCAGCGGGCTCACCTCAAGCGCCAGGTCCTGCAGCTCATCGGTCGTGTCACCCATCGCGGAGACGACGACCACGACCCCGTTGCCCGCCTTGCGGGTCGCAACGATCCGCTGGGCGACTCGCTTGATGCCGTCGGCGTCCGCGAGCGACGAGCCACCGTATTTCTGCACAAAGAGAGTCAACGCTCAACGCTCCCCGGGGTTCTCATGCCCCATACTATATCGGAACTCGATACATCGCCAAGCGATAAGCAAGTGGAACGGCAATCTCAGCGCTGGACTGTCCGCCTCTAGGCGAGTCACTGGCCTGCGGAAACAGAGTCTACCTGGGCATCGAGGCGAAAGCCCGTGCCGCGAGCGCGGGTCAGATCTGCTCGTCAGCCACATCGAGCCTGGCATGGGCGACGACGGAGTGGAGAGCGCGCATCGCCGCGCCGCCATGGGTTCCCCAGTGGTTCACATAGGAGTACTGCCACCACCACAGGGCCTCGCCTGCCCGGCCGGCCTGGTGGTGCCGCAGGCCGTGGATGAGATCGGCGGCTACCGCCGCCAGGTCATCCGACAGCCGGAACGCGGTCGGCTCGGTATCTGAGTACGGATCGAACAGTTCCGCGTACTCATCGACGTCGGCCAGTCGCTGTGCCAGTCCGTTGCGCAGGGCGTCGAGGTCGGGATCGGCGCCGACGTCGGGCTCGGCGTTACCCGACGGGATCACGTCCATGCTCGCGCCGAGCTCGGCGCCCGCCAGCATGACCTGGGCAACCTCAAGCAGCAACAGCGGAACGAGCCCGCCATCCCCCTCACCGCGCCCAAGCGCGGCGAGGGCGTCAAGGAAGTCGCGTACGTGCCCGGCAACCTGGTCAGCTAGCGGCCGCCAGCCGCCTGCGCCCTCATCCTGTTCGTTTGCGGCGTGAGTCTTGTCAACGCGGCTCGCGTCAGGCGCGGTGCCGCTGCTGCCGTTCGCTCGCGTCATCTCGCCCCGCTTTCCGCATCCATGGCCTAATTCGGAGTCAGACATTCAGTGCCCGTCTTCCCTCGAAGGCCCGGCCTAGCGTCACCTCGTCGGCATACTCGAGTTCGCCGCCAACCGGAAGGCCGCTCGCGGGCCTGGTCACCCGCAACCCGAGCGGCTTGACCAGCCGGGCCAGGTAGGTCGCCGTAGCTTCGCCTTCGAGATTGGGGTCGGTGGCCAGTATGACCTCAGTAATCTGGTCGTCGGCGAGCCTCGCCATCAGCTCGGCGATTCGCAGATCTTCCGGGCCAACCCCGTCTATCGGGCTGATAGCGCCGCCAAGCACGTGATACCGGCCGCGGAACTCACGGATCTTCTCGATCGCCGCGACGTCCTTAGGCTCTTCCACCACGCAGATCACCGTGGGATCGCGCCTGGTGTCAAGGCAGATCCTGCACTCGTCGTTCTCCGACACATTTCCGCAGGTGCCGCAGAACTTGACCTTCTCAGTCACTTCGAGCAATGTCGCCGCCAGCCGGCGGACATCCTGCCGGTCCGCCGTCAGCAGATGAAACGCGATTCGCTGGGCTCCCTTTGGCCCGATGCCAGGAAGCTGACCGAGCTCGTCGATCAGGTTCTGCACAACTCCCTCGTACACCTCAGCGCTCACCCTGACCGCTCTGACCGCTCCCGTCGCTCGGGTCGCCTGGACCGGTCCCGTCGCCTTGGCCGGCCCGGTCGCCTTGGCCGGTCTCGCGACCGGGCTGCGGTCCGATTCCGGGCAAGCCCGGAATGCCTGGCAGCCCGCGACCGCCCATCAGGTCGCCAAGACCGCCGGCCAGCGGACCCATCATCTGGGCCTGTAGTTCGGCCTGAAGCTCGCCCAGCGTGCTGTAGGCGTCACGGCAAGCGGCAAGCACCAGGTCAGCGAGGGTCTGCACGGTTTCCTCGCGATCATTCGGGTCGATGGCGTCCGGTGAGATCGTCAAATCGATGAGATCACCTTGCCCGTCGACCTTGACAGTCACCAGGCCTCCTCCGGCGGTGCCTTCGATCTCCGTATCGTCCAGTTGCTGCTGGGCACTGGCCATCTGGCTCTGCACCTGCGCCGCAGCAGCCAAGATCTGCTGCAGGTCAAGCTGCCCGCCTGGTTCCATTGCCGCGCTCACCTATCTTCCCGGAATGGCCGGATGCCATCCTCGTCCCGGCCTCGGACCAACGGCCGCCGTCGCCTTGCGACCTTACTTGAGAGCCTACGGCGCGTCCGGACTACCGCGACCGCCAGCACCTCACCGCCTCCGCCAGCAATACCTTGCGCCGCGCACCCCCTCAGGCCCGCACCACCACCGCCCGCACCACTTCAGTCCCGCGCCAATTTGATCTTGGAAGCGTTGTGCGGTGCTGACTGGCGGCGGGACGAGATGCCTCCGCTGATGCTCGTGCGGTCGGAGAGGCTGTAGTGCCTGATGTGAGTGCGCGTGCCCCGGGCGCACCCGCATGGATGCGCGAATCGATGTTGGAAATCGGGTGTCGATGCGAGGATCGATGGCCACCCAAGCCGTCTCAGTCCTCGCTGATTTCCTCGATGACCTTGCCGCCCAGCTCGCGCATGACCAGGTCGGTGCCGGTGACGTCGGCCAGGCCGGGCTCGGAGTTGTCGGTGATCAGCCGGGGATCATCGTTCAGGGCGGTGGCTTCGGCGGGTCTCGCCCGCCCGGCTTCTGGGCGCTGGCTCTGACGACCACGAGCCTGGCCGGAATCACGGGAGTCCGGTGCCGATCCCGCCGCCGGGCGGCGCTGACTGCCTGGGCCCGGGTCATCGCCTGCCGGCCGGCCCGGGTCATCCGACGGATGCTGGTCTTCGGGCGACTCACGTGAGTTTCGGGCCGCTGGCCTGCCGCGGCGGTCGTCCTGCCTTGATTCATCGGGGCGACTGCCAGCTGCCCGCCCATTGCCCGTTCCCCGGTCGGGTGCCTCGACAGTGCCTGGATCGAAGCCAGCGCGGTTCGGCGAGCCGGCCTGCGTGCCGGTCTGCACCCCGGTCCTGATCACCGGGCGGACGCCGAGCATGCGCTCGATCACGTCGGCGAGATCCTGATCGCAGCCATTGCCGGCGAAACCTTTGGCGTCGCCCTCACGGGGGAAGGCCAGGTTCACGGCGTTGCCGCCGACGGACTCCACGCTCGCGTTCGAGAGCAGGATCCAGGCAACCTTGCGGATGTCCCTGATGGCGCCGAGTATGTCCGGCCACCGGCCGCGCAGGGTTGCCGCGTCGAGCCCGGCCGCGCCGCTGGCACCCATGTTCTGCGGAGGCTGGGCTGGCGGCCGGGAGTGGGGCCGGCTGGCCTCCGCTCTGGCCGGCCGGCCGGGCTCGCTTCGCGCGGGCAGATCCTGCTCGACGCGACCGGGGCGCTCGCGGAAATCTCGCTCGGCCCGGGCAGGCGGGCGCTCCCGGTCAGCGCCTGCCGAGATGGCGAAGAGCCGGTCCATCGCCGCGCGCAGATCACGTTCGAGCCGGTCAACCCGAGCGTCAAGGCCGTCGGCACCCCGCGCGGGGCCGGGCGCGGGCCGTTCCGGCGCCTGCGGGCCTGCCGCTGGCAGCAGTACTTGCGCGCACATCAGCTCGAGTAGCAGCCGGGGCGACGTCGCTCCGCGCATCTCGACTAGCCCCTTGCTGATAGTTTCGGCCGCTCGGACGAGGCGTTCCTGGCCGAACCGTGAGGCTTGCCCGCGCATGCGCTCCAGGTGGTCTTCGGGTACGTCAAGCAGGCCCGACGCGCTCGCGTCAGGGATCGCGGCCAGCACGATGAGGTCACGGAGCCGGTCGAGCAGATCCATGGCGAACCGGCGCGGGTCGTGCCCGCCCTCCACGACCTGGTCAATGGCACGGAAGACCAGCGCGCCGTCCCCGGCCGCGAACGCTTCGGCCATCTCGTCGAGCAGTGCGTCATCGGTATAGCCGAGCAACGCGATCGCACGGTCGTACCGCAGCCCGCTCTCGTCCGCGCCCGCGATCAGCTGATCGAGGATGGAGAGCGTGTCCCGCACTGAGCCAGCACCTGCCCGGATGACTACGGGGAGTAGAGCCGGTTCAAACTCGATCTTCTCGGCCCTGAGGATCTCCTCAAGCAACTCGCGCAAGACAGCCGGAGGGACCAGCCGGAACGGGTAGTGATGAGTACGCGACCTGATGGTCGGTATGACCTTTTCAGGCTCGGTAGTCGCGAACACGAATTTCAGGTGGGGTGGCGGCTCTTCTACGAGCTTGAGCAGCGCGTTGAAACCCGCGCCCGTCACCATGTGCGCCTCGTCGATGATGTAGATCTTGAACCGCGCCGCCACCGGCGAGTAGAACGCCCGTTCTCGCAGGTCCCGGGCATCGTCAATGCCGCCGTGCGAGGCCGCGTCGATCTCGATCACGTCGACGCTGCCCGGGCCGGAGGGAGCCAGGGCGACACAGGAGGCGCATTTGCCGCACGGGTCGGGGGTGGGCCCTTCCTCGCAGTTCAGCGACCTGGCCAAGATCCGCGCGCTTGAGGTCTTGCCGCAGCCGCGCGGGCCGCTGAAGAGGTACGCGTGATTGACCCGGCCACTGCGCAGCGCCTGCCTGAGCGGTTCGGTTACATGATCTTGGCCTTTGAGCTCAGCGAACGTCGCCGGCCGGTACCGCCGGTACAGCGCGAGCGGCGCGGTCTGCGGGGCCGCTGCCCGAGCTTGGTTCTCAGCGTCCTGGTCCGCACTGCTGCCTGAGCTGGACGCGCGACTTGCCATGACCTCATCCTCGCCGGGGAGGGGAAAGGACCCCTCGCACACCCGCCAGAGCCCGCGTACCCTTGCTGCCTTCCGGCCCTGGGGGAGTTGGCGGGATTCACGCCGTGCGAGGGGTCTGCAGCCCAGTCTAGCCAGCCGCGCGAGCGCCGGTGCGACGATGGGCTCTTACCGGGTCGCTTGCCCTGTCGCTCGCCAGGTCACTCCCTGAAGTCGATGTAGATACGCCCAGGCAGAGTGCCGGCCCTGACCCTGGTACCTGACTTCAGGCCGATCCCGAAGCTCACGACACCCTCGTTGTCGCCCGCCAGGACCCACGCCTTCAGCATCGGGAAACCGAGTTTGTGGACCTTGCTCGAGATCGTCGGGGCGCCCGACGCCTTGTGGGCGTTAGCTGGCCGCACCGTGATAAGGACGAAGCGGTGACCGGGGAGCTTGATCGTGTTGCCGGACCCGTCAGCGATCACCTTCTTGACGAACTTGATGGTGAAGCCAGGTATCTTTCCGTGGACGTCAAGCACCAGCCGGTCGTAGCCGCACTCGGGGTGCTTGGCGGTACGGACGTGCTGGATGACCGGCGTAGGCGGGACGTGGACCGACCTTTTCACCTTGATTGGCAGCTTGCTGAATTTGCCGGTGTCGCACATGGCCGCGGCTGCGTGCGAACGTAGTGTTGTCGACGCGGATGTGGTGACTGACGCCGTTGCGGTACCCGCAGCGGATGTTACCGCTGCCAATGTCACCGCCAGCATGGCGGTTTTGGCGACGACGCCCTGCCTGAAGTGCTGCATTCGTGACCCCCATAGTAGATAGGGGCGTAGCGTAGTACTCCTGGTCACCGTCTAGCTAGATCGGACGGCGGCCCGCCGCTATATATTTTCGGGCCGGCATCCTCTGCTGGCCGGCATCCAATCATCGCAGGATTAACCTCGGGGCGGCATGTCCCACGTTCGTCAGCCAGATCTTCGCCGGCCTGACCAGTCTCCAGGTAGCCGCTGTCGGTCACCTGACCGCGATGGCGACGGCGGCCGCGCTTGGCCTCGTGCTGGCCCGGAAGAGTCAGCTATGGCCGCCCGGCAGGCGCCCAGCCTCCCGCCGCCCTGCTCTGTCGAGGATTTTCGGCAGGTCATAGTCAACGCCCTGGCGGACCGCATGGTGAAGGCGTCCGCCAGCCGCTGGTCTTGCTGGTGCGCGCCCTGCCTGGCGTGCCTCGCGTCCGCATGGCGGAGGATAGGAGATTCGAACTCCTGAGGGGTTGCCCCCAACACGCTTTCCAAGCGTGCGCCCTAGGCCACTAGGCGAATCCTCCGCCGGCAAGCCTACCGACTCGGCGCAGCAATCCAGAACCGGATTGCCTTGTCTGCCTTGGGCACCACGGCACCGGCGGCTCGCGCGTCCCTGCCCGGTCATCGCGACCCCTTCCGTGCCGCGGCCTTCTCGGTAGCGTGGAGCCATGGCGGGTCCTTTCGAGAACCCTGACCATCCGCGCAGCCGCGGTCGGGGCCGCAGCCTCAGGGAACTGGTCCGCTATGCGATCGGCATCTGCCTGGGGATCGCTGTTCTCCTGCTGCTCTTCGGCAAGCGGGGAGAACTCGCCGGCGCCTGGCATCAGGTCACCGAGGCCGACCCGCGCTGGCTGCTCGGCGCCCTTGGCGCCGAGGTTGCCTCACTGGCCAGCTTCGCCTGGCTGCAGCACCGCGTTCTAAAACTAAGCGGCGCTAGCATTTCGGTGCGAGAGACGGCCGCGCTCACGCTCGCCAATCACGCGATCGCCAACACCGTTCCCGGTGAACCAGTCGTTTCCAGCGCATATCGCTATCGCTACTGCCGGCGGCACGGTGTCAGCAGGGCCAGCGCGGGCTGGACAATCTTCACCATGCTGGTCGCGCAGGCGATCGCCATGTCGCTGATCTTGCTGCTCGGCGTCCTCGTCGCGCTGCTTGCCGGCACAGGCGTGCTGGACACCGGGGTAACCATCTCCGGATTGGTGATCATCGGGGCCGCCGGAACAGTACTCGTGCGCAGGGACCTGATCCTGCGCCTCGCGGGCGCCTTGCCGCGAGGCCTGCGCCGGGTCACCGGGCATCGCTACGCGACCGTCGAGACGATGACAGCCAGGGTCGAGGCGACCTTCGCGAAAATGCGCCAGATACCACTTCGCACGCGATCGGCTGTCTCCGTCGTGGTGATCGCCGCGCTGGTGTGGCTCGCCGATCTGGGCTGCCTGATCTTCGCGTTCGGCGCCGTGCGGGCCGACGTGCCCTGGGACGGCGTGCTGCTCGCCTACGGCGTCGCGCAGGTCGCGGGCTCACTGCCCGTCGTTCCTGGCGGGATCGGCATTATCGAGGGCAGCCTCGCGGTCGTATTGATCAGCTACGGAACTGATCCAGTGCCCGCGCTCGCCACCGCGCTGGTCTACCGCATCATCGCGTTCTGGCTCGAGTCGGCGGTCGGCTGGGTGGCCGTCGGGGTGATCGCGCACCGGGCGCGCCGATCGGCCGCCGAGAAGCCGGAACTCAGCCAGGCACCCGCATGTGCAGGCGAGTCGCCGTCCCAGCGCGACTCGTCCGCCGTTCCCATTCCCGCGACGATCCGTCAGCGCAGAGGTGATGCAGGCTGAGTGCCCGGCCACCACTGCCGGCCAGCCTGGCGCAGTTTCTTTTCCCGCGCTTGCTGAGAGCATGCTCGAATTTCAGCACTTCTCATCCTGGCGGCGGGCAGAGTAGGTCCGTGATCCACGCAGTGGTATTCGACCTAGACGGCGTCCTGATCGACTCCGAGCCGGTGTGGGAGCAGGTCCGCAGGCAGGTTGTCGCCGAATTCGGCGGTCGCTGGCGGCCTGAAGCGCAGCGCAGGCTGATGGGCATGAGCACGGCCGAGTGGGCGAGGTACCTGAGCGAGGACCTCGGTGCCGGGCTGCCGCCCGATCAGCTCGCGACGCTGGTGATAGGCCGGATGGCCGACAGCTACCGGGAGCGGCTGCCCCTGATGCCGGGCGCGGCTCACGCGGTGCGCCGGCTCGCCGCCCGCTGGCCGCTCGGCCTTGGCAGCTCAGCACCGGCCGCGCTCATCGGCACCGTGCTTGAGGCGGCTGGCCTGCGCGAGTGCTTCGCGGTCACGATGTCGACCGAGCAAGTTGCCCGCGGCAAGCCAGCCCCCGACATCTACCTGACGGTCGCCGAGCGCCTTGGCCACCGGCCGGCGGCCTGCGCGGCGGTCGAGGATTCGAGCAACGGCTTGCGGTCGGCGGCCGCCGCTGGCCTGTCGGTGATCGCCATCCCGCACTCGGCCTACCCTCCGGACCCCGACGCCCTGGCCGGGGCCAGCCTGGTACTCGACAACCTGGCCGGCCTCACCGTCGATGCCGTCGAGGCGCTGGGCTGAAAAGCACTGGCTGAAAAATTGTCCCAGCACCGCCCTAGCCTCTAGGCGAGTCACTCAGTCCACCCAACCCGCATGAAGGCGGGAAATGATGTACGGAAATGAGTGCCGATCGCCGGATTAATGTTGCGCGGTGGGCTGCGCCGGTGGTTGCGTCCTCAGTGCAGCTGCGATCGCCAGTCGGCTGGGACTCGGCCTGCCGGGCCCGGAACGCCCTGGTCCACTGGATGATGGCCCGGCGGGGTCAGCGCCGGGCCATCGCCGTAGAACTCCTTGGTCTGGTAGCTCCACAGCCAGTCCTCGCCCGGCTCATAGCTGGCGATGATCGGATGCCCGGTCGCGGCGGCATGAGCGCTCGCATGCTGGGACGGTGAAGTGTCGCAGCAGCCGATGTGCCCGCACTGGGTGCACCGGCGCAGGTGCAGCCACCACCCGCCGGTCATCTCGCACTCGACGCAGCCGGTGCCGCTCGGCGGCACAGCAGGGTCGATCCCAGGTATCTCCGTCATCGATCCTCCACTTGCGTCTCGCGTGATGTCAGCGGCAGTCGTACGTAAAAGCGCGTGTCGCCCGGCTTCGATTCGACGCGGAGGTCGCCGTGATGCCTGTTGACGACGATCCGCCAGGAGATGTCCAGGCCGAGTCCGGTGCCCTGGCCCACCGGCTTGGTCGTAAAGAACGGCTCGAAGATCCGGTCTTTGATGTCGGCCGCCACGCCCTTGCCGGTGTCCCCGAACTCGATCACGGCCTGGCCGTCCTGCTGCCGCGAGCGTATGGTCAGCGTGCCCGTCCCGTCCATCGCCGACACGGCGTTATCGATCAGGTTGGTCCAGACCTGGTTGAGCTCCCCTGGATAGACCGGAATCGGCGGCAGTCCGGCCGCGTAGTCCTTGACCACGGTGATATCCGGGCCGATCTTGGCCGCGAGCATGACCAATGTGCTGTCGAGTAGCTCATGAATGTCCATGACCTGGTAGGGCGCCCGGTCTAGCTGGCTGTACTGCCTGGCGGCACCGACCAGGCGCGAGATCCGCTCCACCGAATCGGTGATCTCGTTCATCAGCAACTCGGTCTCGATCGTGTAGCCGAGCCAGTGCAGCGCGCCGTCCAGCGAGGCATGGCGTCCGGATTCGTGCGATACCGACCGCGCTACCTCATCGAGCCAGCCGGTGTCCACGCCCGCCTGGGCGAATACCGAGGCAAGCTGCCACCCTTCGGCGACATCACGGGCCTCTAGCCAGTCGGTAAGTTCGTCCTCCAGATCGGATGCCTCAAGCGGACCTAGCTGATTCGGGCCGCATAGCCGTTCAACCGCTTTGTCTTGGAATGCGATCAGGCTTGCCAGCTCTGCCCTGTCCGCCAGGCCAGCCGCGATCATGCCGAGCTTCGCTCGCATTCCCGCGACACGCTCGCGCAGCGCCGACGTGGCCCTGACCGCCGCCGAGGCGGGATTGTTGAGCTCATGGGTCAGGCCGGCTGACAGCGAGCCGAGCGCGAGCAGCCGTTCCCGCTGGCCGACGGCTTCCTGAGTGTTCTTGGTGCCGAACAGCAGGCCTTCGAGCAGGTGCGTGGCCATCGGGAACCAGGTGATCATCAGCTCGGCGAACTTGGGTGAGTCCAGCACGAAGAACCGTGACGGCTCGGTGACCCTGACCGAGTTGATGTAAACCTGCGGCATGCGGTCGCCCAGATAGGCGTAGAAGGCGCCGGCATAGACGCCCGGGCTCGATGTCCTGACGACTTCGACGTCATCGCCGCCGATACGCCGCGACATCACCAGCGTGCCGCTGAGCAGCACGAACAGGCTCCTGGCCGGCTCACCTTCGGTGAACACAGGACCTGGTTCGACGTGCTCGGCCCGTCCGTTCTCGCAGAGCCAGGCAAGCTGATCGTCAGTGAGCTTCTCGAACAGGAAGAGCTGCCGCAATTCGCCCGCGCCGCAAGCGGCCGGCGTGGTCACAGCTTCTCCAGGTAGCGGTGCACCAGCATCACGGCCATCGCGCCCTCGCCGACAGCCGAGGCGACCCGCTTCGCCGACTCGGCGCGCACGTCACCGGCCGCGAAGACGCCGGGCATGCTGGTCTCCAGGTGATATGGCTGGCGGTCGAGCGGCCAGCCGGCGAGCCTGCCATTGGTCGCTGGCAGGTCGGGTCCGGTGAGCACGAAACCGCGCTGATCGCGCAGCAGCACGCCGTCGAGCCAGTCGGTGAGCGGCGCGGCCCCGATGAACACGAAGAGCCAGTTCGCGCCGGCCTCCTCCGTCGCACCGGTGTTGCTGTCGGCGAGCGTGAGGCGCTCGAGCCGGTCCTTGCCGTGCGCTCCGACTACCTCGGTGCTCGTCCGCACCCTGATGTTGGGAATCGCTTCGATCCGCTGAATCAGGTAATGCGACATCGATTTCCGCAGCGAGGGCCCGCGAACGAGCATGGTGACCGACCTCGCGCTCCTGGCCAGGTACACGGCGGCCTGCCCGGCCGAATTGGCGCCCCCGACGATGAAGATGTCGTGGTCCGCGCAGCCGGTCGCCTCGGTCAGCGCCGATCCGTAAAAGACGCCGGCGCCCGTCAGGTGAGTCAGGCCGGGCGCGGCCAGCTGCCGGTAGCTCACCCCGGTGGCAAGGATCACCGTGTGCGAGTCCACGGCGGTCCCGTCGGAGAACCTGATCGTGCGGGCCGACCCGTTGGCCTCGAGCCCCACTACGTCCCTGGTGGTGAGGACCTCGGCGCCGAACTTGTGCGCCTGGCGCCTGGCGCGGTCGGTGAGCTGGGCCCCTGAAACACCGTCGGGGAAGCCGAGGTAGTTCTCGATCCGAGAGCTCTGGCCAGCCTGACCGCCGGTCGCGATGCGTTCGACCATGAGGGTGCGCAGCCCCTCTGAAGCGCCGTAAACCGCGGCGCCGAGGCCCGCTGGGCCGCCGCCGACCACGACGAGGTCGTAGAAGCCGGTTGATGGCCTGGTAGCCAGGCCGACCTTGTCAGCGAGCTCGGTATCGGACGGCTCGATGAGCGTCTCGCCGTCGGCCGTGATCATCACGGGCAGCCTCAGGTCGTCGGCGTGCGCGGCTCCGAGCAGCCTGCCCCCTTCCGGCTCGTCGGCCGGGTACCAGCGGTAGGGCACCTGGTTGCGGGCCAGGAACTCGCGCACCTCAGAGGAACGGGCCGACCAGCGGTGCCCGACCACCTTCAGCTCAGCCACCGGCTTGTAATCCGAGCTTAGCCACGCCTCGAGGAGGGCATCGACGACCGGGTAGAGCTTCTCTTCCGGCGGGTCCCACGGCTTGAGCAGGTAGTAATCCAGGTCGACCACGTTGATTGCGTCGATGGCGGCGCTTGTATCGGCGTAAGCCGTGAGCAACGCCCGGCGGGCTCCCGGATAGACGTCCATCGCCCGCTCAAGGAACTCGATGCCGTTCATCTCGGGCATCCGGTAGTCGGCCAGGATGACGGCGGTCTGGTCACCGCGCAGCTTCATCTGGGTCAGCGCATCCAGTGCCGCCGCCCCCGATTCGGCGCGGACGACCCGGTGCTGATCGCCATAGCGGCGGCGCAGGTCGCGGGCGACGGCACGGGACACACCCGGGTCATCATCCACGGTGAGTATGACGGTCCGCGCGCGCGATGCTGGCACAGTCATCGGCACTTTGCCCAACGCATTCACCCATCGTACGAACAGCTCCCGGCGCGGCGGGCCGGCCGGCCGGCGGGCCAGCGGGCGGGCCAGCGGGCGGGCCAGCGGACCGGTCGGCGGGCGGGCCAGCTGGGAGCCGGCCGAATCCGGCGAGCTGGCCGAGCCTCGCCCAGGTCAGGGCCTTGCGCGGCGCCGGTACCCCCGGGCTGTGCTTCGGCACGACGACCTTCAGCGCTCGCTGCCGGATCGAGCAGCGGACAGGCGTCGGCACGAGGATCGTCTCGCCGTCGATTCCGGCCGGGATCTCCCGCTGGCCCGAATCGATGACGACTTCCCTGGATGACAGCACGGTCAGGCCAGCGCCTCCGCCCGCTGTCACCAGGCCGATAGCCTGCGCCACGTTGTCGACCTTGATCGCGAGCACGCCGAGCCGTCCCGTGTCGAGCCGGTCGCGCCGGCCTAGGCCGGCGATGTCCGAGGTGTCGTACGGGTTGTTGCTGACCAGCACGGCCTGCGGGGCTTCGATGCGCGTGCCGTCGGCCCGGGCTTGCAGCTGGTGCCGTTCGCCGCCGGCTTTGAGCAGGTCGGGCAGCATCGCCAGGGTGGTGCCGCGCTTGTCATCGCGGTAGGCCGGGCTCCGCACGATCTCGGCGTAGACGCCGAACGAGGCGTTGTTCACGAAAGTCCGGCCTCCGATCTGTCCCAGGTCGATCTGGCGCTCGATCCCGTCCCTCAGGGCGTCAAGGCCGGCTGCAGGGTCATCGCGATCAAGCCCGAGGTCCATCGCAAAGTGGTTCCTGGTCCCGGCGCTGATGCACAGGAAGGGCAGATCGTGCGCGGCGGCGACTGCCGCGACCAGAGCCTGCGTGCCGTCGCCTCCCGCGACGCCGAGCAGGTCAGCGCCATCGGCCGCCGCGCGTTCGGCTAGCTCGGTGACATCGATGTGGTGCGGGCCCTCGAGCATGGCTACCTGAGCTCCGAGCGCTTCGGCCTTCTGCCTCAGCTCGAATCTGGTGACCTTGCCGTCACCCGAGCGAGGATTCATGATCAGGAACGCACGCTTCGGCCGGGCCGCCTTGCGCCCGGTGGAATGCGGTGCGACGGTAGCCCAGCCCATCGCCGCCCGCGCGGACATCGTCGCCGCGATGCCGATGGCGATCACCGTGACCGCCACCCACAGCAGGCCCCTGCTGGCGAACAACGCGGTGACCGAGACCGGCGCGAGCACCGCCATGGCGGCCGCGCTCCAGCGAAGCACGCCGCGGTTCTTGACGAACCAGTAAGCCCCGGCCACCGTCACGCAGACGCCGAGCAAAGTGAGGCCGATCAGGCTCAAGCTATGCAGGCCGGCGAATTCGACCAGGACGAACAACGCTCCGGCCAGCAGCAGGATGGACAATCTCGCCAGCCATCGCTGCCTCCTCACCGTATTCATGGTCGCGGCGCCGGTCATGACCGGGACCACCCAGGGCGGGTGATTGCGCCACCCGCTTCGCCCTGGCGAGGACGAGCTTGACGTTCTCGGCCAGCTTCGGCGTCATCCACTCAAGCATCGGCGGCACCAGCACCCGCCAGGTAGACATGGTGTGACCGCCCCCTGGCACCAGCATGAGCCGTACCGCCGGCTGCCGCAGCTGCAGCAGTTGCCTGAAGACCTCGGCCGCCCGCATATCGACCCGATCCGTGCCAGAACCGATCCAGAACTGCGGGATGCGCGCTCCGGGCGGCAGCATGAGCAATTCCTTCGCCGGCGTGTTCCGCCGCCGCAACTGCGGGTCGTGCCCGAATGGGTCAACCAACTTCGCCGGCTGACCCATCCGGTTACCGAACGGCCGGAAATAGCCGCTGAGCACGCCGGCGAACCCGTAATGCGAGCCGTACTGCAGCCCGAGATTGGCCGCGCAGAACCCGCCCTCGGAGTAGCCGGCGATGGCCCAGGTCCGGCCGGGCGGCCAGACCCGCAGCACCTGGCTGACGTAGCCGGGCACGTCACTGGCGATGAAGGTGGCGTCCTGCGGGCCGCTCAGCGAGTTGAGGCATTGCAATGACAGGCCCTTGGCACCGTTCGCGTCGGGCATCACCAGGACGGCTGGCTTGGCCTCGCCGTGGCTGATCATGTTCGCCAGCGTCGTGGTGATATCGAGCACCGTGATCCAGTCCTGCGGCGCTCCCGGATAGCCGTGGATCAGCTCGATAGCCGGGAACCGGTAGTGCCGGTAGGCGGGCTGGAAGTACTGCGGCGGCAAGTACACATAGACAGCCCTGGTCAGGTGGCTCGCCCGGCCGTGCACCGTCAGTCGGAGCATAAAGCCGTGCACAGCGGCCAGCCGGGTATACACCGTGTTGCCCAGCAGCCTGGTGATGCCGCGGCCGACCGGTCCGGTCGGGGCGATCGCGGCTGGGCTAGCGGGCAGGCCAGTACCAGGCACTCCCTGACTGGTCACGTCCGTGATCGCGGAACTCCAGCTCTGGTAGTAGTTGTAGTACTTGTTCACGGCGGCGACGCCGAAGACGACCGCCGGTATGAACGCCAGGCACGCGGCGAGCACGCGGAAGACCGCATGCCTGGTGAGTATCAGCCAGCAGATCAAGGCTGCGAAGATCACCATCAGCAGCAAGAAAAAGACCGTGCTCTGCGGTTCTGGCATGCAGGCTCCCGTCGCGACGCTAGCCACCCGTCTGGCGTGCTCTCAGCCGGTCCGGCGCCCCCGCTCGCTGGTGCCAGGACCCAAGCAACCCCGGCACGGCAGGCGTACCAGGGCAGTAAATCCGACCCGGTCTGTGACATCCGGGTTTCAGCAGTAAATCCGGGCACGGGGGATGTGCCCGCCAAGCTACTCGGCGGCACCTGGGTTGCTTAAATCCTGGCTCCCCCGAGCCAGGCGACCCACCCCCCAGACACCTGGCTTCCCCCGGGCCATGCGACCCGGCCCAGGCCTCCGGCACCCCCGAGCCAAGCCACCCGGCCGCAGGCGCCCCGCCGCGGACCGGGCTATTCAGGTTGGCGGTGGAGGTGGGATTTGAACCCACGGAAGGGTTGCCCCTTCACACGCTTTCGAGGCGTGCGCCCTCGGCCACTAGGCGACTCCACCGCCGCTGAGCCTACCTGAGCCCGACCGCGATGTCGTGCCCGCCACCGTTCTTAGCAGGGATTGGGGAAACTCGAGCGAGCTGATCGCGGCAGGCCGTTCCGGTTAACCCGGGCCACCCCGGTCCGGCCGCTGACGAGTCCTTCGGCACCGCGCCAGGCACTCGTGACGTCAGGCGTAAATGCCTGCCTATGCCCGGACGCGCGCGCAGCACCACTGCGCGGATTGGTACCTTGCTTCCACCCATCAACCTCACTTTTCACCCATCCTCACTTGCGTCCATCAACCTCCGTGTCGCCGTCGACGCTGGCCTGCCGCGTAAATGTCGCGGGGTGTGCGGGCCGACTCGGGCGAAGCGCCTGGCCGGACAGCATGGTGGTCCTCGTTGCTGCCCTCAGCGGCCGGTTCGGGTGAGCAACGGGGTACTCGCTGCTGCTGTTGGGAGAGGGTGCTGGATTGGGGAGGCCGGACGTCAGCTTGTCGCGGTTGCCGTGCCGTGCCCGGGGCCCGGGTTTCATGATCGCGGAGACTTCACCGCGCTTTACGGGGAACCTTTTCACAGCAGGGAAAGTTCACCGCTCCCAGGACGAAAAAAACTCCCAAACACGAAAACTCCCCCCGCAGGAGCGGACAACCCTCCCTCAACCTGGCCGGAGCGCTGACAACCCTCCCTCAACCTGGCCGGAGCGCTGACAACCCTCCCTCAACCTGGCCGGAGCGCTGACAACCCTCCCCGAACCTGGCCGCGAGCACTCAGAACCGCCCGCGATCATGGCCACGAGCACTCAGAACCTAGCGGCAGACGCCGCTGCCGGAAGCACCCGGCGAGGTCAGCGCGGGCGAGTGCCGGCGCAGACATTGCAGTGACCTGTGTGCCGCCTGCCCTCGGATGGACCTTTTCAGCAGTCTCTCGGGACGACTTCAGGCAGCCGCGTTGCTCACGAACCCGGGGCCGTTTTCAGCATCGCGGGCCTGCCTGCCGCTGTTCCCGCCAGCTGGCCCGACGGCCTGAGGTTTGCTTACGGACCAATTCCTTCATCCAAAGAGTCCGCCCCTGCCTCCGCGAAGTGCCTCTGCCTCACCGGACCTATGCGCCCTATCAGTAACACCAGCACCAGAGCAGAGAGCCGGATAACCCGCAAGAGCCAGGCAATCCGCAAGAGCCAGGCAACCCGCGAGCCCGGCACGCCCAGGGCTTCGCCCTCGTCGAGCCCCTGTTAGCGCAGCCGCCCGAAGAACTCGCTGAGCAACTGGCCGCATTGTTCGGCCAGGAGGCCGCCAACCACCTCGACTGGCGGGCCGAGCCTTCGATCACGCAGCACATCCCAGAGCGAACCAGCCGCGCCGGCCCGCGGGTCGGTCGCGCCATAGACAACGCGCCTGATCCGTGCGGCGTGCACAGCACCCGCGCACATCGTGCACGGCTCCAGGGTGACCACGAGCGTGCAGTCATCGAGCCGCCAGGTCCCGAGCGCGGTCGCAGCCTGTCTGATCGCCACGATCTCGGCGTGCGCGGTCGGATCGCTCGTCGCCAGGCACAGGTTATGCCCGCTGCCAGCCACCGAACCGTCGGGTCCGAGCACGACCGCCCCGACCGGAACGTCCGTCCCGGCGCTACCGGCTGCCTCACCGCCGGCCGCCACTCCGCCAGCCGCCTCGCCCCCGGTTCGCTCTCTGGCAAGGCGCAAGGCCAGACGCATGATCGGCTCGTACGACGTCACGTAACGGAACGGTACGCTCTCAGCCGGCCGCACGCCGGACGCCGGGCCTTGCGGCTCAGTGGCCGGCTGCGGCATCGAGTGCCCGGTCAAAGACCTGGCCGAAGCCGATTCGCCTGGCCAGGCTCGCGAGTACGTCGTCCGGGAAAAGGTCAAGGTCGCCAGACAGCGCGCACAGTTCCATCTCGTCCACGCCCAGGTCGGCGAGTATGGACAGGTCCCCGGCGGGAAGCACCTGGTCAAGGTCTTCGTCGTAGGGCACCTCGATGTCGAGGTACTCAAGCACCTGCCTGGCCAGATCCCAGTCCACTGAGGCTGTCAGGTCCGATACGAAGAGCGAGACCTGGCCGCCCAGCACGCGGGCGATGACAAAGAAATCATCACCGACCGCGATCAGGCCGAGCACGCCGCCGATGCTTGGCAGTTGCCTCAGCGCGTGGATGATCGCCTCCAGGTTCTCGGTGACCGCGATCGGCAGCGCCTCGGCCTCCCAGGCGTCGTCTTCGCGGTAGATGGCTATGCAGAAGTCACTGCTTGTCACCTCGGTCATAGTCACTCCACGTCCTGGGCCGAGAACTCAGCGAGTCGGGTTAGGGGCGCTCGAGCGCCTCGTCCCGTGACCGTGCGCGCGCCGCAGGAAGAACAGTAACGGCTTTTCGAGGGAGAATCGGCGTGGATGCGTCGTCCTGAGGCCGTGTGCCGTTAGGGTTACCTCAACGAGCAGGCCATTGGTGTTGAGTAGCCGCTGGGTTATGCTGTGCTCAGCGGCGGTAGGTATGTCGAAGCGCTTGGTAGGGAGGTGATCGCCGTGTTGAAGAAGGTTCTGACCTGGGCTGCCATCGCCTTCGTCATCTACTACCTTGCGACCTCGCCGCAAGGCGCCGCTAATGTCGTGTCCGGCGCCATTGGCTGGCTGAAGACAGCTGGCAACTCCCTGTCCGCGTTCCTCAATCACATAAAGCTGTAGCCGATGAGCCGAGCGGCAACCACCAGGAATGAACAAGCGGCCGTCGACAAGTATTTGCTTCCGCGCGAAGTTCGCGTTGCGACGGTCAGACGGCATCCTGCTGTGCTCCTGCCGGCTACCGCGATTGCCGTAGGCGGGCTACTTGTAGCGGCCGTGCTTTCAGCGACATTTTTGCGCGGGCATACCATCTTCGCCGAGGTGATCTGGGCCGGCTGGGTAGTGCTGCTGGTCAATCTGCTGTGGAAGGCCGTCAACTGGGCGGTTGATTACTTCGTCATTACGTCGGAACGGATCCTGCTGACCTCTGGGGTGTTCACCCGTAGCGTTGCGATGATGCCGTTGTCCAAGGTCACGGACATGAGTTTCCACCGGTCATTTGCCGGGCGGTTGCTCGGATTTGGCGAGTTTGTGGTCGAGTCGGCTGGCCAGGACCAGGCGCTGCGAAGAATTGACCATATCCCTTATCCGGAGCAACTTTACCTGGTCATCTGCGGAAGAATCTTTAAGGACAGCGCGGGGCAAGACGACGGTACCGGCGACGTAGTGGACGTAGTGGAGGCCACTGACCCATTCAGTCAGGAGGAGGTCGACGACACTTACGTGCTCGACGGCGGGCCAGACGCTGCGGGCGACGAACTCTGACTCGTCCCGCTGGGTCGATGTCCTGACTCAAGCTCCGGCTGCCAGGCCCTTCCCGAGGTTCGTGCAGCCGGACGCCTGGCGACATCCGGCTGCACCATCCTGCTTGCTCAACGTGACTGCCTTCGGCGGCGCTGGGCCTAGAGGTGCTGAGCCTAGAACAGCAACCTCAGCGTGTTTACCGCGTCATCGACGTAGTAGACGCCAGCTCCGTGCGGTGCGACGGCGAGGCCGAAGAGCGCTCCGGCACCGGGCGGGCTGCCCGAGCGGTCAAGGAACTTGGTCGCGACCTGCCGGCCGCGGGGTGTTGTCTCGACGATTCGCCCGTCGCCGCTGTTGACGGTCAGGACGTGCCCGTTCGGGGCGATCGCGAGGCCGAGCGGCCCGTTGAGGAAGCCACCCTGAGACACGATCGCCCCGGTGCCCGCGGACGTCACCCTGGTGAGTGCGTGCGGGATCACGGTGATCCTGTTCTCTCCGGTGTCAGCGACATAGAGCGAGCCGCATCGAGCGAGTCCGACGCCGGTCGGACCGATCACGAAGGCGGATGCGCTTGACTGCTGGAAGAAGCCAGAGCCGATCCGCGTCACGTTCGTGATCCGCGGCAGCCTGCCTGGATGGAAGCTCAGCCTGAATCGGAGCACCGTCCCCCTGCGCACGACCCTCCCGTTGGCAGCCTTAGTGCCGTTCAGGACGTTCGTCACGAAGAGCGTGCCGCGCCAGCCCTGAGTAATAGCGGTCGCGTCCCACGGCCCGTTGATGCCGTGACCGGTGAAGAGTTCCCGGACTCGGCCGCGGTTGTCGAGAACCAGCAGGCACCCTGGACCGGATGTCGCGACCGTTCCGTCTCGAGATGGCGTGCTGCCCACGATCACCCAGCCGTGCACGATCACCAGCGCGGTCGTCAGGCCGATGCCGCCGGGACACCGGCGTGGCAGCGCTGACTGCCAGATGTGCGCGAACACAGTCCTGTGGCCGTGCGGCGTGATCTGCACTATCGTCGAACCAGTACCTTGCAGGTTCGACTTGTTGTTAAAGTTGCTGACCAGGACGTTCCCGCGGCGGAGTCGTCCCAGGTTGTGCCTGACGACGGCGACGCCATACGGATTCACGTCGCCGTTGAACGGGACCGTCGACGCGATCAGCCTGGTGCGATGAAAGCGCCCGATGAAGGTGTGCCGCAGGTGGTGCGGCGAGGCAAGCGAGGGTACTGCCGCCATCAAGCCCGTCGCGATGACGGCGCTGACGCCGACCGTCGCCAAGGCAATAAAACGCGTAAACCGCACGAATATTCTCCTTCCGCATCGAACATGATCCATTACCCGCAAGGTCGCGCCAGCCCGAACCCAAGACTGAGCCAGACCGCTGGCGCGGTGACCTAAGCCCGCTCATCGTGCCATGAAGTAACTCTCTGTGGTCATTCGATTGCAGAAAGAAACGGTTCAGGCTTTGTATGATGGTGGTAAGAGACGACTCATGAGCAGCAAACCTGACGTGCGGATACGCCGCATATACGAAGCACCGTCATCACAGGACGGCAAGCGCATCCTGGTCGACCGTCTGTGGCCGCGAGGGGTGTCCAAGGACGCTGGCGCGTTCGACGAGTGGCTCAAGGAGGTCGCGCCGTCGTCCGAGCTGCGCCAGTGGTACAGACACGAGCCCGCTAGGTTCGACGAGTTCAAGCGCCGGTACATGGCTGAGCTCAACGGCGACGGCAAGCAGCACGAGGCGTGGCAGCGGCTCGTCAGTGAGGCTGGCCAGGGCCCGGTCACCCTGCTGACCGCGACCCGGGACATCGAGCGCAGCGAAGCTGCCGTCCTGGCGGACGAGCTGATGCGTCAATGAGCCAGGCTCCGGACGATAAGCCCTGGCTCGATGTCAGCGATGAAACCGAGTTGCCCGGTGACGCGGCATGCCTCCTTCGTCGCGTGTGCCAGAACTGTGGTTCGGTCGCGGACACCGACCCGCCCACCACTTGCCCCCAGTGCCACGCCGACATGCCGGGGATTTGAACCCCGGATCCATTTCGGTGCCTGAGGGCTGTTCGGGACGATTCGTGCCACCTGCGTGCCATCATGTCCGCGCGGTGGAGATCTCCGTGGCTAGGCGCGGCGAGCAGGCATTCGCCGACCCTAGCGGCTACGGACAGTGAGGTGACCGTGTTCGGGGCGCGCGTACAGCAGGCGGGCGGTTCCATGCCCGCTCCGCCCTCGTCCTTCAGCTAGCTGTCCTTGGCGGGTGGCTCGTTGCTGTCCTTGTTTCTTGCTGTGCTGTTGTTCCCATCGTTTGTAGGCTTCGACGACGACAGGCCCTGGATCGCGTCGTGGGGCCGGGCCACGCGGATCAGCAGGTCGGCGACGGACAGGCCGATCGCGACGAGCACGCCGTACAAGATGTCGCCAGCGCTGGCAGCGCGGCCCAGACCCCGGCGACCGGGGCAACGCCGGCGATCGTGGCATAGGCCATGACCTGCGGTACCGGGTACGCCGTGACAGTCGCCCCGGCGATGAGATCGTCGCGCAGCCAGCGGTGCTGATAGCCGCGCGGCATTGCGAGTCGCCCGATCACGCCCGGTTACCCACCCTCGGGCCGAACGTCCCCTAGCGCAGGGACCACGGGCTCTGCCCCTGTCCAGGACTGTCAGCGAATCTGGGAGCGAGCCTTCGGGAGGAGGTAGCCATGACTGGCTTTGCCGATGGAATCCTGGTCGGCTATGACGGATCACGCTGCAGCGAGCAGGCGCTGACCTGGGCCGCCAGGGACGCGATTTCTCGTCACCTGCCGCTGACCGTATGCCACGCATGGACGACAGGGTTCACTGTGCCGCGTCATAAGAGCATGGTCCTGGCGCTCGCACGCGAATGCGGTGAGCGGGTGCTCGCCGATGGCGTAGGGCGAGCCCAGGAGCTGATGCGCTCACTGCCCGTCCGGCCGCTTCTGATCGAGGGACCGGCAGCCGCCGTGCTCAGTCAGGCAAGTCGCAGCGCCGACCTGGTGGTGGTGGGGTCCCAGGGCCGCGGCGGGGTTGCCGGGCAGTTCCTGGGATCGGTCAGCTGGCAAGTCGCAGCCTGCTCGGCATGCCCGGTCGTCGTGGTGCGCGGGCACTGGCGGCCAGCGGCCGGTTACCGTCCCGGTCCGATCGTGGTGGGTGCGGACGGATCGGCGGCATCGAGGGCAGCGGTCGGGTTCGCCTTCGAGCAGGCGGCTTTGCGCGATACAGCGGTGCTGGCTGTTTGCGCGCTGGCCGACGCGCCCGGAAGCCTGGCCGGAACCCGCGACCTGCAGGATGAGTTCCACCTCGCCGTCGATGAGGCTGAGAAAGCCAGTCCCGGTACGGCCGTCGTGCGCCAGGTCGCGATAGGAGGCGCACGCGCGGAATTGCTGCGGGCAGCCCAGAATGCCCAGCTCCTTGTCGTAGGCTCGCGTGGTCGCGGCGGCATCCACGGCATGCTCCTCGGCTCCGTCAGCCAGGCGCTGATCTGTCACGCGCCTTGCCCCGTCGCGGTAGTGCACCCGCGATGACAACCCGACGGATGCCATGAGCGCGACGCATAAGTTGAGCGGAAGAGTGGCTCTGGTAACCGGTGGCGGCCTCGGTACCGCGATAGCGCGGCGGCTAGCCGATGAGGGCGCCCAGTGCTGGTCGCTGACATACTCGACCAGCGTTGTGAGCGAGTCGCGGCGGACATCACACGGACTGGCGGCTGCGCTGCGCCTGTCCATCTCGACGTGACCTCAGCGCAGGACTGGCAAACCGCGATTGTCACGGCAGCGCGCTACTTCGGCGGCCTGGACATCCTGGTCAATTGCGCGGGCACGGTCGGCAGCGCCTCGATCGAGGAACTGGCGGTGACGGAGTGGGACTGTGCTGTCGCTACGAATCAGACCGGTGCGTTCCTGGAAGCGCACTGATCCTCGCTGTCATCAGCGCCGAGACAGCAGGCTTCGGAGCACTCGATGTCATCGCCCTGCTCTGCGTCAGCGTGGTCGCCGGCCTGGCGTTCCTGCGGCGGGAAGCCACCCGCCCCGTCCGCTGCCAGACCCGCGCTACCCGCGGGTGCCGCGGTTCCTGACCGCCAACATCGTCGCGTTCTGCGCCTACTTCGCGACCTTCGCGGTCTTTTTCTTCACGGCCTTTG
The DNA here is from genome assembly GCA_035716545.1 of Streptosporangiaceae bacterium. Lineage (GTDB taxonomy): Bacteria > Actinomycetota > Actinomycetes > Streptosporangiales > Streptosporangiaceae > Chersky-822. The sequence continues at coordinate 87,394 of DASTJM010000125.1, forward strand.
TACCTGGCCGAGATCGCCGGATACGGCGGGTACCAGATTGCGCTTGTGTTCTTGCCCATGACTATCGTCACGACGGTTGCGTCGCTGCTCGCGGGTTGGTGGACCGGCACAGCCGCGCCACGATGGTCCATCTCCGGCGGATGCCTGGTGTTCGGCGCGGGCCTGCTTCTCACCGCGGTCGCGATCAGCCCTGCACCTGCCTACCGCAGCTCGCGGCCGCGCTGGCCCTCGTCCGGCAGCCACTCCGGCCGGGCCGAAGGTCTCCGCGATGCGGGTCCGCGGTCCGCTTTGGCCAGTGTCGGGCAGGGGCATGAGAGCAACAACGAAGATCACGCTGGTTACCTGAAGGGGGCTGCCATGCCTTTGCCCGCTCGCCGGCACACGATGCCGACTCGTTTCCCTGACGTACTCGACTGGCTCGAGTCGCCCTGGTCCGCCGTACTGCCGTTCGGACCGGCCCAGAACTTCCGGGTCGAGGACTACACCGAAGACGGCAAGTACCTGATCCGCGCGGAACTGCCAGGTCTGGACCCAGAGAAAGATGTCGAGGTCACCGTGGAATCCGGCATGCTCACCATTCATGCCGAACGGCACGAAGAGACCAAGCAGGACCGCCACTCCGAGTTCCGGTACGGATCGCTGACCAGATCAGTGACGCTGCCCCAAAACGCCGACCCGGACAACATCACAGCCAGCTACGACCAGGGCATCCTGCAGGTGACCATACCTGTACCAGATGAGGCAAAGCCTGCCGCCCGCCGGATAGCCGTCGGCCACGGCAACTGACGCGCAGCCAGGTATCTCGCCATGCGTCGGCGCAGCCACGGCCAGGCCGCTGGCTGTGCCGACGCGGTCTGGCTCTCGGCAGTCAAGTGCGCACGTGCCCAGCTCAACCTGCGGAGGCTCGGGGATTTGAACCGGACGGGCGCGACCCAAACCGCATTAGCAGCACCATTACACCCGTTCCGGCGCGATGCCGATCATGCTCCCGGCCAGCACCGGCATACGCATCGACCGTCAGCAAGCACAACCGTACGATGGCCACAGGCCACACCGCCCCGGATCCCTCCCCGCGACCGCAGCCAAACGAAGGCGAAAGCCAGCGATGCCTACCCGACCAGCAAGCGCGGAAACACAACCTTGCGGAAACACGACCGTCTCCCCAGATCCACCGAGGAACGGCAGGCAAGCTATTTCGCTGAGATCACCTCACTCGTATGCGGCTTTCCTTACCTGATCAAGGTCACGCAGTATGATCTTCAACTGGCCGGGAGCGTCAAGGTAGTCGAGAACCGCGCCGAGGAACGCGGTCTGCATCATCTGTGGCATGGAGTCAGATGCGTCGAAGTGGACGTCAGTGGCATGGGTGAGATCTTTCGCAAGTTCTCGCGAGACAGTATCCGGATAGTCTCCGGGTGGTACTAGCCGGTTCACGGAGATTGCCCCGCTATCCGGTCGGCTGATCCAGGCCTCCTGCGCCCGGGGCGTGGTCAGGTAGGCAATCAACTCGCGCGCGGCCGGGGTGTCGTGGAACATTCCGAGCAGGTCACCGGCGACCTCCTGAGTTCCCTGGCCGGCGGCCGTGAGCGCAGGGAAGCGGACGAAGTTGAAGTCGCGTCCGGGCTGCCGGTGCTCCTTGGAACCGGGGGGACCGAGCGGGTCCTCAGTGTAGAAGGCGGTGATAAACGAGCCCTCATGATCGAGGTAGCATCCAGGCGGGTCGGAGAACATCGGCTGCCCGGCCTGCCCGTAGTTGGTGACCAGCACAGACCGTGTGCCACCGTGTACCTGGCCCCGCGTGTTCGCGATCTTGCCGTATGTCTGCCATGCGCGCACGACGGGTTCTGAAGTCCACGGCAGCTTGCCCGCTATCCAATTGCCGTAGTCTTGCGGGCCGGACTGGTGCAGCAGGATGTCCTCGATCCAGTCGGTGCCCGGCCATCCAGAGTTTGAGCCGTCTTCAAGCCCCATGCACCACGGTGACGTGCCGTTCGCTCCCAGGCTCGCGGTCAGCCCTGTCAGCTGCGCCCAGGTGAGGTGGGATGAGGTGAGCAGCGCGACATCGCGGGACGGGAGCTTTTGGGGGTCATACCAGATCACGCTCTTCAGCGCTGCCTTGACGATGATCGCGTAGTAGTGCTTAGCGCCTGACGGTCCTGGGGTCTGCATGAGCTTCAGCCAGCCGGGCCCGTATTCGCTGCCCAGCCTGGCTGACTTCAGTGCCGCATCGATCGGAATGAGTTTTCCGCCTTTTGCATACTGGTCAAGTTCGCCCGGTGTGGCCAGCACTGCCAGGTCGGGAGGATTGTCGTCATTTAGATCGCTGGTGAGAACGGCGTCCGCGTCGCGGGTTCCGGTGTAGTTGACCGTGATGCCTGTCTTCTGCTCAAAGCCGGCCACCATGGCCTCGAACCCTTTCGCCTCAGGTCCGGTCCACGTACCCAGCACGGTAACCGTGCTGGCAGATACCGGGCCGCCGCAGCCGTCAGCCCCGCAGACTGCTATGAGCATGAACGCCAGCAGGGCACGCTTGAGACCACGGCGGGCACGGATCATCGTTGCACCTGCCCGTTCGGACTCATGACTGCAGCCCGGCCGACCCGGAGACGGACGCCGGTGCCTGCAGGAATGGCCCGGTACTCGTTGAGGCGGGGCCTGAAGCCGACACAGCAGAGGACAATTGCCGCAGCCGCCAGCACCGGTATCCCGACCGGCAGGCCACCAGCGTCTTCCGCTGCTGCGAGGCTCTTATCGAGAGCAGTGCTATCGGCCTTGGTAACTGACGGGTTCAGGCCGCCCCCCGATAGCACTGCCGACGTACTGGTAGCCGTCGGCGCTCGCAGCGCCTTGGCCATCGTGTCCACCTTCGCGGTCTGGGACTCCCATTGCTTGGCAAGGAGCGGCAATGCTGTCTGCCTAGCGACCGCGAATGCCGAAGCGGCGTGCCAAGTCGCGATGACCATCCAGGCGGCCAGCCCGCAGGTGGCCGCGCCCGCCAGCCACAACGGAAGGCTGATCGCCCGCTTGAATCGGCGTCGCAGAAACTTCTGAGCAGCAGCGATGCGAGATAGCACCAGGAGAGCAGGTGCCGCGAAGACTAGCAACAGCGCGCGATTCGCCCACGGTGATGCCAGCTGCCCGTCCAGCGCTTGCTGCCCGGGCCCTGCCAGCTTATCTATGTTGGCGAGCAGGCCGCCTTTATCGCGTAACGAGTCCGAGGCATATGTGAGATAAGCCAAGCCCAGAGCTCCCTTGCTGGCGGCTCCCAATGCGATGTCCTTCCGGTACTCAGCATCCGCCTGCTCAACCAGACTCTGGTAGCTCACGAGCTGTCCGCTGATGGTCTGCAGCTGCGAACTGTCCGCGCTGCCGAGCGCCGCGAGGCGCTGGAGGGCTTCCTCCACATTGGTGATGTCGTTCTGGTATTGCAGTCCGGGGCCGGTGACCCGGGCGGCGCCCGATCTGAAGGCCTGCCACACCGCGAGGTCGGCATCCGACAGCGACGCCCGCGCCTGGGCCGCGTCCTGGTACGCAGGAGAGAGGGTGTCTCGCGCCGAATGAGCAGCGGCTTGCAGTCCTTGCTGCAAGGTCGTCGCAGCAATCCAGAATAAGACGGTTGCGGCTAGGACCGCGGCGAGCAGGCGACTGAGCCGGGCCGGCGTGCTGAGCTGCCGCCGGCTGCCGGACGCAGCGCCCGTCGCAGGTCCGCCCGACGGCATTCCAGGCGCTGCAAGCATGTCCTTACCCTACCCGCCTTCGTGATCGATAATGGCTGCCCCTATGAGGGTTCCTGCCATGTGAAGCACCACCATTCGCACTGTCGCGACCTTCTTTTCGCGGGGGCGGCTTCTCGCAGGGGAGAGGTGGCAGTCCGCAGGTCAGGAGCGCTATTTGCCTGCTGCGGTCACCGAGGACTTCGGCGTGTATCTTTGCTAGCTCAGATGCGTCAGCGGTCCTGGGTTCCTGGGTCGCCGCACGACTCCCGTTATATTATAGCTCCTGATACGTAGCTTGCGAGGACGGATTTGCGTGGGACCGGCAAGGGGTCCGGCTACGAAACAGCTCGGAGTACTACACGAACTGCGGCGTCAGTATCTGCAAGTACGTCGTATTCCCATAGCCGGACTACAGTCCAGCCTTCACTTTCGAGTCTTTCTGTCACCTCCCGGTCTCGTGCGATGTTCCGCTCAATCTTCGCTACCCACCAGTCCGTCCGGCTAGGGAAGAGATCAGCGAGGCTGTTCCGACCACGGCGCTTAACTTCTTCCGGGTTGCCGTGCCACATGTCGCCGTCAACGAAGACCGCCAGGCGCCTGGACCGGATGACGATGTCGGGCCGACCCAAAACGTCCTTGGCATGGAGACGGTAGCGGAGGCCCGCAGCGTGTAGCGCTCGGCGGAGGCACAGCTCGGCTTTGGAGTCTTTATTGCGCACGGCAGCCATCATGAGACTGGTGACGGCCGGTTCGCGAGGGCCAAGCCGCCCGCCCCGCTCTCGTGCCATGGCCTAGATCATGCGTCCTTTCGCGCGCTCAGCTCCATTGCTTGCGCTACGGCGTCTGCCATCACGCGTCCTAGTAGAACTGGGACAGCGTTACCAAGCTGCCGCATCTGCTCGCCTCGGGGGCCCTCAAGCCGCCAGAAATCTGGGAAAGTCATGACCCGGGCGACTTCGCGCACCGTCATGTAGCGGATGCTGCCGTCATCGAGCTGCACAACTGTCTCGCCACCGGGGACCCCGTGCACTCCCGCCTTGACGGTCTTAGCTGGCCTGTCGAGGTCATTAGGGGTGTGCCCAGGGTAGTGCCTTGCCCCTGGCCAGCCATAGTGATGAATCCAGTCGGGGTGTTCAACTCGGTCTCCAAGCGGTGCAGGAAGATCGCTGGTCGCATCACGCACGGTTCGCCACCGCTTGAGTCCGTCACGAGGCGGAACCGAGTCGGCGACTAGCTCAGACCGTGTCGGTATCCCATGCTCATCCCAGTACCAACCATCCGCTTGGGCGCGTAGCAAACTCTGCTCGGAATGTGTTGCCTGGGGAGGCAGCCAGTCACTCAAGCCCAAGTCTTTACGAAACGCGATCACGAAAACACGCTGTCGTACCTGCGGTACTCCGTAGTCGGCCGCATTTACAGGCAGGCACCACACGTTGTAGCGCTCGGCGGGGTTGGTGCCGTCGGCTTTCAGGACTTTCTGAAGCCGCTTGTCGTGGTCGCGCCAGTCCTCACCGTCGACGCGCTCCTCAAACGGTGCCTCAAGCTCGCGCAAGATGTACTCGTAGTAGGGCTTAAACGATGGCCTGAGCAGCCCCCGAACGTTCTCGGCCAGCACGGCCTTAGGCCGTGTCTCACGTACACAGCGAAACAGCTCCGGCCAGAGGTTGCGGGGATCGTCGTAGCCCTTGTGAACGCCGCCTAGGCTCCAGGGCTGGCAAGGGACACCACCAGCCACCACATCGACCTGGCCTGCCCAGGGCGTGAAGTCAACCTTGTGAACGTCGCCTTGGATCAGGGGCCAGCGGTCTACGGGCGGATCTCCGCTATCTCCTCCGGGCTCGTACTCAACGGCCGCATTGGTCCGCAGCGTCTTGCAGGCTCTGGACTCTAGTTCGTTGACAAGGAGATGCCGAAAACCGGCCCCATGCATCGCCCAGGCGAGCCCGCCGCCGCCCGTAAACAGCTCAATACTCGTGTGGGCGGTGGGACCGGGCCCCTGGTTTGCCTGGTCCATCGAACCGTCCCGCGAGTCCATGGTCACGGGCGCACCCTACCGCCGACCAGGGACAATCTGTGGGATTTCAGGGACCCGTCTCATCCGTGTTCTCCTCTGCACCCAGGTCATCGAACAGGAGATGTTCCACGACGGACGCGTCGGGTGGCGCGGCAAGATCTGGGGCTTGCACAAGGCTCAGACGATCTTGGACCTCCGCCGCGATCTCGCCGGCTGTCCGTGGCCCGGGCGGCCGGGTGGCCGCGAACGGACGGCCGGGATGCAACGTATCCCAGCGGGACCGTGCTTGCTCACCACGGCCGCCTCCAGGCCCATGGATGCCGAACCCCGACACGAAGCCGTTCCAGAGAGGCTGGTAGTGCCCGATGAGGACGGCCTCCCCAAGGGCTACCCAGATGTCATCCACCACCAGGAATCGACAGAGAAAGTCGGCCAGCCGGATGTTGGGCTGCCCAGCACGCCTGGCGAACGCATCCACCTGCGAGATGGACCGAGCATGTTCACGGAGCCGATTAAAGAGTTTTGGGTCCGTGGTGGAGGGCCGCAGGCCACCGGCCCCAGAGCGACCACCAGGTGGCGAAGCACGGCCAACGTAGATGGGAATGTCCCCAGCATCGCAGGCGGGAGGCGCGATAGCGCGGTACGGCTCGAAGTCACCGATGTAGTACAGCGCGTACACACCGGCTCCTGGGAAGCTGGTGGCGGGTGGCAAGGCCACGAGCTCGCGCGACAGCAGCGCTCGCTCCACGCTCTTACCCAGTTCCACCCGATCTAGAGGGTTGTATGGCTGCTCGGAGTCCGGCACGTCCAGAACACTGGCAACCAATGGGTGCTCGGCAGTGAGTTCGTACTGGCTGGAGAGTTGCCACGCCGCGCTAGTACAGCAGCCAAGCTGGACCCCTGCGCCAGTTGCGCAAGAGCCCAGGTCACAGAGCGGAGGCTCGGGGATTTGAACCCCGGATGGGCGCGAACCCAAACCGCATTAGCAGTGCGGCGCCATAGACCGGACTAGGCGAAGCCTCCTTGGCCCTCTGCGGGAAGCATCCCGAGAGTGCCGTGCGGACCGGGATACCCGACCGCTGACTTAGGGTACCGGCACTGACGCAGCCGCCGCAAAGCTACCCCTGCGTTCGTTACGCACCGCTGGCGCGAGGAGGCTAGCGCGCCTCGATCACGTCATATTCGCCGCGCGCGTAGGCGTCCCTGATCTTGGTCTTGGCGAACTTGCCGACGCTGGTCTTCGGTACCTCGGCTATGAAGGACCACCGCTCAGGCAACTGCCACCGGGGCACTTTCCCGCCTAGGTACTCGCGCAAATCGGCGGCTGTCACGGCGGCACCGGTGGCCAGCACCACGGTGGCGAGCGGGCGCTCACCCCAGCGCTCGTCGGAGACACCGATCACGGCAGCCTCGACGACATCCGGGTGACCCATGAGCGCGTTCTCAAGCTCCATCGACGAGATCCACTCGCCGCCCGACTTGATCACGTCTTTCGCGCGATCAGTGAGCGTAACGTAGCCGAGCCTGTCGATCGTTCCCACGTCGCCGGTCCTGAGCCAGCCGTCCCTGAACTTGCCCGGATCGTCATCTTTATAGTAGGCACCAGTGATCCAGGGGCCCCTGACCTCAACTTCGCCGACCGCCACGCCGTCGTGCGGCAGCGGCACCCCCTCCTCGCCGATCAGGCGGGCTTCCACGTCGCAGATCAGCCTGCCCTGGGTGTCGCGGTAATGCCAGGCTTCTTCACCGGTCACGCCCGCGGGCGGGCGGGCGACGCTGCCGAGCGGCGAGGTCTCGGTCATCCCCCAGGCTTGCAAGATCAGGACGCCTTGCTCCTTCTCGTACGCCTCCATCAGCGAGTGAGGCACGGCGGAGCCGCCGCAGGGTACGACCCGAAGCGAACTCAGGTCGCCGCCACGCTCCCTGACGTGCATCAGCAGCGCGTTCCAGATCGTCGGCACGGCCCCGGCGATCGTCGGCCGCTCGGCCTCGATGAGGCGCACGAGCGGTTCTGGCTGGAGGAACCGGTCTGGCATGATCAGGCTGGCCCCCGCCATGACCGCCGCGTAGGGCAGGCCCCAGGCGTTGGCATGGAACATCGGCACGACCGGCAGCACCCGGTCCAACTCGGCGATGCCGAACACCCCGCCGGTGCTGACCGCCATGGAATGCAGGTGCATCGACCGGTGACTGTAGACCACGCCCTTGGGGTGGCCGGTCGTGCCGCTGGTGTAGCACATGGCGGCCGCGGACCGTTCGTCCACCTCGGGCCAGTCGAAGCGGTCGGGCTTGCCGGCAAGCAAGTCCTCGTAGAATGCCGCCGTACGGCCTGCGCCTGATAGGGCGGCTAGCACCGCATCATCCCGTTCACCTTCTTTGCCGGTGACAAGTACGTGGCGGATCGTTTCCGCATGCGGAAGCACCTGGGTAAGCAGGGGTATAAGGCTCGGGTCGACGATGACGATCTCGTCTTCCGCGTGCGTGGCGATGTAGCCGATCACTTCGGGTTCTAGCCTGAGATTAAGAGTGTGCAGGACCGCGCCCATGGACGGGATCGCCAGATAAGCCTCAAGGTGCTCGGCATTGTTCCACATCAGCGTCGCGACTCGCTGGTCGCCGTCGACCCCGAGCGACCGCAGCGCGTGCGCCAGCTTGGCCGCCCGGACGCCGGTCTGGGCGTAGGTCTGGCGACGGCTTTCGCCCGTGGTGCACGTCACCACTTCGCGATCGCCGAAGGCAGTCGTGCCGTACTCCATGATCCTGGTCACAGTTAGCGGGACATCCATCATCGTGCTGCGCACGGCAACCTCCTGCGTCAAGCGTTCGGCGCGGCTGACCCGGCCCCTGCCGGTGCGCCGGAGTTACCCCTGGGGTGGATAGTCCCATGTTGCCGCCGAAACGTCATCCGCGCAGCGTTAGCTACCTTGCTGAGTAACCGCGACCGCGGGACGCGGGGGTCATTGCGAGAACAACTCGGTGTCCGCGCGGAGCTTGGCGACGGCACGCGAGACCGTGCTCTTCACGGTGCCCTGGCTGACTCCGAGTACGTCAGCCACCTCAGCCTCGGTCATGTCCTCAAAGAACCGGAGCACGACCGCGGCCCGCATCCGGTGCGGCAGCCTGCTGATGGCGCGCTGCAGCGCGTCCTGCAGCTCGCTGCTGACCGGAGCGTCGGCGACCGGGATCTCAGGAACATCGTCGGTCGGGTATTCGTCGATCTTGCGCCGCCGCCACGAGGAGATGTGCGTATTGACCATCGCGCGGCGGACGTAACCGTCCAGGGCCTTGCGATCTTCGATGCGGTCCCATGCCTGGTAGGTCTTGGCCAGCGCTGACTGCACGAGGTCCTCGGCATCGGCGAGATTACCTGTGATCAGGTAGGCGGATTGCAGCAGTGACCGGCTACGGGAGCTGACGAATTCATGAAAGTCGGCAGCGCAGGAGCGCTCCTGTCCTAGCTCACTGTCATCGGGCGGGCCAGAATCGGGGCTAGTCAGAGCGGCATGCGCCTGGCTCTGCCTCAACTCGGCCGACCTGCTCACCCACCCAAGCGTACCCGCGACACTTCGTAGACGTTGCGCTACGATACGTAACCCTACGCCGTAACCCTACGCCGATCAGCGTGGCATTCGCGCAGGGGCACGGCTCGCCCGGATCTGCCCGGAAGATGGGCTGGTCAGACTTGACCGCGAGCAGATCGGGGAAACCGCTTGACGCAGGCGGGATAGCTCATCATCGTCGAAACGCTGGAAATGAAACTCACGCGGTGAAGGTTGGTGCCTGGGTGGAATCGGCTGCGGTGTGCTGCGACCGGTGCCCTGGCGCGTCCGCGGCGCAGACCAGCCGCTTCGCCAGGCGGAGGCTGCTGAAGGCGGCTGTCTTCGCCCCGCAGCCCGGTACCCTCGCCCAGCCCGGTACTCTCGCCCGCCTCGAACCGGCTGGCGTGCTCTCGCGTGATACCGATCCGGCCGACCGGCACCTTTACCGTGCCGTGACCGGCACTATCACCGACGTCAGCCCGCATTTCGTCGCGATCGGCGATGCGGCCGGCGAGCGGCGGTTCGCGCTGACTGCAGACGCGAAAGCCTGGCGTGGTGAGCCATTAGAGCCATCGGCGCTGCGGCCGGGTGATGAGGCCGTGGTCAGGATCGTGCCGTCGCAGTCCGCCATCGCCGACCGGATCTGGGCGAACATCGGCCGGGTATGCGGGGTCATCATCGAGAGCGATGCTGAGCGCCTGGTCGTCGCCGAAGGGGCGGCAAAGACACCGCGGACGGTGGTCATCTCGCCGCTCGCGAGCGCCAGGATCAGGGTAAAGATCCCCAATCTGCGCCCTGGCTACCTGATCGACATCATCGGCATCCGCCGGCAAGGTGCGCTGATCGGGCTGGTCGCGACGAGCCCGCAGCCGCCGTACCGGGGCAACCATCTGCCGCCGCGCCAGCCGATCGTCCGGCTGCTTCCGGACGCGATCACCGGCTGCGCGGTCTGGCACGACACCGCCGACGAGCCTTACGGACTGCTCGGCGTCTTCTACCCGGCAGTCGACCCGGCCGCCGGGTGCATGGAGGACACGGCCGCTCAGATCGCCCCAGGGCAGGCGCAGGCGTTCCGCGAGCTGCCTTATCTCGCGATCGGGACCGCGCTAGGCATCCGCAACGAGTGCGCTGGAGTCGGGTGGACGCTGCCGGTGACCGGCTGCTCACCGATAGCGCGGCTGTTCAACGATCACTGCGTGGCCTGCAAGATCTCCCCGCGGGGCCGGGTCGCGGACCTGACGCTGGCGAGTTTCGTGGCCCTCGGCGGTGAGCTCGAGCAGGGGTGTTTCAACGCGACGCTGACGATAGGCCGCTGACGATGCTGACCCTCTTCGGCGACCTGCAGATACCCCTTCTGGCCGCCATGCTGCTCAGCGGCTGTTTCACCAAAGCGACCAAAGTCGTCAAGGCCAGGTCAGTGTTCGCCGGGCTCGGGCCCACGGCACTTTTCCCGTTGCGGCTGCGCACGCCTGCCGCGATCGCGATGTGCGCCACCGAGTTTGCGCTCGGCACGGGCCTGATCGCAACTTGCGGCGAGTTCGGCCGTGGCACGCCGGCCACCCTGTTCAGGCTCGGCGGCGGCCTGCTGTTCCTGGTGGCGGCGCTCGCCCTGATCGAGTTGCGCAGCATGCGGCCCGACGTCGGCTGCGGCTGCTTCGGCGAGTTCAGCCAGACCCCGGTCACCGGGCGCACCATCATCCGTTCCGTGCTGCTCGGCGCGTGCTCGGCGAGCAGCATCAAGCTGCGGCCGATCCGGCCGCCCGTCCCCACCGGCCACCTGCCTGTGGTGCTGCTGCTATTCGCCGCCGAACTCGCCATCTTCGCGCTGCTGTCACCAGAGGTCCGCGACCTCCTGGTCAGGATCGGCTACTCCGCACCGTGCGAACTGAGGGTCGTCAGCCCCGAGCAGAGCCTCGCCGCGCTGCACCGCAGCGCGCAGTGGCGCAAGCATTCCAAGCTCGTCGCCGTCAACCAGCCATCCGACATCTGGCGCGAGCTGTGCTGGCGCTACATCACCTACCCCAGCCAGCACGCTGGCAAGGAAGCCGAACTCGTCTTCGCGGTCCGTCTCGAAAGCCGCAGGCCGGTCATCTTGTCCGCGCTCGTCGACACCGCCACCGGCGCCATCGTGCCCTGGCCCGCAGGCGCTACCCGGCCGGCCAGGTGGCACGCCATATCCCGCACCAGAATCGCCCGCCGCCCGATGGCCCGCCGCAGCATGGCCCGCCGCAGCATTGCCCGCCGGCGCCCTGACCCGGTCATCCGCGCCGAGGCAGCCAGCCTGCCAGGAACCACAGGCGCTCGCCGCGCCGGCGGCCCGGGTTCCCCGCCGTCGTACCCGCCCGCCTAGCTGCCGCAGGACGTCTGGCGCTTTATAAGGCATTCTCGGGTACGGACTAGACAGTCGTATACGACGCGAGAGCCGGGCCGGGCTCGGGCCGGGCCGGGCTCGGGCCGGGCCGGGCCGGCTCAGCCGGGCTGAGCGCGCAGGAACCGACCGAAGTGCGGCACGGTAAAAGCGATCAGGCCGCGCTCCGAACTGTAGATCAGCCCCTTCTTGATCAGGCTGTCCCTGGCGGGTGAGACGCTTGACGGCCGCCGGCCCAGTTCGTCGGCCACTTGCGCCGTCGGCACGGGGTCATCTCCGAGCAGCGCCATGGCACGCATGTACTCACGCTCAGCCGGCGTCGCGCGCTCGTACCTGCTCCCGAAGAAACCCACAGCCAGTTCGCTGGCGGCCAGCGGCGCCGCGACGGCCACATCGGTCGCTGTCACCGGGCTGGTCACCGCAACGTCCCAGGTGACCTTGCCGTATGCCTGGACAAAGTAGGGGTAGCCGTCAGCCGCGACGTAGAGCGCGTCAAGCGCGGCAGCCTGAAAGTCCGCGCCCTCACGCCTGGCCGGCGCCAGCAACGCGACGTCCGCCGCCGAGCGGTCCAGACGATCAATAGCTACATATCGGAACAATCTCTCGGAGTAACTCTTGCTCGCCGACAGAACCGACGGCAAGTGCGGCAATCCGGCCCCCACCACGATGAGTGCTCCGCCGTTTTGCGAAAGCTCGTGGCAGGCCGCGCAGAGCGCCGAGATGTCGGGAGCGGGCACGTCCTGCATCTCGTCGATGAACAGCGCGATACCGACCGAGAGGTCGGAGGCGACGGCCGCCGCGTCGGTCAGCAACTCGGTCAGGTCGATCTCCAGATCTCCCGAGTCCGCCCGGCCGCGCGTCATCGGCACGTCGATGCCAAGGTGGCTGAGTTGCGCGCCTTTAGCGGCTTTCGGGTCCCTGGCCATGAAGGCCTTGAGCACGCCGAGGAACTCATCGATGCGGTCAGGCGCACGATGCCTGGGAGCCAGCTCACGTACCGCCATATGCAGCGCGCCGGCCACGGGCCGGCGAATCGACTGGTCGGGCCGTGCCTCGATCTTGCCGGTGCCCCACAGATGCTGGATCGCCATCGACCGGAACGCGTTGAGAAGGACGGTCTTGCCGACGCCGCGCAGTCCGGTCAGCACCATGCTCCGCTCGGGCCTGCCTTTAGCGACGCGTTCGAGTACCACCTCGAACTGGGCAAGCTCCTTATCCCGCCCTGCTAGCTCGGGCGGACGCTGCCCGGCACCCGGCGCGTAAGGGTTTCGTACAGGATCCACGGCATAGCAGCCTATGGCCCGATCTAGCGAGATCCCTAGATTGCGCTAGAGACCGCTAGCCGGCGTGTCGCGCTCTCCCGCGTGCCCGGCGCTATTGAGACGGTTCAGGTAGGCGTTGTAGGCGATGAGGCGTTCGTCGTCATCGTCGATGTCGGACTTCGATGCCACCGCGTCCGGCGCGACGGTAGCGCGCCGCGCTGCCTCAAGCCAGCCACGTGAACGCGTGACGGTGCGGCCGTCGGTGCTCCACATCAAGAAGACCACCATGATCAGCGCGAACATGATCGCGGCACCGCCAATCCACATCACCGCGCCGCCCGCGTGCAGGTCGCCGACCGGAGTGCCCGCCCAGACCGGCCGCGGGCCTGCTGGCAATCCGGGCGTGCCGCGGTTGCCGTAGCTGAGCACGAGGCCGGTGATCGTGTCGACGGGCATCACGAGAAAGAGCAGCACGAGTCTCGTCGGGTAGGAAAGCCGCCACTTGATCGGCTCAGAGCCGATGATCGGGAGGAAAAATAGGTACCCGATAATCAGGAACCCGAGGTGCTCAGCCTCGTGGGCGACCTGGTTGCTGGCGGTCACGTTCGCCACGCCGGTCAGGTGCGCGACCACGATCGCGGCGGCATAAGCCGCGAACCCGAACACTGGCCAGGTCAGGAAGCTAGCGGTGTTGGAACGCACCGAGCGCTTTACCCAGGTGTGCAGCGGATTGCGGCTCGCGTGCATGAGCAAGGTAATCGGGCGGCCGAGGATCAGAAACGGCGGCGCGACCATGACCAGCATCAGGTGCTGCACCATGTGATCCCAGAACAACACGTCGTCATAGCTGCCGATACCGCTCTGCAGCGCGAAGACGACGATCACGAGGCCGCCGAGGAACATCGCGGTGCGCCAGATCGGCCACGGCCTGGCTGGACGCCTGCGAGCCACCCGAACGACGCCCCACAGGTACAAGCCGGCGGCGACTAGGACTGACACCGTGACCACCGGAGCGGACTGCCACTGGGTGAACACCGCTTGCCAGCCAAACGGGACAACCATGCAACCTCCTCTCCAGCGAGCCTACCGACTTCCGGCAGCGCCCCTTGCCCGCCTCAGCCGCCCGGCACGACGATTCAGCCATCCAGCCGTCCAGTTCAGGTGATCACGCCATCTGGGCCAGATGTCGCTTCCCGCGGGCGACGGTTACAGAGGCCCGCCAGCATCGATATGCGAATCGACACCCGCTTTCCACCATTAACCTCCTGTTCCGCACCGGCCGCCACCCGGGCACGTCCGCATCGCGAACAACATCAGCAGCACGGACAGCGCCGGGCACAGCCAATATGAAGCTGCGCATTGTCGCACCGATTTCCCGTTGCGCCTTGCCGGTACAGGTGAGCCCGGGCGCACGGCGCCCGCTATCGTAGTCGGCGGAGGGTTCGCCTAGTGGCCGATGGCGGCGGTCTTGAAAACCGCTATGGGGCGTGAGCTTCATCGTGGGTTCGAATCCCACACCCTCCGCTGACCTGCAAAGACGCGCCGGGCCGGTGCTGGCGCTCGGGACCACGGACCCGGTTCGGGACGCGTATGGGACGCACCTGGTCATGATCCTGTCGCCTTCGCGTTCTTGGAGTCGGGCAGCAGCGTGACTGTCTTCTCTGCCGCGTCCTGGTGCCGCTAGCGCCGCACTTGCGTGTAGATGTCACGCGCCCGGCATACGTGCCGCTGCTGACGCGCTCCTGGCGCATGGCACGCTGATTCAGGCCCAGGTCGAGGCTGTCACCGGCCCGGCGATGCGCCCGCGGGTGCCAGCTCTCAGAGTCGCGCTCGCTGACCTTAGCGCGCGATTCACGGTCGCGATCATGCTCGCGGTAGCCCAAGGCCGTAGCGACGGGCAACGCGACGGCATCGGGGATGCCGAGCAGCGGTTCTTCGTGGGCCTTCATGTGCTCGTACACCAGCAAGCCGAGGCAGTCCGGGACCTGGCACCGCTCGCGGATAACCCGGCGGTCAGAGTCATGCACCGAGTCGTCGCGTTCGAGCACTAGCCGCCCCGCGCCCATCTTCGCCAGGTCGTCAGCGATGCGCTCAAGAGCGGCGTCTCTGGGTGCCCGGTGCCGGACGTCGGACGCGTCGTAGACGGTGACGCAGGCTCCGGCGCACGTCAGCATCTTTGCGTATGCGCTTGCGCTGCTTGTCGTTCTCTCGGCACATGTGGGTGCGGCGCTGGCCCGGCAGCATGAGGTCACGGATGGTCCGGCGGAACTGGCCGAGTTCTCGGGGCCCCCGGCATGTCGTCAGCAGTAGTGCGCGACCGCGCGCTCCAGAGCCTGGCATCATGGCGTAGCACCGTGGCGCGGCCGACATCGCGTGCAGCAATGTCTAAGCGAGTCGACGATCCGGGTGAAATCGCGGCAGGCAACCAAATCGCGGCAGGCAACCAAGGCCCTCGCGGACTGAGGGTCAGCCGACGAGGACTGGCCCCGGGCGCACTGCCCTTGCTGGGATGGCGCCGATGGGGTCCGCGAATCCGGGCTAGCCGATGCTGGCGAAGTCGACGTCCTCGGTCTTGACTGTCCCGGCCTTCCGGCCCGGTGCCGACTGGTCGTTCCAGTACAGGTTGGTATGGGCGATCACCTTGTCTGGCGGCGGCGCACCCCACTCTGACAGGTCCTCTGTCGTGTGCGCGTCGCCGACCAAAATTGCGTCGTAACCCCTGACAAAGGCGCCGTGGAGCGTCGACCTTATGCAGGCGTCGGTCTGCGCCCCTGCGACGACCAGTCGGCCGACCCGCAAATCGGACAGGACGCTCTCAAGCGTGGTGTGCTCGAAGGAGTCGCCGTAGTTCTTGTGCACGAGCGGTTCGGCCTCGTCCGGCTTCAGTTCCGGCACGATCCGCCACTCGTCGCTTCCCTTGGCGAGGCCCTTATCGGAGTGCTGAACCCAGACGACTGGTACTTGGGCCTGCCTGGCCTTCTCAACCAGGCTGCCGATGTTGGCGACGACCGCGTCGCGTTCGTGATTGCCCCGGACAACGCCGGTCTGAACGTCGACGACGAGGAGTGCCGTGTGAGGCCGGTTTTCGAGAGTCGTCATGTTTTCCCCTTGACGCGGCTGTGACTCCTAGGTCCACTAACCAGCCAACCGTAGCCCTAACTGCGGACAGTTTGCCTCCCGCACAAGGCAGTCCGGGCAACAAACGAGCTAGCGGAGGGCAACCGGAAACTCGCCCAACCGAACGACAGGTGGGGGCCCCTGCTGTTGCGAGCACGACAGCGGGGGTCCCCACCTGTGCGGGCTTGCCAGCCGGGAACGCCCCACCTGTGCGGGCTTGCCAGCCGGGAACGCCAGGCGACTACCAGATGGTGATCGTGAAGACGTCCGTCACCGTCTTACGGTGCGGCTTCGACGAGTCCTCGATCTCCACCGTGAACTTGAACGATCCCCTCTTCGCCGGCTTACCCGAGACCACGCCCGTGTGCTTGCCGAGAGCCAGGCCAGGGGGCAGCTTGGTCTTGGCGATGAACGTGTACGGCGCCTTGCCCTCGCTCACTCCGATCGTCGTCTTGTACGCCTTGTGCAGCTTGCCCCTCTTCAAGGCCAGGCTGGCGACCTTGAGCGCGGGCCTGATGAACTCCGTCGCGGGGGTTGCCGTCAGCGTGTAGGTGGCTCCGCCGGTTCCGCAGTCGAAGCCGTCAGCCGTGATCTGCAGGTAGAACAGGCCCTGCGGATCGCCGGCCTGATGTGCAGGTATCGAAAGGGTCGCCGAGGCATTGTTGCCCAGCGAGATGCTCGCAAGGGTGACCGCTGGCCCCTTATTGGTATAGAGGTTGGCCGTCATCACAGCGCACGAAGTCGACCCGTCGGTAGTCGTGTTCGTGACCTGAATGGCCGCCGGATGCCTGTCGGCCTTCTTGTCGAGCACGTACCAGTTCTGCGTGCCGCCGCTGAAGTCGATCGAACCCTTATACGCCAGCCCGCCTGAAAGTGGCGGCCACGCCCTGCGCAGCGAGGATGCCGGCGCCTGCTTGCCTGTCTTGGGCCTGGCCGGATTCGCGAACTCAGCCTTGGGGTTTGGTTCGATTGTGTAGTTCGCGCCACCGCTGCCGCAGTCGAAGCCGTCGGCCGCGATGCGCAGGTAGAACACGCCATGCGGATCGCCTGACTGGTGCGCCGGCACCGTCAGTGTCGTGACCGCGTCGTTGTTAAGCGGCGTATTCGCCAACTGCCCGTTCGTTCCCGCATTGCTAAAGAGAGTCGCAAAGAATACCGCACAGCTGGTAGACCCGTCGACGGTCGTATTCGCGATGCGAACGGTCGCAACGTGGCTGTCCGGCCTCTTGTACAGCACGTACCAGTTCTCGGTGCCGCCGTTGAAGTCAATCGAGCCCTGATAGCTGATGCCGCCCTGAAGCGGCGGCCACGGACCGCCGACCGACGGAGCAGGCGTGACCTTGCCAGTAGGAATTTTTGCCACGCTAATGAATTCCGTACTCGGCTCCGGCTCGATGGTGTAATTCGCGCCACCAGTACCGCAGTCGAAGCCATCGGCCGTGACACGCAGATAGAACTGCCCCTGAGGGTCGCCGGCCTGCCGGGCAGGCACCGCGATTGCGCCGGCGTCATTGTTGTTGAGCGAGACGTTCGTCACATTGGCGGCCGTTCCCCGGTTGGTAAAAAGCGACGCGGTGAACACGGCGCAGCTCGTAGCGCCGTTGACGGTGATGTTGGATAGCCGAATCGACGCGACCTGCGAGTCGGGTCTCTTGTAGAAGACGTACCAGTCCTCGGTGCCGCCGTTGAACGTGATCGATTCGTTGTAAAGGGTATGGCCCTTCAGCGCCGCGCCCACGTCGCCTATGCCGTCACCTGGGCTGACCGAGCCAGCGGCCGGTGACGGCACCGTGCCGCCTCCGCCACTGGTAAGGGTGAGCGAGTACGGGGCGCTAGCTGAGCAGTTGTTCGGAGTCACCTCGATGAAATACCGATCGGACGCAGGCGCCGCGCCACTGATGGTGCCGGTGCTAGCCGAATTGAGGCCAGCGTCATCAATGAACTGACTCGCCCCGTTCGTGCCGTACAGCGTTGCCTGGATCCCGCAGTTCGCGCTGGCGTTGTTGTGCACGGTCACCGACACGGTCTGGCCTGGCGTGCTCGGGTAGATCACCCACCAGTCGTCAGACCCGTTGCCAATCGTTCCCGAGCCAGAAGTCGTCAGCTGCCCGGCATTGCCGATGCTAGTGCCGGACTCAGGGGTGAGGACCCTTGACTGCTGGCTGGGAGCGGCCAGCGCGGCAGGCGATCCGCCGCTTGCCGCGACCGCCACGCATAATGCGGCGCCAGACGAAATGAGGAAGCCGCTCAGCCGGGGGGCAGAGCGGCTCCTGAGAGCGTGGTTTTTTACCCGTGTTGTAGTCGGCATAGTCAGAACTTATTCGCTGCCCGATCAGTCAGCAATACCTTCATATCGCTCAGCGAGGGCAAACGGTCCCTGAACCATGCGGCCGTCCTTTTGGTACCTTTTCAGGCCACTCTTTCGAGGTCACAAAACGACGACAGTTATAAATCCCGTAAGCACCCGACAAATCCGCAATGCGTAAATCCGGTCATGGAGCGCTGACCCCTGGGCCGGCATCCCCCAGGCACGTATCAGGCAGGCCTGCCCGAGCCTTCGGGGATCGGGTCCGAGTCCGGGAGGATTTTCGTAGTCCTAGGGGAGGCGTTCCGGGTCCGGGAGGATTGTCGTGCTCCACGACGAAAAAGCTCCCGCACCCGAAATCACTCCCCCAGGAACCCGACAACGCTCCGCCACGAACGCGATAACGCTCCGCACCCGACAACGCTCCCTCAGGAACCCGACAACGCTCCCGCACCCGCCCGCACTCCCGCACTCCCGCACCCGCCCGCACTCCCGCATTCCCGCACCCGCCCGCACCGACAACGCCCCACCCCAGGAACCCCGCTACGCCAGCGCGCGGGTCTCAGGAGTTAGCCTGCCTGCGATTCCTTGCCCGGCGCTTGCCCTCGTGCATCGCCTGCACGCGCGCGATCGGGATCGTATGCCCCTCCTCTATTAGCTCAGCAGGCAGTGGCACGGCGGCCGGCATGAGCTCGGCCCACGGATCGTGGCCAGGCGACAGCCCCACGACGGTGTGCACCGTGAAGTCCGCCGGGGCCACGTTGTCCAGTTCGTCCCAGGCAACTGGGTACGATACCGGCGTCCCCGGCCTGATCCGCGGGCTGTACGCCGCCGCCACGGTAGCGCCGCCGACCCTGGTCGAATCCACGAACACCTTGCCGTGCCTGTCCTCCTTGATGAACGCGGTCGTGGCCAGGTCGCGATCGAGGCGCTCGGCCCGCGCGGCCAGCGCCCTGGTCGCCGCAGCGGTGTCCTCAGAAGAGGACTGGCCGGTCAGCGGCACAAAGACATGCAGGCCCTTCGCGCCGCTGGTCTTGACGGCGCCAGCCAGGCCGAGCTCCGACAGCGCCTGCCGCACGAGGCGGGCCGCGCCGACCGCGAGCCCGAACGCGTCGGGTGCAGGGGGATCGATGTCGAGCACGAGATAGCTCGGGCGGTCCAGCTGAGCGGCGCGCACCAGCGTCGGGTGAAATTCGACCGCCCGCTGGTTGGCGAACCAGAGCAGCGTCCTGCGGTCGTCGCACAGCGCGTACGTGACCTCGCGCTTGGACGCGTCGGCCCACATTCGCGTCGTGCGCACCCAGTCCGGCGTGTACTTCGGCACATTCTTTTGCATGAAAGGTGCCTGGCCCCGGAGCGCCCTGATCACCGACAGCGGCCGATCGCGGAGTACCGCGATGATGCGGCCGGACATCACGTCCAGGTAGTCGACCAGGTCGCGCTTGGTCGCGTTCGCGTCGTCGAAGAGCGGCTGGTCAAGATTGGTCAGCGAGACGCCGTCTCGCTCCTCCCCCGATGATCGCTGTGTCATTCCCCTACCGCCTCCAGGCGCTTCGGCTCGCGAGCCCCTAGACGCCGTAGTCGAAGAGCAGGGCCAGCGCGTCGTCGAGCTTGCGAAGCGTGCCGTCGCAGATCCGGCCGATCGGCTGGTCCCCGAGCCGGTCTCGTCGTACCCGCACTACCGAGTAAGACTCCAGGTGCCCGACCCCCGCGACCTGATCAGCACTGGTCAGCGGCACTACGTACGGGGTCTCTTTAAGGTCGGGGCGGTCGCTGATCCGCACGACCACGGGATGCCCGGTCACCGCGCTGAACCCGTCATTGCTGACGATGACCACGAACCCGGCGCGCCCTACTCCTTTATGAGCGAAGACATCGCCGCGATTCACGCAGCGCCCTTTTCCGCCTCCGGGTTGCTGAAATCACGTTCACTCGCCTCGGCCCAGGCGACCCAGGCATGGCCGGTACCCTCATCAAGCTGGGCGACTGGCACCGCAGCGTCGCGCTGTACCTTTTCCTTGGCCGACTTCGACATCCATGTGGACATCGGCAAGCCAGCCCGCTCGGCGGCCGCCTTGGCCTGCCGGTAAGTGCGTTCATCCATGCTGACGCTGATGGTCCTGGAACCCACGGCGATAACGTTACCAACATCACCGTCCGCAACCCAGCCTCCGGCGGAGAATGAGCCGCATGCGCGCTATCACGATCACGAAACCAGGCGGCCCCGACACGCTCCAGATCACTGAGGTTCCCGATCCTGTGCCCGCCGCCGGCGAGGTCCTCATCGAGATCGCCGCAGCCGGCGTCAACCGGGCGGACCTGCTTCAGCGGCAAGGGTTTTATCCGCCGCCACCTGGTGCCCCGCCCTATCCTGGCCTGGAGTGCTCGGGCCGGATCACGGCCATCGGCGCGGACGTGACCGGCTGGAAGGCCGGGGACGAGGTATGCGCGCTGTTGTCCGGTGGCGGATACGCCGAGCAGGTCGCAGTCCCGGCCGGCCAGGTGCTCGCGGCGCCAGCGGGCGTCACCCTCATCGAGGCGGCCAGCCTGCCCGAAGTCGCGTGCACGGTCTACTCCAACGTCGTTCAGCTCGCCCGGCTGACCCAGGGCGAGACCCTGCTCGTGCACGGCGGCGCGAGCGGCATCGGCACGTTCGCGATCCAGCTCGGCAAGGCACTGGGAGCGCATGTAGCCTGCACCGCCGGCTCGCCCTTCAAGCTGGAACGGTGCCTGGACCTGGGCGCCGACCTGGCAATCCCGTACCGCGACCGGGACTTCGTGGAGGCTGTGCGTGAGTTCACCAGCGGTCGGGGGGCTGACGTCATCCTGGACATCATGGGAGCGTCCTACCTGCAGCGCAATGTGGCCGCGCTGGCCACTGGAGGCAGGCTCGCCGTGATCGGCCTGCAGGGCGGCACTAAGTCCGAAATCGACCTTAACGCGATGCTCCGCAAGCAGGCCAGCATCAGCGCCACCTCGCTGCGGGCCAGGCCGGTCGGCCAGAAGGCGGCGATCACCGCCGCCGTCTCGGACGAGGTCTGGCCACTCGTCACCGAGGGCCATATCCGGCCGGTGATCGACACCGTGCTGCCGCTCGCGGAAGCCGCCGAGGCGCATCGCCTCATCGAGGCCGGCGAGCACGTAGGAAAAATCCTGCTCAGGCATTGACACCTCACCCCAGTGACGCGCACCGACGGCGAACCCGACAGACTAGGGCCATGACTGACGACAGGCATCCTGACGCGGAGACACCCGCCAAGATCGTCGTGGTAGGGCCAGACGGCGTGGCCATCGAAGGCGACCCGGAAGAAGCCGGCGGCGAGCGTCCGGTCACCGAGATGGTGGCCCAGCCCGCCAAGGTGATGCGCGTCGGCAGCATGATCAGGCAGCTGCTCGAAGAGGTCAAGGCGGCCCCGCTGGACGAGAAGAGCCGGGCCAGGCTCAAGGAGATCCACACGAGTTCCATCAAGGAACTCGAAGATGGCCTCGCTCCCGAGCTGGTCGATGAACTCGAGCGGTTGTCGCTGCCCTTCGCCGAAGGCGAGGTACCCAGCGAATCCGAGCTGCGCATCGCCCAGGCTCAGCTGGTCGGCTGGCTTGAGGGCCTCTTTCACGGCATCCAGACCACGCTGTTCGCGCAGCAGATGGCCGCGCGAGCGCAGCTCGAGCAGATGCGACGGGCGCTGCCGCCAGGCATGATGCCGCCGGGCGAGGACAGCCAGCAGCAGCAGCGCACGTCAGGTCCCTATCTGTAGTCCCTGGTCACTGGATACCTGACCTGACCCGCGCGAGCCACTGCGCCGCCGCGGTGAACTCGCCGTCACCAGGCGCGGTACGCCGCGCCGCTGCAGGCGTCCCGCTTGCCCCTGGCCCTTCCGCCGCCCGGTAGCTGCCGAGGAACCTCACATCACTGCAGGTTCTGCGCAGGCCCATGAGGGCTTCGCCGACGCTAGGGCTAAAGACATGACCTTCACAATCGATGAAAAAAAAGTACCGGCCGATGCCCTCGCCAGTGGGCCTCGACTCGATCCGGCTCAAGTTGACGCCGCGCACGGCGAACTGGCTGAGTATGTCCATCAGCGCACCAGGATGGTCGTCGGTCAGGTAGGCGATGACCGATGTGCGGTCGGTGCCCGAGGGCTCGGGCAGCGGCCCTGGCCGGCCTAGTTCCACGAACCTGGTCACGGCCCCCTCGGTGTCATGGACCCCGGCCGCGAGTACGTCGAGCTGGTAGTACCTGGCCGCGAAGTTCCCGGCGAGCGCGGCGTCGAGTTCGCCACCCGCTACCTGGCAAGCCGCGTCGGCGTTGGACAGTGCCGGCCGCCATCGCGCGTCTGGCAGATGCTCGGCCAGCCAGCGCCTGCATTGCGGCTGGGCGACGGGATGCCCGCCTACGACCTTGATATCGGCGAAAACCTTGCCTGGCCGGACCAGCAAGGCGAACTCGATCAGGACGATCGCCTCAGCCTTGATCGCCAGCGGCACGCCGGACGACAGCTCGTCGAGCGTGGCGTTGACACCGCCTTCGACCGAGCTTTCGATCGGGACCACCGCGAGGCTGGCAATGCCGCTCCGGACCGCGTCCATCGTCGCGGCGATCGTGGGATACGGCGCCAGGTCGTAGCCCCCCTCGGGGTGCAAGAGGCTGGCCGCCTGCTCGCAGAAAGTGCCGCGCGGCCCGAGATAGGCGAGCTGTGGTGCGGCATCACGCGGCTGCACGGCCTCAAGTGGTGCGGCATCACGCGGCTGCACGGCCTCAACCTCCCTGTGGCTTGTCAAACTGTGGTGGCTGGTCCACCAGATGCCGGCGCCAGCTGACCGCGAGGATCAGGATCACGAGCAGCGCCGCGGGCGTGATTGCCGTCCTGACCACGGTCTGGAGCCAGCCCAGGCCGACAGGCAACGATATCCCGCGAGCTGGCAGGTAGCCGATCGCGAGCGCGGCGGTGCGCGCGACCATGAGCCAGTCGAACCTGGTCGCGGGCATCAGCGCGAGCATGGCCCAGCCGAGTCCGTCATACCAGGGCAGCACGTAGGGCCAGGCCAGCAGCCAGGCAAACACCAAGGCGAACGCGCAGGCCGGGAGCAATCGCTCCGTACCGCCTGTCAGGTCACCGGCCCTGATGCGCCTGAGCAGCATGATGGCCAAGGCGACGCCGAGCAGCAGCGCCCCGGCCTTGACCAGATCCTCGGCCGCGCCCTCCCCGGTGACCAGCCGCAGCACGCTGCGCACCGACCGCCACGGCGACCCGATCGAGGTAAAGCTGCTGGCCCGCCCGGCCGGCGCGAAGATCCCAGTCCCCCACGGGACCAACGACAGCGCCCCCGCCACGCAAAACCCGGTCGCGAGCCCGATGAACGCTGCGAGCCGAGAACGGGGGGTTCCGTTGGGTTGTCCCCACCGGCTGACACAACCGAGCGCTAGCGCGGCACCGACAAGGACGGTCGTCACCTTGATCGCGAAGCCTGCGCCGATCAGGGCACCGGACGCGGCCCAGGTGAACGCGCCCGGCCTTGTCCGCATGGCGGTGAATGCGACCGCTACGCCGCCGACCCCGAACACGATGGCCTGGCTGTCGACATGCGCTCCGGCCACCAGCACCATCAGCAGCAGCGGATTGGCGGTCCACACCAGCGCCGCGCGCAGCTGGCCGGCCGGGTCACCGCGCCGCAGCCAGTAAAGGAGCAGCCCGGTGACCGCGAACGCGGCCACGTTCAGCAGCGACAGTACGAAGATGATCAGCCGCACCGACGTCCCGCCGATCCACGCCGCGAACGCCTGCCCGGCGACGGCCGCCGGCCCGTACACCGACGGGCTGGTCCGCCAGTCTTGTACCGCGCGCGCTACGGGGTCGCCTAGCCTGGCGAGCATCGCCGCAGTGCTGGTGTACGGATCGTGCCCGGTCAGCGCCATCCGGCCGTAGGCCGCGTAGCTGAGGTGGTCAGACGAGCCGATCGGAGGCAGGAACGCCAGGATGATCGCTCCCGCCATTCCGGCTAGCAAGATCAGCATTGCCGAGGGCGACCAGCCGCGCTTGCATGCGTTCAGGCTGATGATCAGTCCGATGACCGCCGTGGCGATGGCGGCTCCGCTGAGCGCGACGATCAGGTACGGCGACAGATGCACGGCCAGGGACCACGGAGCGCCTGACCACCGAGACCGGCCGTCGCCCACAGGGAGAGCGGGTTCCATCAGCGAAGGCCCGAGCACGGCAACGGTGGCCGTCAGCGCGAAGCTCAGGGCGCTGATCGCCAGGCCAGCGGCGCCGCGGCGCCTGATCGCCTCGCCGCCGTCAGCAGGCGGCGCTGCCTGGCGGCCGGGGCCGCGCGAGGCGGCGGCGGTAGCGCCGCCGGGCTCGGGCGGTAGGGCCGTCACGCGACGTCGGCCTCGCCTGCGGGCCGCGCGCTGGACTCCTGGTGCCCCATTTTCGGCTGGCGCAACGGCTGGCGCGCCGCGAGCGCCCTCGCGACGTCGGCGAACTGATGCGCCCGGTGCAACTGCGCCTGCAGGTCCTTGCCGGTCGCCCGGTGCGCCAGCGGCACCCGGACCTCGGCGATTCGCATGCCCTGACGCAGCAGGTCGATGGTCAGGCCCACCTCAGCGCCCCAGCCGCCGGCCAGCGGCCTGGCAGCTTCGAACGCCGCGCGGGTCAGGCACCGCTGGCCGTTCAGCGGTTCAGCCGGCCGCCACCCGGTCAGCCGCTCGATCCCGGTGCCGGCCAGGCGCAAGACGAAACCATGCCCGCCCCGCTTTTCCCTGCTGGCGAAGACCGCGATCGTCATGTCGGCTTCGCCGGCGAGCACCGGCTCGGCCAGCGACGCGGCGTTCCTGGCGGTTCCGGCCAGGTCGGCGTCGAGGAAGAGCAGGTGCCTGGGTGCCAGGCTCACTCCATCGGCGGCTTCCCCGGCCTGCCGCGACTCGATCACCCTGACGGCCTCGGCACCGGTTTCCATCGCCGCGGCCTTGCCGCGGTTGACAGCGTGCCTGGACACGACCGCGCCGGCGTGAGCTGCCTGCGCACCCGTGCCGTCCGCGGAGCCGTCGTCGACGACGATGACGAGGTCCACACCGGGGATCGCTGCCGCCGCCTTGACGGTCGCGCTGATGCGGTCGGACTCGTTCCTGGCGGGGATGATGACGGCCAGGTCGC
Organism: Streptosporangiaceae bacterium; assembly: GCA_035716545.1. Classification (GTDB taxonomy): domain Bacteria; phylum Actinomycetota; class Actinomycetes; order Streptosporangiales; family Streptosporangiaceae; genus Chersky-822. The sequence continues at coordinate 112,866 of DASTJM010000125.1, forward strand.
CGCGTGCAGGCATGGCAGCGATCTTAATAGCGCGGCTTACCTCAGGTTAGCTACCGACCGTGTGCGCGGGCTTGTCGGTCACGGTGAAGACCGTCTCAAGCCCGGTCACCTGCAAGATCTTGCGCACTGCGGGCCTTGGCGCGGCAAGTTCCAGCTCACCGCCCTTTTCACGGACCTGGCGGTGCGCCGCGAGCAGCACGTTCACTCCGGTTGAATCGCAGAAGTCCACGCCAGACATGTCGACGATCAGGTGGACAGCTTCGTTACCGGACAGCACGCTGGCGAACTCACGCTGCAGTCTGGGGACCGTGTACAAGTCGATCTCGCCCTGGACCGACATGACAACGTATTCCCCTTGGGGCCGGCTTGTGACCTTTAGCTCCACGAGCCGCACATTACTCGCCTGCGATGGGATACACCACCTGCAGGCCGGCTAACCATGGCCGGCTCCGCGTAATGTGGAGGCATGTTGCGCATTCTTGCCTTCATCATCGGGGCTATCGTGCTGCTGGCGGTGCTGTGGCTGCTGTTCTGGGGACTGATCCACGCGCTGTTCCTCGCTTTCTGGATCGTCCTGGTGGTGCTGCTCGGCATCGGCCTCTTCCGGGTCGGCCGTTGGTCGAGCCGCGGTCGTTAGCCGCGGCCCGCGCCCGAGCCCGCGCCCGCATCCGCGCTCGACGAGAGCAGCGGTGCTAGTTCGCCGGGCTCGGCCGGCGCGAGCCGGGTCCGATAGCCGGGAGTGAGTTCGCGTGCGCTCGCCTCGCCCGCAGGGTCCCTGTTCATCGGCCCGCACATGCATCGCGGACCGCCGCGCGCGCTGCCGAGTTCGCCGAACGGCACCGGCACCACCTCGAACCCGGCCGTCGCGAGCCTGGCGTTCGTCTCGGCGTTACGCTCGTCGCAGATCAGGGTGCGGCCGCCGATGGCGAGCGTGTTCCCCCCGTCATCCCACTGGCCATACCGGGCATACGGGCGCCCCGACCTGGCAGGCGAGACGACCCCGGTCTCGACAAGCGTCAGCTGGTCGAGACTCAGCGCCCGCGCCGCGGCTTCGAGAAAAGGCCGGGGGCGCGACACCCGCAGCGCACCAGGCTCACCACTGGCACCGTGAGCATCTGACGGACCTTCATTGCCGGTGATCGTGATGGCGGTCAGCGTATAAGCGAGCGCGGGTGCCATCAGGACAATCCCGCGATCGAGCACCGTGCACAGCGTGCCCAGCTGACTGTCACCCTTCACGGGAACGGCAAGCACCGTGTGCACGGTGCCAGTCTGGAGCAGCTCCCTTGCGAGCTGCTCGGTGGCCGCGGCAGTGGTGCGCACGCCGGCGCCGACAGCCACGATCCCTGGCCCGAGCAGCAGCAGGTCCCCGGCGTCCAGGCTGGTGCCTGGCACGCGTACCGGTCCGCCGGGCCGGCCGCGTCCTCGCGACCCGGCGAATCTCGGATGGTGCCCGTGGATCAGGGCGAGCAGGTCGGTTTCCCGCCGTCGCCGTCCTGGCAGGGAGCCGATGACCAGGTGATCGCCGACATAGGAACCGGCGTCGTGGCCGAACACCAGGTTGGGCAGCGGTTCGATGATGAAGTCGTGCGGACCGAGCAGGTCGTGCACGAGGCCGCGGCCGGTCCTCAGCTCCGCTGGCGTCAGTCCGGCGATCAGCGTCGAGGTCAGATCCTCAGGGGAGAGACCGCCGAGGTGGGACTCGACGATGCTGGCGAGTTCCTCGCCTAGCTCGGAGTTGGCCAGCACCGCGGCGATAGCCTCCTGCCTCGCGCACGCATACTCAAATATGTCCTGCAGCAAGCCTGTGAGGTAGATCACCTCGGTGCCTCGTTCCCTGAGCACCTCGGCGAGCTTGTCGTGCTCCTGCTGAGCTCGGGCCACCCAGGGCAAAGAGCCGAACCCGAGCAAGTCGCGCGTCTTCGGCGTGATCCGCCTGAGTTCAGCACCCGGCCGGTGCATGAGCACCGCCCGCAGGCAGCCGGACTCGCTGTCCGCGCCGACGCAGTGGCTCACGATCCCCCCGAGACCCCCTCGCCCGTGCACTATCCGTGACCGCCGCGCAGCCTCGCGCGGATGATGACCCTTGCGGGAGTATCACCAGCCTGAGCCCGATTACGCCACCGACCGCAGCCGGATCCCGCCAGGCGCGAACGCCAGGCGCGAACGTCGGGCGGGAGCGTCAGGCTTGAGCGGGCGCCGCGGCCTGACTTGGCGACCGGCGCGGCGCTGCGCCATCGTGCGATGGTGCGGCCAGGATCGCCCAGACCGTCAGGCCAACGTCGTCGGTCCTGACACCCCAGGCCCGGCAGATGTGCGAGACGATCGCGAGCCCGCGACCGCTCACCGATCCTGGGGTCGGGTGAGCATCGTGCGGCAGGGTCGCGCTGCCGCCGTCGCTGACCGCCACCTCAAGCCAGCCATCGGTCATCGCCCAGGCGATCTTGAGTTGCTCGCCCGGCAGCGGATACGCGTGCAAGATCGCGTTGCTGACCAGTTCGCTGATCACAAGGGTGGCATCGCCAACAGCGCCATCGAACACGCCAGCGGACCTGAGATCCTCGGAGAGCACGCGCCGGGCGAAGCCCACGCTCGCCGGGGTACAGGGCAGGTGCACCTCGCTCGACGTTCTCACCTCCCGGCACCAGCCCCGGCGCTTCGACGTGACCGCTTCTTGGCCGCTGACGATGAATTCCCAGGGCCGCTGCGCCGGAAACCGGTATGACAGCAGGCGATTGCGCGTGACCACGCCTTCGAGCGGTTTGCCCAGGCCAGCCCATCTGTTTACATCAAGCCGGCGAGGTGATTGACAAGCCTTGACCGTTAGCGACCCTGAGATCATGGTTGCCAGATCGTCATATTCCGCATTGCGTGCGTGGTCTCTCCCGATGCGCCCAGAGCCCGCCCAGAGCCGATCAGGAACCCGCCCGGAGCTTGCCCGGGACTTGTCCGGGGCCTGTCAAGCCCTGTCCCGGGTCCGTCAGCGCGCGCCTGGGGTACAGTCGGCGCCGTGATGAACGCTCGCCCGCGCCGCCGAGCACGCCCGGCCCGCGCCGTATGAGATCGACGAAGGTCGGCCGGGACAGCTCACCTGGCGAACTGCTCGACGGCGCGGTCGCCCCGGAGCCACCGGACCAGGCAAGCGAGTCAGCCGGTTCGCTCGCCGCGCTCGCCGCGCAGTACGGGCTGACGCCAAGCGCCCAGCGCGCCCCGCTAGGCAAGTACCTGCGCGAACTCGCGCACCGGTGGAGCTTCATCATGGGCTTCGCTACGGCGCGCAACATCGCGATGTACACCGAGGCCAAGCTAGGCCAGCTCTGGCAGGTGCTCGCGCCGTTGCTCAACGCGGGAGTCTATTTCCTGATCTTCGGCGTGATCATCAAGGGCGTCAGCCGGGGCGTGCCCGATTACCTCACCTTCCTGGTCACCGGCGTCTTCGTCTTCAGCTTCACCCAGCGGACGTTCATCTCTACGTCCAAGGTGATCACTGACAGCCTGCCGCTGATCAGGGCACTCCAGTTCCCCCGGGCGTCGCTGCCGCTCGCCTACGTGATGATCGAGTTGCAGCAGATGCTGCTGTCAATGGCGGTGCTGTTCGTGCTTGTGCTGGTCAGGGGCGAGCCGCTGACCTGGGACTGGCTGTTCGCTATCCCGGTACTCGCGTTGCTGACCATGTTCAACGCGGGCATCGGCCTCTTCGCCGCCAGAACCGGTGCGCGAGTTAACGACTTCGCCCAGTTGCTGCCTTTTCTCATGCGGACCTGGCTGTACGTGTCGGGGGTCATTTACAGCGTGCAGCAGTTCGTGGCCGACCACTCGCAGCACTTCGGCTGGGCCACGACGCTGCTCGAACTGAATCCAGCGGCGATCTTCATCACGCTGGTGCGCAATGCGCTTCTCAGCTCGCAGCGGCTCAGCGCGTTCGGGGCGCGGCCATTCAACGCCGCCAAGTGCGCGGCCTGGGCGGGCCAGACGGCGGCGCCGCCCGGCGTCAGCCAGGCGGCCTGGCGGGCAGCCACCACGCAGGTCAATCGCCACTTGCCCACCGCCCGGCCGCTCAGCGAGTACGGCAGCGCTTATTGCCATCCGACCTTCGTCGGAAGCCACCTGTGGGTGATCGCGGGAGGCTGGGCGGTGGTCGCGCTGGCGTTCGGCTTCTGGTTCTTCTGGCGCAAGGAGGTGTTCTACGGCCGTGGCTGAGCCCGCCTCCGAGCCCGCCTCCGAGTCCGTCTCTCGGTCTGCCGCTGAGCCCACCGTCATCGTTGACAACCTGGAAGTCGTGTACCGCGTCTACGGGGGCGGCGGCGACCGAGGCACAGCGTCGACCGCGTTGTTCCGGATCATCGGTCGCAAGACCAGGCCATCGATCAGCGTGGTCGAGGCCATTCGCGGGATGTCCTTCGTCGCCTACCGGGGCGACGCGGTCGGCATCATCGGCAGGAACGGCTCGGGCAAGTCCACGCTGCTGCGCGCCATAGCGGGACTTCTCCCCCCCGAGCGCGGCACCGTCTACACCATCTGCGACGCTTCGCTGCTCGGCGTCAACGCCGCACTGCTCGAAGACCTGACCGGCGAGCGTAACGTCGTACTTGGCTGCCTGGCGATGGGGATGACCAAGAAGGAGATCAAGGAGAAGTACGACTCGATCGTGGAATTCTCCGGCGTGGGCAAGTTCATCAACCTGCCGATGAAGACGTACTCCTCGGGCATGGGCTCACGACTCCGGTTCGCGATCGCCGCCGCGAAGGACTACGAGATCCTGCTGATCGACGAGGCTCTCGCGACGGGTGACGCGGAGTTCCGGGTCAAAAGCCACGCCAGGATCGACGAGCTTCGCAACAAGGCCGGCACGGTGTTCCTGGTGGCACACGACCTCGAGGAAGTCGAGGACACCTGCAATAGGGTCATCTGGCTGGACAGCGGCAAGATCGTTGAGCAAGGCGAAGACGTCATCGGCATCATCGACAGATACATCGAGGCTTCAGGCGGCGAGCGGGTCACGAGGGACCCGGTCACCCGCAAGCGCATCAGCGCCCCCGAACCAGCCACCTAACCAGTGGCTCTTGCCGGGTTCAGGGAGGCGTTTTCCGGTGCGGGCGGGTGCGGACGGAAGTCCTCCCCTAGGACCGCGGACAGTCGTTCCGGACGCGAAACCCTCCGCGAGCGGACCCGGGACGTTGACGGCGCTGGGAGCGGGCTGGGGGTCAGCCGTCTGGCGGGGCTGAGGCCGAGTCACCCGCAGGTTTCCTTGGATGGGGCAGCAGCTGCCTTGGAAGCGACGACCAGGGGAGTACCGGTCGCGGCAGCCTGGCGTGCCCGTTCATGTCGCCTCGCTCGTGGTCAGCGTTGTTCGCTGCCGGAGCGGCCGCAGGCTGCGCGGCCGCAGGCTGGTCAGCCCCGGAGTCGGCCGTTACGCGATCGCCGGATCCGGCCTGAGCATCCCCCGTGCTCGCAACTTCATCGCCCGCCAACGGGCCGGTGCTCACGCTCACATCAGCGTCGCCGTCGCCCGCGAGCCCGGCTATGGCCTCGGCGCTGGCCTGGCGCAAGGTCAGCGTCATGATGGTGCCGCCACCGTCTCGCCGGGAAGCGGTAACGTCGCCGCCCTGTGCCTGCGCGAGCTGCCGGACGATGTACAGGCCGAGCCCGATGCCGCCGAACCGCCGCCGGTCGCCGGCCTCGCCCTGCACGAACCGGTCGAACACCCGCTCAAGATCGGCAGCCGCGATCCCGATCCCCTCGTCCTGCACTGTCACCACAAGGTGGCCGGCCAGCCAGGTGTCGCCCTCGCCAGCCCCAGCCTGGTCATCATGACCTACCCGCGCGCTGATCGTGATCGTCCCGCCATCCGGCGAGTACTTGAACGCGTTCTCCAGCAGCTGCCCCACGATGCTGTCCGTCGCGGCAGCGTCGCCGTGGGCGAATGGCAGGGCCGCCGGGATATCGGTGATCAGCACGTGCTTGTCCGACAGGGTACGGAACACATTCGCCGCGTCCCGCAGCACCCGGGCCAGATCGAACGGCTCGTCGGTCACCGTCAGCCTCTTCGCGCCTGCCCGCGATCCCAGCAGCAACTGATCCACTAGCCGGCCAAGCGACTCCGCCCGCTCAGCGATCGTCTGGACGGCGCCGCGCCGGTCCGCGTCGAGCAGATTGTCCCAGCGGTTCGCCAGGGTACTCGCGAACCCCTGCACGACGGTGATCGGCGTCCGCAGCTCATGACTTGTCGTCGCCAGGAACAGGTCCTTTGCCTCCTCAAGCTCCTTAGCCGCCGTCACGTCACGGAAGTCGATGACCCGCTCGTCGCGGCCGTCCAGGTCCGTGCACAGCACGTCCATCCAGCGGTTGTTCGGCAGCCGGTAGCTCAGCGTCGCGCCCGGCTCAGGCAGGGGGAACGGCGGCGGCTTGCCGGCCGCCTGCGCGGCCGAGACTCCCGTGAGCGCGTGCGCCGCCCGGTTCCACTGCCTGACCAGGCCGTCACCATCGAGCACGGCGATGCCGTCAGCGCTGCCGTCAATGACCGCGCGCTCGTGCGCTCGCTGCCGCACTACCTCAGAGAACGCGGTGGCGTTGGACAGCGCCACGCTGGCATGGCCGGCCAGGAGCTCGAGGAGCTCAAGCTCGATATGGCCGACCTGGCGCCTTGAGTACAAGGCGTACAGCGCGCCATAGGGCTTGCCGGCCACGTACGACAAGCTGACGGTAATCGTGTGCAATCCGGCCAGCGCCGACCAGATCAGGTCGTCGAACACGCCCGACTCACCAGTCCGCATCAGGACCGAGTTGCCGGACCGCATCAGCTCGCCCACCAGGCTGCTCGGCAAGTCAGCGGTACGGCCCCGGAGCGTCTCCGGCAGCCCGTCCATGGAAACGAGCCGCAGCCGGTCACCCTCGATGAGCACGAACCCGCCGGCGTCGGCCCTGGTCAGCTCGCGCAGGCTGGCCGCGATCCGGTCCAGCACAGGCTCCAGGTCCAGTTCGGCGTTCATATCAGCGACAACATCGCCAAGCCGGCGCACCAGCCTGGCCCGCTCGGCCATGTAGTGCCTGACCGTGGCGTCCTCGCCGGTCCTGTGACACACGATGATCCAGCCGAGCCGCTCGCCCCCGGCATTCACCAGGTCGCTGGTGTCGATGCGCAGGTCGAGTACCTCACCTGCCTTGCAGATCCGCCTGGTCGCCAGCGACACCGCGCTGCCGTTCGCGACGCGCTCAAGCACCGCGTTGTGCTCGGCTCGCAGCTCACGCGGAATGATCGGCAGTTCCAGCCCTAGCACCTCGGCCGCGGTCCAGCCGAACATCCGCTCGGCGGCCAGATTCCACACGCAGACCGTCCGGTCCTTGCCGAGCGCGATGATCGGGTCTGCGGCGCATTCGATAACGGCCTGCGCCGTGGCATCGATCCGTGCCTGACTCGTCTTCGCCTTCTCCGCCCGACTCCGCCGCACGTCCCTATGGTGACACTCCAAGCACGCAGCGCATGGCTGAAAGGCTGACCTGCGTGTCGCGTTGCTCATCACACTGCCGAAAACCACGAGGGCTGAACGGGTGCTGCTCAGGCACTGTCCGCTACTAGGCCGGCGCCGGCACGCGCTAGCCGATGAGCACGCCCGGGTTGAGCAGTCCCGCCGGATCGAGCGCGGACTTGATGGCGCGCATCGCCGAGATCTCGGCCGCCGACTTGCTCCAGCTGAGCCAGCCGGTCTTGGCCCGGCCGATGCCATGCTCCGCCGCCACCGATCCGCCGTAGCGAGCGGCCAGCCTGGCCACCGCCTCGTCGACCTCTGTGCTGGCGGGATCGGGACCGAGCACGTTCACGTGCAGATTGCCGACTCCGATGTGGCCGAACACGGTCACCACCGGCTCAGGACCGCCCGGTGCTGCCCGCCTGGCCGCCGCCCGCACGACCTCGTCAACCTCGGACGTGAACTCGCCTAGCGCACCGCCCGGCACCGATACGTCGACCTTGTGCGGCACTCCGGCGGCCGCGATAGCCTCGCCCATCAGCTCCCGGTACGCCCAGAGCACCCGCTGGTCGTGCCGTCCGGCGGCGAGCGCCGAGTCGTCGGGCACGCCAGCAGCCGCGAGCCGGTCAGGGTCGACAGCCCCCTGCTGCCCCGCGATCTCAGCCAGCAGGTAACCAGGGTAGGAGGCACTCAGCGGCCTCGGCTGGCCGGTGGCCCTGAGAACCAGGTCGAGCCCGGCCGCGTCGAAGTATTCCACCGCCAGCAAGTCGGGGAGCTGCTGCCTGATCCGCGCGTACAACCCGGCCGCCGCCGCGATGCCGGTGACCCCGGCCAGCACCACGGCGGCCGCCGGCTCGGCGGGACGCAGGCGAAGCCGGGCAGCGGTGATCACGGCGAGCGTTCCCTCGCTGCCGGCGAGTACCTGCGCGAGGTCGTACCCGGCGGTCACCGACGCCGTACCCGGCACGCCGTCTATTACCTGACCGTCCGCGAGCACCGCCGTGAGGCCAGTGACCTGCGCCCTGGTCGGCCCGTACCTGACGGTGTGGATGCCGCCCGCGTTCGTCGCGATCGTTCCGCCAACCGTTGCCGAGTCCCTTGACGCGAGATCGACGCCATACCGGAGCCCGGCTGCGGACGCGTGCGCGTGCAGCCTGGCGATCGTCACCCCGGCCCCAGCCGTCACCTCGGCCGCGACCGTGTCCACGGCGGTGAGGCTTGTCAGCCTCGCGGCCGACACGATGACCGGCGATGGCTCGCCCGCGGCGGGCACGCTGGCCGGCACCGAGCCGCCCACCAGGCCCGTGTTGCCACCTTGCGGGATAATCGGAACGCCGCGCCTGGCGCAGGCCCGCACGACCTCGGCCACCTCGCTCGTCGAGGCTGGCCTGACGACGCACGTGGCCCTGCCGCCGTAGCGGCGGGTCCAGTCGGTCACGTAGCTTGCCATCATGTCGGGAGTGGTGAGCACCTGCGCGGACCCGGCAATGGCAGTGAGATCGGCAATCAAGCTTCGCATCAGTCAAGGGTGACAGGGGATAGTGGACAGTATTGGAACCAGGTCAAGGGCACCGCACGTCCAATGGGCGTGATAACCCACCGCAGCAGGGCGCGGCTAGACCGCAGCTCCCATGTTTCCCCATCGCGACAGCCAGCCGCGTCGGCTCCGCCCGCTAGGCGGCCTAGGCACAGGCTGGTCGCCACCACCGCCATCGCCATGATCGCGGTCACAGGTGTCCTCGCCGGTTGCGGCACGATCGCGGCAGGCGCAAAGTCGGCCAGCGGCGCTGGAAAGACTTCGAATACGTCGAAGTCGGCACCGCCAAAGGTCTCGCTCACGGTCAGCATCATCAACGAGACCCACAAGCCGAAGCACTTCGTGCTGACCTGCCAGCCCACCGGCGGCAACGCGCCAGACGCCCAGGCATTGTGCAAGTCGCTGCTGGCGATGAAGCGGCCGTTCACGCCGCCGGCCAAGCACCTGATGTGTCCCATGATCATGATCAGCGACCATCAGATCATCGTCAAGGGCACCTGGTTCGGGCAGAAGGTCGAACGGGTGATCACCGACGGCGGCTGCGACCTCGGCCTCTTCAACGCCATGGACAAGGTCCTCCACTAAATAGCGCGGGCCGCCGGGCGACTGCCTCCTCACGCCCGGCGGCCCGGCAAGCCCGCTCCGCCCTGGCCCGAGGATCTCCAGCGCGGGGCCCAGCTCCTTAAGGCCGAGGCGGTGAAGGTTCTGGCGCATGCCGGGTTTGCCGCAAACCCGCCAGCGCTGACCTCGCCGGGTACTTCCGGCAGCGGCGTCTGCCGCTAGCCAGGATCGCGGGCGGTCCTGAGTGCTCCGGGCCAGGATCGCGGGCGGTCCTGAGTGCTCCGGGCCAGGATCGGGGAGGCTTATCACCGCCCGGACCAGGCTCGGGGAGGCTTATCACCGCCCGGACCAGGCTCGGGGAGAGTCGTCACCGCCCGGACCAGGCTCGGGGAGAGTCGTCACTGCCCGGACCAGGCTCGGGGAGAGTCGTCACCGCCCGGACCAGGCTCGGGGAGAGTTGTCCGCTGCTGCGGGGGGAGTTTTCGTGTCCGGGAGCGTTTTCTCTGCTATGAGCGGTGAACTTTCCCCGCTGTGAAAAGGCTCCCCGTAGAACGCGGTGAAGTCTCCGCGATCATGAAATCCGTCCCCCGGGCGCGGCACGGCAGCCGCGACAGGCTGACGACCGGCCTTCCTAGTTCAGCACCCTCTCCCGACAGCAGCAACCAGTACCCCGTTGCTCACCCGAACCGGCCGCTGACAGCAGCAAACGAGGACCACCACTCTGTCCGGCCAGGCACCCCGCCCCGAACGGCCCGCATTCCCCGTGAACTCGCGGCAGAAGCAGGCAGCGAAGACCAGCCCGCTATTTGAGCAGGCGGGAGAGCCGGCGATCGGCAAGTGGCTTGCCGCCGGTCTGGCAGGTGGCGCAGTACTGCAGCGCCGAGTCCGCGAACGAGACCTCGCGCACGACGTCGCCGCAGACCGGGCACGGCTCGCCGGTCCGGCCGTGGACCGCTAGACCGGCCTTCTTCTCCTTCTTGAGCTCGGACGCCGCGAGGCCCGCCGACCGCTCGATGGCCGAGCGGAGTGTGCCGGTGATTACCTCGTGCAATTCGGCAACGTCGTCGGGCGTCAGGCTGGACGCGAGCCGGAACGGCGACATCTTAGCCGCATGCAAGATCTCGTCCGAGTAGGCGTTGCCGATACCCGCGATGATCTTCTGATCCCGCAGCACGCCCTTGATCTGGGTCCGCCGGCCTGAGAGCAGGCCAGCGAGCACATCCACGGTGAAGTCGGGGGCCAGCGGATCCGGACCGAGCGACGCGATGCCCGGCACCAACTGAGGATCGGTCACCAGGTACACGGCCAGCCGCTTGCGGGTGCCGGCCTCGGTCAGGTCGAAGCCCTCGCCATCGTCGAATCTGAGCCTGAAGGCCAGCGGTCCTTTGCCTGGCTTAGGCGGTGCCGCCGGAAGCTCGGCGCGCCAGCGCAGCCAGCCAGCCCTGGCCAGATGGGTGATCAGGTGCAAGCTGCTGTCGCTCTCATCACGGCCAGGGCGACGCACGGCCAAATCGAGGAACTTGCCGTACCGGTCGATCCCCGTGATCTCCGCGCCGCCCAGCGCGCTCAACGGCGGATCGTAGGTCTTAAGTACCGAAAACTCCGCGATATCGGCACGGTCGATCAGGCGACCGACCACGCGTTCGCGCAAGTCCGCCGCAAGTGACTCCACTTCAGGAAGCTCGGGCACGATAATGATTCTGCCGTGCCGCCGCCGCCGTGGCATAGAGGCCTGCGATCAGGGCAGACGGAGGCAGCACCCCGTACGCGCGGAAGAACGATGTGGAGGCCACAGATCGCGATGCGCCCCACCCCAGCCACGATGCGCCCGGCCCCAGCAGCGATGCGCCCGGCCCGAGCCACGGTGCGTCCGGCCCCAGCCACAAATCGCGGGGGTCCGGGGGTCCGTACCCCCGGACAGATTTAGCGACCGCCAGCGCAGATGACCGAAAGTCATCAAGGATACGAGGCCGGTTCGTGGGCGAGGAGGGATTTGAACCCTCACGTCCTCTCGGACACACGGACCTGAACCGTGCGCGTCTGCCGTTCCGCCACCCGCCCCGGGCGTCGAGACAGGTTAGCACGCCACAAGCTATGCCATGCCGCCGATACCATCGAAGTCGAACGGGAGAGGGAGGTGCAGGGTGGGAGTGCTGCAGCGCTTCGAGCACCGGCTCCAGGGCATGTACGACGGCGGCTTCGCGCGTGCGTTCAAGTCCGACCTGCAGCCGACTGAGATCGCGGGCGCAGTCCAGCGCGAAATGGACGATCGAGCCGCGATAGTCGCGCAGGGCCGGACGCTTGTGCCGAACGACTTCGTCGCTGAGATCGCCCAGGCCGACTATGACAGGCTCGAGGTTTTCGCCGACAATCTCGGCATAGAACTCGCGACCCTCGCCCGTGATCACGCGCGGGAACAGGGTTATTCGTTCGTCGGCCCGGTGCGCATCAGGTTCGAAGGGGTGCCTGACCTCACAATCGGCACGTTCCGAATCCGTTCAGGCGTTATCAGGGGCACCACGATCGAAGACGGCGAGATCCGCCGGCCAGCCAGCGACCTGCCGCGGCCCCAGGAGGGTTTTCCCGGTTCGCCGAGGCTTCTTGTCTCGACCGCTGATCCGGCCGCCGGGACAACGCAGCGCACATTCCCGCTCGCCTCGCCGCTGACTATTCTCGGCCGTGGCACTGATTGTGACCTCCGGCTCGTTGACCAGGGTGTGTCGCGACACCATGCGGAGATCCGGGTGGAGGACGGCGATGTCGTCCTCGTGGACCTCGGGTCTACAAACGGTACTTTTGTGAACGGACAACCGATCCGACGGGTATCACTCACCGACGGCACGCGCGTTACCCTTGGCCGCACTACTTTGGTATTCCGCAGGGACGGTACGTACTGACCAGCACCGGCATTCAAGCAGTTCTTGACACCGAGGCGCCGGCGCGACGCCTAGTCTCGGCTACCTAAGGACGCATGACCCCTATGAACCCGCTGACCCTCGACCTGATCAAGCTGGCGTTTCTCGCCGTGCTCTGGCTGTTCGTCATCGCCGCGGTCGGGGTGGTACGCACCGACCTGTTTGATCAGCCATCCTCGCCGCGCAGGCAAGGCCGCGCTGCGAGGCGGGGCGCCCGCCGTGCGCCGCCTCCGCCCAGGCCGCCTCGGCAGCCAGCGAGATCAAGGAGCGCGGCCAGGCAACTTGTGGTAACCGGTGGCAGCCTCGCGGGTACCGTCATTACGCTCGCGGATCAGCAGATCACCATCGGCCGAGCAGCCGACGCCACGCTGGTGCTCACCGATGACTACGCATCAACCAGGCACGCCCGCCTGTTTCCGCAGAACGGCGAGTGGATCGTGGAGGACCTCGGCTCGACGAACGGCACCTACCTGGACCGGCAGAAGGTGACTCAGCCTATGCCCATCCAACTCGGAGTACCCATCCGCATCGGCAAGACAGTCTTGGAGCTGCGCCGATGACAACCTCGTTGCGCTATACAGTCCGGTCCGACGTCGGCTTGCTCCGCGAAGGCAACGAGGACTCCGCTTACGCCGGCCCGCATTTGCTCGCCATCGCCGATGGCATGGGCGGACACGCGGCAGGCGAGGTCGCGAGCGCCGTGGCGATCAAGACCCTGGTGCCGCTTGACACCGACCCTCGCGGCACTGACATGCTGCGCGCGCTTGGCGACGCGATCGCCAGCGCCAACGCCACGCTCCACGACATTACGCTGTCCGACCCCGCGACCGAGGGTATGGGCACCACGCTGACCGCCCTGCTGTGGTCCGGAGACGAGGTGGCGCTCTGCCACATCGGCGATTCGCGTGCCTATCTCTTGCGCGACGGTGTGCTACGGCAGATCACCCACGATCACACACTGGTCCAGACCCTGGTTGACGAAGGCAGGCTCACCCCGGAAGCCGCTGCCTCGCATCCCCAGCGCTCGCTTGTGATGCGGGCGCTGCAAAGCAGCATCCCCGCCGATCCTGACCTGTCCATGATGAGGGCCAGGGTCGGTGACCGTTTCCTGCTGTGCTCTGACGGGCTTACCGACGTTGTCAGCGACGAGACGCTGCGGATGACGTTGCAGGAGTTGCCCGACCTTGACGACGCGGTCGAGAAACTCGTCGACCTGGCTATTCGCAGCGGCGGGCCGGACAACATCACCTGCGTGCTCGCCGACGTGATCGACACGGACTCCGGCCAGCCGCCGAGCGAGGAAATCATCATCGTCGGAGCGCTCGCCACCGACGATGGCGACGCGAGCGAACCGACCCGCAGCGACAACCCGGCCGCGCGCGCTCATTTGCTCGCCCAGGGTGTCCAGGGTGCTCACCGATCCGGTGCCCGCCAGGTGCCATCCACGCCGGCCGCCATGCCCGAGCCGACCGCGGTGGTCGGCAGCGCTCAGGACCACGGGGCTGAGGACCACGCCGACGGTGCTCACGTCGACGGTGCTCACCTCGGCAGTGGCCTCGGCGATAGCACCAGCCAGGGCACAGCTGACGACGGTAGCGCGGCGGGCGCCTTCGTCGCCCGCCGCCGTCGCTGGCCGGTGGTCTCTTCTGTCCTGGTCCTGCTGGTCGGCGTTGTCGGAGCCGCTGGCTACTACGGGTGGCGGCTCACCCAGGAGCAGTACTACGTGGGTACCGACAACGGCCACGTCGTGGTCTACCGGGGCGTGAGCCAGGCCGTGGCGGGCTTGAGCTTGTCCCGGGTCGTGCGCCGCACCAACATCCCGCTGGCGCAACTGCCTTCGAGCGAGGCGGGCTCGATCAGGTCCACCATCGGGCCGGAGGCGAGCCTCAGGCAGGCCATGCGGATCATCTCCCAGTTCCAGCAGGACTACCATTGCGCTGTCGTCCAGTCGGACATCACCAAGTGGGTAGCCAACCGGCCCAAGCCGCTGCCCTCGGCCCACAAGCGCAAGGCGACGAGTTCTCGTGCCAATGCCGCTTCGAAGAAATCCGCTAACAGCAGGCCCGCAAGCAAGCGCTCGAAGACCTCGGTGCGCAAGCTCACGACAACCCGGCACGCCGGCACAAGCAAGCCCGGTAGCAACAGCGCGAAGAAACCGGTCGCTACGCACCGTCCCGCCTATCCGCCAAAGCCGGTGCTGCCGGCGTACTGCCCGGCGATGCCCGGGGGTTCAGGGTGAGCGCGGTGCCGCGGGAACACCTGGCCAACCCGGCCATGCCGAGCGGCGGACCGCGGCCGGTGCCGCTGCCGCGCGGCCGCCGTGGTGCCGAACTAGCGATGCTCGGCTTCGCGGTGGGGATCATGGCCTTCGCCTACGCCAGCGCCGGGTTCGGTCTTAACGGCCACCTCCCGCCCGGACTCCTGGTCTACGTCGGCGGCTTCGCTGTCTTGCTGCTTGCTGCCCACCTGGCCGTGCGGTTCCTGGCACCGTGGGCCGATCCGCTGCTGCTGCCGCTGGCGGGCATCTTGAACGGCCTGGGCATCGTGATGATCTACCGGTTGCAGGAATCAGGCCGCGGCAGCAACGCCGGGCAGCAGATCAGCACCCTCACGGCGCACGCCGCGATCTTCCAGCTGATGTACACCGCCCTTGGCATCGGCGCCTTCATCGTCGTGCTCGCGGTCATCCGCGAGGCACGGGTGCTACAGCGGTACACCTACACCCTGGGGACGCTCGGCCTGGTCCTGCTCGCGATCCCGGCTATCCTGCCCGCCAGGTTCAGCGAGGTGAACGGAGCCAAGGTCTGGATCACGATCGGCGGTTTCTCAATCCAGCCGGGCGAGTTCGCGAGGATCGCGATCGCCGTGTTCTTCGCTGGCTACCTGGTGGCCAAGCGGGACGCGCTGTCACTCGCCGGCCGCCGGTTCGCTGGGCTGGACCTGCCGCGAGGCAGGGACATGGGACCTGTGCTCGTCATCTGGGCCGCGAGCCTGCTGATCTTGATCTTCGAGTCCGACATCGGAACCTCAGCGCTCTTCTTCGGCCTCTTCGTGGTGATGATCTACCTGGCCACTCAGCGCACCTCGTGGATGCTGATCGGCATCTTGCTGTTCGTGTTCGGCGCGGCCGTGGCGCAGAACTTCATCCCCCACGTCAACGAGCGGTTCACAATCTGGCTGCACCCCTTCGCGGGGACGAACGCGACGAATTCGGCTTTCCAGCTGGTGCAGGGGCTTGAGGGCATGGCGTTCGGCGGAATCTTCGGCACCGGTCTCGGCCAGGGTCAGCCGTTCCACACCCCGCTGGTGCAAAGCGACTTCATCGTCTCCGGCTTCGGCGAGGAACTCGGACTGACCGGCCTTATGGCGATGCTGCTGATCTTCGCCCTCATCGTGCAGCGCGGCCTGCGGGCCGCGATCGCGGTACGCGATCCGTTCGCCAAGCTGCTCGCGGGCGGCCTCGCATTCGTGTTCGCACTGCAGCTCTTCATCATCGTCGGCGGTGTCACCCAGCTGATCCCGCTCACGGGTGTCACCACGCCATTCCTTTCACAAGGGGGTAGTTCGCTCATCGCGAGCTGGATCGTGATCGCGATCTTGATGCGGGTGAGCGACGCGGCCAGGAAGCCTGCTCCGCAGCCGATCCAGGATGAGGGACTGACTCAGGTGGTGCGGGCCGGATGAGCGACGTCGGCGGCGCGAGCCGCATGAACAAGTCGCTGCGGCGGCTGGCCATCGCCTGCCTTGTAATGTTCGTAGTGCTGCTCGGCTGGGTCAACTTCCTGCAGGTATTCCGGGTGGACTCGCTAGCCGCGGAGGCTGGTAACAGCCGGGTCTTCAGCCAGCAGTTCAAGAACCAGCGCGGCGAGATCATCGCCGACGGCGCCGTCCACCAGGTGGTCATCGCCAAGTCGAAGCTGATCAAGGGCGGCATTTACCAGCGGTTCTATCCGCACGCCAAGGTCTATGCCCCGATCACCGGCTACGACTCCATCCTGAATACCACGTCGGCCTTCGGCGCGACCGGCATCGAGCAAGCGGAGAACAAGTTCCTGGCGGGCACAGCCCCTAGCCTCGCGGTCTACAACCTCAAGGGCTTGTTTACCGGCAAGTCCAAGCAGGGTGCGAGCGTCTACCTGACTATCGACCCGCAGGCTCAGGCCGCCGCTTACGCCGCTCTCGCGGCCATGGGCAAGCCCGCAGCCGCCGTCGCCATCGATCCGAAGACCGGCGCGATCCTCGCACTCGCGTCGTATCCGACGTTCAATCCCAACAAGTACGCCACACTCGACAGCGGCAAACTCAGCAAGATTGACACGGCATATCGGAAAGATCCGAGTCAGCCGCTGCTCAACCGGGCTCTCAACGACACATTCCCGCCTGGCTCTACTTTCAAGATAATTACGAGTTCTACGGCCTTCAGCTCCGGCAAGGTCAGCAATCCGAACTCGACCATCCCGGCACCGCAGTTCTATCGCCTGCCGGGCAGTCATAGCTCTCTGGTCAACGACGGCGACGAGACCTGCGGAGACGGCAATCCGCAGATTATCCTGGCTTTCACGCTGTCCTGTAATACCGCGTTCGGCAAGCTCGGCGTCAAGCTCGGCAACCCCCCCTTGCACAACTACGCTAACCTGTTCGGGTTCAACGATCCGAACCTGACGACTCCGCTGCCCGTCTCCGCCAGCGACTACCCGCTGCTCAAGGACCCGGCGCAGACCGCGCTCTCGGCGATCGGCCAGTTCAGCGACACGGTGACGCCGCTGGAGGAAGCCATGATGGCGGCCACCATAGCCAATGGCGGCACGCTGATGGCTCCGTACATGGTGGAGCAGATACGGGCACCCGACCAGGAGCAGGTGCAAAAAACGACGCCTACTGAACTGCGGCAGGTTGTCACGTCCCAGGTGGCTTCGTATCTGACGCGGATGATGGTGAGCGTGACGCACAGCCCGGACGGCACGGCGTTCGCTACGGCCAGCCCGGGCGCCACGGGCCTGCAGATTGCCGGCAAGACCGGTACCGCCCAAAATGGCGTCAACAACTCCAACCTCAACGACGCGGTTTTCACCTGTTTCGCACCGGTGAGTAACCCGCAGATCGCGGTCGGCGTTATCGTCAAGGGCGGCGGTTTCGGTGCCGATGCGGCGGCGCCTATCGCCGTCAAGATCATGCAGGCTTACCTGGGGTCACATTGAGCCCCCGGAGACGCCGATGTTCGCGTAGCGCCGTCGCGGCGGGAACATCTGACGACATAATTTTCGCAACCGGCTGTTACTGGTCTTACTGGTTCACCCCACCAGCCAGCCAGAGCCAAGACGACGCGGGACGGTAACGTAAGTGCGCGACATGACCCAGCCCAGGCTGCTCGGCGGCCGCTACGAACTCGACGGAGTCGTCGGTCGCGGCGGCATGGCCGAGGTGTACCGGGCGCGTGACCTTCGCCTCGATCGCATCGTGGCAGTGAAGACGCTGCGTGAGGACCTCGCCAGGGATCAGACTTTCCAGGCTAGGTTCAGGCGCGAGGCCCAGTCGGCCGCATCGCTCAACCATCCGTCCATAGTGGCGGTCTACGACACTGGCGAAGATAACTCGGGGTCCTCGCACGTCCCGTTCATCGTCATGGAATACGTGGACGGCCGCACGATCAGGGACTTGCTGCGCGACGACAGGCGCCTGCTGCCCGAGCGCGCGCTCGAGATCACCGACGGCGTGCTGCGCGCGCTCGACTACAGCCACCGCAACGGCATCGTGCACCGCGACATCAAGCCTGGCAACGTCATGCTTAACCGGCAGGGCGAGATCAAGGTGATGGACTTCGGCATCGCTCGTGCCACCTCAGACGCCCAGGCTACGATGACGCAGACTGCGCAGGTCATAGGTACCGCGCAGTACCTCTCACCGGAACAGGCCAGGGGCGAGCGCGTCGATTCGCGGTCGGACCTGTACTCGGTCGGCTGCCTGCTGTACGAGTTGCTGACCGGCAGGCCGCCATTCACCGGGGACTCGCCGGTGGCGATCGCCTACCAGCATGTAAGGGAGAACCCCATCCCGCCGTCCCGGGTCGATCCGGAACTGCCTGGCTGGGCCGACCCGATCGTGCTGCGGGCGATGGAAAAGGACCCGGCCGACAGGTACCAGTCGGCCGCCGAGATGCGCAGCGACATCCAGCGGGCGATCTCCGGGTATCCGGTCGGGGCGCAAATGCGCCAGGCCAGCACCTACGCGGGCCCCGGCGGTCCGGGGACCAGGCGCATGGACCCGATGGGGCAAACGCAGCTTCAAGGCTCGACCGGCGCGATACCGCCCTTTCAGTACGGCCAGGCGGAGACTGGCGGCCACCGCGGCGAGAGGCGCAGGCGGCCCATCTGGCCGTGGATCGCGGCCCTGGTCGCGCTCATAGTGATCGGCGCGATCGTGCTCGCTTACGAAACGATCACCGGACATGGCACGCTCGCCGGAGTGAGTGTGCCGACCGTCGTCGGCAAGAAGCTCTCCGCCGCCGAAACGGCTTTGCAGAACAAGGGCTTCAAGGTCAGGGCGATCGCTCATACGACCACGACCGGACCGCCCAACATCGTCACGTCCACGACGCCGGCCGGAGGTTCGGTCGCGAAGAAGGGCAGCACGGTCCAGGTCGTCTACAACGCCAGGCCGGGCGCCAAGGCGCTGCCCGACGTCAGCGGCCTGAGCGTGAGCGAGGCGACGGCGAAGCTGAACTCCGCCGGATTCAAGGCGGTTTCCACCAACCAGACGCTGCACGCCAGCCTGTCGATCCCTGAAGGCCACGTGGTGAGCACCACGCCGACCGCAGGCACCAAGCTGTCGACAACCACCCCGATCGTGCTGAATGTCTCCGGCGGCGGCCGCAAGGTACCAGTGGTGACCGACGAGCAGCTCAGCGACGCGCTAGCGGCGATCAGGGGAGCCGGGCTGGTGCCCGAGGTAATCGACAACCAGCCGGGCCCGCCAGGGGCCACGCCGGGCACCGTGTGGGAGACCAAGCCCGGAGGCGGCAGCGTCGTGCTGCCGGGGCAGACGATCACCGTATACGTGGTGCCGGGCTCGAACTCGCCCTCACCGAGCCCGTCGAATTCGCCGTCGAGCCCGCCGCCTGGCTCACCGCCCCCGAGTTCACCGCCGCCGAGTCCGTCGCCTAGCGGCTCGCCGTCGCCCTCACCTTCAGATTGACCAACTAGGCTTACGATCAAGCGCCGGGTGCCCACCGTGCCTAGAGTCTGCCCAGGAGAACACCGTGCCTAAGTCCCGTGTCCGGAAGAAGGCGGTTTACACCCCGCCGCCGCGATCGAGCAAGGCTAAGGTCAGCCCGCCGTGGCTGGCCCCCACCATGCTTGCCTGCCTGCTCGTCGGCTTGGGCTGGATAGCGACGTTCTACGTCAGCGGGCAGAGCCTGCCAATCAGCGCGCTCGCCCAGTGGAACCTGGTCGTGGGCTTCGCGCTCATCGTGGCCGGCGTGATGCTGGCCACGAAATGGCATTGACCCTCACAACCTGAACACCACCGCGTGGACGAGCGCCTGGTCGCGCAGGATCACCCCTGCGACCAGCAGCGCCAGCATCCCGACGGTGGCGCCGAGCTGGATGAGTGTCCGGTTGGCCTTGGGTGCGTAGACAAAGGCGGCGGTGAGCGCGGCGCCCGCGATCAGGCCGCCGACGTGGCCCTGCCAGGCGATCCCAGGGATCACGAATGTGATCCCCAGGTTGAGCACGATCAGCAGTACTACCTGCCTGCTATCCAGCCGGAGCTTCCTGGCCAGCACGAACCAGGCACCGAACAACCCGAAGATCGCCCCCGAGGCACCGATCGCGGGCGCGACGGGAGCGGCGAGCAGGTAGAAGAGCACCGAGCCTGCCAGCGCGCTGACCAGGTAGATGGCAAGGAACCTGACCCGCCCGAGCACCCGCTCGAGCGACGGGCCCACCACGATCAGCGCCCACATGTTGAAGATGATGTGGGTAAGGCCGATACCGCTGCCTGGCAGCTCGTGCAGGAAGGCGCTCGTCAGCAGCCGGTACCAGTCACCTACCGCCACGCCGACGAACGCATGAATGTTCCCATCGAAAGCGCCGCCGACCATCTGGCCGTAGTCGACGGTCTTGCTATAGGCGAGCTCGGCGATGTAGGTCAGCACGCAGAGAGCGACCAGCGTGTAGGTCACGACCGGGCTGTTCGTGGCGGCCCTGCCGCCGAATCGCCCTATAGGCCGCCGGTAGTCCCGGTTGCCCTCTCTGATGCACTCGACGCACTGCTGCCCGACCGCCGCCGATCGCAGGCAATCGGGGCAGGCATGCCGGCCGCAGCGCACGCACGACACGTACGTCTCACGGCCGGGATGCCTGTAGCACCGCGGGGTCACCGGGCTGGAACCGAAGCCGGCTGGAACGACATCCTTACCCTGGGCGTCTCCGCCTGGGGTGTCTGAACCGGTGCCCGGAGGGTAAGTCATCAGCCTTGTCCGTCCTAACCCGCCGCGTTCCCATCACGCTCGATCGTCACTGACTCGAGCACAACGTCGCTGACCGGCCGGTCGTTCCGGTCGGTCTTGACCTTGCTGATGGCCTCCACGACCTCGCTGCCCGAGATCACCTCGCCGAAGATGGTGTGCCGGCCGTTCAGGTGATGAGTCGGGACGGTGGTGATGAAGAACTGAGATCCGTTTGTTCCCGGGCCCGCGTTGGCCATCGCGAGCAGGTACGGCCGGCTGAAGCTCAGTTCGGGGTGGAACTCGTCCGCGAACTGGTAGCCGGGGCCGCCTCTGCCGCTGCCGAGCGGGTCGCCGCCCTGGATCATGAACTGCGGGATAACCCGGTGGAAAATCGTGCCGTCGTATAGCTTCGCCGTGGTCTTCGCCCTGTTCTTGGGGTCTGTCCACTCTCGCGAACCCTCCGCCAGCCCGACGAAGTTCCTGACCGTCTCGGGCGCGTGATCCGGGAATAGCCTGACAACGATGGTCCCCTGGTTGGTCCGCAGCGTTGCGGTGAGCGAATTAGTCATAGCCGGAATCCTGTCACGCCAGGCATCTGCCGTGTCGGCACAACCTGGCCTAGGCCGCTTTGCAACGTCTTGGCCAGCATATGCGCGCCGTAGGGTCATGGGCCGCACCGCGCGGGGTTGATGCGATCGGGCCTGGGAAGTTCCTGATGGGGATTAATCACGGGGAGGACATAGTGTCAGCAACGACCAGGAAACAGTCGGCCATGCCCACAGCCGACATGCAGTGGCGCGCACGCAAGATAGCCATGCAGGCCTCCAAGCTCGCCGATCAGGCCCGCCCGATGACGAAGATGGCGGCGACGACAGCGCGCCGAAGTGCCGGCGACGCGTTCGGCTGGGCGAAGCCCAGGGTCGGCCGGGTCCGCGCCTGGATGGCTGTCAGGGCCGCGCGAGGCAGCGTGTCGGTCCAGGAAAGTGTCGCTCCGGCAGTCTCGTCCGTGCTGGCCGCCGCCGCGCGCCGGCTCGATCCGCCTCGGTCGCAGCCTCGCCGCTGGCCCAAGGTCCTCGCGGGTACGGCCCTGCTCGCAGCCGGAGCGGCCGCCGCAACCGCGATGGCTGTGCGGAACAAGTCACGATCCCGCTCTCGGTCTGTGACCCGCCCCATGCCGCAGCGTCCGCCAGCGCCAGCCAGCGGCAGTTCGGATCAGCGTTCGCGCCCGATGAGCCCAGCCGCTGACGCTGATCGCGCCAGGGCAGAATCTGGGGTCAACGGCCTGTCGCGGAGCCGCTAGCGGGCCGAGTCGCTGCACTCCGCAGGGCGGCCACCACGTCTTAAGACGACACTGGGCGGGATCGGCGGGGAGGTTGGGGACCTCCCCGGAGACGATACTGCGGCAGAATCGGGCTGTGCTGCTAAAAGAGGTCGTTACCACCTCGGCGAACGTTGCGCGGTCGCCTGGCCGTAAGGCCAAGATCGGCGCGATCGCCGATCTGCTCACCCGGGTGCCGGAGCACGAGGTCGCGATCGCGGTCACGTTCTTGTCCGGTGAGCTGACCCAGCGTCAGATCGGCGTCGGTTATGCGGCTCTCGTCGACCTCACGCGGCACGAGCCCGGCCAGGTTTCACCAGAGGACGTGGCGACCGCCCCGGAGTCAGCGCTAACACTCACCGAAACCGACGCGGCGTTCGGGACCATCGGAACACTGCTCGGGCCAGGTTCGCAGGCACAGCGGCGAGCCCAGCTAGCGGCCTTGATCGGCCGTGCCACCGACAGCGAGCGGCAGTTCCTGTTCCGCTTGATCGCGGGCGATCTACGGCAGGGCGCGCTCGAAGGCGTCATGACCGAGGCGGTCGCACAGGCGGCAGGTGTGCCGGCGCAGGAGGTCAGGCGGGCCGCCCAGCTGCGCGGTTCGCTGCGGCAGGTCGCCAGGACGGCGCTCGGCGCCGCCTCTGACGGCGTCGGGCGCGATGGCGTCATTGCCGTGCTGCGAAATTTCACGCTGCAGGTCGGCCAGCCAATCCGGCCGATGCTCGCCGCTTCGGCGCCTAACATCGACGCGGCGCTGAGCAAGCTCTGTGCCAGTGACGCCAACCCGGTGGCACTCGACTGGAAGATCGACGGCATCAGGGTTCAGATCCACAGGGACGGCGACCGGATCTGGGTCTTCACCAGGACACTCGATGACATTACCGACCGGGTTCCTGAGATCGTCGCCATCGCGCGTGCCCTCGAGGTCAGGTCGGTCCTGATCGACGCCGAGGCCATAGCGCTCCGTCAAGATCGTCGTCCTTATCCGTTCCAGGTCACCTCAGCGCGGGCCGCGAGCCAGTCCGCCCCCGCCGCCGTATCCGCCCGGGGGAACCACCCCCCGGAACCCCCCGCCGCTGGACGGGTGCCGCTCACCGCTTTCCTGTTCGACCTGCTGCACCTCGACGGACGCGACCTGATCGACCAGCCCGCCGCCGAGCGTTTCAGGCAACTGACCGCGATCGCGCCGCAGGAACTGCTGATCCCGAGGAGCGTTACCGCCAACGCGGCGCAGGCAGCGGAGTTTTTCTCTGACGCGATCGCCCGCGGCCACGAGGGCGTGGTAGCCAAGGCCATAGACGCGCCTTATCGCACCGGCCGAAGGGGCAGCGACTGGATCAAGGTCAAGCCACGGGCGACACTCGACCTCGTTATCCTGGCCGCCGAATGGGGTCATGGCCGGCGCACCGGCTTGCTGTCGAACCTGCACCTCGGCGCCCGCGACCTGGATACGGGCAAGTTCGTCATGCTGGGCAAGACGTTCAAGGGCCTGACCGACGCGATGCTGCGCTGGCAGACCGACCACTTGCTGAGCATCGCTGACCCGCCTGACCAGGACAAGAGGGTCGCCGCGCACGGCGTCGTGCGGGTACGGCCCGAACTGGTCGCTGAGATCGCTTTCGACGGCGTGCAGGCGAGCAAGCGTTACCCAGGAGGCGTCGCCCTCCGCTTCGCCCGCGTCCTGCGATACCGCGCCGATAAGAGCGCAGCCGAAGCCGACACCATAGCCACAGTCCGATCTTTTCGGACCGAGCCAACCGGGGAATAGCTCCTCAACAGGGCGGGGACTACGCGGACCGCCTAGAGCGCGATTTCGGCTGTCTGGGAGATGGCCTCGATGTCGGCGAACAAAGCGGCCGCTATATGTCTGGTGTCTTCGAACATGTTCAGGCTGGAAAGCTCGGCCTGAGCATGCCAGCTGAACGAGTGGGCCGGATGGGTGAGCGGCTCGGCCAGGCCGGCGAAGGCGACGTAGATGTGGTCGATGTGAAAATGCGGCTCGGCGACGTGGTTGTCGCTGTCGACCGGCTGCTCCAGGATCCACCACGGCGGGCTGACGACCTTGCGCATGGCGATGACCGCATCGGGCACCGGCGCCGCGGGCGCGGGCACGAAGTGAACCGCGAGGCCGGTCTCCTCGGCGACCTCGCGGCGCACGGCCTCCGGTGCCGTCTCACTGCCCTCGATGTGGCCGCCGGGGATCATCAGCTTGCCGAAGATCGGGTGCAGGATGAGGCCAAGTCGCCACCCCTCCTCGCTCTTGCTGAAGACGAAGGCGCTGGCGGTCGGGTGCTTGATGGTCACCAGGCCATACTGCCCCAAGCGGGGCGAGACAACTGTCGATCTTGGTGGCTAGCTGCCGCTGGAATTGGGACTATTGCCATCATGCGAACGCTGTGGCGAGACGAGGACGGCAGGTGGCACACCAGGCTGCGCGGTCGCCAGATCCTGTCCGATCCCAGGCTTAACAGGGGTACCGCTTTCAGCTATGCACAGCGGCGCCAGCTCGGCCTGACGGGCCTCATCCCGCCTGCCCAGGTCACGCTCGACCAGCAGGTCGCCCGCGTGTACGCGCAGTATCTGCGGCAGCCAACCGACCTGGCGAAGAACGTCCTGCTCACCGAGGTTCATGACAGGAACGAGGTCCTTTTCTACCGGCTGCTGATCACGCACCTGACAGAGATGCTCCCGATCGTCTACACGCCGACGATCGGCCAGGCCATCAAGAATTACAGCAATGAGTACCGCAGGCCGCGCGGCGTCTACCTGTCAGTGGAGCATCCTGAGCTGATCGAGGAGTCGCTCCGCGCTACCGACGCCGAAGGCAGCGATATCGACCTGATCGTGGCGACCGACGCGGGCGCCATCCTCGGCATCGGCGACTGGGGCGTGGGCGGCATTCACATCGCCGTCGGCAAGCTCGCGGTCTACACGGCGGCGGGCGGCATCGATCCTAACCGGGCGCTTCCCGTCGTGCTGGACGTAGGAACCGACCGGCAGAGCCTGCTCGAGGACCCCCTGTACATCGGGAACAGGCGGCCCCGGGTATCGCCAGCGGAGTACGACGAGTTCCTTGACGCTTTCGTGAGCGCGGTGAGCAAGCTCTTTCCCACGGCGATGCTGCATTGGGAGGACATCGGCCTCAGCAACGCCAGGCGGCTGCTCGACCGTTACCGCGAGCGACTGCTGACCTTCAACGATGACATCCAGGGCACGGGCGCGGTGAACCTCGCCGCCGTGCTCGCCGCCGTCAAGGCCACCGCCACGGAGTTGCGAGATCACCGGGTTGTGGTCTTCGGAGCCGGCACGGCGGGCACCGGCATCGCTGACCAGCTTCGCGCCGAGATGGTCGCGGCCGGCCTGACCGAGTCGCAGGCGCGAAGCCGGTTCTGGGCTATCGACAGGGCTGGCCTGCTGACGCGGGACATGAAAGGGCTGACCGATTCCCAGCGGCGTAGCGCCCGGGATCCGGCCGAAGTAGCAGGCTGGGCTCATGGCGCAGACGGCGGCATCGGGTTGCGCGAGGTCGTCGGCCAGGTTCGCCCGACGATCCTGATCGGTACTTCGACAAGGGCGGGCGCGTTCAGCGAGGAGATCGTGAGGGAAATGGCCGCGCACACCGCCCGCCCGGTGATACTGCCAATGTCCAACCCGACCGAACTTGCTGAGGCGACGCCAGCCGACCTGCTCAGATGGACAGAAGGCAGGGCGCTGGTCGCTACCGGAAGCCCGTTCAAGCCGGTGCTCTGCAATGGCACTCGCTACGTCATTGGCCAGGCCAACAATGCCCTGGTATTCCCGGGGATCGGCCTGGGCGTGATCGCCGCGCGGGCCAGCCGCGTCACCGACGGAATGCTGGCGGCCGCCGCCCATGCGGTAGCCAGCCTGACCGATACCTCCGGTCCTGGAGCGGCGCTCCTTCCGCCGGTCGAGGAATTGCGTGACACCTCAGCGGCGGTAGCCGTCGCGGTCGCCGAGGCGGCCTGGAAGGACGGCGTCGCCCGCGCGCCGCGCCGCGCCGACCTGTCCAGATACGCCAGGAACCTGATGTGGGAGCCCGAGTACCGGCCGATCATCGCTGAGTAAGCCGGGGCCAGCATCCGCATATATCGGCTATAGGCCCGCGATCAGCGGGTGAGCCGGCCTCCCGGGAGAACAAGCCGCTAACAATAACGGGACTAGATGGGCAATAAGTTCCCGGTCAAGGCCATGACCACGTACGATTCGCACCATCCACATGCTGATGTTTCGACTGGTCAGGAGAGCAGTGATTATCAGGCGGATGTACTCGGTCCCCGAGCACATCACCATGTTCGGCGCTGGTGCGGCCGCTATCGGCGCGGTGTACCCGATGATCATGGCACACACGGGCGGACAGGGCTTGCCCTGCCCCCTGCGAACTCTCACTGGCGTGCCTTGCCCGTTCTGCGGCCTCACGACCGCTACCGTGGCGCTAACTCACGGTGCTTGGGCAACCGCGGCTAAGACCAGTCCGCTGGCCTACCTCGCAGCGATTTTGGTGGTCGGAACGGCACCGGTGTTGGTCGCCCGGGTGTTCGCTCTGGCATCACCGCCACGACCAGCGTCCATCGCGACCAGGCGGCGCATTTCCAGGGTCATGATCGTGATTGTTGCGCTAAGCTGGCTGTTTCAGCTGCATCGGTATGGATTGATATAGAAAACACCGAATCTCCCCGGAACATCCAGGATAGCAAAGTACAGCACTGTCTGCCGGATTCAATGGCCGGCGTATCACGAAAGGCACCCCAATGGCATACCAGGGTACTCCGTCTTACTCAGGCGCCCCTGCCTCACAGTACTCCGACTGGATTCACCGGGTCGGCGCCTATGTCATCGATGGCCTTCCATCGATTGCCATCTTCATCGTGGCGTACATCCTCCTCATCATCTTCTCCGCCATTCACGTGGGCTTCCTCGGCGTCCTGTTCTTCCTCGTCGGTATCATCGCCAGCTTCGCCTGGGGTGTTTACAACCGCTGGATCCTCGGCGGTCAGGGCCAGAGCCTGGGCAAGAAGCAGCTCAACATGAGACTGCTGAGCGAGGAGACCGGGCAGCCGATCGGCACGCTGAACGCGTTCCTTCGCGACATCTGCCACGTCGTGGATGGCATCATCTGCTACGTCGGCTACCTCTTCCCGCTGTGGGACGAGAAGCGGCAGACCCTTGCCGACAAGATCATGAAGACCGTCGTCGTCCCTGCCTGACCTGCAGGGACGCGCCCGGCTCTGGCTGGCCGGCCAAAGGCCATGCGGGGAGAGCCAGACCAGGCAGCAAGCTCAAGGCCGGCGCCAGGTCACGATAAATACACGCAGGTTTGAAAGGACCGGCGGGCCGGACTCAAGGATCCCGCGAGCGCGTTCGCGCTCGCGGGATCCTGATTGTCTGGGCGGAACTATTTCAGCGTTAATCTTCGGGGTTGTTAACGTGGCTTGCGCCGCACCGAAACGCCGCCAAGGATCGTCACGCCTGTAAAACGCAGTACTGGCGTTCCGGGCATTTGAGACTCGGGGGTGGCGGGCGGTACCTCGATACCGCCCATGAGCGCCCAGCCATCATCGATCACTTGCATTTCCGGCGGGACGATGATGCTGACGCCGCCGAGCACGCAGATGGCCCTGAGATTGATCTCGGCTTGCGGCAGCACTGCCTCCCTGAAGTCCAGGTCGACGCCGCCGAAGACAGTGACCGCCTGCATGTCGGCCGGGACCGCCCAGGCTCCTTTCTCCTGACCCCGCTGAAGAAGGCCAGCATCTTGGCCCGCTTGCCTCTGGCCGCGATCATGCCCGTGTTCCCGGGGTGGGCGAGCACGCTGGCTGTCGTGGTCGCCAGCGCCGCGCTCGCGCCCGGCAGATCGCTGATGATGGGCGCGATGTCCGCGTGGATCCTGGCCGCGTAGATGGCGTCGAGCCGTTCGGCATGCTCCTCCGGGGTCAGGCGACCCTCGGCGAGCGCGTTGCTGAGCATGGCGGCCACCTTGTCCCGGTCGGCGTCCGAGATCCGGATCCGGGAATTGTCGTTGGAATTTTCGGGGGTCACCTCGCTATTGTCAGGCAGGCAATTGTCAGGCAGGCAATCGGCTATGCGATCTGGGGGTGTGCCCGATGGGACATGTGGAAGTGGCCCACCTGTCACAGGCGCTCCCCGATGGGCGCGTGCTGCTCGACGATGTCTCGTTCCGCGTCGGTGACGGCAGCACGGTCGCGCTCGTCGGCCCCAACGGCGCAGGCAAAACCACGCTGATGCGGCTGATCGCCGGGGATCAGGCGGCGCAGTCGGGCACGATCACCAGGAGCGGCGGGCTTGGCGTGATGCGCCAGTTCATCGGGGGGATCAGGGACAAGACCACGATCCGCGACCTGCTGCTGTCGATCGCCGCTCAGCGACCGCGAGATGCGGCCTCCCGGCTCGACGCGGCCGAGCTCGCGATGATGGAGCGCGACGACGAGCCGGCTCAGTTGCGCTACGCGGCCGCGCTCGCCGAGTGGGGCGAAGCGGGTGGCTACGACTTCGAGGTGCACGCGGACGCGTGCACGGTGGCCGCGCTTGGCGTGCCGTTCGACCGCTGTCAGTACCGCGAGGTCAGGACGCTTTCTGGTGGCGAGCAGAAGCGGCTGGTGCTCGAGTCGCTGCTGCGCGGCAAGGACGAGGTGCTGCTGCTCGACGAGCCCGACAACTATCTCGACGTGCCCGCCAAACTGTGGCTCGAGCAGCAGCTGGCAGCGACGCCGAAGACCGTATTGCTGGTCAGCCACGACAGGGAGCTGCTGGCCGGCTGCGCACAGCGGATCATCACGGTCGAAGACGGCAACGTCTGGACGCACGGCGGCGGCTTCGCGACCTACGCGCAGGCACGCCGGGACCGGATCGAGCGACTCGACGAGTTGCGCCGGCGCTGGGACGAGGAGCACGAGAAGCTCAGGCAACTGGTGCGGATGTACCGGCAGAAGGCCAGTTACAACGCCGGGATGGCGTCGAGATATCAGGCCGCCGTGACCCGGCTGACCAAGTTCGAAGAGGCCGGACCGCCAGAGGAAGCGCCGCGCGAGCAGAACGTCAGGATGCGGCTGCGCGGGGGGCGCACCGGCAAGCGGGCCGTGATCTGCGAGAACCTTGAGCTCACGGGCCTGATGCGGCCGTTCGGCCTTGAGGTCTGGTACGGCGAGCGGGTGGCCGTCCTTGGTTCTAACGGGTCGGGCAAGTCGCACTTCCTGCGGCTGCTGGGCGAGGGCTCGCCGCAGGAGGTGGCGTCGGTAGCGCATACGGGAGTGTGCCGGCTTGGTGCCCGGGTCGTGCCAGGGGTGTTCGCCCAGACCCATGCCCGTCCTGACCTCGCGGACCGCACGCCGCTCGAGATCTTGATGACCGAGCACGCCATGCTGATCAACGAGGCGATGTCGGCGATGGCCAGGTATGAGTTGCAGTCGTGTGCCAGGCAGCAATTCGGCACGCTGTCCGGCGGTCAGCAAGCGCGCTTGCAGATCCTGCTGCTCGAACTGGCCGGATCGACACTGCTACTGCTTGACGAGCCGACCGACAACCTCGATCTCGCCAGCGCCGAGGCGTTGCAGGAAGGGCTCGAGGGGTTTTCGGGGACAGTGCTCGCGGTGACCCATGATCGATGGTTCGCTCGGTCATTCGACCGGTTCCTGGTGTTTGGCGAGTCGGGTGAGGTCTATGAAGCACCCGAGCCAGTCTGGGATTCCAGGCGCGTAGACCGCCAGCGGTGACGGATCGGCTTGCTAGGCTGTCGGGGTCGATCACCGGCTTATCGTGGTCGATCGCGGATTATCGCGGTCGGTGGTGGTCGCTCGTGATCGCTGGTGATCGAAACTCGCTGAAGGGTAAAGGACGCAGTGGTGAAGAAGCTGATCATCCTCGCCGTCGTGGTGCTCGGCGCGGCGGCCGTGTGGCGCAAGGTCCAGTCCGACCGGGCCGAGCTTGACCTGTGGACCGAGGCAACTACGGCGGACGAATAGTCCGCTCGATTTATCGGTGTACTTACGGGCTTTGGGAGTTTCGGGGCGGGTGATGCCCGGAAGTGGCTTCGGGGGTGTCCCGGTCTTGCGCGGGTGGGTGGGGCACCCTGCTGCTGCGTGAGCGACAGCGGGGCGCCCCAGCTCCGCAGCCTCCGGGCCTGTGGCTGGCGTAAACCCGGCGAAACAGATCGAGATAGGCTATCTGCCGATTAGGTTACCGCAGAAGCACAATGCCAGGTAGCTGAAGTTTAACCGGTTAGCCGTGTATCTCTTGATCAATATGATAAAAAGAGATATGACGGAAGTAGCTGACCATCCGGTCAAGAAATTTCATCGAATTTTTGACTATCACTGACCTATAAAGGGGTTTACGCTACCGCTAACCGGATTAGCTGTTTCCAATCGCCTCTCGGGAGTGCCAGTCCGGATGAATGGGAGCGAGCCCCGTGGACGACCCGACCCGGCAAGTGGATCCAGGCTCTTGCCTGGCCGGCGCCGCACCGTCACCCTGCGTGGCGGCAGAGTCGGCTGCTGACGTCGTCAGGCTGCTGGAAAGCTATGCGGCGTCGCTGCGATCAGGTAGCGGAACCGAGGCAGATGCGGCGGCCAGGGACGTCTTCGTGGCAGCGGGCCTCAGCGCGTTACGGTCCCTGGATCACCGAGCCTGCTCGCCCTGCCGCTGTTCGCGCTGCCTGCCGTCGCCGCCTCGCGGCGTGGCAACGTCCTGCAAGCACGAGCCGAGCAGCAGAGCGCGGGGGCCGAACGGCTGCGCCGCACGCTGCTTGTGCAGGCGTGCACCGCCAGCTCAGCCGAAGAGTTGCGCGTCTACCGGCTCGCCGCCGAGATCCGGGATCGCCACGACGATCTGCTCCGCCAGGTGACTGTCACCAGGGGCAGAGCCGAGCGCCAGTCGGCTCTGCTCGTCCTCTCAGGCTGGCTCGTGTTCGCGGCCGGCTACCTCGGCGGGGTGCTGATCTCGGTTCAGGCCGCGCTGCGCGGCCACGGCAGCGTAGGCCAGGTCATGCTCACCGTGACCCTGGGCGCTCAGTTGCTCGGGGGCGTCTTCGGCCTGGTGTCGCTTGGGCAGTGGCTGCAGCAGGCCATGCGCGCCGTCGGCTACTACCTGTGGCTGGTCGACCGCACGAAGACCGTGACTCCGCCTCCCGCCGCCCTGCCGCCAGCCCGCGCGGCCTTTTCCGCCGAGCGCGGCCTGGTACTCGACCACGTGTCCTTCGCCTATCCCGGCACCCAAACACCGATCCTGCGTGACGTGAGCCTGCATCTCCCGCCAGGCGCAACGGTCGCGATCGTCGGGGAAAACGGCGCGGGCAAGACGACCCTCATCAAGCTGCTGTACCAGATGTATGCACCTTCGTCGGGCACGATCAGGTTCGACGGCCAGGACATCGCCGCGCTGGACCCGGAGGCGACACGGCGGAGTTCGCGTTGTGGCTGTCGCCGCACATCCTGGTCAACACGGGCCGTGTGCTCGCCACAATCCTCAAGACGCCAGACGATGAGGTCGACGAGTACCTGCGCGTGCTGACCGAGATGGCCGATGCCTCCGGGGGCGGCATCATCGACCCGCCGCAGACGGTCCGCGACTGCCCGGGCTGGGAGTACAACCGGATCCTTGACCTCGCGGTCGCGGTCGGCGCCTTCCTGATCGTGTCCGCAGACGCGGACCTGACCAGCATGTCCCCCTGGCGGGGCCGCCCCATCGTCGAGCCGCCGCAGTTCGCTTCGCTGGTCGACGCCTCGCGCCGGGCGCGCAGGCGTCGATGAGCGTGCATCTCCAGCTGTTCCGGCCGGGCGACAGCGACCGAACCATTCGCCCGGCAACAGAGTCGCCCCAGCAGCTGCCTTGCCGACCCGCAACCCATGTCCCGAAAGTCAGGTGGTCATGCACCACTACAACTGCCGACTGGCACCTCCGCATGCCCGCAGCGGCCCACTCTCCACGCGTGAGACTGCATCCCGACTGGTGTAAGCTAGCGCCGGTCACCTGACCCGCAGTTTCCTGGGGCTATAGCTCAGCTGGAAGAGCACCTGCTTTGCAAGCAGGGGGTCACGAGTTCGAGTCTCGTTAGCTCCACCGAAAAACGCCCGGTCAGAACCGGTGCGCCAGCTCGTAACCTGCTCCTGCTCGTCGTCGGGAGCCAGACTGGGAGCCTGAAGTGTCGGGCTCTCTTGTTAGGCTCCCTGCCGGGCTCCCGGCCATGACACAGACTCAGGCTGCTCGGCGCCGCGGTCGCGGCGAGGACGCGATCTATTTAGTCGCCTCGAAGAACAGATACGTCGGAGCTGTCTCGCTTGGCTTCGGCCCGGACGGTCGGCGCATCCGCCGGAAGGTGACCGGCCGCACCAAGGCCGAGGTCCGGAACAAGCTCAGGGACCTGCACCGCGAGATCGACGGCGGTGTCCGGTCCAAGCCTCGCTACACCGTGCGGGACGCGATCGATGACTGGCTGGCCACCGGACTGGATGGCAAGGCCCCCGCGACTGTGGAACTGTACAAGGGCACGATCGCGAAGGCTCTGGTAGAACACCTGGGTTCCGTGAAGCTCGCAGCGTTGACTGCCGGTGACGTCGAGACGGCATTGTCGGCGCTCGCAGCCAACATATCGACCAGAACCATCCAGATCGCCCACAACGTCCTGGTCCGGGGCATCCGCCAGGCGGAACGTCATGACCTGGTTGGCCGCAATGTGGCTGCGCTGGTCAAGGCACCGAAGGGCCAGGCTGGGCGACCGTCGAAGTCATTAACGCTGGAGCAAGCGGTGGCACTGCTTGAGGCGGCTGAAGGCACTCGGCTCGAGGCGTACATGTGGTCTCGTTGCTCGCGGGGATGCGGACGGAGGAGGTCCGAGCGCTGCGGTGGGACCACGTCGTCGCGTGGGTAGACGGGAGATGGCAGTCGGTCGTGGCGGTTGGCTTCAGCCACGAGCGATTCGCCGTGTTCGTGTGGCGGGCCGACCGGACGGGGGGTGACACGAAGACGCCGAAGTCGCGACGGACCTTGGCGTTGGCGATGAGATGCGTGGCGGCGCTGCGCAAGCAGTGGGTCCGGCAGGCCGAGGAGAGACTCGCGGCCGGGGCATTGTGGCGTGATCACGGCCTGGTGTTCGCTTCGTCGATCGGGACGCCTCTGGATCATCACAATGTCCGGAGAGATTTCCGGAACGTCACCGAGGCGGCCGGGCTTGGCACCGAGTGGGTGCCACGGGAATTGCGGCACTCGTTCGTGTCCTTGCTGTCGGCCCACGACGTCCCTGTGGAGGCGATCTCGCTGCTAGCCGGGCACAAGCAGACCGCTACGACCGAGCTGATCTACCGGCATCAGCTCGTGCCAGCGCTGACCAAGGGCGCCGAGATGATGGACCAGATATTCGAAGCCAGTGGCGGACCCGACTCCCGCGCCCGCTCGGTGTAATCCAGTCCCATGGGCACGCGTGCGGCTCGTCTCCGGCCCTTGGCTCTAGCTTTCTTGAGTCGGGGCATCGCCCTGGCGCTGAACGGCCGCCGCGCTCTCCGCGCCCGCATCCTGAACCTAGCGGCCGTCGGCACCTCGGTTCATGAACGCGATCGCCGCCGCGCCGGGCTGGCGTGGCCTGGCGATCTGGGTAATGCCGCCGGTCGCCTACGCCCTGGCGTCCGACACGCTGATCGGCGTCGTCCGCACCTGGACGATCACCCGCAATCGGGCCCGCCAAGACCAGCCGGGTAACGACGAAAGGGCGCCGCTCGCCGCTCTAGGCGCACTGGTCCTGTGGCTTGTGAGGCTGGCGCTCGCCCCACGGTCAACGCTCCGCGGATTCCGGGCCTGGGTGATCACCGAATGCCCCACCTCGCCGGCGAGCCAAGCCGATCACTCGAGGCAAGCGACCGCGCCCGCCGCAATCAAGCAACTCCCGGCCGCACCCAAGCCCATTGCCCATCGGTCCGGCACCAAGACAGCGGTTTTCCTGTCGCTGGCCGCCGAGAGCTACGGCCCGCTTG
Source organism: Streptosporangiaceae bacterium (assembly GCA_035716545.1). GTDB lineage: Bacteria > Actinomycetota > Actinomycetes > Streptosporangiales > Streptosporangiaceae > Chersky-822. The sequence goes on from DASTJM010000125.1 coordinate 147,105, forward strand.
CCTCCATTCCCCTCGACAAGGTCTCGAAGATTTCCGCCGAACTCGCGCCGAAGGCCGACCTTCACCCAGGCACGGCCCGCACGGCGCTTCGCAGGGCGGTCCTCGCCGCCAAGAACGGGAGCACACGATGATGAAGTACGCGATCGAACTCGCGATTGCCCTGGCCCTTTTACTGCTCTTCGCTGCCGTCGCGACATGGGCGTTCCTGCCCGCGAAGTACCTGCCCGGCAACCGGGCCAGGCATTTCCGGCTGCGGCTCCACCTCAGACTGCACCCTGGCAAAGGATTCGCGACCGCGTTCAGCCTGCACCTGCGGTGGGGCCGCCTGGCGGCGCTGCGCCGGTCCAAGCGAATCCGCCGGTCCCTGCCGTTGTGGGCGCGGATCATCGTCCCGGCAGCCCACTCCATTTTCCTCGGCCGCGCTCAGTACCGGCATCGCCTGCGGGTGCCGCTGGAAGAACACGTCCTGGTCATAGCCCCGCCACGCACCTACAAGACTGCTTTCCTCGCCGATGTCATCTTGGACTATCGCCATGACGACCAAGGCCGACGTGTACGGGCTGACCGGTGACGCCCGGTCGTGGACGGGCCCGGTGTACGTGTTCAATCCCCAGCGCATCGGCGGTGTCGAGTCGACGATCCGCTGGTCTCCCGTCGCCGGGTGTGAAGATCCGGCGACCGCGATCCGCAGGGCCGACGCGTTCGCCAACGCCGTGTCGCGGAAAGGGATCGAGGACGCCACGTTCTGGTCGAACAAGGCCAGCGACTACCTGCGTGCCTATTTCCACGCCGCTGCCCTGGCCGGGGAGGACCTGCGCACCGTAGCCGGATGGGTCGCCGGCGCGAGCCCCGGCGAAGCCGAGCAGATCCTGATCAGCGCCGGCGCCGGCCAGCGGGCGATGAACCTGACCGAGCTCACCTCCGAGGCGCAGAAGACGGTAGCCACTGTCCGGATGGTCATGTCGCGGGCGCTGAGCTTCATGGCCGATCCCGCGCTGGCCGCCAGCGTGCTGCCCGAACCCGGCCAGGGCTTCGCGATCGGCACCTTCCTGGCTGACCGCGGCACGCTGTACATGATCGCCGAGCCGGTGACCGAAGACGCCCCGGTCGCGCCGCTGTTCGCCGCGGCGAGCAAGCTCTGCGGTCAGGCCGCCTGGAAGATTCGCGGCGACTACCACAAGACCTGGCACGACGTCGCCACGCCGGACATGATCCGCCAGCTCCCGGCCGGGTACGCCCTTGTGATCCGCGGCGGCTGCGCCCCCGTCATCGCGCGCCTGCCCAGAGCGTGGAACAACCCCGCCTATCACCGCGCCCGCCGCACCGGCCGCCTCCATCCGCTGATCCCGGCAAGAATGGCGATCACGTCGCGGGACCGCTACTCCTCGATCCCCGACTACGTTCCGGACGACTTCGACGGCACTGACGGCTCCTTCTGCGGGTGGACCTGACCGTGACCGGCGACCCGATGACAGCCATCCTGGACCAGCTCGCCGCCCACGCCGAGCAGATCGCCCGGCTCGACGCCCGCGAAGCCGCAAGCACGGCCGAGACCAGCCGGCGCATCGCCGACCTCGCCAGGCTCGCCAGCACCTTCGACCGCCACCTCGCCGCGCTGGCAGCCCAGATCGGCTCGGGTTCCCCGGACGGCGCGGACGCCGACGTGCCTTCCCCGGCGCCGTCGCGGCGCTGGTGGGAACTAGCTGGCGAGGACCGCGACCAGGCCATCGCCGCGGTGCGGGCCTGGGTCGACCAGGTGTACCGGCCAGGCTACGGTCAGTTCGCGGTCAGCCTCGGCGCGTGAGCCGTGACACAGGGGAGCGTCGGCGCAGGCACGCTCTTCGAAAGCCTTGACGGTACGTGACCTGCGCAGACTGACCGGAAGCGGGTCACCCTCGATGAGGATCGGGCGGTTCGCATGGTGGGACGTTAGGCCCACCATGGCAGTGAACTGCGCGATTGGTGTCGTGGCATCAGCGTTATGCGAACTGCAGGCGGCTGTTCCCGGGTTTGCTGACGGAATCGGGAGGCCCGGACATGACTGATTGGTTATAGTCCAGGGTATGCCGTGGGAAGTGAGCCTGCACCCAGAAGTCGAGGCGTGGTATCTGGCGATCTGCAAGAGCGATCCGGATACCGCTGACCTGATCGAGGATGCAATCGACGCTTGCTGAGAATGGCCCTGCGTTACGGCGGCCGCTGGCTGACCGGGTCAGGGGCAGCCGGTACCACAACATGAAGGAGCTGAGGCCGCCATCGTCGGGCAGCACGGAGATCCGCCTGCTGTTCGCATTCGATCCCCGGCGGGAGGCGATATTTCTGGTTGCTGGTGACAAGGCCGGGAATTGGGATGGCTGGTACCGGGAGATGATCCCGGTCGCCGATGAGCGGTTTGCCCAGCATCTTGCCGAGCTGGACGCAGGGGAAGCGGAGAGGCGATGAGCAGCGACTACGCCAGGTGGAGCGAGGTCAAGGACAGGGGACGCGAGGCCGATCCGCGTAGTGCCGGGGATCAGGCCGCAGGCAAGCGGACGGCACGCGAGCGCCGGGAAGCCTACGTGCGTGGTCACCAGCTGGCAGAGATGCGCACTGCGGCGGGGGTAACGCAGGCGGAGCTGGCCGATGTCCTCGGGGTGTCGCAGGCTCGCGTTTCCAAGATTGAGCACGGAGAGGTTTCCGGCATCGAGGTCATACGTTCCTACGTTGCCGCGCTGGGCGGCAGCATCGACGTGGTCGCCCGGCTGGGCGACCGGAGCTGGAAAGTAGCCTGACAGCGCCGGGGCAATGCCGGTCATCGTGCGGCCTTGAACGAGCGTGGCCTCGTGCTAGGCACGGGCAGCGGGTCACCTTCGATGAGGATGGGGCGGTTCGCATGGTGGGACGTTAGGCCCACCACCCAGCCAACCAGCCCCGACCGGAAGGTTGTTTGACCAGGTCAGAAGCCCTCAGTACAGATCGCGGCCCTGGGAACTGTGTCCGGGCGCTCGCGCCAGTAGGCCACGGCACGGACCGAAACACCCAGGTGGATCAGGCGGGCGCTTGCCTTGGTCTTGAGCCAGGATTCGCGGACCTTCAATATCCCGGCCGCCGCGGCGGGAGTATGGAGTTCACCGGCCATTTGTGCTGCACCTCCCCGCCAGTGCCTGGACGCCGGCCTATGACGCTGACGAGACCGAGCGGCCGGGGGCGTGGGTCGCGGAGCTGACCGGGCTGCTGGACTTGTCGGGCTGGCCGAAGGGGATGCGGGTCATCGCCCGGAAAGAACGGCCCCATCCGGGCGCTCAGCTGCGGATCACCGACATTGACGGCCACCGGTTCACCTGCTTCGCCACCAGCACCAGACGCGGCCAGCTCGCGGCCCTCGTTGCGGCACCGGCGCCGGGCCCGCTGCGAGGACCGGATCCGCAATGCCAAGGACACCGGCCTGCGGAACCTGCCCCTGCACGGATACGCCCAGAACCAGATCTGGTGCGAGATCACCGCCCTGGCCTGCGAGCTCCTGGCCTGGATGGCCATGCTCGCCCTGACCGGCGACACCCGCCGATGGGAACCCAAACGACTCCGGCTCCGCCTGTTCTGCGCCGCCGGGCGGATCGTCTGCGGCGGCCGCCGCCTCCGGCTCCGCCTGTCCGCCACCTGGCCCTGGAACCCGGTCATCACCGCCGCGTTCAGCCGCCTCCAGGCACTCTCGCCCGGCTGACCAGCGCAAACTACTCCTACGACCAGAAAGGACACTCATCGCGGGACCGTGGAACCCGCCCGACCGGCACGGCAGCCGGCACACAGCAACGGCCAGGTCCCAAAAATGGACCGGAGCCACCGCCTCAAGCCAGCGATCCAAGATCACGAAAGATTCAGGCTAAGCAGGGTTACGTACACGAGCTAATAGCGGGTTAGCGGTCGCTCATATTGATGGAGCCATTCTTACTCACTACCCTGAAATGTAAGCATGCCTACATAGAGCACCGCCGCAGCCTTCCTTTGGTTCTGATTTGGCCATGCACGCATCAGCGCGACAAGCGAGGCCGCCGCCGAAGGGCGAGGGTCAGGTGTCCAACCGGACATGTTGGATGCTGATGACTTCCTGGCCTTGGTGCTCGGTGACCGTGTACCAGATCGTCACGTCATCGGCAGGCAAGTGCAGTTCGTATGCTCCTGGCAGTGGGCCGTCTACAGGAAATGGGTCCGCAAGCGTCGGGACAGGCTCGTCGAGCAGGTGAAAGATCGCACGTTGAACAGCCCAGCGGATCGATTGCGGCAGAGCATCGATGTCTAGCCAGGACTGCCCCGGAAAACGAACGAGGCGATCACTCACCGACGCCCCATGCCTCGGCCAGTTGATCACGCGTGAACGTCAACGCGTGATCACCGGGACCCGGATCGGCCTCAATGCGGGCCTTGGCCACCGACCGGCCGACCTCACGTCGAAGTCGCCTCAGCTCAGCCTTCATCGCATCAAGCTCGAAACGAGGGATAGTAACCATCTCGGACGCTTCAAGGCTCATTGCCAAGTTCCTCCCTCCCGCAAGCATCACAGTACGCCGCTGCCAGCGTTCCACGGCAACCCAGCTGAACCAGTGCTCGACGAAATGCCGGGCAGGAGGCTGTACTCATCTCGCGTGCGAGCAATCGCAGTCGTCCAGTCAGCCTCGAACTTCGGCAGAGCCGCCGGATCAAGACGCGCCACCGCCGCACGCAGCGCGGCAGGCTCGCGCTCCGGCATCGGCATCGCCGGCTGCTTTCCCGCGCTCATGCCGTCCACGCTAGCGCTGACCAGTGTCGATCGAGCCACGCGCCGATCATGTGTTACGGGCAGCTGGTGCCACGCCGCGTACAAAACGACCATTGACGGGCAGTTCACCAGCCCGTCAATCGTCACCGGTTCCAGCCGCGCGGTGACGCCGTTCTCGCCGTGCGCACGCACTACCTCGTAGGCCTGCCAGTACGACACATAGGCCGCGATGCCCGCCACCGCGAACACAGCGACAGCCGCAGAGACCCGGATCGCCCGGTCGGCGTCGCTCACCGGCAGGCCTCCGCCTGCGGTGGATGCGTTCGGGGCGATCGGGCCACGACTCCCAGCCCAGCTGCTACGCCACCGTGAGGCAGCGTTCCATCTCGGCGACACGGATCGCGACATGGCGCCCGATGGGCAGGTCGGTCTCGCCGCGGCGGTGCTTCGCGGCGAGCCACGGCAGGGTGACCGCGTGACGCGCCGCCATCAAAACTGGCAGGTAAGCCTCCAGTTCCCGCGGCAACTGCCTGATCCTGCTGTAGCGTCAAGGAACGCCCGCCGCAGTCGTCTGTATGCGTCCGGATAGCCGGGCCGGGAGGAACGTTTCCATAGGGCCAGGTTGAAACGGCGAGGCCGAGGAGAACATTGTCGCCGCGTCCCAGCAGGGCAGTGCGAAACCCGGAGGCGGCTCAAAGCGCTCCGCGAGACGGTGCACGCAGGCGAGGCCTTCCCCCAGGAGCGTGCACGCAGCGAGTCCTAGGTCGGTGCCGTATTTGAGAACGGTGCCGTCCACCCAGGTCATAAGGTCGCAACAGCGCGACCTTATAGCATCGTTCTCGTCTGCTCCGCCCACCGCTACGACGAGTTCGCCGCTGCGCGCAGCGTCTGGGCGGTGGACCTCGATCCGCGTCCCGCGCAGCTCCTCCGCGAGCGCGGCGAGGAACGACAACTCCGATCGGACCTCGGCGATCGTGCGATATCCCTCGCGATGAACGCGAAGCGCATGCCGAGCCTCAGCGGCCCCAGATTGTCCTGCGGAACCGCGGCGCGTCAGGACCTCGAACACCGCGTTGTTGGTGAGCCGGACGGGGCGGATCTCAAAGTCTGGGAGTTCGCCAGGCAACTCGATGGCATTGGGCACCTTTTCCTCGTCGAGCTCATCACTCCGGGGCCGGACGCGCCCGGAACAACGCAGCCGATAAATTCGCTGAGATCGCCTCGGTGGTGACTTAGTTCGGACGACCGCGAAGGCACGATAGTTCACCTAGTCAAGAATGTGAATGGCGTGATGGTCAGCATCTCTTCGAGGTTGCTGACAGAGAAGACGCGACCGTCGCAGTCTCGGACGACCGGGCCAAGGGTGTCGTTGACCCGGGTCCAGCCGAGTCCGCCCAGGATCTACACCGGTCAGGCAAAGCTGTCCTTGCCCGATTGCAGGAGCCTGAGCTGGCCGCGGGCGTAGGAGGGTTCGATGCTCCAGCCGTTCGCGGCCTCCCAGGCGGTGGCAGCGGTCCGGGCCGCGGCCAGGCGCTGGCGCGGCAGGTCGCTGCAGGGAAGTTCAGCCAAGTCGAGGTCGGTGTAATCGACGCGGGCCTCATCCCAGTCCAGCAAGCCCGCTCCCGCGTCGGTGACGCGGATGTTGGCGGGGCCGGGGTCGCCGTGGACGACAGCCTGCGGCGTGCCGGCCAGCGCTGACCAGGCGCTGCGGCAGGCGGCCACAGCGCTGCCGGGCATCTTGGACAGGTCGACGTCGCCGCCCCGGTCGGCGGTGAGCAGCTCACGGGTGGAGGCGAAACCGGGCCGTTGCGGCCAGCCCGACGTCAGCGCGTGCACCTTCCGCAACGCGACCGCGACGGCCGGCCAGTCATGATCACCGGGCGGAGTGCCGTCAAGCCAGGTCTGCACGACGACACCGTCGATGTGACGGCGCCCGTCCCGCGCTGGCACCACCGCCGGCACGCGCAGGCCGTGGCTGGCCAGGTGATCCAGCAGCGCGATCTCCCAGTCCAGGCTAGCCGGGCTGCGGCGGGACCTGCGGGCTGCCAGTCGCCGCTGCCCGATCCGGATCTCAAGGACCGAGTTGCGGTTCCCGCCGCCGAGCGGGCCGACCACCTCGACCCGGCCCCACCATGCCAGCGGCTCATCCATCCCGGCATCGGGCACCGCAGCCTCACGATCCATCAGGCCGAACAACGCTCCAACCACGCCATGAAGGAATCGTAAGGGACCTCCATGCCGGGGAATTGACCAACGATTTCACGATCGTCCTGGCCGCGTATCGCGGTGGCCGTGGGTAGTGCCAACCAGTACCTGGCGCCAGGAACCTATCCAGGGCAACGTCACAGCGAGCGGACAGGCAGGTGGAACCGACATGCCTGACAAGGCGCTCGAGGAGCTGCTGGTTTCCTCTGAAGTGCAGACCGCGCGTGATCGCATGGAGGACTACGACGCGGCCGAGACCGCCGCGGAAGCCAACCCGCGTGGTGATCAGGAACTCGACAACTTGCGACACGCCCTCGTGGAAATGCCGGGGGCCGTAAGGATGCTGATCGAGGCCATCGACCGGGCTGGCGTCCCGGCGGGAGAGCCGCAGTACGACCCCAGGTGACGCAGCAGGCATGAGCGAACAGTCCTAACCCGCGCCGCGACCAGCCCACGACCCCCCGTCGGCCCGATCAGATGGCGACGACGGCGAGATGCCGGGCCAAGAATGCGAAGGCCTTCGGCAGCGCGTCGGCCCGGTTCGTCCGCTTGGCCAGGCCGTGGCCCTCGTCGCCGTAGACCAGGAGCTCGCACTCGCGACCTCTGCTGGTCAGGGCCGCGTGAATCTGCTCGGCCTCACTGAGCGGCACGCGCGGGTCGTTGGCGCCGTGGATGATGAAAAGCGGCGCCCGCATGTCGTCGATCCTGGTTAGCGGCGACACCGAGTGCAGCAGTTCGCGATCGCGGGCGAGCGTGCCGTACTCCCTTTCCCTGTAGGCCCTGCGATAGGCCGAGGTGTTCTCGAGGAAGGTCACAAGAGAGGCAATCCCCACGATGTCCACGCCAGCGGCCCACAGCTCCGGCTGGAACGCCAGCCCGGCCAGCACCATGTACCCGCCGTACGAGCCGCCCCACAACGCCGCGCGCTCCTGGTCGAGGTCCAGCTTGGGCAGATAACTGTGCAGCGCTGCCAGGTCGGCCACCGAGTCGAGACGGCGGTGCACGTCGTCGGCCGAGTACCAGCGCTTGCCATACCCCGTCGACCCGCGCACGTTGGGCACAAGCACGGTGTGCCCGGCGCCGGCCAGCGCCTGCACGGTGACGTCGAAGTTCTGCATCGACTGGGCTTCTGGCCCGCCGTGCACGAGCAGCACAGCCGAGCCCGCCAGGTCGTCTCGAGCCGAGTCCGCTGCCCGGTAGACCATGCACGGCACCACCTCGCCGTCCGGGGTCGGCACTCGGTGCAGCTCCGGACGGACAGGCCGCTCGCCGCCGAGCGCAGCCGCCGACCGCGTGAGCATCCGAGGGCCGACGGCGCCAGGCGCACGCTCGGCGAGCAGGATGTCTCCTGGCAGCGCGGGCCCGCTGATCGAGAGCGCTACAGAAACGGAATCCGGCGCCCAGCGCGGTGCTGGCAGGCGGTGCGCGATGACGGTGCCGACGTCTGGCAGCGGCAATTCCCGCAGCATCTCCCCGCTGACGGCGTCATACAGGAAGAGCGCGGAGGCGCCGTCGACGTTGCGCTCAACCAGCAGAGTCGAGCCGTCAGGAGACAGCCACCCGGTAAGGTCGGCCTCATAGTCGCTGACCAGCCACGTCAGCCGGCCCGCCCCGACCTCATACCGCGCGACACCCAAGAACTCCCTGTCATTGCTTGAGCTGAAATAAAGGCTGGCGCTATCCGGCGACCAGGCCAGCTCGCCGTTCATGGCCGGTGCGTCGGCCGGCGTGACCTCAGCCATCCGCTCCTGGCCGGCCGGTGCAGACAGGTCCACGAGCACGACGTGCGAGGAAGCCGCCGTGACCTTGGACTCCACGGTCAGGGCCAGCCACCGGCCGTCCGGTGAGATCGCCGCGCCGTCGAACATGGCGTCCGCGAGCACAAGCTGCCGTTCCGAGCCGTCGGCGAGCTGGCGGATGACCGGGTCGAAGTCGACGCCGTTCCGCCTGTTGACGAAATAGCAGATCTGACCGGGGCGCACCTGCGCGAGCACGTGCATGTAATTCGGGTCGTGCACCAGCGGCTCGAGGTCATCAAGGCCGGCCGGCTTGCCTGAAGGAACAGGCAACCGCAGGAGGGAGAGCTGGTGCTGCTCGTTCCCGCCCTCGTCGTGAGAGACGATCACGGCACGCTCGCCTGGCAGATAGCGCCCGGTGCACGCACCGGGAAGAGCGGTCAGCGCCACCGATGTACCGTCCGGCAGGATCTCAATCAGCTGATTGGAGCCTGTGTCATCGCTGCCGGCCAGCATCCGGCCGTCGTTGTCAAGGTCGAACGCCTTGAAGAAACGAACGTCGAGTAGCTGCGCGAGTGTGAGTGCCATAACGGCAGATTCTCATATCTGCGTACGCAAAGCAGCTCTGCTGATCTTTCCTGTGCTGGTCCAGGGCAGGTCAGCGACGAAATGGATCGCGCGAGGGACGGCATGCGGGCCGACCGCCGAACGCACCCGTTCCTGTAGTCGCGCGGCCAGGTCAGGCGAGCGCCGCTGATCAGGACGCAGCCGGACGAACGCGGTCACCGCCTGCCCGCGCACCAGGTCAGGCAGCCCGACGACAGCACATTCGGCCACGGACGGGTCCGCCAGCAGCGCCGCCTCGATCTCGGCCGGCCCCAGACGGTATCCGCCGCTCTTGATGATGTCGTCATCACGACCATGGAAGAAAAATTGCCCGCGCTGGTCGGTCTGGCCGATGTCGCCGGTCAGCAGCCAGCCAGCGGCGACCTTGGCCTCGGTGGCTGCCTGCGCGTGCCAGTACCCGACCATGGCGACCGGGTCATCGGCCCTGACGGCGATCTGGCCGGGCTCGCCAGCCGGAACCGGTCGCAGGTTCTCATCGAGCAGGCAGACCTGATGCCCCGGGTAAGGCTTGCCGAGGCACGCGGGATCGAGCTGACCGAGCACGCGCGAATGCCCGATGAGAGCGTTGGCCTCCGTCTGGCCGAACGCGTTGCTCACCTCGGTCCGCAAATCCGCTCTGGCCCACTCAAGCAAGTCAGGTTCCACCGCCTCCGCGCCGGTGACCAGGCAGCGCAGCCGCAGGCTCCTGGTCATCGCCGGGGTGACTTCGCCTGATTGACGAAGCAGCCGCAGAGCCGTCGGCGGGAAGAGCCCCACCGACACGCCGCAGTCACGCAGCACGCCGAGGACACGCCCGGCCGTGAATCTGGACTCGCGGAAGGCCACGACCGGAATGCCGTGCGCCAGCGGCACGAGCAGGCCGAGCAGCAAGCCGCCTGCCCACGCCCAGTCCACCGGGCTGTAGGCAACGTCGGCTGGCCGGATGAAATTCAGCGCGTAGTCAATGCCATGGTGACCGAGCAGCACCCGGTGCGCATGCACAACGCCCTTCGACTTGCCCGTGGTGCCCGAGGTGTACAGGAGCATGGCCGGGGTGTCCGGCGACGTCGCGGCGAAGGGGGCAGGGCCGTTCGCGCCCGCGATCAGCTCGTCAAGCGCGCGGCCGGTGCTCACCAGAACCGCCCCGGCCTCGGCGGCCAGCACTGTCTCGACCTCAGTGCCGGCCGCGATCATGATGCGGGGTCGGCTGTCGGTCAGCCGGTGGCGGACCGCGTCGGCGGCCAGCACGTTCGAGACCGGCACGACGATGCCGCCGGCGCTGAGCACGGCGAGCACGGCGGTCGCCAGGTCAGCGCCCTGGCCGAGCTTGACTACGACCCGGTCGCCTGGCTGGAGCCCGAGCGCCATGAGCCCCGCCACGAGCCGTCCTGACCGAGACCCAAGCTCGGCGAACGTAATCCGCCGCGGCCCATCCGCCCCAACCTCGATCAGAGCGGTCACGTCGCCGGGGCGCCCAAGGCAGTCGGCGCCAATGTTGTAGGAAGCGGGCGCCGGCCAGCTGAAACGCGCGGCCGCGTCCGCCCACGAGCTGGCGTCCCGCACCGACAGGTCAGAGAGCCTGATCACCGGCGCCGCCTGTCACGCGCGCGATGACGTCATCGGCCAGTCCGAGCTCGCGCAGCACCTCGGCGGTGTGCTCGCCGAGGGCGGGCGGCGGCCTGCGGACGGCGCCCGGCGTGGCCGACAGGCGGACCGGCACGCCCGTCACGCGCAACGGCCCGGCGTGGTGCGGCACCTCCACGGCCATCTCGTTGTGCAGCACCTGCGGGTCGCTGAAGACCTGAGCGTAGTCATTGACCGGCCCGGCGATCACGTCGTGCTCCCAGAGCAGGTCGAGCGCTCGCGTCCGGTCAAGGCCAGCCAGGAAGTCAGCCACGATCTCGTCGAGCTCGGTCCGGTGGGCGACGCGAGCCTCGCCGGTGGCGAACCGCTCGTCCGCCGCCAGCTCAGGCTGGCCGAGCGCAGCGCACAGCTTGCCGAAGAACTTGTCGTTGAAGCAGGCCAGGTGCACGTGCTGGCCGTCGCGGCAGCGGTAAGCGTTGTAGGGCGCGTACCAGTCAATCGCGTTGCCCTGCCGCTGCTGCTGCTCGCCGAGCAGGAAGTACCTGCCCGTGTAGGGCGCCTGGATGTGAATCAGCCCGTCGATGAGCGCGACATCGACCTGCTGCCCCTCGCCGGTGCGCTGCCGCGCCCACAAGGCGCAGACCGCGCCGAAGGCGGCAAGCACCGAGCAGACCGCGTCCGCCACCGGCGGGCCCGCCTTGACCGGCAGGCCATCGGCGAACCCGGTCACGTACATGAGCCCGCTCAGCGCCTGCGCCACCGGGTCGATGCCGGGCCTGCCAGCGTACGGCCCGGTGGGACCGAAGGCAGACACGGAGACGGAGATCACGGCCGGGTTGTGCCGCCGCAGCGACTCGTAGTCCAGGCCAAGGGCCAGCCGTGCCTTCGGACGCAGGTTGTCCACCACGATGTCGGCCCACCGGACCAGGCTGGCCAGCACCTCCTGCCCGTCCGGGCCGGCCAGGTCCACCTGAACGCTGCGCTTGTTGCGGTTGACGCCGACGAAAACGCCGCTGTCCGTGCCCCTGCGCGGTCCCATCCGGCGGGTTTCGTCACCTCCCGGCGGCTCCAGCTTGATCACCTCGGCGCCCATGTCGCCGAGCAGCGTGGCCCCGTAGGGGCCGGCCAGCATCGACGCGGCGTCCAGTACCTTGACCCCGTCGAGGGCGAGCATCGCTTTCACCCCCTCACGCCGGCTTGAGCCCGAGCTGGCGGGCGACGATGTTGCGCTGGATCTGCGTCGCGCCGCCCGCCACCGTGGCGATCACCGAGTCCGCGTAGTGCATGGTCAGCGGGTGCTCGGTGACGTAGGCGTAGCCGCCGTGCAGCTGCATGGCGCACCGCGTGGCGTCCGCGTACAGCTCCGCCGAGGCGGCCTTGGCCATGGACGCCTCCTTGACGTGGGGCGCTCCGGCCTCATGGAGTTCACCGCCCCGGTACACAAGCAGCCGGATCGCCTCCGCACGGGTGTACAGGTCGACCAGCGGGTGGGCCACGGCCTGGAAGTCACCTAGTGGCCGGCCGAATTGCTCACGCTCGCTCACGTGGCGCAGGGTGTCATCGAGTACCTGGAGGGTCGCCCCGACGAAGCCCGCGCTGATGATCAGCCGTTCGAGCGGCAGTTCGGCGGCAAGCTCGCGCCAGCCGTTGTGCTCGGCGCCGACCAGGTTCGCCGCCGGAACCCTGACATCGTCGAGGAACACCTCGTACACGCCGGTGAGGTTGCGGCCCATCGTCGGCAGCCGCCGCAGCGTCACCCCGGCCGTGGCCGGGTCGAGCAGCAGCATGCTGATCCCGCGCCCCTTGCGCGCGGCCGGGTCGGTGCGCGCGTAGAGCTGGATGAGCGTGCCCGGCAGTCCCGCCGCCTCGCAGAAGGTCTTCTGGCCAGCGACGATGTAGGAGTCGCCGTCCCGGCGGGCGCTGGTGACCAGGGCGGCGGAGTCGGAGCCCGCTCCTGGCTCGGTGATCCCGATGGACAACCTCGTCTCCCCGCCCATGAGCGCGGGGACGAGCCATTCACGCTGGGAAGGCGAGCCGTGAGCGATGAGATTGCGCAGGCCGGACAGCGTCAGGCTGTAGCAGGCGACCAGGTCGGTGCTGCCCCGGCCGAGTTCCTCGGCCACGACGAGCAGGTCGCGGGCGGCGCCGCCGCTGCCGCCGTCGGCTTCGGGAATGCTGATGCCGTACCAGCCCATGGCGGCGATCTGGTCGAAGACGTGCTTGGGATAATGCCCCGCCCTGTCCCATTCAAGGCAGTGCCATTGGCTGCACTCGGCCTGCACGAATCGCCTGGCCGACGCCCGCAGCGCCTCTCGTTCCGCTGATCCGGTCATCGTCACCCGCTAGTCGTCGGTCCACGCCAGGCGCGCCGAGGGCATGGCGTTGTCCGGTCGCAGCGACTGCTTCGCCCCGGCGACGGCACGGCGCGGCGCGGCGGCGAGGCAGCCAGCGAACCGCCACGCCTCTTCCGACAGTTCCGGTGCTCCCGGCAGGACCCTGGTCACCCAGCCGGCCGCGAGCACGTGCTCAGCGGGATAGGACTGCCCGCCGAACATGACGTCCGCGGCCCGGATCGGGCCGGCCACTTCCACCAGCCGCCGCGTGAGCGGCTCTGGCAACCGGAACCCCCTGGCCACCTCGGGCAGGCCGAAGCTGGCGCCGCTCACCGCGAAGCACAGGTCACAGGCAAGCGCCAGGCCCCAGCCCGCCCCGACGGCTGGCCCGTTCACCGCCGCGATCGTGGGCTGCTCAAGCTCGCGCAGCCGCCGCAGCACGTCGGCGATCAGCCTGAGCCTGGTCTGGCCGAGCCAGGCGGGCGCCTCAGGCGGGATTTCCTTCAGGTCGGCGCCCGCGCAGAACGCGTCGCCTGACCCGGTGAGTATGACCGCCCGTACGTCCGGGTCGTCGCCGATCAGCGTCAGATGGACGCGCAGCTCCCGCAGCAGCCCCGAGGTCAGCGCGTTGCGGCGGTCCGGCCGGTTCAGCTTCAGCTCGATGACGCCGTCCCGGCTGGTGGTGACGATCGTGCTTGCCGTCCCGTTCCCGTTCGGTGTCATCGCGAGCTCCCGCGCTCCGGCCAGACCTCCGGCACGAGCTCGGTGACCAGGAGCTCCGCCGCCTCCCGCGGGTCGGGACCGAGCGGCGCGCCGAGGTAGAACTCCTGGTAACCCTCAGCGAGCGCCAGGTCACGCAATTTCGTCACCTGGCCAGCGCAGTCCTCGGGCGTGCCAGCCACGATCAGCGCGTCGGCCAGGCTGTCCGACATGCGGGCGGCGGCGCCTTCGATGCCAAGTCCCGCGTCGAACGCTTCCTTGACCTCGCCCGCCGAGTCGGTGTCAAGGCCCACCGCGGCCAGATCGGGCCACAGCCGGGGATTGCCTACCACCAGGGCGAGCTGGCGCCTGGCGTGCGCGCGGGCCAGCTTGCGGTCACGCGACACCGACACGTTGATGCCGAAGACGAGCCGCAGCGGCGCCAGGTCCGCCGGCCTGGCCGCGAGCGCGCGGCCAAGGCCCGACAGCTCGCCGAACCGGCCGCTGCGCAGCGACGCAAGCGACAGGGTAGGCAGGTTGCTGGCGCAGATCAGCCCGTCGGCGTGCGCTCCGGCCACCGCGAGGATCCGCGGTCCCACTCCCGCGATGAGGATGTCAGGCGGCCGTGGCACGGGGTAAGTCAAGGTGGCCGTGGCGCCGGGGCGATAGCCGCAGGCGGCCCCGAGCACCGGGTAGGCGTCCAGCTCGACGGTCTCGCCCTGCCACAGCGCGCGCATCAGGCCGATCGTCTCCCTGACCACGGTCACCGGATGCTCCTTGCGGAACAGGCTGTTGACCAGGGCGCCGCCCGTGCCGATGCCGACCACGAGATCACGCCCGGCGGGGACAAGCTCGCCGACCGTGGCGAGCGCGGAGGCCATCTCGATCGGGTTGCGGCCCGCCGGGTAGGTCACGTTGGTGCCGACACCGCAGCCGGCGTGGGCGATAGCGCCGAGCAGGGCGTACACGTTGCGGGCCAGCATCTGGTCCTGAACCCAGATCAGGTCGAAGGACTCGCTCAGCCGCTTGCCAAGCGCGACCAGCTCGCCCGACGCGGCTGAGGGCGTCAGCTGCACTCCCAGCCGTGTCGTCATGACAACTCCCGCGTCGCCCGGTATATCGGATGTCATACAAGCATGCTTGCAATCCGCACCGCAAGGCTTGACTTGTCTGACAAATAGCCCGTACCGTCGGCGCCGTGGCATCACCGAGCGGCCTCACCGCACCAGCGTCGGGCGTCACCGAGCGGGTGGTGGCGGCGATCCGGGCGTTCATCGAGGAGAACGGCCTGGCGCCAGGGCACAAGCTGCCGCCAGAGCGGGTCTTCATCGAGCAGCTCGGGGTCAGCCGGTCCTCGCTGCGTGAGGCGCTGCGGGTCCTTTCCACCATCGGGCTTATCGATGTCAGGCGCGGCGACGGCATGTACGTGGCGGCTGCGCCCGACGCCTGGACCGGCTCCGCGACCGCGTTGTTCGACGCCACCGAGGAACACGCGCTGCGCAACCTGATCGAGACCAGGATGGGCATCGAGCTGGCCGCGACGATCGCTGCCACGCAGCGGGCGACCGAGGACGACCTCGAGCAGCTGCAGCGGTTCCTCGACGGGCAAGATCGCCAGCTCCGGGGCGATCCCGGCTACGAGTGGGAGCCGCTCGCATTCGAGCTGGCCGTCGTGGAGATCACCGGCAACAGCTGGCTCTACGACGTCGAGGTGATGCTGCGTGACGCGTGGCGCTCGCTGTCGGGCGACCTGCGCGCCAGCGTCCGCCGCCACCACGAGTGGCACGGCGAGCACCGGGCGATCCTCGCCTCCATGCGCTCCCGCAACCTCGCCCAGGTGCAGCGGCTCGTGGTCGTCCACCTGAGCCTGGAAAGGTTCGAAGAGGACCTGGCCTCGCGCGGCGCCGCGGGCAGCCGGCCGGCCAGAGGAAGGACGCGCACGTGAGATTCGGATTGCGGCTGCCGGGCGCCGGCCCGTTCGCGGGACCTGAAGCGATCACGGCGTTCTCGGCCAAGGCCGAGGAACTCGGCTTCGACTCCCTGTGGATGACCGACCACGTGGCGCTGCCGACGGCGATCTCGACCAGGTACCCGTACCGGGAAGACGGCAAGTTCTTCTGGCCGCCCGACACCCCCTACCTGGACACGATCCTGACCCTGGCCTGGGCCGCCGCCGCGACGCAGCGGATCAAGGTGGGCACGTCGGTGCTGATCGCCGGCTGGCACCACCCGCTGAACACCGCCAAGGCGCTGGCCACCCTGGACGTGCTCAATGGCGGTCGCACGATCGTGGCGATCGGCGCCGGCTGGATGCGCGAGCAGTTCGAGATCTTCGGGATGCCGTTCGAGAGCAGGGGCCGGCGCACCACCGAGTACATGAAGCTGCTCAGGCACCTGTGGACCGCGGACGAGATCGATTTCCACGGCGACTTCTTCGATTACAGCGGGTTCAAGTTCTATCCCAAGCCGGTCTGCCGGCCATCGATACCGCTGTGGTGCGGCGGCAAGAGCGACGGCGTCCTGCGCCGGGTCGCGGCCGTGGCCGACGGCTGGCACCCGCTGTACATCGCGCCCGACGAACTGCAAGCCAAGCTGCGGACGCTGGCTGGCTACCTCGCGGCGAACGGCCGCTCGCTCGACGAGATCGAGTTGTCGGCCCGCCCCGTCACCCAGGCCGCGATGGACGCGGCCACGGTCGAGCGGTACCGCGAGCTCGGCGTCAGGCTGCTGATCGCCGACACTTCCTTTGAACACGACAGCCTGCGGGGCGCGCTCGACGAGCTCACCAGACTGGCCGACGAGCTGATGCCTTTCGCCGACCCGCGCTGATCGCCCGCAAACGCTGATCGCCCGCCCACGCTGATCGGAGGCCACGTGCTGACCCGCCTTTTCCACATCGCCATCAACGCCAAAGACCTGGACCGCTCGGTCGACTTCTACCGTCGGCTCGGATTCCAGGTGCTGTCCGAGCGCACAGTCGACAATCCGAAGCTCGCCGAGGCTTTCGCCGTGCCTCATCAGGAGTGCCGGTTCGTGCACCTGCGCCTCGGCGATGACGAGACGGCGACGGTGCTCGATGTCGTCCAGTGGTCGCCGGAGACCGGCGAGGGCGCAGGCACCCCGGCTCAGAACGCGCGCGGCCTGACCAGGTTCGCCGTGCTCACCGACGATACCGACAAGGTGCACGCCGAGCTCGAGGCGGCCGGGGCGGAGTTCGTCACGACTCCGACCACGGTGATGACACCGCAAGGCGGCTGGCGAGTCTGCCTGGTCAAGGACCCGGACGGCGTGGTGGTCCAGATCACCCAGCTCGTGCCGCCGCCGGCGGCTGCCTGAGATGGCGTCTTCCGATCCCGCGCTGCGGTGGACCGAGCTGGCCGGCGCCGCGCTGCTCCCTGGCATCACCGTCTCGCTGGCCCACGGTGACCGGCTGACCGCCGCTCTCTACTCGCTCGAGCCTGGCGCGGTGGTGCCAGAGCACAGCCATGACAACGAGGAATTCGGTCAGGTGCTGGCCGGCTCGCTCGAGCTGATCGCGGGTGGCAAGGCTCAGACCATGGCCGCCGGCGAGGGTTTCCTGCTGCCAGGCGGAGCGCCGCATAGTGCTGTAGCCGGGCCAGCCGGCTGCCAGCTGCTCGAATGCTACGCCCCGCCAAGGGATCCGGTGAGTAGCTCGTGAGCGCGCCTGCGACCGCCCGCCTCGACCCCGCCGACCTGGTGATCGAGCGCGTGGAAGTCGTGCCGGTGCGAGTGCCGCTGGCCCGCAAGTTCTCCGGCAGCTACTACTCGATGACCAGCCGCTGCACGATCGTCACCCGGGTCCGCACGGCAGGAGGGCTGACCGGCGAGGCCTACAACGGCGACACCGACGTCGAGCAGCCCACGATAGTCAAGATCATCGCCGAGGAGATCACGCCCAGGGTGACTGGCCGCAGCGCGCTGAACATCGAGGGCTGCTGGCAGGCGATGCTGCCGTCGACCTACGACATCCTGCGCGACCGTTCTCTGGCGCTGCAGGCCATGGCCTGCGTGGACAGCGCTCTGTGGGACGCGGTTGGCAAGGCCGTCGGCCTGCCGCTTTACCAGCTCTGGGGCGGGTACACCGACCGGCTGCCGGCCATCTGCATTGGCGGATACTACGGCGCCGGGGAAAAACCGGTCGCCGACCAGATCGCCAGCTACCGCGACCTCGGCTTCGCCGGCTGCAAGTTCAAGGTCGGCGGGCAGTCACCCGACGCCGACGCCGAGCGGACCCGGCAAGCTCGGGACGCCGGTGGTGACGACTTCGTCTTGATGGTGGACGCCAATCAGGGCTGGAGCAGGAGCGAGGCGATCAGGTTCGCCCGGCTGACCGCCGACCTCGGGCTGCGCTGGTTTGAAGAGCCCTGCCGGTGGCTGAACGACCGGCTCTCCATGCGTGACGTCCGCCTGATCACCGGCATTCCGGTCACCGCCGGGCAGAGCGAGGATACCCGCGCTGGCCTGCGCGATCTGATCGCTTCCGGCGCGGTCGACGCCTGCAACGCCGACGCGAGCTGGATCGGCGGGCCAAGCGAATGGCGCCGGGTCGCGGCCATCGCCTCGGCTTATGAGGTGCAGATGGCCCATCACGAGGAACCCCAGGTGTCCGCCCACCTGCTCGCCTCGATCCCGCACGGCACTTACCTGGAGACGTTCGCCCCGGACCGGGACCCGCTGTTCTGGAACCTGATCGCCAACCGCCTGCCTTTCAGCGCCGGGCAGTATCTTCTCCCGGACGGACCTGGTCTAGGGCTGGAGCTTAACCAGGACTACCTCAGCCGCTACCGCGCGGACGCCTGAGAAATGAGCACGAAAGTAGCGATCGCCGGCGTGGGCGAGGCCGACGAGGTCGGCGTGCTGCCGCACAAGAGCGCCCTGCAACTGCACGCCGAAGCGGCCGCCAGCGCCCTCGCCCACGCTGGCCTGGCCCTGCCGGACGTCGACGCGCTGTTCACGTGCGGTATCGACTTCATGCCGGCGTTGCTTGTCGCGGAGTACCTGGGGATCCGGCCGCGGTACTCAAGCAGCAACTCGATCGGCGGCTCGTCGTTCGTGGCCCACGTCCATGAGGCGGTGCAGGCCATCTCGGCAGGTGCTTGCGAAGTGGCGCTGATCACCCACGGGGAGACCAGGCGCTCGAACCGCAAGCGCGGGGTCGCGGCCCGGCCAGCTCACGAGGACCCCTGGTTTCCCGACTGGCAGTGGGAGAAGATCTACGGAG
This sequence comes from Streptosporangiaceae bacterium, assembly GCA_035716545.1. Lineage (GTDB taxonomy): Bacteria > Actinomycetota > Actinomycetes > Streptosporangiales > Streptosporangiaceae > Chersky-822. The sequence goes on from DASTJM010000125.1 coordinate 166,242, forward strand.
TCGACGCGCCCGCTCCCGCGTACGCGCTCGCCGCTACCCGGCACATGCACCAGTACGGCACCACCAGCGAGCAACTGGCCGAGATCGCGGTCGCCACCCGCAAGTGGGCAGCGCTGAACCCGCGTGCCCGGCACAGGGAACCACTGACGGTCCAGGACATCATGGCCTCGCCCTGGGTGGTGTACCCGTTCCACCTGCGCGACATCTGCCTGGTCACCGACGCCGGCGGCGCGGTCGTGCTGACCAGGCTGGACCGCGCCCGCGGGCTCGGCTTCTCCGGTGGTCGAGGTGCTCGGCTCCGCCGTCGCGCACACGCATTACCAGATCACCCAGATGCCTGACCTGACCGTGACTCCGGCCGCCATCTCGGGAGCACGGGCCTATGCACAGGCCGGGCTCGGTCCCGCCGACATCGACGTGGCCGAGTTGTACGACTCGTTCACCTACACGGTGCTGGTCACGCTGGAAGACCTGGGCTTCTGCGGGAAAGGCGATGGCGGCGAGTTCGTGTCCGGCCAGCGGACGGCGCCCGGCGGTGACTTCCCTCTGAACACCAGTGGCGGGGGACTCTCTTACACTCACCCGGGCATGTTCGGGATCTTCCTGCTCATCGAGGCGGTTCGGCAGTTGCGCGGCGAGTGCGGCGACCGGCAGGCGGGAACGCCCGAGGTAGCGCTCGTCAACGGCATGGGCGGCTATCTGTCGAGCGCCGCGACCGTGATCTTGGCCAGGGTCTGACCGCCGTGGTGCCAGAGATCTCGCCCAGCCCGGACGCGGCGCCTTTCTGGGACGCCTGCCGACGGCACGAACTTGCCTTGCCCTGGTGCGCCAGATGCCAGCGGCCCTTTTTCTATCCGCGACCGCTATGCCCCGCTTGCGGTTCCCGCGACCTCCGCTGGCAGCGGGCTTCGGGCCTTGGCGAGGTTTACAGCTTCTGCGTCCAGTACCAGTCGCGGCTGCCGGGTTACCGCGACGCGGTCCCGTTCGTGACGGCCATCGTCGAACTGGCGGAAGGCCCGAGGCTCATGACGCTCCTGGTCGACGTTCCGCCCAGGCCGGACCTGATCAGGTGCGGGATGCCAGTAGAAGTAGCGTTCAAGGACTTGCCAGACGGTAACGCGCTGCCAGTCTTCCGCCCGGTTGCCTGAAGGCCTCACGTCGGGTGCCGGGCCAACATCGAAGAAAGACACGCTCGCCGGAGGGGTGACGCTAACCTTGTGGGCGACCCAGATCGTTTCGGAAGGCACAAGTCATGATCGAGCAGTATGCCAGTAAATGGCTGGCCTCCAATGATCAGGTCGCGATCGAACTTGTCGTGGCGATTCACGGTGGCGATGTCGAGACGGTCGGCAGATTGCTGCGCGATGATCGGGAACTCGCTCAGGCGAGGGTGATCGGCCGGGGCGAGGGGACCTCAACGCCATTGCACATGGTCACCGACTGGCCTGGCTACTTTCCCAAGGGCCCCGAGATCGTCCGGATGCTGATCGACGCCGGCGCTGACCCCAATGCCCTGACGACCAGCAAGGGCACGCAGGCGGGTCCGGGATCAGAGACACCTCTGCACTACGCGGCGAGCAGCGACGACGTTGAGGTGGCCGAGGCACTGATTGACGGCGGCGCCGACCTTGAGGTGCCAGCTGGGTCGATCGGCACGCCGCTCGACAACGCCATCGGGTACAGCTGCTGGCACGTCGCCCGCCTGCTGGCGGCGCGCGGCGCCAAAGTCGACAAGGCCTGGCACGCGGCCGCGCTTGGCATGCTCGACCGCCTTGAGGTGATCCTTGGCAGCGATCCGCCGGCGCAGGACATATCGCAGGCGTTCTGGCATGCCTGCGCGGCCAGTCAGCGCCGCGCCGCCGAGTACTTGCTGGCCCGCGGCGCGGACCTGGGTTGGGAGCCGGACTACGCGCACGGCACGCCGCTCGATGCCGCCTCCGGGCACAGCACGAGGCAAGAGAACGTCATCGGCTGGCTGCGCGACCTGGGAGCGCGTTCAGCCGGCTCCGGTTGATCCGAAGCTTTCGTCCGGGCGCTGGCTCGCCGGAAGCCCGGCGAGATACTCCTCCCAGGTCCGGTGGCCGTCGGCGTGGTCAGGGGCCAGGTTAGCCCCGGCCCGAATCGCGCGCGCTGCCTTTCCGGGAAGCCAAAGGGGCACCATCGGCCGCTGCTTGCCGGCTGCCCGCAGATAGCCTCGCAGCAGTTCGGGCACGTCGTAGATGCGCGGGCCGCCGAGATCGGGGGCAAGCCCGGCGGGATCGCCGAGCGTCAGCTCGGCCAGCCGCGCGGCGACGTCGCCAGAATCGACCGGCTGGAACCTGAAGCCGGCCGGCACGGGCATCAGCGGCAGCCTGGCCATGAAGCGGCCGACGATCTCGATCAGCTCGTGGAACTGCGTCGCCCGCAAGGTCGTCCACGGCATTCCCGATTCCGCCACCGCCCGCTCGGACGCCAGCTTCGAAGAGAAATAGCCGAACATCGCGCGATCGACGCCGCTCACCACGGGAACCCGGTCGGCGCCCACCACCGAGATGTACACCAGATGCCGCGGCCTGGTCTTCGACGCGGCCTTGATCAGGTTCGTCGTCTGCGCCTGGTCATCGGCGGGCTTGGTCGCGGCCGCGCAGTGGACGATGATCTCGGCACCATCCGCGGCGGCATCGATCCCCGCGCTGGTCACCAGGTCACCCGTCACGTACTCGACCCCGCCCGAGTCCGCACGGGCGTTGCGGCTGAGTACCCGCACCTGATGACCGGCATCGCGGAGCAGCGGGACCAGGTGCCGCCCCAGGCGCCCGGTTCCGCCGGTGACGAGGATGCTTGCTGGCATCGCTTCTCAGCTCCCTTCCGGTAACCGACCTTCCCGCATGCGGTACGTGAAATCACAAACCGCCGGGATGTCACCTCGCGCGACTCGCAAGTGTCAGGGTGGTGACACCTAAGGACGAGAGAATGTGACAGATGGCCGAGAGCGACTGGCTGACCGCGGCATTCGAGGAACATCGCGACCACCTGCGAGCGGTGGCCTACCGGATGCTTGGCTCGATCTCCGATGCCGACGACGCGGTTCAGGACACCTGGCTGCGCCTGACCGGCGCGGACATCGGCAACGTCGAGAACCTCGGCGGCTGGCTGACGACGGTAGTCGCCCGGGTGTCACTTAACATGCTCCGCTCCCGCCGCAACAGGCATGAGGACCCCGTCGGCGACTCCTGGCCAAGCACCGCCCAGGCGCCTGACGGCACCGCGACCACCGCGGCGACGGCATCTGTCACCCAGCTGGCGGGCAATCCCGAAGACGAAGCCGTGCTAGCCGACTCAGTCGGCTTGGCCATGCTGGTCGTGCTCGACACCCTCACTCCGGCAGAGCGCATCGCATTCGTCCTGCACGACCTGTTCGCCATGCCGTTCTCCGAGGTAGCGGCCGTGCTCGGGCGCTCGACCGAGGCGAGCCGCCAGCTCGCCAGCAGGGCAAGGCGAAGGGTGCGCGGTGCGCCGAGCCCGGATCACTCCGCCGACCTCGCGCGTCAGCGGGCGGTGACCGAGGCATTCCTCGCCGCGACGCGCCAGGGCGACTTCGAGGCTCTCGTCGCCCTGCTCGATTCCGAGGTCAGCCTGATCACAGACGCTGCCGCGGCTCCGGCCGGCAGGCCGCTGCGGCTGCGCGGCCTTGAAGCCGTCTCCAAGGGCGCCATCGCCTCCGCGGTCCGTGCCCGCCATTCGCAGCTCGCCCTGGTCGACGGCCGGCCGGGCATCGTGTTCGCCCCGGCAGGCAAACTGCAGGTCGTGCTTCTCCTTACCGTGAGCGCCGAGCGGAAGATCACGATGATCGACGTGATAGCCGACCCAGACCGCCTGCGGCAAGCACGCTTGTCGCTGCCGCCTGCCTGAACACGACATCGGCGGCGCCCACGAGCTGGGCATCGAGAGCGTCTGGCTGCACCGAGGCCGGTCATGGCACGGCTGGCCCTCCTTATGGAGCGGCGACTAGCTCGCCGGCCGGGGTGGATGCCAGGTACTCGTGGGCGAGGCGCACCGCTGTGGCGCCATCGCCTACGGCGGAGGCGACGCGCTTGATCGAGCGGTACCTCGCATCGCCGGCGGCGAAGACACCGGGAATCGAAGTCTCCAGGGGCAGCGGCGGCCTGCCAGCCGGCCAGGATGCGCCGCGGGCGTCGGTGACGACATCGCGGCCGGTCAGGATGTAGCCGCGGTCGAGCTGGACCTCGCTGGGCAGCCACGATGTGCGCGGCTCGCCGCCGATCAGCACGAAGAGCCCGTCGGCGGGTACCTGCTCCAGTTCGCCCCGCGACTTGTCGTGCAGGGTCAGGCCGCCGAGCTGTTCAGGGCCGTGGCCGCCGGTCACCTCGGTCCGCAGCCGGACGGTGACATTCGGCGTAGCCTCGATCTCGGTAATCAGGTAGTCCGACATCGAGCGGGCCAGGTTGTCGCCCCTGACCAGTAGCGTTACCCGGCGCGCGTACCGGGCCAGATGCAACGTGCACTGCCCGGCGGAGTTGCCGGCGCCGACGACGTAGACGTCCCTGCCTTCCATGGCCGGTGCCTCAGCGCCGGCCGCGCCATAGAACACTCCCGCGCCGACCAGCCGCTCCAGGCTCGGCACCCCGAGCCGTCGCCAGGCTATGCCAGGGGCAACGATGACCGTCCTGGCCGTGACCTGACTGCCGCCGGCTACCTGAACGACACGATCCTGCCCGCGGCACTCCAAGCCCACCGTTGGCTGCGCGAAAACCATATGCGCGCCGAACATCCAGGCCTGCTCGCACACCCTCCTGGCGAACTCATCGCCGCCAATGCCGTAGGGGAAGCCCGGGTAATTCCTGATCTTGGGGCTGCTCCCGGCCTGGCCGCCCGACACGGTCTCCTCCAGCACGACGGTGCACAGGCCCTCGGAGGCGGCATACACGGCGGCGGTGAGCCCGGCCGGGCCGGCACCCACGATCACGATGTCGCAGGCGTCGACGTCGTTGGCTACGCTGCCCCCGATAGCCGCGATCAGCTGCGCCTGTCCCGGCTGTACCATCGCATAGCCATCGTGCCTGATCATCACCGGCAGCCGGGAGGCGTCGATGCCCCGGTCGGCGAGCAGCTCGCGGCCGTCATCGCTAGCCGCGTCATGGAAGTGGAATGGCTCGTTGAACTTGCTGAGCAATGCCCGTAGCTCGTGCGTCTCCCGCTGCTGCGGCTGCCCGATCAGGTGGAACAGGTCGAATCCGTCTTGCTGGTCCTTGGCCCAGCCGGCCAGGAACTCCCCGAGCGCCCGGTACAGATCCTTCTCAAGCACCCACGGCTTGGTGATGTGATAGTCGGCTTGCCCGAGCGTCATGGCCTGGACGACCGGGCTCCTGGCCGAGTAATCGCGTTCGACCAGCAGGACCCGCTTGGCCAGCGGATGCTGCCGGTGCGCGGCGGCAAGGAAGTCGACCCCGCTCATCTGTGCCATCTCATGATCGACGATGAGAAGCGCGACCTGCGCACGTCTGCGAGCCAGCTCAGCCAGCTGCACGAGTCCCGCGGCCGGCGAGGTCTCCGCGATGAGGTGAAAATCGCGGCCGAACCGCCGGCTCAGATCGTCGCGGAGCGCCCCCACGACCCGCGCGTCGTCGTCGATCATGAATATCACTGGATGTACGGCTCGCGACATGTCCGAATCCCGCCTCCTTGATAGGTCAAACCTCCATGCCTACCGGGCCGCGGCGCGGTAGGCATGCGGGTCACGTGCAGCTCAGGTGCAGACCGTGCGGGCAAGGCGCATTCAGTATCCTCTGCCCAGACGTTAAAAATTGGTCATGCCATTGACTAAGTAACCTCTGCCGTTTTAACGTCAAAGAGCGCGGGGCAAGCGGAGCAAATAACGTGAGAAATTTCCAAGCCCCCGTACGGGGGATAACCCCTTAGTGACACACATCTACCACGTGCACCTGCCACCGTGCATCTAACCACCATGCACCAACCACCGTGCACCTATCACTGGGGAGATCGATCATGGCTGCGGAATCCGTGACCTTCCACAACGTTCCCGAGCACGCCTATCGCAGTGTCCGCGAGCGCTTACTGACGATCCTTGAGGGATCGGAACCCGATGGCGAGCAGGGTGTTATCGAATTCCACGGGGTGCGGGGGAAGCTGCGCTACGACGCGGGCGCGCAGACCGTAACAGCGACGTTTCACCACGTCCCGCGCCTCATCAGCCGTGGTTACGTGACCGGCTGGCTGCACGACGCGCTCTCCGCTGCCAGCGGCTGACTACGGGTATAAGCCCGATCTCTCGCACTCTTAGTGTCATTCTACGCTCATCGGAGGTAAATCATGTCTACCTACTGGGACGAGACGACCTGCAATATCACTAACAATACGGGTTTAGCGCTCTCGGTCTCCAATGTCCCAAATCTCTCCCATGGTGAATACGGGACTTATCCGACCTCTGTCCCTGCTAACCAGTCAGCGAACCCCTCATTCGTCGCCCGGAGCGTGAACGCCTCGGAGATCGCGCCGGTGGGCAACCTGAGCTACGGAATGCCCGACGGCACCTCGCTTAATATCGCATTCGACCAGGAATTCGCCGTCTTGCAGACGTCCACCTTCACGGCCGCCCTGTCCGGAGCCCGTGCCGCTAGCTATGGCGTGGCCCTCAGTTGCAGCTGGGAGACCTGGCACGGCCAGGGCGCCCGGTGGACCGTCAACCTCACCTTGTCGGCCACGCCTGGCAACACCTCAGCGCAGTGCAGCTACACGCGCTGACACTCGCGGAGGCGGCGGTCATCGCCGACGCCACGCTGGAAGGCGATCCCGGTCTGCTGATCTGGTTCGGGGCTGCCCTGGCCGACGCGACGTCCGCTGACCTCTCATTTTTCGACAGCCGCCAGCCAGCCGAGTTGCTGACACGGACCAAGGCTGGCGCCGTCATAGTCCCGCGCGACCTCACCGATCCGCCCGGCACGGCCCCAGGCACGGCGCTGCTGCGGGCTCACGGTCCGCAGCAGGCATTCATGTCCGTGGTCAGGGCGCTATGGGAACGGCGGATGCACCCGGCCGCCGGGGTCGCCCCGACCGCGACGGTCCACCCAGGTGCCCAGGTCAGCCCGGACGCCTCGATCGGCGACGGCTGCGTGATCGGACCTGGTGCCGACATCGGACCAGGGGTCGCGCTGCACCCGCTCGCGGTCGTCGGCGACCTGGCGGTGATCGGCCCGCAGACCGTCATAGGCCCGGGCGCGGTGGTCGCCCCCGGCGTGCGGATCGGCGCCCGGTGCGTCGTGCACGCCGGGGCGAAGGTCGGCTTCGCCTACCGGCCGACAAGTCCGGGCGTGCCCGGCGTTACCAAGCCCGCATCCTTCGGCGGCGTCCTGATCGGCGACGAAGTAGAGATAGGCCCGAACGCCGTCATCGAGGAAGGCGAAAACGAGCCGACGAGAATCGCCGACGGCGTAAAGATCGGCGGACTCGCGTTCGTCGGCCATGACTGCTCGATCGGCGAGAACGCTGAGCTGATCGCGATGGTCGGCCTGGCGAGCGAGGTGCGGGTTGGCAGCGAGGCGCTGCTGATGGGCCAGGTCGGAGTGACGGGCGGCGTGCGCATCGGCGACCGCGCGGTCGTTTTCGGCAAGAGCGGAGTGATCGGCAACATCCCCGATGACGGACTGTACATGGGTTACCCGGCCTGGCCGCGCGGCGAATGGCTGCGAGCGCAGGCCGGGCTGCGGCACCGCTCGCGTTCGGGCAGAGGTGACAACGGATCAAGGGGGGGACCATGCTGAGCCAGGACCAGTGGACGTGGCCGTCGACCAACTGCAACGGGATACCGCTGGCAGACCCGGTCACCATCAGCTTCCAGGGCACCGTGGTGGTGTTCGCCAGGCAGGCGGCGGTACCTGTCGCGCAGCTTTACACGAACGTACGGCTGCCTGGCTCGGATTCCAGCTCGCCGGGGGAATGGGCCGGGTGGAACCCGCTGCCGATGACCGAGCCAAGCCAGTCCGACGTTCCTGGCCCCGCCCAGCCCACCGCCGACGAACTGCCGCTGCTGCGGCTGGGCAGCATGGACCTGCTGACGGTGGACAAGGTCGCGACGACGCCGTCTCCGGCTGACGCCCCTTTCCGGGTCGTGACCGACGGGCGCACCATTTCATGCTTCCGCCAGTCGACCGCGGGCAGCCTGTACGTAGACCGGTTCGTCCTGGTGGAAGTGCCGTCAGCCGGTTCTGACGACCGTTCCACCACACCCGCCTGGGAGCTGCGCCGGGTATGGGAAGTCCGCTACCAGCGCAGCGAGCTGCGCGACGTCCCTAACGGGCAGATGGACACGCTGGATGCCCGCAACCTGCTCAGCGAACCCTTCCTCGAGCCGACCGCCGAACTTCCGGTCATCTCCGGCATAGCCAATGGCGCTTTCGACGTCACGCTCGCCCCGACCAGCGAGGCTGAGCGGATGCGCTGGTACATCGTGGCCGTGACCAACGGCAAGCTAACCTGCTTGTCCTACCCGCAGGACGCGAATGGCCGGATCGACCTCAACCCGGCCACGGCGGCCACCGTCACCATCGACCCGGCGGCGCTGCGGTCCGATGCCGCGCGCGTGCCCCTGACCGCTTATGCCGGCGTCGCCGTTGCGACGTACCAGGAGCAGGAAAGCGTCCTGACCACCGACGGCAAGGCCGCCGGGCTGCGCCGGACCACAAGGCTGATGGTGACCGCGCCGGTAAAGAACGATGCCGCCGGCCTCAGGGCGGCACTGGCCGTTTACGATTTCACCGTCCAGCCGGACGGGACGATCCCCGCCTACCCGTCCACAGCGGCCTGCGTGCCTGTGGATGGCACTTTGGGCGACGGTCACTTCACGCCGAGCCCGGGCAACCCCAACTACACGGTCCCTGACAAGGCGGTATTGCCAGCGGGCACCGGCACGATCGCGTCGGTGCTGCTCGGCCAGCCACAGCCCGCCGCGGCGCCGGCCTTGTCCGACAGCTCCGACGGCCTCGTTCACCTCTACTTCGCCGGGCCGCCCGGCGAAGGCGACAGCCCAGGCCCGTTCCTGGTCGCCCAGCACGACCCGACCGTGACCAGGGTGCGGGCAGCTGTCCCCTGGACCGCGAACAGCACAAGCGGGACGTTCGGCCTGGTCGGCCTGCGCTCCGGGACTTCGCTCAACGGACTGGCCGTCGCCGTCGCCGACTGCGATAGCCAGGCCGACCTGTGCACGCTCACGATCGGCTACGGGAGCGCGTCGGGTCTGCCGGCCGAGACCTGGCACGGCGTGCCGAGGAACGCCCTCACCATGATCTCGATCCTGAACGGCAGGTCGTCCGGCGATCCGTCCGATCCTGCCGTGCTCTCGGGCGCCGTCACCTTCTACGACCTTCAGGGCAAGCGATCGATGGCAAGGCTGCCGCTGACCGGCGGAGACGCCGGCGCGCACCTGACGCTGGTCTCGCACCGGCCCGACGTGCCTGTGGCCACAGCGAGCGTACTGCCACCGGCCGGCGGCACGACCACGCTGACGCTCGGCTTCAAGGTGCCTGGCTACACCGTCACCCAGACCTGGGCCGGGGTGCCTACCGATACCACGTACCTGGTGCCAGTGCTCTCAGGCGACGCCGCTGACTACGGCTATACGGCCACCGACCTGCCGGTCTACGGCGTGGCCACCGATGCCGGCAGCATCTTGCTCTTCGCCTCGGTCACCGACGCCATCACGATCACGGTCCAGACCGCGAGCAACGGCGACCCATCGCAATGCGACATCGTGGTGACGGAAGGCACCAGGCACCCCGTCACCGACCCCATCAAGCTTGTCAATATCGACCGTGACCAGGCCTCACTGGTGGCCGCCCTTCGCGGGTCGACCGCTTTGCGCTCCTGCTTCGGCTACATCTCACCCGACCCCGCGCCCGGATCGGCAGCCAACCAGGCGATCACCGCCAGGCTGGATTTGCGCGCGCTCTCGCTGCTCTTCGATCCGGTGATCCCGGCACCCGGAGGCTTTCTGACCCAGGTATCGACCACGGCGTCGGTCCTGCAGGGGCGCAGCTTCGCCTCGCCGCCGCCGTCCGCCGTCCCGTCCGGGCGGGGAATGCTCGCGCTGGCCGCGCTCGCGCCCACCGTCCCGCTGCTTGGCGCCCAGCCGGTCGTCGGCAACGGCACCTGCCCGATCACCGAGCAAGGACGCAACGGTCAGTGGCTGGTCGCGCCTGCTCCGAGCGCATTGTCCTTCAGCGAGCACAATGCGGTGCAAGTGCAGCATCCAGGTACTTACACCGCGCCGACCAGGACCTGGACCATGGAGGCCTGGGCCTGCCCGACGGACGGCACGCCATCACGGATCGTGACGTACAACGGGGGCACCGCCCCGCCGCTCGCGGGGGTAACGCCGTCGTATTTCATGGGCACGGTTGCCCAGCCCGCGATCCAGTACGCCTCGTTTACCCCCGCGGCTCCTTACGCGGGCTCCTATATCAACGTCCCCGCGTACCCGGCGTTCAGTCCGACGAGCGGTCAGGCCTTCACGTGGGAAGCCTGGATCAGGCCCAGCGCCGAGCCGTGCCCGGCCAAAGGCACGAATCTGCTCGGCTGCGTGCTCCAGGGGCAGGACACGGTCTTTCCCGACTGCGCGCAATGGCAGCTCGGGGTCAGGCACGACCTTCGCCTGACCTTCGGCTTGCGCACAGGTTCGATCGGCGTGCCGGCGCAGACCTATATCGACAGCGACGCGCCGCTGGCAGCCGCCACCTGGACCCATGTCGCCGTCACCGGCTCCCAAGGCAAGTCCTCGTGGACGATCGTCCTTTATGTTGGCGCCAAAGCCGTCAAGACCCTGCAGAACGTGGTGCCTTATCCGGAAAGCGAGGCGCCTTTCCTGTGCATCGGCGCTAGCGACATCCAGAACGTCAGCATGTTCGGCGGGCTCGCCGAGGTCAGGTTCTGGTCCTTCGCCGCGACGCCAGCCGAGCTCAAGCGCACCATGAACGCCTCCCTGACCGGGCACGAGCCTGGCCTCCTCGGCTACTGGCCACTGAACGATGACCCCGCCGGCGGCAGCTTCGCCAATAAAGCCGACTCCGGAGCGGCGCTCGACGGCAGCTTGCGCAAGGCGCCCGCGCAGCCGGTGACCCAGTCAACCGACGGCAGTTTCGTCAGCGTGGTGGCGGGAGTCGGAAGCGCGCCGGCGATCATGGCGCGGGCGTTCCTGCCCGCCAACCGCTGGAACCACTTCGCCGCTGTGTACGAAGCGGCGGGTGCGCTGTCACTTAACCCCGGCGGAATCGGCTCCGCCCGGGCCGACTACGGATTGTGCGAGAACTCCTCGGGCCTGACCTTCAATCAGGCGGCGAGCGTGGAAGCCTGGGTGCAGATGGCCCAGGCGACCCACATCTCCCAGTCGGTACTCGCGCAATGGGGAGTGGGGCAGAACGACCAGGCTTACCAGCTGGGGGTGGACGCGGGCGGCCATCCGTACTGCACGGTCAACCTGACCAACTCCAGCAATTCGGACCTCACCACGGTGACGGCGACGGCCACCTCCAGCGTGATCGACAGTGCGCCGCACCATGTGATGGCCACCTTTGCCGTGACGCAACCCAGCTCGGGCACGTCCGTGGTCACGATCACCATGTATGTCGATGGTGCGGCCCAGACCCCGGCGGTTAAGTCGATCTCGGCCACCACCGTACAGCTGACCACCTCGTCAGCGCCTGTGACGGTTGGCATCAGCGCGCTGTCCACGACTGCCACCGGACCGGTCGCCTACTCCGCTCAGGCGCCCTTCGTCGGGGTGCTGACCGGGGTCAGGTTCTGGTCGGCGGCACTGACCGCTGATCAGGTCAAGGCGGCTATGACCGGCAAGCAGTCCGCCGACGGGGATTCCGGCGTGGTGTCAGCCTGGTGGTTCACCGAGCAGGCCGGAATGCTCGCGGCCGACAGCGCCAGCGGCAACGACCTGACGCTCAGCGACACCGATATGTGGGCTGCCTTCGCCTCGATCGCCACGCTCGACCTGTACGGCAACGGCGTGCCGATGGGACTAGTCGTGAAGGCACCGGCTGACACGATCGGAGGCTACCCAGGCGACGCTCAGCTCACGATCGGCGCTTACACCGACAGCAACGTCATCAAGGACGGTTTCTCCGGCCAGATCGCCGAGTTGCGGCTGTGGAACGCCTCGAGGTCACGTGATCAGCTCATCGACACCATGTACCGCGGCCTCAACGGCGACGAGGCCGACCTCAACGCCTACTGGACCTTCGATGGCACGACCGCGGACGAGACGGGACGCGGCGCGAACGGCACGCTGATAGGCAGCCCGCCACCGTCCTACGTGCCGTCCCTTGCCCCGGTCAGCAATGAGGGCCCGCAGGTCAGGAATGTCTACAACGGCCCAGTCACCGATTATCAGGAACCGCTCACCGGGCGGGCTGCCGTGATCGAGTACGCCGAGACCGATACCCGATGGGATGGCAGCCCGTTCGCCGTGCTGCGCCGCGCTTACTTCTATGGCAATCCCTCGCTGACGCTGGCGACCGGGTACGGCCTGGGCGAGATAGGCATGATCTACATCGGCCAGATGCAAACCAATCCCACGCTGATCGGCTACATCGAGGGCGCCCCGCCGTGCCCGAGCGAGAACCTGTCCCGCCCCCTCTACCAGAGCGTCTTCGGCTACAACTCCTACCTGGACGCGACCTCGGTGATGCTTGAGCAGGACGAGACAAAAGAGCTCAGCTTCACCTCGTCGGACTACCGGACCAGCCTGCAGATGAGCCTGGACGTCAAGTTCGGCTACCGGTACGAGAACGAGTTCGGCATCACTTTCCCCTGGCTCGGCTACGTCAAGTTGTTCGGCTACAAGGGCAAGATCGGCGTCCATCACACGTCGGCACTGACCAAGGCCAAGCAGCAAGACGAGAAGTACTCCTCGGCCTGGACCCACACGCTGACCGACGCGCTTGGCCTGCGCGGCATGTGGGAACAGGAAGGACCGCCCGCTGACTACGTCAACCCCGCGGTCGGACGGCGCTACCAGCCGCTCAACCTCGGCTACGCGCTGGTCGAGTCGCTGACCGCCGATGTCTTCGCGCTGCAGCTGCGCTCGACCGGGGCGATGGTGGGCCGGATCGTGGTGCCCAACCTGGCGATCCCGCCCGACCGGAACATCCTGACCTTCAAGATCGACCCGGGTTACGTCAAGAACGGCACGCTCGACGGCAAGATCGGACTGGCCAACGACCCCGGCTATCCCAAGGCTGACCTCCAGCGCGGCAGCTATTTCAAGCCAGCGGACGCCTATGCCCTGGCGGCTGCCATCGAACGCGAAGAAGCCGACCTGCGCGCCTACTACGACCAGTTCGACGCGATATCCGCGGGCCAGGCCGGGCCGGGCGCCCCGAGCCTGTCAGGACCCGGGGCCGAGCAGTTCTACGATTTCAGCGCCGGCAAGGCTACCAGGGGCATCGTGAACCGGTACGTCTGGACCGCACTCGGCGGGCTGCATACCGAGACGGACAGATTCTCGTCCACGCATGAGCGCACCTTCACCGGGCTGTACGACTACACCCACGGCACGGGAGGCGGCGGGGAAATCGAGACCGGCTCGGCGGCAGGCATCTACGGCGGACTTGACCTGCTCTTCGGCGGCCAGATCAAGATCAGCGTCGGCAAGGCGGAGAGCCAGACCGAGACCTTGTCGCTGAACGTGACCGTGAACTGCGACCCGATGCTGCAGGGTTACGACAACGCCACCCAGACCTACACGAACCGATACTGCCCTGGCAAGGTCGACGCCTACCGTTTCATGACGTTCTACCTGCCGCCCTCGGCGCAGAACGGCGACGACTTCCTCAAGAAGGTGGTCGACAGGCAGTGGCTTGATCTCAGCAGCGATCCGAACGCCATAGCCCTGCGACAGGCCAAGATCCAGGACAACGGTGCCTGGCGGGTGCTGCACCGCGTCACCTATGTCAGCCGGGTGCCACCGCCCTTCGACACCAACCCGAACCAGACGGTCGCCCCGGAACCTCCGCAAGCCGTCAACGTGGCCGACAACGCGCTGCTCATCACCTTGGTGCAGGCGGCGCTCGGCGAGCGGCCGCCGACGCTGGCCAACGTGGGCGCGGCCGTGGCCACCGTGCTGGCCCCAGCCGACGGCACCTCGCCGTCGGTACTTGGCCAGCTTGTGCCCTGGTGGACGGCCTTCCTGCAGTCAACCCGAGCGGGACACGCGGACGCCGTCGCCCTGATGGACAAGCTGCTGACCCGCACGGTCAACTACATGCAGGCGGGCTACGCCGCTGGCTTGCTGCCGATCCCGGTAGCCGCCGCGCCGGTCACGCGCAAGATTCACGCCCGCCGGTGAAGCCCGGGCACCAGCTCCGCAGCCGGCCCGGCGGCTGCCCGGCCGGCGAGCAGGTTCGCGCTCGGCACCCGCTGGCGAACGCCCCTTGGTTATTTTTCGCCCGGTCGAAGGGGTACCGCGTATCCGGGGATCGATGGCCAGCGGACGCCGACGATGACCGATTCCTCCTCGGCGTACCACGAGTGCTCGACTCGCTCGAAAACTACGTAGTCACCCGGATTCGCGAGCACCACGCTGCGGTGCGGGAACTCGATCCTGAACCGACCGCTCACCAAGATGATCAGCGCCGCGCGCGACTCACCGGTCACCCACTGCGCCCTGCGGTCTCCTCGCGGATGCACGCCCCACTTGATCTCGACCTCCTCGCTGTGCCGTAGGTCGCCAGCCGGCATGAAGTGCCCGAGCAGCCAGCCCCGGTTCGCCGGCGCGTCGGCTGGCGCTGATCCCGCGTAGATGTTGTCGGCCATGTGGTCAGACGCTAGCAATAAGGGAAGCCTTAATCTGACGTGCTCTTAACACGGCGCGGAAAATACGCTGGAGTGGACGTGACGAGGGAGGTGAGTGCTGTGCCGGGCAAGGACGTGCACGGGCGCGTGCCCGACGAGGCCGTCGAGGTGCTCCGCTCGGTGTGGACGGCACGCGGGCAGAGCGAAGACGACCTGAACGGCATCGTCGGCAACGAGAAGTCGTGCAAGCGGATGACCGATGTCGGGTTTGACGGACTGGCAGAAGATGGCAACGACATGCGTGCCGCCTGGCGCGAGACGCTGGAGCGGGAAGGCAAGCTCAGCGAGGGCAGCGGCAGCGTAAGCGACCTCGTGTTCGGCCGTGCGGATCGTCACTCTGGATGAGTCAGCCACAGTCCGTAGCCGAGCTCACCGATACGCTGCTGCGCGGGGGTTATGTCGCTGACCGCGGGCTCGCCACGGCGCTGTTCGTCGCGATCTCGCTGAACCGGCCGATCCTGCTCGAAGGCGAGGTGGGCGTCGGCAAAACCGAGGTCGCGAAGGTGCTTGCCACCGTTTTCGGACGGCGGCTCATACGCCTGCAGTGCTATGAGGGCATCGACACCAACCAGGCGCTGTACGAGTGGGATTACGCACGGCAGATGCTGTACATCCGCGCGCTGTCCGAGCACCAAGTCGCGGACACGGCTGAGGTGGACAAGCTTTTCAGCCCGAAGTTTCTGCTTGAGCGGCCGCTGCTCGACGCGGTCAGGGCTGGTGACCAGGCCGTCCTGCTGAT
Organism: Streptosporangiaceae bacterium; assembly: GCA_035716545.1. Lineage (GTDB taxonomy): Bacteria > Actinomycetota > Actinomycetes > Streptosporangiales > Streptosporangiaceae > Chersky-822. The sequence goes on from DASTJM010000125.1 coordinate 181,852, forward strand.
CGACGAGGTGGACCGCGCCGACGACGAGTTCGAGGCCTTCCTGCTCGAGGTCTTGTCCGATTTCCAGATCAGCATCCCCGAGATCGGCACGATCAAGGCCGAGCGGCCACCGCTGGTGATCTTGACATCGAACCGCACCAGGGAGTTGCACGACGCGCTCAAGCGGCGGTGCCTTTACCACTGGATCGGATACCCGCCCGCCGAGCGCGAGGTCGAGATCGTGCTGATCCGCGAGCCGGCGGTCTCCGAGCAGCTGACCCGCAAGGTCGTGGCGGCGGTCAACCGGTTGCGCGAGCTTGACCTGGCTAAGCCGCCCGGCGTCGCGGAGACGATCGACTGGGTCAAGACCTTGAACTTCCTGGGCGAAACCGACCTTGACCCTGAGGTTGCCGCTGACACTCTCGGCGCCGTCGTCAAGGAGCGTGACGACCTTGAGGTGGTCACCGGTAATCTGGCGACGATCACCTCGGGTGGGTGATAGCCCGGTGGCCGCGAGCACGGCACTGACCCGGATGCTTGTCGCGTTCTGCCACGAGTTGCGCGCCGCCGGGATCGCGGTGGGGTCAGGCGACGTGATGACCTATTGCGCGGCGACGGGCCAGCTCGACCCGACCGATCTGGTCGACCTGTACTGGGCAGGGTGCAGCACGCTTGTCACCAGGGCAGACCAGATCCCGGTCTACGACCGGGCGTTCCGGGCGTTCTTCCTTGGCGCAGGCAACCAGGCGGCAGGGCTGCTCAAGATCGCCACGCCACCGGCGACGCAGACGCAGGGAGTGCTGCAGATACCCGCGACCGAACCGGGGCACGAGGAACCAGGCCAGGAAGCCAAGCTTGGCCTCCTGGCCTCGGACGCGGAAACGCTGCGGCGCAAGTCTTTTACCGCGTGCACGCCTGAGGAACTGGCCGCGGTACGCCGGATCATGACCAGGATCAGGCTGACGCCGCCAAGGCGACGCACCAGGCGCACGGCACCAGCCAGCCGCGGTTCGGCACCTGACCTCCGGCGCACGGCCAGGGAAGCGATGCGCATGCACGGGGTGCCAGCCGAGCTGTACTGGCGGCGGCGCAAGCTGAGGCTCCGGCCGCTGATCCTGATCCTCGACGTATCAGGGTCCATGGCCGATTATTCGAGGAACCTGCTGCAGTTCGCGTATTCAGCCAAGAGGGCGGCCGGGTCGGCTGGAATGCGAGGCAAGGTCGAGGTGTTCTGCTTCGGCACCCGGCTGACCAGGATCACCAAGGCGCTCGATCACCGAAGGCCAGACGATGCCCTGCGGCAGGCGGCGCGGACGGTGTTCGATTGGGAGGGCGGCACCAGGATCGGGTCCTCGCTCGACGCTTTCAACAGGGACTGGGGCCGGCGCGGCCTGTGTCGCGGCGGGATCGTGGTGATCTGCTCCGACGGCCTCGACCGAGGCGATCCGGCCGTACTCGCGGCCGCGATGGAGCGGCTCGCCCGGCTGTGCCACCGGGTGGTCTGGATGAACCCGCACAAAGGAGACAACGCCGCCTTCCGGCCGAGTACGGTCGGCATGATGGTCGCAGAACCGCACATCGACCTGCTGCTGTCCGGGCATGATCTGCGCAGCCTTGAGGAACTAGCGGCGCTGCTGCCTGTCCTTGGGTAGATAGGAGTCCGGTCGTGAGATGGAGCGTAGGCATCCAGGCTGAGGGTGAGCGCCTGCTGACGCGCGAGGAAATCGTGGAGCTGGCAGACGCGGTGGCAAGCTGCCAGGGAATCGCGACGGGAATCGGCAGCCACGTTTACGGCGCTCGGCTGATCGTCGAAGCGGAGAGCCGGGACGAGGCGATCGAGAAGGCCAAGGTGCGGTTCACCCGGGCGGCGGCGGCGGCCAGGCTGCCAGATGGCCCCATCGTGCGCGCCGAGGCGATCAGCGAGGACGAGGAAGCCGAAGGGCTGGGTCAGTGATCAGGCTGGGGTCGGCCGCCGGTTATCCGTTCGAGGGACCGCGGCTGCTCGGCGGCTGGACGCCGCCGGCCCGGGCAGCGGTATACGCGATCTTGTACAAGCCGGACCCCGGTCACAGGCCCGACCGGTACGCGGTCATCTACGTCGGTCACGCCGACGACCTGTCCGCCGAGCGGCTGCCGTTCCGGCACCCGCGTGCTTCCTGCTGGGCCCGGCGGGCCGGCGACCGGTGGAAGGTCTACGTCGCGTACTACGAGGTCCCTGGCGGCGGCAGGCCGCACCGGGAGCAGATCTCGGCCGAACTGGTCGCGACGTACCGGCCCGGCTGCAACACCCAGCAGTATGACCGCGCCTGGAAGGCCGAGTGGATCGGCGACTACACGGCGCCGACCACCAACTCGGTCACCAGGCGCGGTCCCGACAAGGCGTGACGCGCTAGCTGTCCGTCGACACGAAGCCGACGGCATCGAGCAGGCGTGAGCGGCGGCGGCCTGAGGCTGGCCTCGCTGGCTCGGGCGCCGCGGGCTGCTCGGGGCGCGGCGTCACATCGGCCACGATGTCCTCTGCCATTCCGTACAGCAGTGGCAGGGCGCCCGCCACGACCCCGCCCGTCCTGTTGATGTGCTCGACCCCGGGACCGATGAGCCTGGCGTGGCCGACGATGGCGCCAGCGGTCTCCAGGGTCTCCTCCAGGTTGGCGGCGATCCTGTTCAGCAGCGTCCCGGTCCAGTACAGGTAGAACGCGAGACCCGCGATCAGCACCGCGATCACGACGACCGTCAGGACGACCAGAATGGTCATGACTTCACCTTTCCGAGCACCCGGCCGAGGAACAGGTGGTGCTGCAGGCCTTCAGCCAGCACGAGGTCGACACCGTCGGCTACCTGCGGGATCAGGACGGTATCGGCGGTGTTGGCCGCCGCTGCCTTAGCTGTGGCCCTGATCTCTGCGACCCTGCGGTCGATGCGCTTGACCAGCCAGATCAGCAGGCTCAGCAGGACGGCGACGGCCACGACGACGACGAAGCCGACAATGATGGCGATCACCCAGCGGGTGTGCTCGGCCGCGGGCATGACGGCGAGCGCGGCCGCGGATGCGTGCATAACTAACCTCCCAGCCTGGCGCGGCCGCGTTGCAGACCGCCGATGATGGTGACGGCGTAGTCGATCGTGGTGCGCAAGCCGCCGAGTGCCGCCGTGTTGCGCACCGCCTTGGTCAGCTCGGCGTTGATCTTCGGCGCCTCGTCTCCTATTGACTTGGCGAGCAGCAAGATCGGCACGACGAGCGCGACGACGACGAGTACGACCACTCCGCCGATCGTGAACCCGAGTATCCAGCCGAAGTCGCTGACATTGCTCCCGGCTGCGGCCAGGACCGCGGAACTCATGTCGATATCTCCCTAGACCGTCTCGCAGAAGTCCTTGACCGGCTTCAGGCTCGAGTTGACCGAGGTGAGCCGGGCTGGCACCGTACTGGTGAGCTGGGCTACGGCACCGATCCCGCCGGTGACCTGGCGCAGCGTCGCGCGGATTGCCCTGAGATGGAAGATGACGCGCAACAAGCCCACCGCGGTGATCGCGATGATCAGCGCGGCGATGATCAGCGTGCCCCAGGCAGCTGCAGGCATGGCTTGAATCCTTTCCGATCTAGCCGAGAAGGCGTGCGACCGAGCCGGCGTACCTGACCGCGCCGGCGGACACCGCGCTGATGGTGGCGTCGGTGGTGGCGAGCGCCTCTGGCACGCCATCGAGTTCGCCGACGAGCGCCCCGCCGCCCGCGAGGATGTTGTCAGACGCAGCCCTGATCCGTTCCAGCGCCGCTAGCACCCGGTTGAGCAGGTAGATCACGACCGGCAGGACCGCGAGCAGCAAGATCGCGTTGCCAATCCACCACAAGACCATGGCCAGCTCTCCTTAACTCGCGGCCTGGTAGGGGACGAAGAAGCGGCGGAAGACCCGCCGCAGCGCCATCATCGCCGCGCGTAGCCCGATGGCCAGGCCGCCTGCTGGAGCGGCGGCTTGCACGGCCGTCTCCCCCCGGTCGGCGGCGCTGATCTGGCTGGCCAGGTTCGCCGAGAAATCACGCATCAGCACCGAGGTGACATCGGAGATCATGCCGCGGCCGTACTGCGCCGCCGCGCCGGATAGCTGGAGGTCCTGAGCGACGGCGACCTTGGTGCCGCCGCGACCGGCCGGCGAGAGCGTCGCCGTGACGTCCATGCTGGCCTGACCCCGGCCACGCTGCTCCGAGCCGGTCGCGTGCACCACGATGCGCCTGGCCGCCTCGTCCCGCTCGGTGATCTGCGCATTCCCGGCGAATTGCAGCCGGACCGGACCCATTCGGACAGCGACCTGACCGGCGTACTTCTGGTCGCCGAGGTCGTCGGTCAGCGTCGCGCCAGGCAGGCAAGAGGCGACGCGCGGGATGTCACCGAAGAACTCCCAGACCTTCTCGACCGGCTGAGCGACCTCGAAGTCGTTGTTGATCAGCATCGGGTCTCTTTCCTTGCATAGGAAGCTGGACTGGACTCGAACTCATGCCGGCACCCGGCGCCGCAGAAGTAATAGGTCACTCCGTCATGAGTGACCGGAGTCGTCGCCGCGTGTCCGTGCCGGATCGAGACTGTCATGCCGCAGACCGGATCGATGACGTCGGCGGCGGTGGCGGCCCCGGCGACGGCAGCAGCCGCGATGGCCGGCCCTGGCACGCTGCCGCCGAGCTCGCCGGCGGCCCGCAGCCGCACCAGCTCGGCCAATATGGCGACGGCGATCTCGACGTGCGAAGTCTTGCCCAGGTCGAGACCGGCTGGTGCCCGCACCCGGTCAAGCTGGTCTTTCGGCACCCCGCGCTCGGCCAGGTAGCCGAGCACGGACTCGCCGCGCTTGCGCGAGGCCACCAGGCCGAGATACGCAGGGCTGGCGGCTACCGCCCGCTCGATGGCCTCCTCGTCACCGTGCCCCTGGGTGGCCACGACCACCATCGACCGCTCGTCGGCGTCGCCGGCGGAAAAGTCCTGCCAGTCAATGATCCTGGCCCGCCACCCGAGCGTGACCGCGAGGTTGGCGAGCGCATGCGCCATCGGCGACCGGCCAACGACGATCAGGCTCGGCACCGGCAGCACCGGCTCAACGTACACTTCGAGCGCCCCCTCGCTCTGGCACGAGATCGGCACGACAGTCATCCCATCCTGGACGCCGGACCTGGCCGAGCTCGGCAGCTGGTCGGGAGTGCCGAGCAGCAGCAGGCGCGGCTCGCCTGCCGTAATGACCTCCCTGGCCTGCCTGATCACCGAGGGCTCGGCGCAGGCGCCGCCGATCCAGCCGATCAGCTCGCCCGACGAGGTGATGATGGCGCGCGAGCCGAGTTGCCCCGACGACGGGCCCTGCCGCCATACCACCGTCGCGAGCGCGAATGCCTCACCGCGGCGCTCAAGCTCCGCCGCGCGCTCCATCACCTGCCAGCCATACATCGCAGTACCCCTCAATCAGTGCGCACCGGGGGTGCGCCCGAGACATCGCGGCGGTACTTGATCGCCTCCCAGACCCGGTCAGGCAGCAGCGGCATGTCGATGTTGCGCACCCCCATGCCGTCCAGCGCGTCGATCACGGCGTTGACGAACGCGGCCGGGCCGCCTACCGCCGCGCATTCGCCGATGCCCTTGGCGCCGATCGGGTGGTGCGGGCATGGCGTGACTACCTCGCTGTGCAGCTCGAACCCTGGCGTCTCCCACGCGCTCGGCAGCAGGTAGTCCATATAGTTCGAGCCCACGCAGTTGCCCTCGGCGTCGAAGGTGATGAACTGCATGTTGGCCATCGCGTAGGCCTCGGTCAGCCCGCCCATGATCTGGCCTTCCACGATCATCGGGTTGATCCTGACCCCGCAGTCGTCGACCGCGACCATGTTGAGCACGTCCCACACGCCGGTCTCCGGGTCTACCTCAACCGTCACGATGTAGACGGCGAATGGCCAGGTCAGGTTGGGCGGGTCGTAGTAAGCGGTGTTCTCCAGACCTGGCTCCATGCCGTCGGGCATGTTGCTGTAGGCGGCCATGGCGCATTCCTGGATCGTGACGCCGCGCTCGGGCGCACTGCGTACGTAGAAGCGGCCAAGCTCCCACTCGACGTCCTCTTCAGAGACCTCCAGGAGGTGCGCGGCCAGCTTGCGCGCCTTGGCCCTGATCTTGCGAGCGACCATCGCGACAGCGGCACCCGCGACCGGGGTCGACCGCGAGGCGTACGTGCCCATGCCGAACGGCGCGGTATCAGTATCGCCTTCTTCCACGACAATGTCCTCGGCCGGAATGCCAAGCTCGTGGCTGACGATCTGCGCCCAGGTTGTCTCGTGGCCCTGCCCTTGCGTCTTGGCACCGGTTCGCACGATGGCCTTGCCGGTCATGTGCACCTTCAGCTCGGCCGAGTCGAACATCTTGATGCCGAGGATGTCGTACTCGCGGCTGTTGCCTGCCCCGAGCGGCTCGGTCATCGTGGAGATGCCCAGGCCGAGCAGCCTGCCCCGCTTCCTGGCCTGCTCCTGCTTCGCCCTGAAGTCGTCGTAGTCGATGGCCTTCAGGCCGACGTCCAGGCACCTGGCGTACTGACCGGAGTCGGTCAGGAAACCGAACGGCGTCCGGTGCGGGAAGTCCTCGTCCTTCACGAAATTCGCCCGCCGGAAGGCGGCCTGGTCCATCCCGAGGTCGCAGGCCGCCGCCTGCATCATGCGCTCCTGGAAGAACATCGCCTCGGTGACGCGGAACGAGCACCGGTACGCGACGCCGCCCGGCGCTTTGTTGCTGTAAGTGCCGCGCGCGGTCAGGTGCGCGAACGGGATGTCGTAGGCGGCGAACGCCGAGTGCATCAGGCCGATCTTGAACTTGCTCGGCTGAGCGTCGGAGAAGAACGCGCCGTGGTCGGAGTCGGTGTGCATCCTGACGCCGAGGATCTTGCCGTCCTTGCGCAGCGCCATCTCGCCCTTGAGGTACACGTCGCGGGCGAAGCCGGTGGAGATCAGGTTGCCTGACTTGTCCTCGATCCACTTCACCGGGCGCTCAAGCAGGATCGACGCCAGGATCGAGCAGACGTAGCCCGGGTAAACGGGCACCTTGTTGCCGAAGCCGCCGCCGATGTCCGGCGAGACGATCCTGATCATGTGCTCGGGAAGCTCGGCTACCAGCGCGACCGCCGCCCTGATGATGTGCGGTGCCTGGGTGGTCATGTAGACGGTGAGCTTCGACGTCGCCCGGTTGAAGTCGGCGATGGACCCGCAGCACTCGATGGGGCTCGGGTGCGACCTGGGGTAGTGCAGTTCGAGCTTGGACACCAGGTCGGCCTGCTCGAAAGCGGCATCCGTGCCGGCCTTGTCGCCGACTTCCCAGTTGAAGATGACGTTGTCCGGCTGGTTTTCCTTGTCGTCGCGGATCACCGGCGCGCCGTCGGCCACCGCCTGGTACGGGTTGACGATGGCGGGCAGTGGCTCGTACTCGACTTCGATCGCCTCACAGGCATCTTTGGCAATGTACGGGTCATCCGCGATCACGCAGGCGACTTCCTGGCCCTGGAACCGCACCTTGTCGGTCGCCAGCACGGCCTGCGTGTCGTACGACAACGTCGGCATCCAGGCCAGGTTGCGGGTCGCCATCATCTCGCCGGTCAGCACCAGGTGCACGCCGGGGATCTCCCAGGCCCTGCTGGTGTCGATAGAGACGATCCGCGCGTGGGCGAGCGGGCTGCGCAGGATCTCCAGGTGCAGCATGCCCGGCAGCGTGATGTCGTCGGTGTAGTTGCCCTTGCCCCGGATAAAGCGGTCGTCCTCGACCCGCTTGCGGCTCGCGCCGAGCCCGCCGATCTTGATCTCGTCCAGTGCCTGAGTCACGTCGTTGACTCCGTTCCCCCAGTGGTTTGCTTAACGGGGGCCTGCCCGGCCGGCGCGGCCGCCCGCAATTTTCCGGCCGCCCAGAGCACGGACTTGACTATGTTCTGGTAGCCGGTGCACCGGCAGAGGTTGCCAGACAGCGCCCAGCGCACCTCGTCCTCGGTCGGATCGAGATTCTCGGCGAGCAGCGCCTTAGCGGCCATCATCATGCCCGGCGTGCAAAATCCGCATTGCAGCCCGTGCTCTTGCTTAAAGCCCTCTTGCAGCGGGTGCAGCTCGCTCGGGCCTGACAGGCCCTCGACGGTGCTGATCTCGTGGCCGTCGGCCTGCACCGCGAGCATCGTGCATGACTTCATGGGACGGCCGTCGACCAGCACGGTGCACGCACCGCAGTTCGTAGTGTCGCAGCCCATGTGCGTACCGGTCAGCTGCAGGCCACGCCTGATCAGGTGGGACAGCAGCAGCCTGGGCTCGACCTCGGCGACCTTTTTCTGCCCGTTGATCGTGAACCGGATCCTCGTGATCGGTACCTCGGCGGTGTCGTCGCCCGGGTCGTCATACACGATCGTCATGTCAGGCCGCCCTCTCCGCGCTCTGCGGGCTCGCGCCGCCGGCCGCCCGGCTGAGGATCCGGACGACGAAAGTCCGCACCATGTGCCGCTTGTACTCGGCGCTGCCCCGGTGATCGGTCCTTGGCCTGGACGCCTGCGCTGCCAGGTCGGCCGCGTGCTCGATGACCTCGGTGCTCAGCGCGCTGCCGACCAGCGCGGCCGCGGCCTCAGTCGCGTTGATGGTGGCGCCGCCGACTCCGGTTAGCGCGATGCCCGCCCTGCTCACCGTGCCGCCCGCGGTCTCGTAAGCGACCGCGACGCCGACGGTGGCGAAGTCGCCGACTCGCCGCTCAAGCTTCAGGTACCCCCCGCCCGGCGTGCCCTTGGGAGCGGGGATCACAGCCTCGACCGCGACTTCGTCGTAGGCGAGCGCGTTCTGGAACGGGCCGGTGACGAAGTCCGCCATCGCAATCGTGCGCTTGCCGCCTGGCCCCTGAGCGACGACGCGGCCGCCGAGCGCGGTCACCACCGAGGCCCAGTCGCCCTGCGGGTCGGCGTGGCACAGCGACCCGACCAGCGTGCCGCGATTCCGCACGATCGGGTCGGCGATCAGCGGCGCGGCCGACGCCATCACGGGCTGGCTGCTCTTGAGCAGGTCAGAACGCTCCAGGGAGGCGTGCCGGCACAGCGCGCCGACCCGGATCGTGCCGTCAGAGTCGGCTTTGTGGTAGTCGAGGCCGGGGACATTGTTGATGTCCACCACGAGCTCGGGTGATGCGAAGCGCAGCTTCATCAGCGGCACCAGGCTCTGCCCGCCTGCCAGCACCTTCGCGTCGTCTCCGGCTTCGTGCAGCAAGGAGATCGCTTCGGCGAGCGAGCGCGGCGCCTCGTAGCGGAACCGCGACGGATACATACGATCCTCCAGGGTGGGTATCAGGCCCGCGTCTCCGTTTGCGGCACCGGCTGGTCATCGGCCTGGGTATCGGCGACCGCCACCGGCAGCGTGTCCTCTTCGGGATTCGGGCGCGGTTCCTGGTGTGGCGGCCACGGTCCGGGAACCGGCTGGCCAGCGACCTTGAGGTAGTCGATGAGTTCCGGCCACGCCCACATGGTCGGGCTCTTGCCAGTCTTGGGCGTGTGCTCGATCAGTTCGTACAGCCGGGGATTGCCTCCGCTGTGACCATCTGACTCAATTCGCATGGCAGCTCCTGGATCCGGATTGCTCCGCGCGGCGCCCTGATCTGGCGCTGCCAACGCCACACTGCACGCACCGCGCAGCAAACTCGATAATTCACCCAGCCCAGATGCGCCGCAACGGCCTAATAAGCTCTTGCTTAACTGCCCAGCACGACCGGCCGGGAACCCCATCCGCGCCTGGTGATCCGACCCGGTTCACACCGCTCTTTGCAATGCCACTCGGCGGCTAGCTCCAGATTGTCACGTACACCGGCGGGCGAAATCGCGACGGCGGCACCCCTGAGGCAGGCGAGCGCATGAGCTGCATCGCCTCGGGCGTGCTCAGGAACCTGCGCAGCGAACTCGCTACCGCGCTTCGCTGGTGACGTTCAAGCAGCGTCGCGTACCAGCAGCCCGGCGATGGCGGTAGGTCGACCAGCGCGAGCTCGCCCCGCCGCAGTTGCGGTGCGACCAAGTGCTCGACGGCGACCGACACCCCGCCGCCATCGGCGGCGGCCGCCCAGGCGGCCGTGTGGCTCGGGAACACTCCGATCCGCTCGTCAGGTACCCTGAGCCGGGCCAGCAGCGATCCCACATCGCTATCGGGATCTGTCGCCGAAGGTCCGACCAGCCAGCGCCACTGATGCGCCCCGCCTGGTGGCTTCGAATGCCCGGCACCCACGACCACAAGCCGGTACTTAAAGATCGGCTCGCTGCCCAGCGCCAGCCCGTGGCCGGTCGGCACCTCAGGCCCGATCGCAACATCGGCGAGCCGGTTGGCCACCAGGACGGCCATCTCCTTGGTGACTGCCACCCCCGATGACACTTCCAGGCCGGTCGCGAACCTCTTAGTGAACGCCTCGATCAGCGGAGTGGTGATGAACTCAGCCACCGTCGAGCTGGTGATCACCCTGAGCTGCTCGGGCGCTCCCTGCGCGGCCCGCACGGCCGCGTGCGCCTCAGCGCCGAGCACCACGATCTGCGACGCTGTGGCCAGCAGCCGGGATCCGCCAGCGGTGAGCGTCATTCCTGACGGGCCGCGGCTGACCAGTTGGTCGCCGAGATGCTGGCGCAAGGCGGCAAGTGCCTGCGACACGGCTGGCTCGCTGACGCCGAGCGCGTTCGCCGCCGCGGTCACCGACCCAAGGCGGGCGACGAGCACGAACGCATTCAGCTGCGTGAGTGTCATAACGCTTCCGATTATCGCGCAGGCTGGTGCCTGCTACCGACCTCGTACACTGCACACGCGACGTAGTAAAGGGGAGGCATGCAGGTTCCGGCGTACGTCGAGTACGAGCGAGCCGCCAGCCTTCAGCATGCGCTGACTCTGCTGGAGAAGTTCGGTCCGGAGTGCAGGGTCCTGGCCGGCGGGCACAGCCTGATCCCGATGATGAAACTCCGGCTGGCCCAGCCGGAGACGCTCATCGACATCAACGGCCTGACCGACCTCTCCTACGTGAAGGCCGGCGGAGGCGAATTGCGCATCGGCGCCATGACCAGGCACGCCCAGCTGCTCGACTCGCCGCTCGCCGGGCGGTACTTTCCGGTCCTGCACGATGCCGAGCGCGTCATCGCCGACCCGATCGTACGGTTGTGGGGCACCGTCGGCGGCTCACTGTGCCAGGCCGATCCGTCCGAGGACCTGCCGGCGGCGTTTGCCGCGCTCGAAGCCACGATGATCATCGCGAGCCTGACCGGCACGAGGACAATTTCAGCCAGGGAATTTCATGTCGGTCCTTACGAGACGGTCGTCGGACCTGGCGAGATCCTCACCGAAATCAGGATCACGATCCGGCCAGGTGCCGGCAGCGCTTACGAGAAGGTGGGCCGCCGGGCCGGTGACTGGCCGGTCGGTGCCGCCGGGGTTTCGGTCTGGCTGGACGAGAGCCAGCCCGCAAGGATCAAGGCAGCCGGCATCGGGCTGACCGCCGTCGGCGCCAGGCACTTCTCGGCACCCGAGGCCGAGGAGTTCCTGCGCGGCGCGCCAGCGTCGGATGACAGCTTCGCCAGGGCCGGGCAGATCGCGGCCGAGCACTGCCGCCCGATCTCCGACCAGCGAGGCCCGGCCGACTACAAGCGGCACCTGGCCCGCGAGCTCACGGTACGCGCGCTGCGCCGGGCAGGCAGCCGGGCGGGGGTGTGACAGTGCAGATCACGGTCGCCGTCAACGGCACCGAGTACACCAGGGTCATCGAGCCGAGGCTGCTGCTCATCCATTTCATTCGCGACGAGCTTGGCCTGACCGGCTCGCACTGGGGCTGCGATACGTCCAACTGCGGCGCCTGCGTGGTCTGGCTGGACGAGACACCGGTGAAGTCCTGCACGGTGCTCGCCGCGATGGCCGACGGCCGCCGGGTGATGACCGTCGAGGGCCTGGGCGCTGGCGGCGAACTCGACCCGGTGCAGCGGGGGTTCGCCCACTGCCACGGGCTGCAGTGCGGCTTCTGCACGCCCGGCATGATGCTGACGGCCCGCTGGCTGCTCGACCGCCAGCCTGACCCGTCTGAGGCGGAGATCCGGGAGGCTCTGTCCGGCCAGATCTGCCGGTGCACGGGCTATGAGAACATCGTCCGCGCCGTTCGGTGGGCCGCCGGCACCATAGGTGCTGATCAGGGATGAGTGACCGGCGAGATTTTACGATGAATGGCTCGTACGGACCGGTCGCCCGCAAGGAGGACGCCCGGTTCGTACGGGGCAGGGGCACGTTCGTCGATGATGTCGTCCTGCCGGGCCTGCTGTACGGGGCGATTCTGCGCAGCCCGCTCGCGCACGCCCGGATCACCTCGATCGATACGACGGCGGCTGCCGCGCACCCGATGGTCGAGGCCGTCATCACCGGCGAGCTGCTGGCCGAGCGCGGCCTCGCCTGGATGCCCACGCTCTCGTCTGATGTCCAGGCCGTGCTGGCGACCGACAAGGTGCGGTTCCAGGGCCAGGAAGTGGCGTTCGTGGTCGCGAGGGACAGATACTCCGCGCGAGACGCCCTGGAGCTCATCGCTGTCGACTACGAGCCGCTTCCCGTCGTGGTGGACGCGCAGCGCGCGCTGGCGCCGGACGCACCGGTCATCCGCGACGACGTGGCCGACCGGACCAGCAACAAGATCTTCGACTGGACGGCCGGCGACAAGGCCGCGACCGACAGGGTGTTCGACGGCGCGGAGGTGGTCATCAGCCAGGATCTCCTCTATCCGCGATCGCATCCGGCCCCGCTGGAGACCTGCGGCGCGGTCGCCGACCTGGACCAGGTGAGCGGGCGGCTGACCGTCTGGCTGACCACGCAGGCCCCGCACGCCCACCGGACGATCTACTCGATGCTGACTGGCCTCCCCGAGCACAAGATCCGGGTGATCTCGCCGGACATCGGCGGCGGCTTCGGCAACAAGGTACCGGTGTATCCCGGTTACTTGTGCGCTATGGTCGCCGCGATGGTGACCGGCAAGCCGGTCAAGTGGATCGAGGACCGGTCAGAGAACCTGATGTCTACCTCGTTCGCCCGCGACTATCACATGCGCGGGGAGATAGCGGCGACAAGGGACGGCAAGATCCTGGCCGTGCGCGCGCACGTGCTGGCCGACCACGGCGCGTTCAACGGCGCGGCGCAGCCGACCAAATTCCCCGCCGGCTTCTTCCACATCTTCACCGGCTCCTACGATCTCGAAGCCGCCTACTGCGAGGTCACCGGCGTCTACACGAACAAGGCGCCTGGCGGCGTCGCGTACTCCTGCTCGATGCGGATCACCGAGGCGGTCTATCTCGTCGAGCGGATGGTCGACCTGCTCGCCGCCGAGCTGGGCATTGACCCCGCGGAGTTGCGCATGCGGAATCTGCTCCGGCCCGAGCAGTTTCCCTACACCTGCCCGACGGGCTTGCAGTACGACTCGGGCAACTACCCGAGGGCGCTGCGGACGGCGATGGACATCGCCGGGTACGAGCAGCTGCGCGAGGAGCAGGCCGCCAAGCGCGAGCGCGGTGAGTACATGGGGATCGGGATCAGCTTTTTCACCGAGGGCGTCGGCGCCGGGCCAAAGAATCAGATGGACATACTCGGGCTGGGCATGGCGGACGGCGCCGACCTGCGGATTCACCCGACAGGCAAGGCCGTGCTCGCAGTGTCCTGCCAGACTCAGGGCCAGGGCCACGAGACGACGTTCGCGCAGATCGTGGCCGCTGAACTCGGGCTCGAGCCCGAGGACGTCGAGGTTGTGCACGGTGACACCGATCGCACGCCGTTCGGACTCGGCACCTACGGCTCCCGGTCAACGGCGGTCTCTGGCGCGGCCGCCGTCGTCGTCGCCAGGAAGGTGAGAGAGCGGGCACGCCTGGTCGCCGCCGCCATGATGGAGGTGTCGGCGGGCGATCTGAAGTGGACCGATGGGGCATGGCGAGTCAAGGGCGACCCAGAGCAGGCGAGAACCGTGGCCCAGATCGCCATGGCGGCGCACTCGGGCCTGGATCTCGGCGCGGACATCGAGGGGCATCTCGACGCGATCACCGTCTACAACCCGCCGAACCTGACGTTCCCGTTCGGGGCCTACATCTGCGTGACCGATGTCGATCCCGGCACCGGCGAGGTCACCGTGCGCCGGTTCATCGCGGTCGACGACTGCGGGGTCAGGATCAACCCGATGATCGTGGAAGGCCAGGTGCACCGCGGCATCGCCGACGGTATCGGGATGGCGCTGATGCAGATCATCGCGTTCGACGCCGACGGCAACTGCCTGGGCGGATCGCTGATGGATTACCTGCTCCCTACCTCGGCCGAGATTCCCTCACCTGAGCTAGGCGCGACGGTCACCCCATCGCCGCACCATCCGATCGGCGCCAAGGGCATCGGCGAATCGGCGACGGTCGGCTCGCCAGCGGCGGTCGTCAACTCGGTCATGGACGCGCTCGCACCGCTCGGCGTCAGGCACGCGGACATGCCGCTCACGCCCGCGGCCGTCTGGCGCGCGATCCAGGGCCGCCCATTGCGCGGCGACCAGGTAGTCAGGTGATGATCGGCATGGCCCATGATGGGGAGATAATGAATGACCTTTCGCAGCAGCGGCCGGACGTCGCGGCCGTGCTGGCCGCGCAGCTTCCCGACGTCGCCGCCCTGCTGGCCGCGCTCGACGGCGCGAGTTACCTGGCGGACGAGCCGCTCGGCACCGCGCTCTTCCTCGCCGCGCGGATGGGTCAGCCCATCCTGCTCGAAGGCGAGCCAGGAGTAGGGAAAACCGAGGCGGCCAAGGCGCTGGCCAGCGCGCTCGACACGCCGCTGATCAGGCTCCAGTGCTACGAGGGGCTGACCTCGGCCGAAGCGCTCTACGAGTGGAATTACCCTCGTCAGCTGCTGGCCATCAGGCTCGCGGAGGCACGCGGCGAGGCCCCTCGCGAGGCGGACCTGTTCAGCGATGAGTACCTGCTTGAGCGTCCGCTTCTCGCCGCGCTCGATCATCAGGGGCCTCGCCCGGCCGTGCTGCTGATCGATGAGGTGGACCGGGGCGACGACGAGTTCGAGGCATTCCTCTTCGAATTGCTCGCCGAGTCGGCGGTGACGATCCCCGAGCTTGGCACCAGGCGAGCGGCCTATCCTCCCGTTGTCGTGCTGACCTCGAACCGGACCCGCGACCTGCACGACGCACTCAAGCGGCGGTGCCTGTACCACTGGATCGACTTCCCTGACGTCGCTCGCGTCGCCGCGATCATCAGGCGGCGGGTTCCAGAGGCGGCCGAGCCCCTCATCGACCAGGTAGCCGGAGCCGTGGCCCGGCTGCGTGATCTGGACCTGGCTAAGCCGCCCGGCGTGGCTGAGGCGATCAGCTGGGCGACCGCGCTCGCTGTGCTCGGTGCCGCCGAGCTTGACGTCGCCGCGGCCCAGCGAACGGCCGGCGCCGTCCTGAAGTATTCGGAAGACCTCGCGGCCGTGCGGCAGGCCGGCTTCGCCGCCGTCATCGACGGCTGAGGCGATGAGCGACTGAGCCGATGAGCGACTTGGCCGAGGTCAGCGCGAGATTCGGGGCCGCGCTGCGCCAGGCTGGCCTGCCGGTCGGGCCCGGGCGGTGCGAACGCTTCGCCGAGGCGGTCACCGTAGCGAAGCCGCGCACTCAGCGGGCGCTCTACCTGTGCGCCCTGGCTACGCTGGTGTCGAGCAAAGACCACGGCGTGGTGCTGCGCGCAGTCTTTGACCAGGTTTTCGGTGACCTCTCCGACGCCGGGCTCGCTCTCGGCGATGCCGATCCGGCCGCGCCCGCGGACCAGCTGGCCCGGACATCTGAGGATCTGCTGGCCGGCGCCGCGAAGGCCGCGCAACGGCACGCCGCCTTGATGTCGCAGGTGACCAGCACCGAGCGCGACAACGGTGACGGCCAGGATGATCCTCAGGCCGACCGTGGGGTCGAAGACCGCTACCTTGGCACCAGCGCCGAGCGGCTCGCCGGCAAGGATTTCGCTGACCTGTCGGAGACCGAGCTGGTCTCGGTGGCCACGCTGATGCGAAAGCTGACCCTCGCCGTGCCCGAGCGGGTCTCGCGGCGGCAGCGGCGCAGGTCAGGTGGCAACAGGACCGATCTGCGGTCGACCTTGCGGCAGGCCAGGCGGACGGGCGGGCATGCGTTCAGGCTGATCGGGCGTACCCCGGCGACAAGGCAGCGGCGGCTCGTGGTGCTGTGCGACATCTCGGGATCCATGGAACTCTACGCGCGGGCGATGATCCAGCTGCTCTACTGCGCCGCCGGCGGCGCGGGAGCCGAGGTGTTCACGTTCGCGACCAGGCTCACCCGGCTGACGCCCGTGCTCGAACGGACTTCACCAGAGCAGGCTCTGCGGCAAGCCGGCCAGGTGGCGCCTGACTGGCTCGGCGGCACCAAGATCGGGGCCGCGCTTAAGGACTTCAACGATTCTTACGGCAGGCGCGGCATGGCGCGCGGTGCGGTCATCGTGATCATCTCGGATGGCTGGGAGACCGGCGATCCGCAACTCCTGCGTAAGGAAATGGAGCGCCTGTCCCTCGTCGCGTTCAAGATTATCTGGGTTAATCCAAGAACTAAGAGTGCTTCGTACCAGCCGCTAGCTGGCGGAATGGCCGCCGCGTGGCCGCATTGCGACGCGGTCGTGAGCGCGCATACGGTCCAGGCGCTTGACAAGCTCACGGCAGCGCTCACCGACCCGGTCAGGCGCCGGGTCCCTGTACGGTCGACCTCATCTGTGCCTGGCAAGTAAGCCGAACAATACGACCGCGGCGACCAGGAAGATCACCAGGGCGATGCCGCCGTTGTGGCTGCGTTGCCGCTTCAGCCCTGAGATCTTCCTGATCGTGCCGCTGACGTCCCCGTGCGCCATCCAGGCCTTAGCCCCGTACCAGCCAACAGCCAGGCTTACCGTCGCGAAGATCGCGACATACAAAGCAGTCGAATGGTTCATATGCCTTACTATGCGCCCGCCGCAAAAATGGCGCTGGCATAATAGCAGTCTGACCGTCTCGATGGCCTATTTTGTTAGAGTTGCTTGCGGTTAGCCGGCTAGTTTCCAGAGCCGGGCCGGGCAGGTGCATGAGGCGGTGGTGCGTCGAAGGACTAATGCGCTGCAATGGCGAGGTCGCCTTTCCGGGGAAAATGGCTTACGGCGTCCCGAGCGGGAATTCGGCTGCGGTGTGCCAGGAGCCGGGCAGCATCGATCCCTGCATCAAAGTGACCCTGGTGACGCGTGAGCACACGGGGAGCCGCGGTTCGATCAAGCGCGCGGCCTGCCGGAGCAGGTCAACTGGCTGGCACTCACTGCCCCGGCCCGTCAACCAGCACCGCCCTGGGAATCACCGTTCGGGCTGGGACCTGCCGTGATGCCCGGCTGTCCTCGCTGCGCCGCCTGCGCCGCGGCGTCTTTGCCCAGGTCCTTTTTGACCGCGTCGAGGATCGTGATGCCCTGCGCGACCAGGCCAGCCGCGATCTCGCTGAGGCCGTCAGCACCATTCAGCACGTTCAGGTTGGCGCCCTGCAATCCGGAGGCGGCTTCCTTGACGATCTGCGGAAGCTGCTCGATCAGCATCCGGTCGAGTGCGATCTTGTTGTGCGAGGCTGCCGCCTCGGCCTGCAGCCGCACGCGCTCGGCATCGGCCTTGGCCAGGATCTGCACCTTGTCGGCCTCGGCCTGGGCGGGCTTGATGACCTCGGAGACGAGCTGGCGTTCCCGCAACTCGGCCTGGCGCTGGGCGAGTTCGGCCTGGGCCCGCAGCACCCCCATCTGAGCCTGGGCCTGGGCGAGCGGCCCGGCCTGGGCGGCTTCGGCCTGTGCCTTGTCCACCTCGGCCTTGTACTGCGCCTGGACGACCGCCGTTTGCCTGGCGTACTCGGCCTGTGCCCGCTGTGACTTCTGCTGTGCCTCGGCGGCGGCCTGGTTGGCCTGCGCCTGCGCGATCTGAGCCTGCCGCTGGATCGCCGCGTTGTGCGGCGCGGCCATCGCATCGATGTAGCCGGTGTTCATGTCGTCGATCGACTGGATCTGCAGCGAGTCGACTGTCAGCCCGATCTTGGCCATCTCGCTCTTGGAACCGTCGAGCACCTCGGTGGCCAGCTTCTGCCGCTCGGTGACGATCTCCTCGACGGTCATCGAGCCGATGATGGACCTCAGGTGGCCAGCGAAAATCCGGCCGGTCAAGGCGGACATCTGATCTTGGTCAGAAAGGAATCGCTGCCCGGCGTTCACGACGCTTTCCTGGTCGTTGCCGACCTTGAAGGCGATGACGGCGCGCACGTTAAGCGCGATGCCCTGTTTCGTTACGCATTGCTCTGAAACTTCCGCTTCACACATCGACAGCGTGAGGAAATTGGCCCTCCTGAAGAAGGGGAGCACAAAAGCGCCATGACCGGTCACCACCCGGAAGGGCGCCCCGCTCATGCCGTACTTCCCGCCAGAGATCAGCATCGCCTCGTCGGGCCTCGGAACTCGGTAACCGAGCATTGTCATCTCCGATAGGGGTTGGACGGCGGCCCCGCGCCGCCGGTCATGGTGAAGGTTCAAGCGGGCCGAGCGGATCGGTCCAAGCGCTGACGTCGACAGTCCGCGAACCGCGCTCGTCGATAACCAGGACGGTAGTACCCTTCGGCAAGGGCTCAGCAGACCAGGCGATGAACGCCTCTGAGCCGCCCCGGATCTTGACCTGGACCTCGCCTGGTCCGGCATCGCCGCGGGTCGCGACGGTGATGACGCCTATGCAGCCGATGGCCGAGACGTTCGCAACCATGTCGCGCCGCTCCTCTTGCCGCAGCACCTGCTTGCCGCAACACCTGGATTCTCAGGGTATCCCTGTCCGGCTTGTGCGCCTACGCGAGAGGCCAGCCGGGGCTTTACGGAATAACCGCAAGGCGACCTGGTGTTACAACTTTTCGTCGGTGTGTTGTGTCCCCCGGGCCTAACCCATCGCCTGCGCGGATTACCGTCCGGCTGGAGCCGCGTTGAGCTTTTCGCCGAGAGGCGACCTCACACCGGCCCAGGCGCGCCCTCGCGAGCACAGTGAGTGCTCCGGGGGCGTAGTCATGTCCCGCGGCCAGGGGTACTAGTGCGGGTGTGACCGAGCCGCCGGATCGCACCGACCGGAGGATGCGACGTCATCGCAGCGGCGTGAGGATCCAGCAGCGGTTCGAGGGGTTGCTCGCCTACTCCCGGTTGCTTGCCCTGATCCCCGTCGTCTTCCTGCTGCTTGACGCGGCCGGATCATTCATCTACGGCGCCGACATCTTGGTCAGGACCGCGGGCGGCGACTTCGGCGAGCCGTCGAAGGTCGGCGGGCGGCTCGGCATCTTCCTCATCGTCATGGACACGTTCCTGGTGGGCGCGACGCTGATGATCGCCGCCTTCGGCTTCTACGAGCTCTTCGTGCTGCGACGAGAACGGACCATGCACAAGTACTGGCTACCGAACTGGCTGCAGATGCGCGACCTCGAGGACCTCAAGGCCAGGGTCGTGTCGATGCTGATCCTGGTCGCCGCCATCACATTCGTCGACCTGCTCGTCGAAGCCCGCGGACCGCGCAACATCCTGTTCCTTGGCGCCGGCATCGCGGTAATCATCATCGCGCTCAGCGCGTTCCTGCGGTTCGGCCGCAAGCCACGGACAGCCGATGACGCCGATGACGCCGGCCGTGCGGCAGACCATCCCGCACCGTCCAACCCGGCTGGCGATCAAGGGCAATCGCCAGCCGGGCAGCTACGCCGGCCCGGCCGATCGAAGACTCCGGGCCTGCTCGAACGGCGGCACCGGGGATTACGCCAGCCGGCAGGCCAGGTACAAGGCCGCGATCAGCGTCGCCGGGGATTACGCCAAGCCAGCGAGGGCCAGGTACAAGGCCGCGATCAGCGTCGCCGGCGGGCAGTTCGCCGCCATTAAGGCCAGCCCGGCCGCCTGCCCGACGAGGCTGGGGCGCTCAGGCCGGCGCTCCAGCCAGGCCGAGCAGCCGGGTCACCTCCGCGACGGTGTCGTCGGCCTCGTCGAGCACCCGCACCGGCACCGGCACCACCTTGCCCTCATCAGCGGATGGCGGCTCCAGGGTAGCGAACTGGCTGCTCAGCAGCTTGGGATCGAAAAAATGACCGGGTCGGCGAGCCAGCCGGGCGGCCGCGACCTCGAAGTCGATGAGCAGGAATGCCATGACCACGGACTCGGAGCTGGCAAGCAGCGGTTCGCGATACCGCCGCTTGAGCGCCGAGCAGGCCACGACGCCCGATTCGCCGCTCTCGGCCTGGGCGCCGATCCACGCCGCCATGGCCGCCAGCCATGGTGCCCGGTCTGTGTCGGTAAGCGGAATGCCGCTGGCCATCTTGGCGACGTTCGCCGCGGGATGCAGCGAGTCGCCATCCATGAATTCCCAGCGGCACTGGGAGGCAAGCCGAGTGCCAACGGTCGTCTTGCCGCTGCCGGAGACCCCGGCCACAATCACGATCACCGGCGGAGGGCGGCGCGCGCTCACGCTCTCAGCGTGAACGGCGGATAGCGGTCAGTCACGAGCATCAGCGCATAGGCAAGCACGCGGTTATGCCAGCGCAGTACGCCTTCCACGTAGTCGAAGATAACGCGCGGATAGCGGCTCGTGAACAAGATCGCGAACCAGGCGATGATGACCACCACGATGGCCCCGATGTCGAGGAAAAACAGCACGATATAGTGCGGAATCGCCAGCAGCCACTTGACTAGCGGCAGCAGCCGGTGCAGTTCAACTGCGGCATCTGGGTACCGGTAGTCCAGGTGCACGGTCTGATGCTCGTCGGTCGACGGGTACTGATCGTCCATCAGCGCCAGATAAATCCCGACCCTGTTGCTGAACCGCTGCAACTCAAGGTTCCAGTCGAACCACCACCTCGGGTATTTCTTCCTGAACAAGATCATCAGCAACGGGCCGAAGAACAGCAGCCCGCCCGCGCCAGCCGCCACTTCCCGGCCTGCGGACGACTGCCACGTAGCCTGACCGGAGACAGTCGCGAGCACAATGGCGATCGGGATGATCGCGAAGATCCGGAAGAACGTGGTGACCCGGTCCAGTGGCCGGTCCGGGTAGTCGACCGAGAACTGCACCGGGTACGGCGCCGGTTCCATCACACGTTCCCCCTCTGCCTCGATCCCGATGTACCCGGCGCGATCGTCACGCCAGCCACGACGCCGGTCAGCATCAGGCAAAGACGCGGAAAGGTGATAGCCAGTTCTGCTATCGCCCAGGGAGGGTGGTGCCAGTGACTCGCCGCCGATGATGACTGTCGTGTTTAGGTCTCGGCTGCCTGACAAGCTTACGAGTTGGGCTCAGCGCATGGGGAGGGACAGATGTGACCGCACCTACCAACCGGGCGGACGCGCTCGTCATGTTCGGCGCCACCGGCGACCTGGCCAAACTCGAGACGTTCCCGGCTCTCGTCGGCCTGGTCGAGCGCGGTGTTCTGAATGTGCCGGTGATCGGCGTCGCCAAGAGCGGCTGGGACCTTCGCGGTTTCCGCGACTACGCGTCGCAGTCGCTGCACAACAACAGGATCGATCCTGCCTCTCCGGCCGCGGTGAAGATGCTCGGACTGCTCAGGTACATCGACGGCGATCTCGGCTCGAGTGCCACTTACGACGAGCTGTCGCGCGAACTCGGGTCAGGCAGCAAGGTGCTCTATTACCTGGAGGTGCCGCCAGCGCTTTTCGGCCGGATCGCCGACGGCATCGCGGCAGCGGGGCGTGCCTCCGGGTCGCGGGTGATGGTGGAGAAACCCTTCGGTCACGACCTGGCCAGCGCGCAGGCACTGAATCACACGATGCACCAGCACTTCTCCGAGGATGACATCTACCGCGTGGATCACTGGCTGGGCCTGGACCCGGTCGAGAACATGCTGTTCGTACGGTTCGCCAACTCGATGATCGAGCCGCTGCTCAACCGCAACCACGTGCAGAGCATCCAGATCACCATGGCCGAGGCGTTCGGCGTGTCCGACCGGGGTGCCTTCTACGACAAGACCGGCGCGATCAGGGACGTGCTCCAGAATCACCTGCTCCAGCTGATCGCCTCGGTGCTGGCCGAGCCACCGGACAGCCGCGGTATCGACTCGTGGCGATCGTCGAAGTCCAAGGTTGTCGGGGCACTGTCGACGCTCACGCCGCAGACGACTGTGCGCGGCCAGTATGAGAGTTACCGCGACGTGGCCGGCGTCGACCCGAACTCCACGGTCGAGACCTATGTCGCTGTGCGGTTGAGCCTTGATTCCTGGCGGTGGTCAGGTGTGCCCATCCTGATCAGGGCGGGCAAGTGCCTGCCGGTGAGCGCCAGCGAGGTGACGATCAGGTTCAGACGACCGCCGCATGATGTTTTCGGCATCCAGATTGGCAGCTCGGATGTGAACGCGCTCCGGTTCCGCATCCGGCCGTCCGCCGGGGTCAGCGTCACCGTGTCAGGGAAGAAGCCGGGCGCCGGCTGGCAGCCGCAGCCAGAGACATTGTCGTTCTCCGAGCAGCCGACTCAGGACATGCGCCCCTACGACCGGCTGATCGGGGCCGCGCTGTCAGGCGACCGAGGTCTTTTCGCCCGGCAGGACACGGTCGAGGCGGCCTGGCGGATCGTCGACCCGGTACTGGGCGACGTCGTGCCGGTGCATACCTACGCCAAAGCCAGCTGGGGCCCGAAGGAGGCCGATGCGCTCCTGGTCGATGGCGAGGTCTGGGACAACCCGCGGCTATAGCGGACCTCGCGATGGCTATCCGTGGCCGAGACCCTCAGCACGCCCCGGCGCCAGCTCTTGTCAGGCTGAGCCTGACAGTCGTAAGGTAACACCTGACAAGTGTCAGGCGCAGCCTGACGTCCCGCGAGATCAGAGGTGATCGATGCCATCTGAGAGCCAGACCGCTACGGACGAATCCACCGCGATCATCTGCTCCTTCTGCCAGAAGCCGACCAACGAGGTGCAAACCATGGTGGCCGGGCCCGGCGTCTTCATCTGTGATGCCTGCGTCGCCTTCTGCGTGGAGCTGATCCAAACCAAATCGGACGTCATGCCCAAGCTCGCGAGCTGGGAAGAGCGCCTGTCTGACGACGATCTCCTGGCCACGCTGCCTAAGTTCGCCGCCGCCGGCGTCCAGGTCGAAAAGCGGCTTGAAATCTGGGTGCGCAAGGCACGTGAACGCGGCATCACCTGGACAAGGATTGGCGCCGCGCTGGGCATCACTCGCCAGTCGGCGTGGGAGCGTTTCTCAGGCGAGGAATAAGCCCTGCCAGCGGTAACCCTGCCAGCGGTAACCCTTTGCCGGCGCAGGCAGCGTGGCGACCGGAGATTGTCAGTGGGGGGCGTTAGGCTGTCGGTAGTTCTTCAGAGAGATGGCATCACCGGGACGTTGTAGCTAGAGATTTTTCTGGGTGGCGGACTCCCCGTCTTGGGGAGATTGTCCCGGCCGAGTGGCCCTCCGTTGTTGGTTGCGCGGGTGTTGTTCCTGCTGCTTGATCATCTTCGTGTTCGCAGCCCGGTTTCGGGTGCCTTTGCGGTGTGGTGTGCCTGTCTTTTGGTGTCGGCGCGTGCGAGGAGGTGGTCCCGATGTGCGGTCAAGATCAGCAGCCCGGCATGCTGTCGGGTTCGCCTGCTGGCGTGCGCGGCGGCAGCGGGCCTGGTGTCAGCGGGCCTGGTGTCCCGGGGTCGCCAGGTGAGGCGGTACAGATGGTGCTGGCGGGGCTGGACTGGCTGGCTTCGGCTGATGTGGCGTCCGTTCCCGCGGTGGTGCAGGCTGATTGCCTGCGGTCCCTGGAGCGGGCCGCGTCGGTGCACGTCGCGGCCCGGTCGGCGGTGCTGTCGGCGTTCGAGGCGCGGGGCGGGCACGAAGGCGACGGGCAGGGGTCGGCGCGGGCCTGGCTGCGGTGGCAGACCAAGGTCAGTGGCCCGGCCGCCGGCGCCGCGGTGAAATGGATGCGCCGGCTGAGCTCCCACCAGGCGGTCCGCGACGCGCTCGCGGCCGGGGCGGTCTCCGGATCATGGGCCAGGGAGATCTGCGACTGGACCGACCCGCTGCCCGGGACGGCGCGGGAGGACGCGGACCTGATCTTGCTGGCCGCCGCCGCCGGCGGGGCGGACCTGGCGGACCTGGCCGCCCTGGCGGAGCAGATCCGCCGCCGACTGTGCCCGGACGAAGGCGACGGCAAGCCGCCGGGGTCGGCCGACCGGCAGGTCCGGGTGCAGACCACCCTGGGCGGCGCCGGCCGCCTGGACGGCGACCTGACCCCCAGGTGCGCCGAAGCGGTCCAGGCCGTCCTGGACACCCTGGGCAAAAAAGCCGGTCCCGAAGACACCCGCACCCAGCGCCAGCGCCACCACGACGCGCTGGAAGAGGCCTGCCGGCGCCTGATCGCGGCCGGCATGGTGCCGGACCGGGCCGGCCAGCCCACCCAGATCCAGCTCCACATCAGCCTGGACGACCTGACCCGCCGCATGGGCGACGCCAGCGCGGCGAGCGGCCCGGGCACTGGCTCCAGCCCGGCCAGGCCGGCGCGCCCGGACGGCGCGGCGTTCCCGGACGTCGCAGCGTTCCCTGGCGGCGCGGACTGGCGGTCCCGGCTGTGGCCGCGGCTCACCCCCGACGGCAGCACCGCCCCCGGTCCCGTGCTGCCGGGCCCGGCCGCCATGCCCGGGGATGAGTGCGACGCCACGATCATCCCGACGGCGACCGGGCACCTGGACCACGACCTGCTCGACCGGCTCACCAGCCTGCTCACCCGCCCGGCCGTCGCTCCCGGCAACAGCGAGCGCCCCGCCCGCGCCGCGGCGTCCGGCGCGGCCAGCCGCGCGCAAGTGACCCGGCACGTCCGGGACCTGATCACGGCCAACGCCCTCGCGCTGCTGTCCGGCCCGCACGGCCTGGCTTCCTGGCTGCGCACCGGGACATTGGCCCCGCCGGCCGCGTCGGTCAGCCTGCCCCTGGACCTCGGCAGGCCCACCGACACCATCCCGCCCCACCTGCGCCGCGCCGTCATCACCCGCGACAGGCACTGCGCCGCCCCGGGCTGCGCCCAGCCTCCGGCCGCCTGCATGGTGCATCACATCATCCCCAAGGCCCAGGGCGGCGTCACCAAGCTAACCAATTTGCTACTTTTGTGTAGTTTTCACCATCTGATCCTGGTGCATACCTGGGGCTGGACCATCAAGCTCAACCCCGACGGCACCACCACCATGACCAACCCCGACGGCACCAAGACCTACCACAGCCACAGTCCGCCCGCCGCAGTCGCCTGACAGGCGGTACCGGACGGCAGCCAGGAACTCACCGGCATCCCGCCGCGCTGGCGCTCCCGACGAGGCACCGTGCCTGCCGCTGGCGCCCCTCAGCCGCGCACCGAATGTAAGCTCTGCCTGCGGGCCAGATAGCGGAGCCGTCCGGGCACCGGCGAAAGGACGACCGTGCAGCAGCCGACACGGGTCCGGCAGCCCTTCCTCGCGCAGCCATGGCGAGGCGGCGTCACCGGATGGATCATCGTCTTCGGCGCTCTTCTCGCCGAACTCATCGCGGGCGTCGTCGTCAACTCGATGTCCATGGCCATCGCGGCGCCGGTCCTGATCATTCCCGCGGCGACCGCGGTCGGATCCGGCGTCATGCAATGGCTGCAAGTGCAACGGTCAGATTCCGGCCCGGCGCCATGGTGGCACCTGACGGGCATAGCAGCGGGCCTGCTTACCTGGCAGGCGTGGCCCACCGTCCCGTCCGCACTACAGACCGTCAGCAGTCCGCGCGACATCTGCACGCTGATCTTTACCGCCACGCCGAATTGCCTGGCCCGGACCACGAGCGCGCTGTCTGCTAATCACCTCGTCTTCTGGGTCACCGGGGCCGTTATCGTAGCCCTGATCCCGCTGACCAGGAAGAGCCGGATCGCGGCCTGGTCCGCGACCCCTGTCGCGCTCGCAGGATGTCAGTTGTCCGCGCACTTCCTCGAACTGCTGCTGCTGCACTACCACCTGCCCGGAGCGTAAAGCGCTGGACAGCGGGTCGCACCAGCTTCCACAGTCATCACCATGAACATTCGCATCCAGTGCGTGTGCATGGACTCCACCGATCCGGCCAGGCTGGCCGACTTCTGGCAAGCAGCGCTTGGCTGGCGTCGCACCCACGAGACCGATGTGGAGATCGTGCTCGAGCCGCTTGCTGGCAGTGAGGAAGACGGGATAGCTCCCGACCTGCTGTTCCTGCGAGTGCCAGAAGCTAATACCGGCAAGAACCAGCTGCACCTGGATCTGCGTCCGCAGGACCAGGCGGCCGAAGTAGCCCGGCTTGAGACCCTGGGAGCGCGACGGGCCAATGTGGGTCAAGGCGATGTCGACTGGGTAGTCATGACGGACCCGGATGGCAACTACTTCGACGTGCTCCGCGCGTTCACGCCTGAACAACTAGCGGATTACGGGTGACCGGGCCGGGGTCCGCTTGGAGCGCTGAGCTGACCTACTTCAGGGACGTCACCGAGATTGTCCCAGCCGAGGCTGAAAATGCCGCCCGCGAATGCATTGCCGCCTGGGCGATCATGGTTGCAGCTGGCAAATCCGATAGTCCGGTAGTGAGCGGGCGCTTGCTTCGCCCAGGCGGACCGGAAGCCCGCACCAAAGTCGTCGTTCGCGATCCGCGAATCTGCCGCATCCAGATCTCGCGGGTAGACCCCGATCCTCCCGCACTTGGGCTTGTCGTCGACATTCAAGGCCGGCGGTGCGTCATCGATTCCGATACAGGTGAGCCGGTGTCGGGCAATCCCGCCCAGCAGACGTGGTTCTACGAGTTCTGGAATCTCGTTCGCGACGGTCATCAGCCATGGCGACTCACCCCTGGCCAGGACCCGCACGATCCGAGCTACTCGTGTCTGCCATCATCCGGCCAGCGCGATCAGCCGCGCGTATTCATAATCAGCTGCGGCTTCGTCGAGGACAGCGTGCATTACGGCAGCAGCGTGTCTATCTCCGTGCGGCTAACCGCGCCGCCCGCCCGCGATGTCGCGGTGCAGCTAGTACTTCCGGCTATTTACAGCCAGTTGACGGCATTTAACGGCCTGAGTGACTGGCGACCGTCCCTCACGGGCCTCGAAGTCCGCGCGCTGTGAGGGGTGACTGTGATTACCGAGCCGATGCTCGCTTCGTACCTGCGGCGGTACTGGAAGCTCGCCAACGTCCAGATCTCTGTCCATAACGGGGGCATGGGCTCGAAGACGTGGATCGTCCACCGCGGCCCCGGCCGGTGGGTCGCCAAGGCGGTAGCGGATCACGCCGGAAGTCAGTTCAAGGGCGGCTTGATGATCGCGAACTGGCTCGATGAGGCCGGCATACCCGCTGGTGCCGCGGTGCCCGCCGGCGACGGCCAGCTCACCGTCAGGGCCGGCGAGAGCTGGCTTGCCTTGCTGACCTGGGTACCGGGCGAGCCGCTCTCCGGCAAGAACGCGGCGGAGCAGAATCTGATCGGGTCAACCCTGGCTCGGGTACACCTCGCCCTGGCTGGCCGCGATCCGGAAGACGCCGCGCGGTTTCACTGGGTCGACCCGGACGCAAGCTACCTCTCGCTCCGACCATGGCTGCGGCCCGCGATCGCCGGCGCGCTCGGCGCGCTAGAGGCCGTCGGTCCAGCCGGCTTGACCCAGGGCTTGCTGCACGCGGACCCGGCGCCCGATGCCTTCCGATTCGATGGCCATCGGTGCGGCATTATCGACTGGAGTTATTTCCTGCACGGGCCATTGCTGTATGACCTGGCCTCAGCTGTCATGTACGCGGGCGGGACGGAGCAAGCCCGGCCGCTCCTCGGTGCCTACCTGAGCGCGGGCGTACTTGATCGCGGCGAGGTCGAGGCCGGCCTAGAGGCCATGGTGCGTTTCCGCTGGGCGGTGCAGGCAAACTACTTCGCCTGGCGGATTTCCGAAAACGACCTCACCGGCATCACCGGGCCCGAAGTCAACGAAAAGCACCTGGAAGACGCCCGTCTTTTCCTATCCAGCTTTAGTGACTGAGGTGAGGGTGCATGGTCAGGCGTCCCGCCAGCACAGCACCATGCAGCCGGCCAGCAAGACGGCAGCCGCCCAGAGAGCGCAGACTTCCAGGCCGGGCCATGGCCTGATGGCCTGGCTGGCCAGATCCCGCGTGGCCTGGATGGCCAGGCCCGCGTCCATCGGAGTCCACCGTTCGATCCGTCGCTGCCAGGTCGCGCTTGGCGTGAGCTGGCCGAGGTAGGTGAAGACGTACAGCACCGACAGCACGACCGCGGTCGCGGCGGCGGCGCTGCGGAACGCTAGCCCGGCACCCAGCCCGATCAGGCCGATCAGCACGAGGTACAGAACCGATCCGGCCGCGGCCCGCAGCACTGAACCGTCAAGGAGCGAAAGCGGCGGGTAACCGCGGGCGGGGGTGTAGCCGTTGCCCGGCAGGAACTCCCGGCCGGACAGCACCGAGCCGAGCACGGCGACGATCCCGGCGGCCGTGATCACCGCCGATAGCACGGTCGCCTTGGCCGCGACCATGAGCCAGCGCCGGGGCGTGGCCGTCAGCGTGGTACGGATCATTCCCGAGCCGTACTCGCCGGCCGCGTTGGCCACAGCCAGCGCGACCACGGCGGCCTGGCCCAGCATCACGCCGGTCAGGCTTACCTTGGCCGGATCGATCGAGCACGATGCCGGGCACTTGACGATGTCGGTGACGATAGCATCTGCGACGCACGTCACGACGATCAGCGCGAGCAGCAGCCAGCCGCTGCTGCCCATCGTGCGCAGCTTCGTCCACTCCGCATGCAACGCCGCGATCACACGTCCCTCCGGCGCAACAGGCAGATCGCTCCGGCCAGGGCCGCCGCTGCCCAGCCGCACAGCACTAGGTAGCCATGCCAGCCAGACAGTGGCAGGCAGCCGTGATACGGCGCGCAGACCTTGCTGAGCTGCGGGTACTTCGGCACGGTTCCCTGCAGGCTGAAGGCCGCCGCCGGGGTAAGCCGCAACAGCCAGGTGGCCGGGGTGAGCGGTACGACGATGGCGAGCACCAGCGGGAGGACGACTACGCCGATCACGGCCGTCACCGCGCCCGCGCTGCGGCGGAAGATAGTTCCAGCGGCGACGCCCAGCACCGCGGCAGCGCCCGCAATCAGGGCCGTGCCAAGCACGACCCTGATGCCCGTGCTGCTCGTGAGCGCGTAGTCCGGCCATACCCGCGTCGTCCAGCCATTCTTGATCAGGTTGTGCTCCGAGAGCGGGTAAGCGATCGCGGCACCGGTCAAGGCCGCGGCGAACGTCGCGGTCCCGACGACGATGCTCTTCGCGGCCAGGACCCTTATCCGGCGCGGGCTGGCGGTCACGGTGGTGCGGATCAGTGACCGCCGGTACTCAGCGGTCATGAAGACGACGCCGAGTCCGATCGCGGCGAGAAGGCCGAATAGCGTAGCCACGAAGGCGATGTGCAGGGGGTCGACGATCGGCTGGAAAGGCCCGATGTCGCCGCTCCCGGTGACCGCGAACTGGCCAGCGCGTTCGGTCATGCCCACGCCCTCGGGGCGGGGACGATGCTTGCGCGGCGATCCCTGGCCAGGCTGGATCGCCGGGCCGGCGGGCGGCGCACCGATGCTTGTGCCCTGCCAGGCCTGACCGCTCTGGTCGCCCCGCAGGGCGACACTGGTAAACGTCGCCGACGCCTGCGTAGGATCCATGATCGTGTTGTCGCCCGTGCCCGTGCCCTCCTGGAACGGCGGCGACGTCACGAAGATTCCCGCCTGGGCGGTCACCGGCAGGCCGGGCACGGTCACGCTGCCGAGCTTGGCCCACGAGCGTCCGTCGGCCGATTCGTATCCGGTGATCCGATCTCCTGCCCTGGCCAGCCGGAGCCAGGTGGCCCCGCTGACAGCCGGCCCCGCAAGGTCGCCGGTGAAGTTGTACTGCATGCGGACGCCGTGCCCGGCAGTGAGCATGACTGCCGCGTAAGCGGCACCCGGTCGAGTGCTTGCCTTGATCATCAGGCCTGCCTTGGCCCACGATTCGGTCCGGGGCGCGGGGTCAATGCCGCGCGGGACCCTCGGGAACGGCGCTGAGCCGATCAGGCGGGTGACCCGTGCGGTGAGCGCGCCTGTGCTGCCGAGCGGCTGATGCACGAAGTACAGGCTGTCCGTGACGACCGTCCCGGCCGGTCCGACCGCCACGTACTGGCCCTCGACCTGGCAGGTGCGGCCGGTGCAGGTCACCGGGTCGTTACTGGTCGCGGTGCTGGACAGCCAGATCGGCGCCAGGGCGGTCAGGGCGGTGACGGCCAGGAGCGCGGTCACCCAGCCGCGGACAGTGCGGAACTTGGTCCATTCCGCCCGCAGCAGCTGGGGGAATCCGTCCGGTCCTGGAGTGCACGCTGGCGGGTACGACGTGGTCGCCGTGGTCACTGTCGCGGCTCCGTCCCGGCGTCCGGCGCCAGCTCGATGCCCGGCGCCAGCACGGCGGTCTGGCCCCGGAATTCGGTTGCGTTCCTGGTCAGCTCCATGTAGGCCTCCTCCAGCGAGGCCTCGTGCGCGGCCAGGCCGGAGAAGGGGATCGCCTGGCCGCCGAGCAGCGCAGCTATCTGATCGGCACCGAGTCCCGAGACCGACAGTTCGTCGGCTCCGGAGATGGTGACCGTACCCCCGGCTCGCGTGAGAATGGTCGCTGCCTCCGTCCGTGCGGTAGTGCGCAGCATGACCCGGTCCTTCGCGGCCGCGGCCAGCAATTCAGCGACGCTGGTGTCGGCTAGCAGCCGGCCCCGGCCGATGACGAGCAGGTGGTCGGCATTGCCCTGCAGTTCGCTCATCAGGTGGCTGGACACCAGGACGGCCCGGCCTTGCGCGGCCAGCGAGCGAAGCAGTTCGCGCATCCAGACGATGCCTTCGGGATCGAGGCCGTTGAACGGCTCGTCGAACATCAGGACCGGCGGGTCTGCCAGCAGTGCGGCCGCGATACCGAGCCGCTGCCGCATGCCGAGCGAATAGCCGCCGGCCTTCCTGCGGGCCGCGCTGGTCAGCCCGGCCAGTTCGATGACCTCATCGACGCGACGAGCACCCAGGCCTTGCGAATGAGCGAGCCAGAGCAGGTGGTTGCGGCCCTTGCGGGCCGGCTGGAGGGCGTCGGCGTCCAGCAGCGCTCCGATGTGGCTGAGCGGATGCCGCAGGCTGCCATACGGCCGCCCGCCCACTAGGGCAGTCCCTTCGTCCGCGGCGTCCAGGCCAAGAATGATGCGCATTGTGGTGGACTTGCCCGCGCCATTCGGGCCTACAAACCCAGTGATCTCCCCGGGCGAGACTCCGAAGGTCAGGTCATCGACAGCGACGGTGTGGCCGAACCGCTTCCGCAAGCCGGTTACCTCGATCGTTGCTTCCATGCGGCCAAGATTAGGGAGCGGGCGGGCTGTCCGCGTCCCGGGTTAGCGCTGTCTTATTTCTGCCCGCCAGGGTGAGATCCGACGTCAGGCATCCCTCTGGAGAGCGATGTGCGAGCCCGACGTTGTCACGCCGCCGGGGACGCGGACTGGCTGCGGAATGGCGACAATGGAGCCCATGGAACGGAGCCGTCCCCATTGGCGGCGCTGGGAGGATGCGGCGAGCCGGACGGCCGCGATCTCGCACGCGCCGGTCCTGGCCGGGCTGTTGCTCGGGTTCCTGGCGGCGGCCCAGGCTCTTCTCCAGCAACATCCTGCTCTCCCAGGCATCGCCGGCACTTCAGCCGTGCTGATCCTTATGGCCGCGGCCACAACCGTCCCTCTGGGGTTGCTGTGGGTGCAGCAAAAGGTCAGTGCGGTGGTGCTGACGGGGGCTGCCCTCGTAGCGGCCGGGCTCCCAGGCTCCTACACGGTGGCGGGCTTCGCCGCGCTGGTTGTCGCCGTCTGGCGTCTTGGTTACCGGCGCGCGCCGCTGCTGGCCGCCGGCATCGCCGCCGCCTTTCTCGTCGCTGCCCTGGCTGACCTGGGCGGCCGGGTCACCGCGATCATGCTTGTGGCCGGCCCACCGCTCGCTGCCCTGGCCGGCTACGTACGCCGCGCTGGCGACGACGCGGCGGCCGGCAGCGCTGAGCGGGAAGCGATGTCGGACTCCCTCGTCAAGCACGCTGCCCGGGGTGAGCGGGCGCGCATTGCCCGTGAGCTGCACGACGTCGTCGCGCATCACATCTCGATGATCGCGGTCCAGGCCGAGACAGCCAGGCTGACGACTCCTGGCATTTCGGCGGCGGGCGCGCAGCGGCTGTCGGCGATCGGTGACACCGCGCGGTCGGCGCTGACCGAGATGCGAAGGCTGCTCGGCGTGCTACGGGAGGACACCACCGAAGAGCACCCCCGGCGCGACCCGCAGCCCAGCCTGAGCCAGCTCAATGCTCTGGTCGACGAAGCGAGGGATGCCTCGGGCGCCGGGACAAGGCTGATCATCAGCGGCTGGCTCGCCACGCTCGAACCTGGTGTCGAGCTGGCCGCCTACCGGATCATCCAGGAGGCGCTGACGAACGCACGCCGCCACGCGCCCGGCGCGGCCGTCGACGTGGAACTGCGCTACGAGCCTGACCGGCTGTCCGTGCGGATCAGGGACAACGGACCAGGCCCGGCAGGGGACGCCGACGTCGGGCACGGGCTGCAGGGCATGCGGGAACGAGCAGCCGCAGTTGGCGGATCGCTTCGGACTGGAGTCTCGCTCGGCGGCGGGTTCCTGGTCGAGGCCAGCCTGCCGGTACAGGTAGACGAGGCGGTGGCCTGTTGACCGCGCCAGTGCGCATCCTGGTCGCTGATGACCAGCAGGTCGTCAGGGCTGGGTTCGCCGCGCTGCTCGCCACCCAGCCTGACTTCGCCGTCGTCGGCACCGCGGCGGACGGCGCTGAGGCCGTCCGGCTCAGCCGCGAACTGCATCCGGACGTAGTGCTTATGGACGTCAGGATGCCGGGCATGGACGGGATCGAGGCGACCAGGCAACTGTCCGCCGGCCAGTCGTCGACTGGGCAACCGTCGGCCGGGCATCTGTCGGCCGGGCAACCGTCGGCCGGGCATCTGTCGGCCGGGCATCTGTCGGCCGGGCCGAGGGTGCTCATCTTGACCACTTTCGACCTGGACGACTACGTATTCGACGCGCTCCGCGCGGGCGCCAGCGGATTCCTGCTCAAGGATGTCACGGCCGAGCGCCTGTTCGACGCCGTGCGGGTCGTCGCGGCAGGCGATGCACTGCTGGCACCCGCGGTGACCCGACGCCTGATCGGCGAGTTCGCCCGCCTCGCCCGATCGCCAGCCTCAGCCGCCCCGGCCCGCCACCACCTGGAAACGCTCACCGCCCGCGAAACCGAGGTCCTGGTCCTAGTGGCGGAGGGCCTGTCAAACCAGCAGATCGCCGCGCGGATCGTGGTAACCGAGGAAACGGTCAAGACCCACGTCAGCCGGGTACTCCGCAAACTCGGGCTGCGAGACCGGACCCAGGCGGTGATCGCGGCCTACGAATCCGGGCTCATCGTCCCTGGCTCTCACCAGCCCGGGGACGCGGGAACGACCATTCAAGATCAAACCAGAAACCGAAGACCAGAAACCGGCAAATAAGATGAAAAGTATCGGCGCCACCAGGTTACCGGGCTTGCCGCGCTGGTGTTGTGCTGCTGGTGAGACGAATGGGTCAGCTGGTGTAGCTGGGCTCGCGCGGCGCACGGGTTCCCGTGAATGCAGGAATTGATGTTGGAAGTTGGGTGTCAAATGCGAGTATTGATGTTGTCCGGGCATAGGCCATTGCACCTACCTCAGAAGTCAAGTCAAGCACCACCGCCCCCGGAAATCTGAATTACCCTTCATCGAGAGACTCCACCAATGATGGGACCGACTAGGTGGATCATCCCTACGATTCCGGGTCGGTAGCCAAGGCGGGCGTTCAGGCGCTTGATCGGTGCGTTCCGCTCCTCGTTGCGGGTGTGGAGTTCGGTGTAGCCGTTGGCGAGCGCCCAGTTGATCTCTGTCGACTTGAGGGCACGCGCGATGCCGCGTCCGCGCCAGGCTTTCTTGACGGCGGTCATGGCGTGGCCCGCGGCCGCAGGCGCGGTCAGCGACAGCTTCGCGAAACCGACAACCTCGTCGCCGGCGAGCGCGATGAATGTCGCCTCGGGAGAGTCGGTGGGCCGCTGCATATTGTGCGCAATCCAGTCCTCGAACGGTTCGACGGCGACGTCCTCGAAGCCGGGGATGTCCCGATGGGTTTCGACGTCGACCGCGTACACCCCGCG
Source organism: Streptosporangiaceae bacterium (assembly GCA_035716545.1). Classification (GTDB taxonomy): domain Bacteria; phylum Actinomycetota; class Actinomycetes; order Streptosporangiales; family Streptosporangiaceae; genus Chersky-822. The sequence goes on from DASTJM010000125.1 coordinate 216,044, forward strand.
TGCCAGCTCCGGCCGCTGCGCCCAGGTGACGATCTCGATCCCGGCCGGCGGCTGGACCTGCGGCGGTGAAATTCCGGGGAGCCTGAGCACGAGGCCTACCTCGCGCCGTTCCTCGGTAAAGCCGCGCCGCTGGGCAAAAGACAGGCTCTGCGGATCATTGCCGGAGACCGACACCTCCAGCTCGCGTACCCCTCGCTCGCTGGCCCACAGGGAGACGGCCTCATACAGTGCCGTGCCAGCGCCGCGCCGGCGTTGCCCGGCGAGCACGGTGATGAGCGTCACGACACGGCGCGCGCGATAGGCGAAGATAGCGCCGACCCCGGACCCCAGGATGACGCCATCCTCGCGGACGAGATAGTCGATGTAATCTTGGGCGCTGTCCCTGAATGAATGCACCGCGTCGATCGTCACGGCCTCGTGCGGCCACACAGTGTTGTAGACCTCTAGCGAGGCCAGCTCGTCCGGCTCGTCCACGCAGGCTGTTACCTCAAGCACCGTGCAACTCTACGTCGACCCCTCCGACGACAGCGACTTGATTTCGCGCGAAATGACCTGCCGAGGGGACGAGAAGAACTGGCTAGAGCTTGTTTGCCAAGACGAGCCGCTGACTCTGGCCGTTGACGCTCTCGGCGCTATCTCGTCGTCTTCGCAACCGTCGCTCATGGCTGCCATGCTTCAATCGCTGCGCTGCTCAGGTGGCGAACGTGTGCTCGAAATAGGTACGGGCTCGGGATACAACGCCGCGCTACTGTGTCATGGCCTCTTAGACGAACTAGTTGCGAGTGTCGATATAGATGCTGCCTTAGTTGACAACGCTCGATCCCGGCTGTCCGATGTCGGATACTTCCCAGACCTGGCAAGTGCCGATGGCGAGGCAGGCTACCAAGACGCAGCACCGTACGACCGGCTCGTAGCAACATGCTCTGTCGCCCGAGTGCCTCTGGCGTGGCTGTCTCAGACGAACCCTGGCGGATTTGAGCTGGCAAATCTGTATCGCGCACTCGGTGCAGGGGCGCTTGTGCTGCTGCGCATCGATGATCGCGGAGATGCGTCAGGTCACTTCGAACCGTACCGAGCAGAGTCCATGCCCAGCATGAACGTCTCTCGCGCCCAGGCCGTGAGGCTCATGCCGGAGCATTATCAGGTAGAAAGTGCTGAGTCTCGTCCGACCGACGTCACCGCCGCAACCTTGGGTGACGACGCTTTCGGCATGCTCGCCGCGCTCAGTGCTGACGCTCAGCAATTCATCTTGCTTTCCGACGATCGGCCCGAGGAACTGTGCTCGTTGGCCCGGATGGCTCCTGGGCATCACCCGCCGTAGTCGACCGCGCAGCGGCTTGGCCTTAATGCGCGGAGCGGAGCCCGCACGATTGGCGAGCGGGGACAGCGGCGACCACCAGGATGCAGCCTAGCTCAGTGCGGCTTAGGTTTAGGAGCTGCGGGATGACGCCACCCAAGAAGAGCTTCGACCATGCGGACGGCTGGTAGGACTTCACGCACATTGTGAACCCTGACGATGCGTGCGCCCTGCATTATGCAGACCGATACCGTCGCTATGGTGCCCTCTAGCCGGTTCTCTAGAGGACGGTCGAGCGTCTGGCCTATGAAGTCCTTGTTAGACACTGCCGCTAGAACCGGATACCCGATTGCCGCTATCTCACTAAGTCGGCGCGTCAACTCGAGCGACTGATACGTGTCCTTATTCAGGTCGTGTGCTGGATCGAGGATGATTCGATCGGCGGCAAGACCCCGACCGATAGCCTGTGACGCCCGCTTACGCAGGAAGGCCGAGACCTCGCTTACGACATCGTCGTAGTGCGGGTTCGGAACAGGTGTCCGGGGGTGGGCAAGGCGGTGAGTGATTATCAGGCTGCCGTTGGCCTCTGCCACTATCTCGGCAAGGGACAGGTCGTGCAGGCCGGATACATCATTGATCACGTCTGCACCTGCTTGGAGGGCCTGACGCGCTACCTCGGCGTTGTAGGTCTCGGCTGAGATCACGGCGTCTGTGCGTTCCCGAGCTGCCTGGATCGCCGGCAGGAGCCTGTCTAGTTCCTCTTGCTGGGACACTTCGGGAGCGGTGGCCTTGTTGGGAACAGCGCCGATATCTAGCCAGTCCGCGCCTGTCGCAATGTTCTCTTCGATCGCATCTATGGTCTGCGGGAGTCCGAAAGTTTTGCCGCGATCATAAAATGAATCTGGCGTACGATTAATTATCGCCATCACCGCGACTTGGCGATCAAAGTCGAAAGTCCTTCGACCTATTACACGGCGCGCACTGATAATCTCTGGCAAAAAGATATCTGGCACAAGTCGTACTTTCACCTGGGTGCAGCGGTCTTCATGCAGGATAGTTCACGTTCGTAAGCCGAGTTGCGGCGGTGTCCTGCCGTGGGCCCGGTCGGCTCGAGCTTGACGGTTGCCGTGCAGCTCGGCGGCCGACGGCCGGGTTCGTTCGTCGATCCCGCCACCAGGGAAGAAGCCGAAGACCACGACCGCGGAACCGCCCAGCTGGCCCGGCACAAGCCCGGCCGCCTCACCGGCGATGACCCCGACGGCTGCCACCGCGTGCAGTGCCCGGCCGCCATGAGCAAGATCCGCTGCCCGCTCCGCCCCGCGTCGATGACCCCGGACCGGAACCGCCCGGACATCCCGCAGCCCCCCGAACATCCCCAGCCCCGCTGCGGCACCCGCAACACCGGCACGCCAGGAACCAGCCGCGAGCACACCACAAATCTCCAGATGACCACGCACGCACACCAGCTCACGGCGGCCACAAGCGCAATGCGCTTGCTGTTGGCTCTGGCTTTGGCTCTGGACCATCAGGCAGCCAGGGGCTCGGATGCCAGTGTCCAGCCTTAGCCAGAAGGTCCATATGCCCATGATGCAAATCGATGAAGTTGTCTACTTCGGGACCTGCCCGTCGGATAACATCGCGCCTGATCCGTTACATGACAGCGAGTGGAGAGAAATGACCCCGGTAGAGCGTGCCAGAATTATTGAGGCCGTTCGCCAGTGGATCAGCGCTAAGGAGGAGCAGGGTCAGCGGTCTCTTGAGAGCGGCAGAGCTCAGGCGGGGACTCGCGCACAGGTCACGGGCGGAACTCACATGAACGGCGTCAACCGTTTGATCGTTGATGAGATCACCGCCCTCGGCGTGGCCGACGTTGAATTCCAGTTTAACCGCCGTGCCGTTCTGGCAGGTTGGTACAGGAGTTCCAAGGCATGGGATCTTCTGGTGCTGCAGCGTGGGCAACCAGTCCTCGCTGTCGAGTACAAGTCGATGGCCGGCAGTGAAGGAAAGAACCTCAACAACCGTGCCGATGAAGTGTTCGGCATTGCGGAGGACGCACGGGAGGCGGAAAGGCGCGGCATCTTGCCGCCGAACCTGCGCCGGGCTTACATCTATGTGCTTGAGATCACGCCAGCCGTCGAAGTTCCGGTCGGCATCGGAACGCCGTATGGCAGTCCTGATTCAATATTCCAGGACGCGTCATACTTGAGCCGTGTCGCCATCATGTGTGAGCGGATGGTCGAATCGGGCCTGTACCACCTTGCCTGGGTTGTCGGCGTGACTCGGGAACCCCTTGGCTTCAGAGAACCGTCCTTGATGGTGGGCTGGGACACCTTCGCTGCTGAACTGCGCAGGGGATTTCATGCGGGCCAGGCCCTTCCCGCCTCCCATGACTAGCTGCGGCGCGGAGTAGCGCCGGATCTGAATGCCTAGCGGATTCAGGCAGGCCAGCTCGGCGTGAATGCGCTACTGCCTAAGGGCTCCAATGAGATCTGGGATCCTGTATGCAACGGCTGCGGCAGTAGTGGCAGCCTCCGCGTCCCGCGACCTGAATGCTTGCCGCAGGTTTTCTCGCACATCGGCAGGAAGGCTGTCGGGGTCAGGCACTCGGATACGGCGCAGGTACTGAGCTTGAAATCGCAGTGTCCCGCCGCGCATCTTAACGCAATAGGCCTCGATAAACAGCTGCGCAATCCGCGACAGCAGCAGACCACCAAGGATTTCCAGATCCCAGATCCGAGATGTCAGATAGTACAGATTGTGGTGCGGATAAGTCTCGCCCTGGTCTAGTACCGGATGGCTGGTTAGCTTCATATCAGGGAAGTACAGCTTCGGCTTCCGGGTCAGGTCATGATGGACCCGGTCGATAGTGCGGTACCAGTCTTTCGGCATTCGCTGAGCGACATTCCGCGCCAGCAGGTCTTCCCGGCGTTGCTCGAAATGAGCGCGTAGCTGCGGGTAGCCGCTTAGGTCCACTAGACCACCGCCTCGTCGCCAAGGGTCGACCAGATAGTGTCCTGACCAGCGCATGACTCCCTCGCGGGTATCTGCGGTCATTGCAAGCGGGATCAGACGGTCCGACTCTACGACGTCGGCGTCTGTGGTGATGAAAACTCGGTCCGCACCAGTTGCCACTCCAATGCCGATCTTCGTTCCGGTCAACTCGTCCTCTAGCGGACCGAACTCTGTCTCTAGCCGTTGGAGCAGGCTGAGTTGTTCTGGCGGCAGCGACGGCCAAGGTCCTGTGCCGTTGAACCAGCGCTCTACGATTGCCGCCCTGAACCCGGGCACGGATGGCCGCCGTTTGTGAGCTAGTGCCGTAATTTCGTCAGCCATACGGCCCGTCTCGGGAAGCGACGCGGCCCCAGCGCTAGCAGTGGCGACAATCACGCGGCTCTGAGTCGCGCGGCGAATAATGACGACGGCCGGGTAGGCAGACACCTCGTCCTCGAAAGCGTCAGCGTCGTGCATCTCGATCACTGCCTCTATGCCGAACGCAGCCGAGACCATGCGCCGCAACTCTGAGCCGTATGCCGAACGCATCCACCGATCCGCGCAGATGAATCCGAGCACGCCCCCTTTGGCGAGCTGCCGGAGACCTGCTTCGAGAAAGCCTACGTAAAGATCGCCCCTACCCACCATCGTGGGATACAACTTCCGATACGCAGCCAAAGAATCTGTCGGAATTTCGTCATAGCGGATGTAAGGCGGATTCCCAACTACTAGATCTGCACGCTCAGCAACCGGTGAGGCTAGCAGATAGTCGCCAACCTTGACCCATCTCTCAGCCATGCTCCGGGCATCGGCAGAGCTGACGCCGTGACATTCCAACTCGCACACCGCCAACTCGACGGCTCTCTGTGCGCTGGGTGCGTCAAGCTCGTAAGCGCGAATGGAGTCACGCAGATCAGCGAAGTCCCTCCCGCGGGCAGAGGCGGATGACATCAGTCGCCGAATCATCGGCACTAGGAAGGCGCCTTCTCCCGCTGATGGTTCCACCGCATGCACGACGGCCAAGTCCTCGCCGGCGCGGTAGCCGACCAGGTCAAGGATCAGATTGACTACCCACGGACGGGTGTACACGACGCCGCCAAGCTCACTGACTGACGTTAGTTTTCGCAGCCGACCCAATTTCGGTGCTGAGAATCCTGCGACATCGTCCACAGCCAGATCGAGATGCGCCTCAGACGCCGTCATGCCACCCCTTTCCAGCAGACCAGCAGTCTGCGACCTGGGTAGACGCTGGCAACCCATGGTGGTGGTCAGCACGCACGATCATACGGACCGGTTCAGACACCAGCATGCGAGACTTGCTGCCGCTCCCTGACTTCCGCCGTGACTCTTGTGATCCGCTACCTGCACGACGACTCGCCTGGACGTACCACGAATGCGCATCGTCGCTGAGGAAAGCTTCTAGGTGCTGGCGGGTGATGATGCGCCTTCAGCCTACCTTGAGGTAATCGATTACGTCGAAGAGCTTGCCGCGGCGGCCCCGCAGGCGGCTGATATCGATGGCCTGTTCGACTTCTCGTTCGCGATGGGCAAACTTGCAGGATCTTGAGTGGGCCTGCGAGGACTTGAACCTCGGACCTCTTCCTTATCAGGGAAGCGCTCTAACCGCCTGAGCTACAGGCCCCACTCTTGCCTCCGGCATCCTGCGGAGACATCATCCACAGGCTCAGAGGCCGGTCTCGCACGAGAGGTCTGGACCCCTTAACTCGCGAGAAGTTACTCCAAGATCTGACTGTGCGTGCCGGGATAGGTTACCGCACCGAGCCGCTTGGCGCGAAGTCGGTTCCCGAGTTCAGTCGGCCTCTCGCAGCGTCACCTCGACGCCGCCAGAGAAGTGGGTCACCATGTTGTAGACGACCGCCCCGACTGTCGCCAGCGCGGTGATCAAGACCACATTGATGGCACCGACCAGCGTCGTGTAGCCGAGGACGGTGCCTGCCGAGAAGAAGGATGCGCCGTCCTGGCCCGGATTGGTTTTGGTTGAGTTGAGCGTGCCGATGGACTCCTCCAGGTAGTGGAAGACGCCGAACGCTCGCAGCGCGTAGTAAAGCAGCGCTACAGCGACAAACATGACGATCCAGCCCGCCAGGGAGACCATGAAACTGAATTTCATGACCGACCATGGCTCGATCCTGGCGAGGACAAGCTGGGCGTCGCGCCGGGACTCGGCGGCCGGCGCGGCCGTGCTGCGCGAAGTGCTCGGCTTCGGCCTGGTCTGGGCGGGCGCGGACGTGCCCAGGCCGACCGCGCTGGCTGCGGCGCCGCCCCGGCTCGGCTTCCGTTTCTTCGCTCCGGTGCCTAGCGTCGACTTGAGCTTGGTCTTGAACTCGTCGGCACGCGGCGAGTCGAGCGCGGACTGTGCTTTGCTGGCGACGACCCGGCCCGGAGCCTGCGCGGCAGCGGCTATGCCGGCTGCCGCGGCACCGAGTGCGGCGCTGCCGAGCACGGTGCTCGATGACGAGGATGGTGCCGAACCCGATGGTGACGCCGACCCGGACGGCGAGTAGCCTGCCGAGCCTGAGTCAGGGGTTGCCCAGACCGAGTTCTGCCAGCTTGAGCCTGCGGCTGAGTAGCCGGAAGATGCCGCACTAGTTGCCGACGGACTCGGGGAGCCGTAGCCGCGCGAATCGGCCGCCGGACTCGGCGGATACCCCGACGCCGGGGAATAGCCCGAAGTGGGGGAATAGCCGGACGAGGCCGGCCGGCCGCTGCCAAGGCCAGACGGCGAACCCGAGCTTGAGTCACCGCCGTCCTTGGACGACGGACTGGTCCAGCCCGGCTCTTTCGAGGTGTAGCTCGCAGGCGAGTAGTCGGAGTACCCCGACGAGCTGTAGCTCGGCGGCGAATAGCCCGAGGGTGACGGCGAGTGCCCGCTGCCCGGCGGCTCGGCGAGCGCTGCGGCGGCCAGCGTAGCCGCGCTGCCGCAGCCGGAATCGGAGTCGTCATCCTTTGACGGCACCACCGTCTCGGACTCACCGCCCTTGCCGGCATTGCCCGCGTCCTGCCCCGAGCCAGATGAGCCGGGCGGGCCATGCGAGCCACCCGCCCGGGCGCCGTCACCAGACTTGGGAGTGGGCATCGCGACCGTCTTGTCCGTCGCCGCTGAGGTCACGGCCGAGACCTTCGGCGCCGCCGGGGCCGGTGCGTCGGCATCATCCCCTGCCGCCGGAGACGGCCACTTGGGCATCGTGCCGGAAGTAGATGGCGGCCGCCCGCCCGCGGCCGGCTCTTTCGAAGCCCTAGCCCGGGGAGCCGCAGCACCCGCGGAAGCCGGCGAAGCCGCGGAAGCCGGCGAAGCCGCGGAACCGGCGGAAGCCGATGCGGCTGATGAGTTAGCAAGCGAAAGAGACTCCTTGACCGGCGCTGGCTTCGTCAGCTCGCCCGATGAGTCTTTGCGACCATTCTCCTTGGCACCGTCCGGCTTGGGCCCGGCCTTCCTCCGGACGACAGTGCCCGGCTGAGCAGCAAGGCTGCCTGCCGTAGCGGCTGACGCCGCCACTGGATCCACCTTGTCGTCCACCCGTCCTCCCGCCTAAGTGCTCACTCGACATTATCCGTCGCTGACCGTGCTCGCGCCGCAGATAGCCGTATCGTCACGTTAGAGACACCACTCAAGACGCCGCTGCCCCCGAAATAGTTGCCCACACACCAGAATCCGTCTTCGCCCGGGCAAAAGCGACCCTAAGCGCAGGTCAGCTGCCATCCGGGTGAGCGTCATTTAGCCCCGCCCCTCCCCGCTCCCGGTCGGATGCGCTCGACGGGCGCCGCCGATCAGGAAACTTCAGCGAAATTACCAACCGATCTCGTTATCCCCGGTCCGCCATCGATCAGTCATCCTCTGCTGGCAGGGCGCCATTGGCTGGCGGCTCACCATCCGCCGTCCCGTCGGCTGACCCGTCGGCCGCTCCAGCCGCCGTCCCGTTAGCAGTCCCGTCCGCCACCCCGTCGGTAGTCACCACGTTGTCGGCATCGGTCACTGTATCCGGCACCAAATCCGAATCCGCGGCGGCATCCTCGCCGACCTCATCGGAATTGGCCATTTCCTCGTTACGGGCGATCGCGACGAGAGTCTGGCCAGCGGTCAGGTTGACGAGCCGGACGCCCATGGTCTGGCGGCCGGACTGCTTGATCTCCGACGCCGCCGTCCTGATCACGCCGCCCGCCGAGGTGATCGCGAACACCTCGTCGTCGGGCCCGACCATCAGCGCGCCGATCAGTTCGCCGCGGGCATCGACGATCCGTGCCGTGACGACACCCAGGCCACCCCGGCCCTGGACCGGATAGGCGGAGGCAGGAGTCCGCTTCGCATAACCAAGACCGGTCGCCACCAGAACATCCGCGTCGCTATCAGGCGACACGACATGCATCCCGAGCAACTGATCGCCATTAGTAAACCGCATTCCGATCACGCCGGACGTGGCCCGGCCCATTGGCCGAAGCGCCTCATCGTCGGCGTGGAACCTAATGGCTTGCGCGTGCCGGCTCACTAGCAGCAGATCGTCGTCGGGCGACACCAGCCGGGCCCCGATTACCTCATCGTCCTCGCGCAAGTTGATCGCGATGATGCCGCCGGCCCGAGATGAGTCGTACTCCGGCAGCCGCGACTTCTTGACCAGCCCTCCGGCCGTCGCGATCACCAGGTAGGGCGCCACTTCATAATCAGTCAGCGCGAGCACTTCGGCGATCTGCTCGTCGGGCTGGAACGCCAGCAGGTTCGCCACGTGCTGGCCGCGTGCGTCACGCGCGCCCTCGGGCAGCTCATAGGCCTTCGCCCGGTAGACGCGACCCTTGTTGGTGAAGAAAAGAATCCAGTGGTGCGTAGAGGTCACGAAGAAGTGCTCGACGATGTCGTCGGTGCGCAACTGCGCGCCGCGGACGCCCTTGCCACCGCGCCGCTGCGCCCGGTAGAGCCCGGTCTTCGTGCGCTTGGCATAGCCGCCGTCGGTGATCGTGACGACGACGTCTTCCTCGGCGATGAGGTCGGCCATCGAGACCTCGCCGTCGTAGGCGACAAGCTCGGTGCGCCGGTCGTCGCCGTACTTCGCTGTGATCTCCGCCAGCTCGGTGCTGATGATCTGCCGCTGCCGGTCGGGCGAGGCAAGGATCGCCTCGTAGTCGGCGATGTGGGCCATCAGCTCGTTGTACTCGTCGGTGAGCTGCTGCCGCTCGAGTGCGGCGAGCCTGCGCAGCTGCATGTCGAGGATCGCCCGGGCCTGGATCTCATCGATATCGAGCAGTTCCATCAGGCCCTGCTGCGCGGCCGACGCGGACTCACTCCCCCGGATCAGCGCGATCACCGCATCGATCTGGTCGATGGCCTTGAGCAGGGCGCGCAGGATGTGAGCCCGCTCTTGCGCCTTGCGGAGCAGGTACCGGGTCCGCCTGACGACAACCTCGATCTGGTGCGCGACCCAGTACCTGATCATCTGGTCCAGGCGCAGCGTCCGGGGCACGCCGTCCACAAGCGCGAGCATGTTCGCGCCGAACGTCTCCTGCAGCTGGGTGTGCTTGTACAGGTTGTTGAGCACGACCTTGGCCACGGCGTCGCGCTTGAGCACGATCACCAGGCGCTGGCCGGTGCGCCCGCTGCTCTCGTCGCGCACGTCGGAGATCCCGGCGATCTTGCCGTCCTTGGCCAGCTCGTCGATCTTGGACGCCAGGTTGTCCGGGTTGACCTGGTACGGCAGCTGCGTCACCACCAGGCAGGCCCGGCCGCGCCGGTCCTCTTCGACCTCGACGACACCCCGCATCGTGATCGAGCCGCGACCGGTGCGGTACGCCTCGATGATGCCGCGCCGCCCGACGATCTGGCCATAGGTCGGGAAGTCAGGACCCTTGATCCGCTCGATGAGCGCGTCGAGCAACTCCTCGTCCGTGGCATCGAAGTTCTCCAGGTACCACTGCACGCCAGCGGTGACCTCACGCAGGTTGTGCGGCGGGATCTTGGTGGCCATGCCGACCGCGATGCCCTCTGAGCCGTTCACGAGCAAGTTCGGGAACCTGGCGGGCAGCACGACCGGCTCCGCCGACCGGCCGTCATAGTTCGGCCGGAAATCGACCGTCTCCTTGTCGATGTCCCGCAGCATCTCCATGGCCAGCGGGGCAAGCCTGCACTCGGTGTACCGCATGGCCGCGGCAGGGTCGTTGCCCGGCGAGCCGAAGTTGCCCTGGCTGTCGATCAGCGGCATCCGCATCGACCACGGCTGGGCCAGCCGCACCAGCGTGTCGTAAATCGCCGAGTCGCCGTGCGGGTGATACTGGCCCATGACATCGCCGACGACGCGCGAGCACTTGAAGTACCCGCGGTCGGGCCGGTATCCGCCGTCGTACATCGCGTACAGCACGCGGACGTGCACCGGCTTCAGGCCATCACGCACGTCAGGCAGGGCACGGCCGACGATGACCGACATCGCGTAGTCGATGTAGCTGCGCTGCATCTCGACCTGGATGTCGACCGGCTCGAGCCTGCCCCCGCCAGGCGCAGCCTGCGGCGTATCGACGCTCATAGAACATCTCTCCTGTTTTGGTGATCCGGCGCCCGGGGAACTAGATGTCCAGGAAGCGGACGTCCTTGGCGTTGCGCTGGATGAAGGCGCGCCTGGCCTCCACATCCTCGCCCATCAGCACGCTGAACAGCTCGTCCGCCTGGGCCGCGTCATCCAGCGTGATCAGCCGCAGCACCCGCCGAGCCGGGTCCATCGTCGTCTCCCACAACTCGTTGGGATTCATCTCGCCCAGGCCCTTGTAGCGCTGGACGCCATCGCGCGGCCTCGGGTCCCTGCGTCCCTCCTCGATGCCGGCGTCGATCACGGCGTCGCGCTCGCGATCGGAGTAGGCATAGCTCGGCGCGGCGCCACGCCCGTCCCACTTGATCTTGTAGAGCGGCGGCTGCGCGAGGTACACGTGGCCCGCCTCGATCAGCGGCTTCATGAACCTGAACAGCAACGTCAGCAGCAGCGTCGTGATGTGCTGGCCGTCCACGTCCGCGTCGGCCATCAAGATGATCTTGAAGTAGCGCAGCTTGCTGATGTCGAACTCGTCGTGAATGCCGGTGCCAAGGGCCGTGATCATCGCCTGGACCTCGGTGTTCTTGAGCACCCGGTCGATCCGCGCCTTCTCGACGTTCAAGATCTTGCCCCGGATCGGCAAGATCGCCTGGAACATCGGGTCGCGGCCGCCCTTGGCCGAGCCGCCCGCCGAGTCACCCTCGACAACATAGAGCTCGCACTGCGCCGGGTCGCCCGACTGGCAGTCCGACAGCTTGCCTGGCAGGCCGGACCCGCCGGACAGGCCCTTGCGGGTCAGCTCGCGGGCTTGCCGCGCGGCGATCCGCGCCCTGGCCGCCTGCGTCGCCTTGATCACGATGGATTTGGCTTCGCCTGGATTGCGCTCGAACCAGTCGCGCAGGTGCTCGTTGCACGTCTTCTGCACGAAGGACTTGGCCTCGGTATTGCCGAGCTTGGTCTTGGTCTGGCCCTCGAACTGCGGCTCGGCGAGCTTGACGTGGATGATCGCGGTCAGGCCCTCGCGCACGTCGTCGCCGGTGAGCGGCTCGTCCTTTTCCTTGACCAGCTTCTGCTCGCGGGCGTACCGGTTCACGATCGTGGTCAGCGCGGTCCTGAAGCCCTCTTCGTGGGTGCCGCCCTCAGCGGTGTTGATCGTGTTGGCGAAGGTGTGGACCGACTCGGCATATGAGCCGCTCCACTGCATCGCGATCTCGGCGGAGATGCCGACCGCCTGCTCGCCGAACTCGATCACCGACTCGTGGATCGCGTCCTTGGACTTGTTGAGGTAGCGGACGAAGTCCGACAGGCCGCCGTCGTAGCGGAAGGTCGCCGACCGCGGCTGTGCCTCGTTCTCATGCGGCCGCAGGTCGACCAGCCTGATCGAGAGCCCCCGGTTGAGGAACGCCATCTCCTGCAACCGCCGTGACAGCGTCTCGAAGTTCCAGTTGGTGGTCTCGAAGATGGTGTCGTCCGGCCAGAACGTGATGAGCGTGCCGGTTTCGTCGGTCTGCTCCACCTTCTCGAGCGGCCCGGTCGGATCACCGAGCACGTACGCCTGGCGCCAGAGGCAGCCGTCCTTGCGGATCTCGACTTCGAGCCTGCTGGACAGCGCGTTGACGACCGAGACGCCGACTCCGTGCAGGCCGCCTGACACCTTGTACGACTTCCGGTCGAACTTGCCGCCCGCGTGCAGCGTGGTCAGCACGACCTCGACCGCCGGGCGGTTCTCGACCGGGTGGTTGTCGACCGGGATGCCGCGGCCGTTGTCACGGCAGCTCACCCCGCCATCGGCGAGCAAGGTGACCACGATCTCGTCGCAGTAACCCTCCATCGCCTCGTCGACCGCGTTGTCGACTACTTCTTGAACTAGGTGCTGCAGGCCGCGCTCGCCCGTGGAGCCGATGTACATGCTTGGGCGCTTGCGGACCGCTTCCAGTCCCTCAAGAACCGTGATCGAGCGTGCGTCATAGGACAAACGAATCGCTCCTGTCAGAAAGCGGGACGTACTCGCCGGACTCGCCGCCCTCTTCCCCGACCGCAGCTGTCCCGGTACGCTTACCTATTTTACCTGGCTAAGCGTCTGCTCGGAGCCGCATGCCCGCGCGGATCAGCCATAGGTGTCGCGCGGGCCCCGGCTGCCCTTAACTCGCCATTGGCCTGGCTTCCTCGCCTGCGTTCCCGGGCCGCGTACTTGCACCCGGCGGACGGTGCCGTCGCCGAGCTCGGCGTTCAGCCTGCGGACCAGATCGCGTGCCAGCAGCCTGAGCTGCGTGGCCCAGGCAGTGGAGTCCGCCGAGACGATCATCTCGCCGTCGACCAGCGCCTCAGGGGACGTGTGGGCGGCCAGGTCGGGACCGACGATCTGCGCCCACCGGCCGAACACTGACCCGGTCGCGATGTCCAGTTCCCAGCCCGAGGCCGCGATCAGCCCGCCGATCGCGGCCTCAAGCGGTGCCGGATCCTCAAGGCGCCGCCTGCTCGCTGGCCGGCCTAGCGCGGGCGAGACCGACGTGCCCCGATTGCGTTCAAGGAAATTATCCCGAAGGGGAGCTGGGGGCGTCTGGGTTGCCCTGGCCCGGGCAATCGCCTCGACAAGTGCGTCCGCCGCGAGGGCAGCCCGGTCGGCCGCTGAGCGCTCGTCAGCCACGTTCTATCACCCCGTCTCGCACCAGGTAGCCTGCGCTGGCCTGGGCCAGCCTCGCCGGGATGTCGGCACAGACCGCGGCGGTCACGAGAACCTGCTCGGCATCTGCGACCAGCTCGGCGAGCCGGTCCCTGCGGCCCGCGTCGAGCTCGGCGAAGACATCGTCGAGCATCAGCACCGGGTCATCGCCGTCGGCGCGGAGCAGGCCGAAAGCCGCGAGCCGCAGGGCCAGCGCGAGCGACCAGGACTCGCCATGGCTGGCATATCCGCGCGCGGGAAGGTCGCCGATGCGGAGCTCAAGTTCGTCGCGGTGCGGCCCCACGAGACAGACCGCCCGCTCGAGCTCGGCCCTGCGCAGCCGTTCAAGCGATTCGCGCAGCAGGCCGGCGAGCTTGTCCAGGTCTGGCTCGGGGTCGCGGACCGCCGAGCGTTCCGAACCCTGCCGGTAGCTGACCGACGCGCCGCGCTGGCCCGCCGCCACATCGGCGTAGCTGGCTTCGATGAGTGGCCTGAGCACTTCGACCAGCTTGAGCCTGCCAAGGATCAGCTCGGCGCCGTGCCGCACTAGCTGCTCGTCCCAGACCTCCAGCCCGGCCGGCTCACCCCGGCCAGCCGACTTGGCCGATTTGAGCAGCGCGTTCCGCTGTCTGACGACCCGGTCGTAGTCGGCGCGGACTGCCGCGTACCTCGGCCTGCTGGCGACGAGCAGGTCATCGAGGAACCCGCGGCGCTCACTCGGGTCGCCCTTGACGATCGCGAGGTCCTCGGGCGCGAAGAGCACGCACCGCAGCGTGCCCAGCGCGTCTCTCGGCCTGGCGAGCGGTGCCCGGTTGAGCCTGACCCGGTTGGCCTTGCCGGAGTTCAGCTCGATCTCGACCAGGCTGTCCCTGACGGCACCGCCTGTCGCGGCACCGCCCTGCGCGGCACCGCGGATGCTCGCCCGCAGGATCGCCCGATCCGTACCCGACCTGATCATCGCGGCGTCGGCGGACACCCGGTGACTGCTGAACGTGGCGACATAGCAGGCTGCCTCGATCAGGTTGGTCTTGCCTGCCCCGTTCGGCCCGGTGAACGTCGTGACGCCAGGGTCAAGGTCGACCTCAGCGGTCTCGTAGCTACGGAAGTCGGTGAGCGCCAGCCTGACCAGATGCACGCCTGTCTCAGCTGTTGAGGCGGAACGGCATCAGCAGGTACCGGTAGTCGGGGTTGCCGTCAGGTCCCGGCTTGCCGGTGAGCAGCGCGGGCTTGCCCGGCTCGGTGAACGCGATCCTGGTGGTGTCGCTGTCCATGGCGGTGAGGCCGTCGAGCAGGTAGCTCGGGTTGAATGCGATCGACAGGTCATCGCCATCGAACCCCGCCTCGATGATCTCGTCGGCCTGGGCCTCGTCGCCGGTGCCCGCTTCGAGCGTGAGCTGGCCGGCCGTGAAGCTGAGCCGTACCGCGGTATTGCGCTCGGCCACGAGCGCGACCCGGCGAACCGACTCGATCAAGGTGCTCGTGGAGATCTCGGCGGTCGCGTTCGTCGCGGACGGCAGCAGGGTCCTGAACCTGGGGAACTCACCGCTCAGCAGCCGGGTCGTCGTGCGGCGGCCGCCTGCCTCGAAGCCGATCATGCCGTCGCCCAGCGCTCCCTCATCGCCAGGGAGGGCGAGCGCGATGGACACCTCGGCCGCCGTGGTCAGGGAGCGGGCGGTGTCAGTGAGAGCCTTGGCCGGGACGAGAACGGCCGCGGTCAGGTCCGGTTTCGCCGGCGTCCACCTGAGCTCACGGACCGCCAGGCGATAACGGTCGGTGGAGACCAGCGTGAGCGTGTCGCCGTCGATCTCGATCCGCACGCCGGTGAGCGACGGCAGCGTGTCGTCACGCCCGGCCGCGACCGCCGTCTGGCTGACTGCCGTGGCGAACGCGTCACTGCCGACCGTGCCGGCCGCCGGCGGCATCCCGGGCAGTGCCGGGTACTCGTCTTCTGGCATGGTCAGCAAGTTGAAGGTCGCGCTCCCGCAGGTGAGTACCGCGCGGCCGCTGTCTGAGGTGATCTGGACGGGCCTGCCAGGCAGGTTCCTGCTGATCTCGGCGAGCAGTCTTCCCGAGACGAGCGCGCTGCCAGCGGCCTGCGTGTCGACCGGCAGCTTCGCGAGCGCGGACACGTCGTAGTCGAAGCTCGACAGGGTCAGCTCAGCTCCGTCGGCGGCGAGCCTCATGCCCGCCAGCACCGGCACCGTGGGCCTTGCCGGAAGTGCCCTCGCTGTCCAGGCCACCGCATCGGCGAAGACATCGCGTTCGACAAGGATTTGCACGGCGAGCTGCCTTCCTGCTTTTCGCGGGTGCGTAGCGATACCCCGGGGCGCGGCGCGTCTTCTGGCTCTGCTCTGGCGGCAGGCGCGCGACGCGCTCGACGCGGAACGTTGACACCGAAAGCCTAGCCGGGCAGCCGCCCGGTCGCTGAAAGTTCCCCCAGGGATATCCGATTCCGCATGGCGGATCGTCGTGGCGTCAGCTCGAAACGCGGACGCTACTTGGCACTTGAGTCGGGGGAAATCTAATAAGAGTAGTCGTCATAGCAGGGGTGGATTCTGGGGACAGCCGAGTTTTCCCAGGTCAGGCCGCTAGATGTGTGCACAGGCAGGGTGGATAAGTGTGCGCGGCCGCCGCTGAAATGTGGACATCGAGGCAAGGGCGCGAGACCGGACGCAAGTTATCCCCCGGCGATCCCCGGCCATCCACCGGCTAACCCCAGCTAGCGCTGACCTATCCAGAGGTTCACCCACAGGTTTATCCACAGCCTGTGAGTACGGATAGTGATCGGATACGCCGGAGCGTAAGCGATTAGTTACTGACCGCATTTGGGTGATTTCGCGTACGCGCAACTGTGCCCCGCCGGGGGGCGACCCGGGCCCGGCGATGCCCGATAGTCGGCGCGGTCAGGTCAGCTGGGGAGCGCCTGTTGCTTGATCTTGTTGGTGAGCTCGGTCACCTGGTTGTAGATCGAGCGTCGCTCTGCCATCAGCGACCGGATCTTGCGGTCCGCGTGCATGACGGTGGTGTGGTCGCGACCGCCGAACTGCTGGCCGATCTTGGGCAGCGACATGTCGGTCAGCTCGCGGCACAGGTACATCGCGATCTGCCTGGCGGTCACCAGCACCCGTGACCTGGACGTGCCGCAGAGGTCGTCGATGGACAGGCCGAAGTAGGACGCGGTCTGGCCCATGATCGTCGCCGCCGTGATCTCCCGTCCCTGCGACTCGGGAATGAGGTCCTTGAGCACGAACTCGGCGAGCTGCAAGTCGACCGACTGGCGATTGAGGCTGGCGAACGCGCTGACCCTGATCAGAGCGCCCTCAAGTTCCCTGATGTTCGTCGAGATCCGGCTGGCGATGTACTCGAGTGCCTCGGGCGGAGCGTTGAGCCGGTCCGAGGCCGCCTTCTTCCGCAAGATCGCGATCCTGGTCTCGAGTTCGGGCGGCTGAATGTCGGTCAGCAGGCCCCATTCGAATCGGCTGCGCAGCCGGTCCTCCAGGGTCACCAGGCGCTTGGGAGCGCGGTCGCTTGAGATCACGATCTGCTTGGTGGCGTTGTGCAGCGTGTTGAACGTGTGGAAGAACTCTTCCTGAGTCCCTTCCTTGTTCTCCAGGAACTGGATGTCGTCGACGAGCAGCACGTCGACGTCACGGTAGCGGCGCCGGAACCCGTCCTGCTTACCGTCCCTGATCATGTTGATGAAGTCGTTGGTGAACTCTTCCGAGCTCACGTAGCGAACCCGCACGCCCTGGTACAGGCTCTGCGCGTAGTGACCGATCGCGTGCAGCAGATGTGTTTTGCCGAGGCCTGAGTCGCCGTAGATGAACAACGGGTTGTAAGCCTTGGCCGGTGCCTCGGCGACGGCGACGGCGGCCGCGTGCGCGAAGCGGTTGCTCGAGCCGATCACGAAGGTCTCAAAGGTGTACTTGGGGTTGAGCCTGGTCTGAGTCGTCCGCGGCACGCCGGGCAGCTGGCCGGCGTTGGCCGGGACCGATGACCGCCCGTCGGCCGGGCGGCGAAGGCCTGGCTGGGGCTGACCGCGGCCGATGCCGTTGCCGCGCTCCAGGCCGACCATGCCGGAATCGGGATGCGGGGGCCGCTGGGCCGGCAGATGGGGCAGCCCGGCTGGTCCTGGCTGCAAAGGGAAGTGTCCCGTGGGCATGGCGTAGCCCGGTTGCGCCGCGCGGGATATGCCTTGCTGCCCGTTCTGCGGAGGCGCCAGGTCCGTCCAGCGGCTGTCGGCCGCCGTGTCTCGCAGCGTGAGGCCCGGCCTCGGGTCGGCGCTGCTCCCGAAGGGAATCCTGATGCCCAGCGGTTCGGGCGGCGCCAGTGACTCATCCGCTGGCGGGACCGCGGCCGTGGCGGCCGGATCGATGATGACAGCGAGCTGGATGTTGCGGCCGAGCTCGCGCGACAGCGCGTTGGTGATCAGCACGCGCAGCCTGTTCTCAAGCTGATCTTTGGCGAACTCGTTCGGCGTGGCGATCAGCGCTGTATTCTCTACCAGTCCTAGCGGCCTTGTCAGCTGCAGCCACGCGCGTTGGTACGGCTCGATCTGCAGGTCGGCGAGGTCGTTCAGGGACCTGGCCCAGATCTCGGCGAGGTCTGGCTCGCTCATTGATCGATCACCTCGCGCCCCCTGCTTCGACAGGTTTTTGTTCAACAGGTTTTTCCACAGCATGTGCAATCTCTGCTGCGGCTCGACGAGGACCCCGCGCCCCTGGGCTCGCGAGCGGCTCCGGTCCGCACCGGCACACCGAGCTTTCACAGCCTAGGGGCGCCAGGGGAAGTACGTTAGGGAAACGGTGAGTGTCAGTGGTTTGCCTGAGCAGGGCGGCTTCAAGACTGAGCAAAGCGGCGTCAAGATAGCCCCGGCGCGGGTTGACTCAAGGCTGCCGTGCGCGTAACGTGCTCTAGTCTGGCTTGACATGCCGTCTGCCATGCGATGCTGCCCGATTACGGCGCACGCGCTGGCGCTACGCTTGCTGCGAGTGGCTGGTCATCCGGCGGTCGGCCGCCGGTGACTGACCTGGCGAGCGGTGCAGGTATCCCAGTAGCTGGTACCTAGGACGACAGACACCTAGGGCATGAGACTTTTTATCAGGAGCATCAGTGAGCAAGCGCACGTTCCAGCCGAACAATCGCCGTCGCGCCAAGACGCACGGGTTCAGGCTGCGCATGCGCACCCGTGCCGGGCGGGCGATCCTCGCGTCACGGCGTCGCAAGGGCCGTGCCCGAGTCAGCGTCTGAGCTGCGCGGCACCGCCGGTGTAGCGGTGCGGTCCGATGCTGCCCGCAGCGTACCGGATGCGCAGGAAAACCGACTTCACGGTTGCGCTCCGCTGCGGCAGCCGCTTCGGGCGGCCGCTGCTGGTCGGGCACCTGAAAGTTCGGGCAGGCGCCGATGAGCCGCCAAGGGTCGGTTTCGTCGTGAGCCGGGCAGTGGGCCAGGCCGTAGTGCGCAACCAGGTACGCCGGCGCCTTCGTCACCTGGCAGCGGGGTATCTGCATTCACTTCCTAGAGGTAGCCTGCTTGTGTTGCGCGCTAATCCCCAAGCCGCGACCGCGAGGCAGGCGGACTTGGCCGCTGAGCTTGACGTAGTAGTACGAGCACTGCTTAGGCGGCAGGGTGGTGCGGTGTGAAAGATCGCGATGGGGCCGACCTAACTGGCACCAGCCCGAGCGGGACTAGCCCGAGCGGGACTAGCACGGGGCGGGACCAGAGGTCGGCAGTGGCCAGGTTGCTGGCCGGGCTGATCGCCGGGTACCGGAGGTTCATCAGCCCGCTCCTTGGCGCACGCTGCCGTTTTTACCCCTCGTGCAGCGCCTACGCCCAGGAGGCGATCAGCGTGCATGGCGCTGGCCGCGGGACCTGGCTCGCGGTAAGGCGGCTGAGCCGGTGCCATCCGTTCCACCCGGGCGGACTCGATCCAGTGCCGCCCAGGCGGCCAGCTGATACGGCTGATCATGCTGCTGACCAGAGAGCAAGGGAACTGACGCATTGAGCATCTTGAACCCGATCAACGACCTGGTCGCCTGGGTCATCATGCACATCTACAGCGTGCTTGGCCCGGTCTTCGGCGCGACCAGCGGCGTGACCTGGGTGCTGTCGATCATCATCCTGGTGGTCGCCATGCGGCTGATCCTGCTGCCGCTCTTCATCAAGCAGATGCATACGCAACGCGCGATGACGGCGCTGACGCCGAAGATCAGCGAGATCCGCAAGAAGTACAAGGGCGATAAAGAGAAGCTCAATGCGGAGACCATGAAGCTGTACCAGGAGGCGGGCGTCAACCCGCTGATGGGCTGCTTGCCGGTCGTGCTGCAGATGCCGCTCTTCTTCGCGCTGTTCAGCGTGCTGCGAGCGATCGCCGAGGCCAAGCCACATGAGGTGCTGCCGTACCACCTGACCACGTCGTTCGTCAACAATGTCGGACAGGCGGAGATCTTCGGGGTATCGGTCAAGGACACGTTCCTGCACGGGACCTCGCTGCATGTGCACGTCGTGGTGCTGTTCGTGGTCCTGGTGAGCATGCTGACGACCTACCTGACCGTCAGGCAGAGCATGAAGCGCGGCATGATGCCGACGGGCTCGGACAGTCCGATGGGCCAGTCGCAGAAGATCATGGCTTACGTCATGCCGCTGTTCGCCCTCACCGGCCTGTACTGGCCGTTCGGGCTGGTGCTGTACTGGGTTACCACGAACTTGTGGACGCTTGGCCAGCAGTACATGCTGCTGCGCAAGTACCCGGTTGGTGCCGCCGCGGCGGCTACTGGCGGGAACCTGCCGATAGGCAAGGGCGCGGCTCCTGCTCCGGCATCGGGCATGGTCGCCAGCGGCACGAGCCGGGCCAAGCCGAGTCCAGGCAAGCGACCGGCTGACAGCCCCAGCGGCTCCGGGAAGCCCGCGCCGTCGTCACATGGGAGCCGTGAGGCGGCTAGCGGCAGCAACGGGCACAAACCGGCCGCTGAGGCTGGCGGGGCGATGCGCAGGCTCATCCGGAATCGTCCTGAGCCCGAGCCTGAGCCGTCCGTTCCTGCCCAGCCGGAGACTAAGATCGTCAGGCAGCAGCCTCAGCGCCAGTCGCGCAGCAAGCGCTCTGGCAAACGCTGACGTAGCGTGCCCGCTCTTTTATCACGCTGCCTGGCTGCGTGCGTTGCGTACCACCTATAGGAGGATGCTGTCGTGGGCCAGGCAGAGAATGCTCTCACCGACGCGCCGGAGCTGGCGGCTGCCGACGTCACCGAGGCGGGCGATCCGGCTGAGCGGGGGGATAGTGCTGCTGACGCCGCTGATCCGGCCGAGCCGAGTCTCGCGGACCTCGAGATGGAAGGCGAGATCGCCGCTGACTACATCGAGGGCCTGCTCGATGTAGCCGACCTGGACGGCGATATCGACATGGATGTGGAAGGCGATCGCGCTGTCGTGTCCGTAGTGGGCGCGACACTGGATGAACTGGTCGGCTCGCGCGGCGAGGTGCTCGACGCGCTGCAGGAGCTGACCAGGCTGGCTGTGCACAGGCAGACGGGCGGCCGGACGCGGCTGATGCTTGACATCGGCGGGTATCGCGCGCAGCGGCGGACTGAGCTGACCGAACTCGGGACAAGCGTTGCAGAAGAGGTCAAGCGGACGGGTGAAGCCAAGGCGCTCAGCGCCATGAACGCGTTCGAGCGCAAGATCGTGCACGACGCTATCGCCGCGGCGGGCCTGCGCAGCGAGTCGGAAGGCATAGATCCCAACCGACGGGTGGTCGTTCTTCCTGTCGGCTGAGGCTGTGATGGCCGCCGGCCGGCCCGCGCCCGCACCGCCCGATCAGGCGGTCCAGGTCTTCGGTGCCGCTCTCCCCGCGGCGTGTGCTTACGCTCAGCTGCTGGTCGGCCCGGCGGTTGAGCGTGGCCTGATCGGGCCAGCCGAGACGGACCGAATCTGGGATCGGCATCTGCTGAACAGCGCCGTGCTGGCCGGGTTGATCCCGCCGCGATGCAGGCTGGTAGATCTAGGTTCGGGCGCGGGCTTGCCCGGCGTAGTACTGGCCATGATCTTGCCGGAGGCTGAGGTGACGTTGCTCGAGCCGATGGCCAGGCGGACCGCCTTCCTGAGCGAGTGCGTGCGCGAGCTTGACCTGCCGAATGTCTCGGTAACCCGCGGTCGCGCCGAGGATCTGGCCGGACGGATGATGGCGGACGTCGTGGTGGCCCGTGCGGTTGCCAGGCTCGACCGGCTTGCGGTACTCGCCGCCGGCCTTGCCAGGCCCGGCGGACTCGTGCTGGCCCTGAAAGGCGCGGCGGCCGCGCAGGAGCTGCAGGCCGCGGGTGATGTGCTGGCGCGAGTTGCGGTCGGCCCGGCGAAGATCGTCAGTGCCGGCGATGCCGTCCTGAGCGAACCTGCGACGGTGGTGCGATTCGTCACCAGAGAAGCTGCGCGTCGCCGGGCGCGTCCCGATGCGGCGGGCAAGCGGGCACGGCGCCGGCCCGGGCAGGGCTAGTCACAAAGCCGGCCGTGGCGGTGCGCAGCAGCTGGTAGGTGATCAGCGGGGCGTAGATCTCCTGGGTAAGGCCGCGGGCGTGCGGGCACGCAGGACGCGTCCGCCCGGGATGGTGGATTTGATCTCCAGGCAAGCGGTCTCGATTTGCCGTCTTTCGTGTAGAGGCATACCAGGCTGTCGGCGGGGTAGCCAGATCAAACAGCCAGGCCAGCGGCGCCGCGCCGACCCGGCGGCGTGCCTGCGCCAGCGCCCCCGCGTTCGGAGCCGCCACCGGCAGGCCGCCCAGGCCCTCCGTCAGCTTGCGCCGCACACCTCGATACCCCACAGCTCCGGGAACAGGCAGGCGGCCAGCAGCAGATACACCACCGCCCGCGACGGCAGGTCCCGCACCCGCCGCTGCACCGCCCGGGTCTGCGCTAACGCCTCATCGACCATCTCAAACGGCACCTGGTGGGTCAGCTCACCCAGATGACCAGGGGGCGAAAACGCCAGCCGCTACCCTGACCTGCCTGCTAATGACACACTGGTTCTCCAACGGGACTCCTCATGATCGGCTCTTGGTCGAACCGGATCATCGATGAGTCCCGTTGCCACATGCGGGACCGACACGCCGTTGACACGCCCAACCCAGACGTTAACTACACGACCTTGGGGTTGGTCAGCTTCGGCTGCGATGGTCACTCGGCCTGAACGTTGCCGGCGATAAGCGAGATTCGTCGCTCTAGGCTGGTCCCTGAACCCAGCGGCCCGCTGGCCGTTCGCGCAAGGTTTCCTGGAAGAGGTGTGCTTGATGGCGGCCGGAACTGGTCTGGGATGGCCAGACCTCACGCCGTCACCGGCAGGCGCACGGTCAGCGCGGCTGGCGCCGGCGGGTGTCGGGTGGCCAGCGCCAGTCGCCGGACCGATTCGCGTGCCGGCGGGGGAACCTGTCGAACTCGGAGCGTGCGATGTCGGGCCAGCCGGAGTGCTGGGGCCAGGTGTTACTGGTGACGCCACTTTCGGGGTAAATGCGTCGGTTGCCGGGACTGGTGGCTATGGGGCAGTCGAGGCTAGTGAGGTTAGCTCTGTGAGGCCAGCAGGGACCTGGGTCGCAATTTCACCCTCCGGACTTGGCTGGACGGATACGCGGGGGGCGGACGTGGCAGCTAAGCCGGCCCGAACTCTGCAGGGACTCGGCTGGCCCTCGCGGACAGGCCGGTCTTCAGAGCCAGTGTCGCGGCCAGTGCCGCCGCCAGCGTCGCAAGAGGCTGGAGTAGCGGGGCTTGCCGCGCACGTTTCACGTGAAACCGGGAAGGGCGCCGATCCCAAGTCGTTTGCAGACGCCGTTTCGGAGGTAGCTGCCGCATCGGAAGTAGATGGAGGAGGACGTGCGCGACCTCGCCGGCTGGACGGTGCTGAGACCGTACGTCGCCTGAGTGCGGTAGCTACGGCGGACGATACGGGCGGCTTGATGGCAGTGGCGGAGCCGGGCACGACAGACGAGAAGCTGGCGAGGCCCCCGTGGCTGACGGCTAGCGCGGCCATCCAGTCACTCGACGCCGGAGACGTGCTCGCCGGAGACGTGCTCGCCGGAGATCGCGAGGCCGGGACGCCACACCGATTTCCTGCGACTCCGCGCCATGGCGTGCCGCTTCATCCGCATGGCTCACGAACGGGTGCCTGGACGCGCGAGAGGATAGAGGAATTGAGCTCTGGAGATGCTCAGGCGAAAATTTCCGCCGCGTTTCTATCAAGTAATTCCGCCGATCCCGATGCGTCGCTGCCAGAGCATCCGAACCGGCCTATGATCGCTACATACTCTGGCGCGGATAGCGCTCAGGCTGAGAGTGAGGATCAGGTGGCCATTCCTGTCGCGCCGGACGCATCGGCGGACACGCCCATCGCACGTGCGGCTCAAGCCGCGATGAACGCGCGAGCTAGCGCAAAACCTTGGCCCCGACCAAGCTCATGCCGGATCCTCACGATCGCCAACCAGAAGGGCGGCGTAGGCAAGACCACGACCGCTGTCAACCTGGCCGCAAGCCTGGCGATGCACGGCTCGCGGGTGCTCGTGGTGGACCTCGACCCGCAGGGAAACGCGTCCACGGCCCTGGATGTCGAGCACAGGTCAGGTACCTCATCGATCTATAACGTGCTCGTCGACGGCCTGCCGCTTGCGAACGTCATCAAGCCCGTCGAGGGGTTTCCCCTGTTGCGTTGCGCCCCGGCAACGATCGATCTGGCTGGAGCGGAGATCGAGCTCGTGCCGCTTGTCGCGAGGGAGGCAAGGCTGGGGAGGGCCGTCAGGGAGTACGACGCGGCGAATCTCGACTACATCTTCATCGACTGTCCGCCATCGCTAGGCCTGCTTACGGTCAACGCCCTGGTGGCCGCTCCCGAAGTGCTGATCCCCATCCAGTGCGAGTACTACGCGCTCGAGGGACTTGAGCAGCTTCTGCGTACCGTGGAACTCGTCAAGAGCCACCTCAACCCGGGCCTGCGGGTCACGACGATCGTACTCACGATGTTCGACAGTCGCACCCGGCTAGCGTCGCAAGTAGCGGATGAGGTACGCAGTCATTTCGGCGAGCTCGTGCTGCACGCGGTGATTCCCAGGAGCGTGCGCGTCTCGGAGGCGCCAAGTTACGGCCAGTCGGTAATGACGTACGACCCAGGTTCAAGCGGCGCCCTGGCGTATCTGGAAGCCGCCCGGGAGCTGGCCTTCCAGAACGCTGAAGCCGCGAAGGCCTGATCTGCGACACGGTCTCTGAGACTTGCTGGTACGGCATCACGGAGCATCGTCCCGGTCATCACCGGCTTGAGTCTCGTGCAAGTCATGAATGATGCCAGGACGCCGCGTCACGATCCGGCCAGTCCCGCCTCGGCCGGGCTTTCGGAAGTCCGGCATGTCGACTCCCGCGAGGTCTTGGTCTAATTGCCAGCACCAGGATTATCCACAGGCTGTGGGCGGATCGGGAACGTCCCCGCGCGGGGCCTGGCAGGATGGGATCGTAGCGGTACTGATCCGCGGCAAGCGCGGGTCGGCCGAGGTCAGTGCGTTCAGCGGCTTGGCAGGGAGAGGGATTATGGCGCAGCAGAAGCGGGGGTTGGGCAAGGGCCTGGGTGCCCTGATCCCGACTACTCCGGCTGGCGGGACAGAGGAGCCTGTGGACGGCTCGAACGCGGTCCAGCCCGCCGGGTCGGGCTCGCCTGGCCTCGGCGCCATTCCCGGAGCGTATTTCGACGAGATTCCGGTGGCGTCGATCTCGCCGAATCCGCGGCAACCGAGGCAGATCTTCGATGAAGAGGCACTGGCTGAGCTAGCGGCGTCGATCAAGGCGGTTGGCCTGCTGCAGCCTGTCGTGGTCCGGAAGATCGAAGCCGGCCAGTACCAGCTTGTCATGGGCGAGCGCAGGTGGCGAGCGTGCCAGCTAGCTGCGCTTGAGGTCGTGCCTGCGATCGTCAGGGAGACCTCCGATGGCGAGCTACTGCGGAACGCGCTAATCGAGAACCTTCATCGGCAGCAACTGAACCCGCTAGAAGAGGCGGCCGCCTATCAGCAGTTGCTCGATGACTTCGAGGTGACGCACGAGGAACTTGCTCGCCGGATCGGCCGCTCGCGGCCGCACATTACGAATACGATCCGCCTGCTGAATCTGCCACCTGCGGTGCAACGACGTGTCGCGGCGGGAGTGCTGAGCGCGGGTCATGCCCGAGCCTTGCTCGCGATAACTGATTCAGCGGTCCAGGAGCGGCTGGCGCAGCGGATCGTGGCCGAAGGACTGTCGGTGAGAGCCGTGGAGGAGATCGTGGCGCTGGGGGTCGATGCGGCGAAGCCCGCCCGGCAGCAGCAGCGCCGCCAGCCGGTCGCGCCTCGGCTGGCGGATCTGGCCGACCGGCTTTCCGACGTCCTCGATACGCGCGTCAAGGTCGAACTCGGCCAGCGCAAGGGCAAGATCGTCGTGGAGTTCGCGTCGCTGGACGACCTGGACCGTATCGTAAAGACGATCTCGCCGGGACAGGTCACCAGCTAGCTTCAGTGGTCTTGTTTCACGTGAAACAAGACCACTGAATGCCAGAGGCCAGGCGGGGACGGCCTGCACGAGCAACGGCCCGCGCGAGCCGGGCTCAGTGTCCGCTGACCCTGATCGCCTCGACGAACGCATCGACGTCCTGCTCGGTGGTGTCGAACGAAGTCATCCACCGGACGACTCCCTCGGCCTCGTCCCACATCGAGAAAGTCCAGTCACGCTGCAAGGCAGCGATGCGCTCCGCGCTCAGTGCCGCGAAGACGGCGTTGGACTGAACCGCGTACCGCACAGTGACGCCAGGGACGTCGGTCACCCCGGTCGCTAGCCGCGCTGCCATCGCGTTTGCGCGCTGCGCGCTCCTGAGCCACAGCTTGTCCTCGAGCAGGGCACTGAACTGAGCAGCGATGAAACGCATCTTCGAGCCGAGCTGCATTTGCTGTTTCCGGTGGAACGGTGCCGGCGCCACGAGATCGTCCCGCATCAAGATGACAGCCTCGGCGGACACAGCGCCATTCTTCGTCCCTCCGAAACTTAGTGCGTCGACCTCTGCGGCCAAGTCCGAAAGCTCACAGCCCAGGTACGCCGCCGCATTGGCAAGCCGCGCGCCGTCGACGTAGAGGAACAAGCCTTCGGCTCGGCACAGCTCGCTCAACTGCCCGATCTCGTCCAGGGTGTAGCACGTGCCAAGCTCGGTGACTTGCGCTATCTGCACGACCCGGGGCTGAGCCCGATGTTCGTCACCGCGCCCCGGAAGTCGCGACCGCACTAGCTCAGGAGTCAGCTTGCCGTCAGGAGTCGGCACCGTCAGCAGCTTGTTGCCGAGAATTCGCTCCGTCGCACCGCACTCGTCAAAATTGAGGTGAGACGAGTGCGCGCAGATCACCGCATCGTACTGGCGCAACAGCAGGCTGATCCCGAGCACGTTCGCGGCCGTGCCGTTGAAGACAAAGAGGGCATCGCTGGCTCCGAACGCTTCGACCAGCTCCGCTGTGGCTCGTCTTGTCCACTGATCCGCGCCGTACGGCAGTGAGTCACCGGAGTTAGCGTTCGCGATAGCTTGCACGACCTCGGGGTGTACCCCTGAGTGGTTGTCACTGCCGAAGCTCTTTCGTTCCGTTGTCATCGCCAAAGGCTACCGAGCCTCCGCGCCAGCGACTCCTTCAGGCCAGTCTGAATGCCTCATCAAGGTCCAATCCTGATCATCGTCGCGGACTCAAACGGTACGATGAAACGGAGCGGGACCGGAACGTCCATAGCCTTCACGGACGCGATCCGGGACGCCCGAGAGTCCGTACTGCCAACCGTGCCGAAGTCGGTAATTGAGGTGCCAGCTTGTCGCGCCGTCTTGCCAGCATCACGTTGGACAATCTTGACGACCTGCCGTCAAGATGCCGGAAATGCGTCTTCTGGGAGCTTGATCCGCTCAACCAGGCGCGTGCGATCGAGGCCGGGGACTCGGCGCTTGAGAAGGAATCCTGGGTATCCAATGTCCTGCTCCAGTGGGGCAGCTGCGGCAAGCTCGTCTACGTAGACGGAGTCGCGGCGGGTTACGTTCTCTATGCGCCACCGCTCTACGTCCCGAGGTCCGTAGCCTTCCCGACCAGCCCGGTCAGCTCGGATGCGGTTCTGCTGATGAACGCCCACATTCTCGCTGAGTTTTCTGGCGGCGGCCTGGGCCGGATGCTCATTCAGGGCCTTGTCAAGGACCTGACCAGGCGCGGCATCCGCGCTGTCGAAGCCTTCGGCGACCTGAAACCCGACGGCCTGAGCTGCGTCACGCCCGCTGACTACCTGCTCGCCGTCGGCTTCAAGACAGTGCGTCCGCATCTGCGCTTTCCCAGACTGCGCCTTGAGGTCAAGACGGCGATGTCGTGGAGAGAGGATGTCGAGGTGGCGCTCGAGCGCCTGCTTGGCTCGATGACCCCGGAGCGCCCGCTCCGCCTCGCCTGACCGAGGCCCGACTCGGAACTAAGCCAGGCTAGCCCCAGACGCGAAAGAGCCCGCCGCGGGCAGAAAGCGAGCGTCATCCCTGGCCGGCGCACGCCGCCGGCACCCGCTTAAGGCATGCGCCGAAGGTAAGCTCCGCCTGCGGGTGATATTGCCGGAACTATCCGGCACCGGGCAAAAAGGATGATGCGGGCTCTGCCCTTGATCCGCGGCCTAGACCAGGAACTCCTCAAGCTCACGGAGCAAGGCCGACTTCGGCTTCGCGCCCACGATCTCCTTGACCACCTGGCCGTCCTTGAAGACAGTGAGAGTCGGAATGTTCATGATTCCGTAGACCTGCACCACCTGAGGGTTCTGGTCTACATTGAGCTTCACTATGTCGATCTTGCTGCTGTACTCGGCGGCGATTTCCTCAAGCACAGGGGCGACTTGCCGGCAAGGGCCGCACCACTCTGCCCAGTAGTCGACGAGCACGGGCTTGCTGTTTTTCAGCACGTCCGACTCGAAGCTCGCGTCCGTCACTGCTCTGGTTGCTGCGCCCACTTTGCCGTTCCTCTCGGTTTCTCGTGATGCCCGCCGCGCGCCAGTGCGAGGCGCGGGAAAACTTCTGCTTTAGGCGTCCTGATCCGCCAGCCAGCGTTCGGCGTCGATGGCCGCCGCACAGCCAGTGCCGGCAGCCGTGACGGCCTGGCGATAGTTCCGGTCGACCACGTCGCCGGCCGCGAAGACGCCCGGGATCGCCGTCCGGGTGGACGGCTGATCAACCAGCAGATAGCCGTCGGCGTCGGTCGCGAGCTGGCCGCGGAACAACTCGCTGCGCGGATCATGGCCAATCGCGATGAACACGCCATTCGCTGGCAGGACGCTCTCATTGCCTGTCTTGACGTTGCGCAGCCGCAAGCCCGTCAGCCTGTCCTCGCCGATCATCTCGACGACCTCGCTGTCCCATGCGAAGCTGATCTTCGGATCCGCCAGCGCCCGGTCTTGCATGATCTTCGAGGCCCGCAGGCTGTCCCTGCGGTGGACGATCGTGACCGACTTCCCGAATCTGGTCAGGAAGGTGGCTTCCTCCATCGCTGAGTCACCACCACCTATGACGGCGATCTCCTGTTCGCGGAAGAAGAAGCCATCGCAGGTAGCGCACCACGAGACCCCGTGTCCCGAAAGCTTCTTCTCACCGGGAACCCCCAGCTCACGGTAACTTGAGCCGCTGGCGATGATGATGGCCCGGCTGGCGAACTCGCCGTCCGAAGTCTTCACGATCTTCGGGCTCGCGGTGAGATCCACCTCAAGGACGTCATCGGCGACTAGCTCCGCGCCGAAGCGCTCCGCCTGCTTGCGGATAGCGTCCATGAGGTCGGGGCCCAGGATCCCGTCGGGAAACCCGGGGAAATTCTCGACATCGGTGGTGCTCATCAGCGCACCGCCAGCCGTCACTGAGCCCTCGAACACCAGAGGGCTCAGCCGCGCCCTGGCCGCATAAAGCGCCGCCGTGTAGCCGGCGGGGCCAGAGCCGATAATGATGACATCGCGAACGTCAGTCACGTGCCCTTGCTCCTTAATCGAACCGCACCGGCATAACCGAAGAGTGACCCGCGAGATTCCCGCACGGTCCGCTCAGCCCTGAGGCATGCTCAGTTTCTTGAGGACATCTCCGCCGCCGGCTCCGCATGCCAGGCCGGCCACGACGACGTTGAGCACCTTGTTAACCGGCTTCAATACGACGATCACAGCTGGTTTGCCAAGATAGCGTGCCACCTCGGCGAGCAGCACCGGGCGCCGGCCCGCGACAGTCGCGAGACAACGCTCAAGCTGAGTAAGTTTAAATGGCCCTATGGCATGACTTACCTGGCCTGACGGGCCGCCAGGCCTGGGCAACGGAGCGGTATAGCCAGGCGACATGCTGAACTTCGAGCCGGTGGCGCTGGCTACCTCCCGGCGGATACCAGCGACAAGGTCGGCGGTCGTGTAGTTGGCGCCCGAGACAACGGCATCGGCATGGGCATTCCTGCCGCCGCTTCGGTAGGACAGCTTTGTCGAGTGCCTGGTGCCGACGTTGATCCCGGCGCTCTTCGGACCGTACCCTGACGACGGGCCGGAGCGCTGACCGGCCGAACCCGCGACCACATGACCGCTCTTCCCGCTACGGGAGGTCGCGAGTACGACGCCTCCGACCACGAGTACGAGGACGCCGATGGCCGCCAAGCCGCGGAGCATCAGCGGTGACGACCAGCTGGGCAGCCGAAGGCGACGAGACCGGCGCCCATGACGCTCGCGCTCAGGCAAGTCTGGCCAGCCAGGGACAGCCGGGCCGGCCGCGGAGGAGGCGGTAGAAAGGCCGGGAGAGGAGGTCACTGGTTCAGTGCCCCGATGCGACGCTTCGGCGGTCAGCGCCGCCTGTAGCCGCTCAGTGACCCGGTCAGGCATGGGCGGCGCCGGAATGCTGGAGAGCAGGCTGGATACGCCGGCGAGATCGGAGCTGACCTGCGTGCACTGAGCGCAGCCAGGCAGATGAGCGCCTACCCTGGCCGCTTTGCCGGCGCTCATAGCTCCGGCCTGGTAATCCGCCAGCTCGCCGGCACTGAAATGACTGATCAACGCGCCTCGTCACTCCCCTCCCGCGCAGGTAGGACGGCTCTGGCGCCAAATCGGTTCCCTGCCTGACCTCCTTCGCTTGCGACCTGCCGCAGATGCGCGAGCCTGGGCAGCAGTCTGGCCCGGCCGCGCGCGCAGCGACTCTTTACCGTGCCCTGGGCGACTCCGAGTATCTCGGCGGCATCCGCGACGGGGTAATCGAGCATGTCGACGAGCACGAGCGCCATCTGCTGGTCGCGCGGCAACTCCCTGAGCGCTGCCGACACCTCGATAGCGACGTCGCTGCCCGAAGCCGGGTCGATGGCGACATCACCCGTGGCGGCGACATCGAGCAGACGATCGTCGGTTCCGCTTGTCTCCGGGCGCGCGCTCCGCCTGCGGATCTTGTCCAGGCAGGCATTGACCACAATGCGGTGCAGCCACGTGGTCACGGCGGAGTCCCCCCGGAAGCTGGCCGCGCGCCTGAACGCAGAGATCATCGCGTCCTGAAGCGCGTCGGCGGCGTCCTCAGGGTCAGACAGGGTTCGGATGGCGACCGCCCACAGCCGGTCCTTGTGGCGCCGGAATAGCTCACCGAAGGCATCAGGATCGCCGGCGACGTGCCGCCGAAGCAACTCAGCATCGGGCACGGCAGCATCGGGCTTAGCAGGATCGGGACCAGCAGCACCGGGCCCAGCGTTGGATGCGCCAGGCGCCTGGACTGAGCGCCCGTCTCGGTCGGAAGCAGCACGGTCCTGAGCAGCACGATCCGGAGCGTCACGCTGCGCGGGCAGGGAGTTACCTGGCCCCAGGTTGCCAGGTTCCTGCGATTCCGTCGCGTCTCCCGCGGTCCTGCGTCGGCTCCGATCCGCTCATCGTAGGTAGCTTAACCGCACAGAGCGCTCATCCGACCGTGGCCTCGCGAGCTTACGAGCCGTCGCACTGGAACATCTCGTCCGGGCGGCGACATATCAGCCAGAACCCTGACGAACTGGGGCTTCCGGGCGAGTACCCTGGTGCCCTACCGGACTCCGCGCACGACGACGTTGTAGACCTCGGCCATGAACCAGTGCCCGCCCGCCTTGGGCGGCAGCTTGGTGAACCAGATGACCAGGTACCGGCCGCTTACCGTTCCCTTGGCGCGGAAATTCACCGTGCCTGTCGCATCCTGCGCGGACGCCAAGGTCTTCATCGAGTCGAGGTTCGCTTCGGTACGCGCGGTCGAGTTCGCCACAAGCAGCTTGACATCCGCCCCGGGCTGAATCGAGCCGAAGGTTACCGAGACCGAGCGGAAGGTAACCGGATTTCCCATGTCGAGCAGCAGGCCAGAGCCCGACTTGAGGCTGCCGAAGTCGGCGGTCCTGTACCACTGGGACGCCCAGGCAGTGCGGCTGTTCGCATCGATCGCATACGGCGCGTACTGGGTGTTCTCGTTGTGCGGATCGTCCTTGAAACTGGAAAGCGGGTCGAAACCCGTCGCTTGCACCGGCTTCAGCGCGATCACCGAACTCGGCCGCACGGAATGCCCGGTCTTGTGATGACCGCCCGCCTGCGATGGCGAGCCGCTCGGCCACAGCGAGACGGTCACGATCGCGGCGACGGCAACCAGGACGGCCGCGCCGGCCAGAACGCCGACCGGCAGCTTCTTCGCTCCAAGGAGCTGCAGCCCACGCCGCGGGCGCAGGCCCTGGCCGCTTGGGTAAGAGTCCTCGTGCCGACGCCGATCGCCCTCAGGGTCATCACGACCGTCCGATTGCCAGCCGGCCGACTCGTAGCCGTCGTAGGCCCGCCTGGCTTCGGCCCCGCGGCCGAAAGTCCGGCCTGGCCAGTACGGATCGCTGGGTGGATCTTGCCCGTGGTCCAGCTGATCGCGCCGGGCCGGCGGCGGCGGTGCTGAAGGTACTGGCATGGGAGGCAGGGCGGCGGTCAGCGCGCGAGCGAACTCGCCCGGCGCGACGATGGGAGGGCTGCCTTCGCGTGCGGACAGCTGCATGGCCCTGCAGGCCAGGTCAGAGAAGGCCAGCGGGATGCCGGCGACGACCTGGCGGGGGCTGCGCGGCTGGCCATCGGCCAGCGGCGCCGGCGGAAGCGGCGGGTAGTCGGGCCCGGGCCAGCATCCTGTCAGCGCCGCGTACAGCAGGCAGCCAAGGCCATATGTGTCAGCCAGCACCGGATCGTCGGCCGTAACACCGGAGAGCGCCGCGTCAATGCCGAGCCCGACAACCTTGACCTCGCCGGTCTGGCTCCAGCGCACCGACCCAGGCAACAGGCACATGTGCGCAATGCCCGCGGCGTGCGCCGAGGAAAGCGCGGTGGCCGCCTCGGCGATCATGCGGGCCGCGCGGGCTGGCTCGATGGGTCCGGCGGACAGCAGGTCGTCCAGCGTCTCGCCCGCGGCCCACTCCATGACGATGTAGGCACGGTCCCAGGCGTCCTCGACGTCGAAGACCTGCGCAAGACGGGGATCGGTCAGCCTGCTGGCCGCTCGCGCCGCGGTGACGACCTCGGAGATGCGCGGAAACCCCTGGGCAAAGGTAAAGACAGTGACCGCACGGGCCAGGGTCTCGTCGATGGCCTTCCAGGCAGCCCATCCAGAACCAGCGGCGATCCGGTCCTCTAGCCGGTAGCGCCCGCCTAGTCGTGTGCCTGGCTCAGACGTATAGGTGGTCATTCGGTCACTGCGCCGAGTCAGGTCAGGCTCTCGACGCTTCCTCCTGCTGCCGGAAGCTGGTCGGCGGGTCTGGACAATTCAATGATGCGGCACATCATGCCCGGGTGTTCCGCTGCCACCTTACCGTGCCGCAAACCGTTACCAGGCGGAGACCTTGGGGCAGGCGTCGAAATGCCCGCAAAGTCCTGGCCGTTCCGCTGTTACCGGTGCAGCCTGGCGCGCACCATCCTGGTCAAGTCGGTGACCTCGGTAACCCTGAAAGTGCGCGCGCAGGCGAGGTAGACGGCCACAGCGCCGGCACCGCCGACAATCACGACGAGGAAAGCAGCCGCTTTCCCAGTCGAGAGCACCAAAGTGGCGGCAATGACGACGACCAGCGCGAAGAGCGCGGCGGGGACGGCAGCCGCGTGCATGCGCGCCAGGCTCTGCCCGATCTGCCGGCCTGCCAGGCCTCCGAGCCTGCGACTCAGGACCCGCCAGGCGAGCGCGGTGCCGATGAGGTTCGAAACTCCGAAGCCGGCGCCAAGTATGGCCACGACCTCGCCCTTGGGGAAGAGCGCCAGGGCAACGATATTGGCAGCGATATTCGCCACCATCGTAGCCAGGCCAATCAGAGCCGGGGTCTTGCTGTCGTGCAGCGAGTAGAACACTCTCAGCAGCAACTGGAAGAGCATGTATGGCATCAGGCCGAGTGAGAAGACCGCGAACACCAGGCCCAGATATCTCGCGCTGGCGTCGTTGTTGTTGCCGTAGGCGAGCAGCATTTCAGCCAGCGAAGGTCCGAGCACGGCGAGCACCAGGGCCGCTGGCGCGACAATCACCGAGCCAAGCCTGACCCCATTGGAGAAGTCCGATCTGACCAAGTCGTACCGCTGATCAGCGGCATTGGCGCTCATCCGCGGCAGCAGGGCGGTAATCACCGAGATGGCGATGACCGCGTAGGGAAGCTGGAAGAGCAGCCACGCGTAGCTATAGGCGGAGAAACCGTGTGCGCTGTTCGCCGGAGCCGCATAACTCGCGACCCGGGCCGTCACCAGATACGCGACCTGGGTGGTGAGTACGTAGCCGAACATCCATCCGGACATCCGGCCGATCTCCGTTACGTCAGCACGCCTGAAGTCGAACCTGGGCCGCCACCTGAACCCGACCTTGCGCAGCGCCGGGACCAGCGCGGCGGTCTGGGCCACGATGCCAAGGGTCGTGCCGATGCCGAGGAAAATGACCTGGAACGAGCTGATCGAGTCCGCCGTCTGGTGCACTCCCGCGATCATCATGAACGCGACGGTGACCACGATGACCACGATGTTGTTCACCACAGGTGTCCACATCGGAGCGGCGAAATGACCGCGAGCGTTCAAGATCGCACCGGCTAGTGACGTGATGCCGTAGAAAAAGATCTGCGGCGTGAAGAAGTAGGCGAAGATCACCAGAATGTGTTCGGCGTTACCGGTGGCCTTCGGGTCGTAGAGCCTGGCGATCGGCCCGGCCGCGAGGGTCGCTGCCAGCGTCAGAACGAGAAGGAACACGGTAACGAGCGTGAAGAGCCGCTGGTCGTACTCCTCGCCGCGGTCGGCGTCTCGCTTGGCCGCCCGCACGAGCAAAGGCACGATCACCGAGGTGAGGATGCCGCCGATGGCGAGGTTGTAAACAGTGTTCGGCAGCGTGTTGGCGTAGTTGTATGAGTTGGCCAGCGCCATCTGGCCGATGGCGGGCACCAGCACAAGCGTGCGAAGAAGGCCCGTGACCCTGGAGGCGAGCGTGCCCACCGCCATCACGCTGCTCGACCGGACCAGGCTCACATTCGCCGGGCCAGATGGCCGCGGCGCGCCATTGATCGTGTCGTCGTCCCGATCGGTGCCGTCTGGGTAACGGGAGCCTGCCCGGTGCGCCCCAGGTGCACGCGACCCCTCACGGCGGACTGACGTGCCGTGAGATCCGGGGTAGCCGGCGCCAGGGTAGCCGGGCGCGGGATTACCGGCGGCAGGGTAGCCGGGCGCGGGATTACCGGGTGCCAGGTCGCCTGGGTAGCGCGGCACCTGCTCGCCGGGATAGCTGGGAGCCTCGCCGCGATAGGTGAGAGCCTCACCTGGATAGCCAGGATAGTAAGGTGCGCCGTTGGCATAGCCAGGCGGCGGTCCGCCAGGGTTGCCATTCCTCGGTCCCGCCCGGTGGTCCGGGTGCGGGCCGGTCGGGTAGCCGGGCAGATGACCTGACCCCGGATGGCTCGGGCGGCCTCGGCCTGGCTCATTCGGGTAACCAGGTGGCGGGCCGCTTGGGTATCCGGCTGACTGGCCCGAGTCCTGGCGGTGCCTGTGGCCTTGGTCTGCGGTGTAGTCGCCTGCGGGATAGCCCGGGTCCGATCCTGACGCCTGCGGGAAGCCTGGCTGAGGCCCGCCCGGATAGGCGGCCCCCCGCGGATGATCAGGCTGACGTCCTCGCGGATCTCCAGGCGGACGACCGGTGGGGTAGCCGCGAGGAGCATTACCTGCATGGCGCTGCGGGTTGACCGGGTAACCCGGCGCAGCGTAGCCGGGCACTTGACTTCGCGGCCCGTATCCCGCCGGGTAGTCGCGTGGCCCCGGCTGGGGCTCCCAGTGCTGCGGATCCCGTAGTCGCGGGTCCTGGCGCCCGGGGTCGGGGCGCGCGGGGCCAGAACGCCCGGGGTCAGAACGGGCGGGGCCAGAACGGGCGGGGCCAGAACGCCCGGGGTCAGGACGCCCAGGGTCAAAGGGTGCGGCAGCGCGTCCGGGTCCCGGGTCCGGACGCTGTGAACCCCATCGCCGCGGGTCGTGGTACTGCGGGTCGTGGTACTGCGGGTCCCAGTGCTGCGGGTCCCGGGATTGCGGGTCCCGGGATCGCGGATCGTCGGCCCAGTGTTGTCCGGCGTCGGGACCTGGCGAGTTCATTGACTCTCCTCGGTCGGGCGTTGACCCGGCTGGGCTTGCGGCTGGTTAGCGGGTCCACGGCCAACCGGACTCAGCTCGGATCGGTCTGCATCGAACTTATCCGGTTGTTCCGGTTGTGCGGGTGAGTCCGGCATACGCGGGCCCCTTGATGTGAACACCGCCCTATCGCCGGCCTCCACAGCGCCGGCCTCCACAGCGCCGGTCTCCACAGCACCGGTCCGTGCTGCTTCGGCCCTCACAGGGCCGGTCCCCGGAGAATCGGTCCCCGCAGGGTCGGTCCCCGGAGGGCCGGCCGGATCGGGCGCCTTCTCAGACTGCCCCGGCCCAGGCCGGCCACGCCTGATGGCCTGAGCCGCGGATGCCACGACGAACACCGCCAGGGCTGCGGCGCAGATGACGAGTGCCACGGTGCCGAGATTGGTCGCACTGATCTCCATGAGCAATGGCTTGTCCGGCGGATTTGGCAGCAAGACACCGGTGGGTGCCCTGAGGCTGAGCTTGAGCGTCGCCTTCCCCGTCTGGGTGGCGTTTACGCTCAGCTTGATCGGAGCGCTGCTATGTGCCGGCACTATGTAGGGCTGATGGGGAGGATGCTGCCGCGCGATGACCGTGTTGTTACTGCTTCGCACCCGCAAGCCGACTCGCACCGGATAGTCAAGCGAGTTGTGGACCGAGATGGTCACCGAGCCGACCCGACCACCAAGCGTGACGTGAATGACGTGCTGGCCACCGACCGAGATTCCCGCGAACTGACTGGTGACGAAGTTCCTCATGTGATCAAGCAGAACGTGCGCATGGTGTGCGTGCTGGCCGGCCCAGGCCGATGATTCGATGCTGTAGACGGCGTGGCTCAGCCGGTCGTGCCTGCCGATCATCATGGACTTCAGCAAGGCGACCCTGTTATCGAGCCGCGCGATCGCCTTGAGTACCCGGCCGGAAAGCTCGGCGGCGGGATGCGGGCGCAGTACCGACCGGTAGACCTTCTGCTCGGGCTGGGCCGAGAGCTGACTGAGGGTCGATGACCGCAGCCACGGCGCGGTTACCGTATCGGTGAGCAAGTCCTCGGCCAGCGACTTCGACGGATTCCACCGCCGAGGTGGCGTGACCATGATCGGCCGCTGCATAGCCGGTTTCTCGGCCACGATCATCGCCGTCTCGGCCATGAAGAGCTGGCTGAGGCCGGAGATCGTGCCAGCCTTCCGCGAGGCTACCATTCGCGAGGCCAGCAGCCTGGCCAGCGAGTTGTCGGCGAGTAGCACCTTGAGTTTGGTGCCAACCCCGTCGACTGTGCTGGTCACGGCTCCGGGCGTATAAGTCACGCCGGGCGGCGGAGGCGGCATTGCGAGTATGACCGTGCTGATCTTCATCGCGCCGAGGACCTCGAGCACGGCCGGACTGGCGATCCCGTCAGCTGGCCAGGCCACGGCGGAGAGTTGCTTCGCCCCGGCGGGCAGCGGGGCAGGTAGGCGGCCGCGGCTCAGCAACTGGCCAGCCAGCCGCTGGCCCATGGCGAAGGATCTGCGCAGGTCCGTCAGGCGACCGTACTGAGCGAGTCCCGCGACGTCGACATCGCCGTAGGGAGTGACGAATACAGGCTGGCCCCTCGTCGCGCGCACGACACCAGTCAGCCAGTTCTTCGCGTCCTGGCTCGCCGGGCGGGGGCTGCCCGACTGACAGCTTGCCGAACTGCCCGCCGGGTAAGGCTCGGTCATCGTGGCCGCGTTGTCCAGCAGTGCTGGGTCTATCGCCCAGGTCAGCCGCGCGCTCGTTGAGTACTGGCGGCCGGCGGCCAGCAAGTTGCTCAACCGCCCGCCAGCCGCGAGGCTCGGCGCGAGTGAGTTGTCGAGCAGGCCAGGGCACGGGCCCGCGTGCGGAATGTCGACGAGCGGCCATACCCACGAGATAGGGAACCGATCGGGCCGGGCCGTCTGCGGGCAGCTATGAGCCTTGTCCGGCCAGAAGGGCATGGGAATCGGGTCGCCGGCCACGGCACTGCCGCTGGCATCGGTCACCTGCACAGTGAGCGGATAGACGCCGAAGCAGGTCACCCGCAGGCCGCTCGCGCGCAATTTGATGGTCCACGTCTTGGCGTGCCGCCCGCGCAGCCGGCTGACCTGCAGTGTCGTGCCGAGCTGATCCTGCGGGACCGTGGACGTGCCAGCGGCGAACTGCTCAAGGCCGGTAGTCGAGCTGAGTGCCGCCGTCGATGACATCAGGCGCACCCCAAGGCCCGTCATGGCCGTGTTGGTGTTGTTGCTGAGCCGGCCCTTGATGACGATCGTGCGGCCGGGCATCGCGTAGGACGGGCTGATGGAGAGAACGGTCAGCTGTACGGGCGCCGCCGATTCTGCGCGTACCGTTTGCGCCGCTTTCGCGGTCCCAGCCGACCCCGCGAGCAGCGGCACGGTCGCGACCCCCGCGATCACCCCGGCGGCCACGCCAGCTCGCCAGAGCCTAGGCACAGTCATGGAGCGACGCCTGGTGCCATGCGAGCTTGCCATGCCGCACATGCTATTGCGGCCGGCGCGGTCCGATGTCGGGCTAGAGATGTCGGGCTAGAGAGGCGGGCACGGGAGTGAAGGGGGGAATGGGGAGGTGGGTGGGGGAGCGGGGCCGAACACAGCTAATCTCGATGCCCGTGCACGAACCCACAACCATGACGCCGGAACAGCGGCGGGCGGCCCAGGTAATGCTGGCCGCGATTCCGCGTGCGGCCGACGATCTCGGGCGCCTGTTCGCCCGGCATGGTCACGAGCTTTCGCTGGTCGGCGGGCCGGTACGGGACATCTTCTTGCGGCGGCCGCTGAGCGACCTCGACCTGACCACGGACGCGCGGCCAGAGCGAGTGATGGAGATCACAGCCGACTGGGCCGAGACGACCTGGTCAGTGGGAATCGCGTTCGGCACCGTGGGGCTGCGCAAGGGCGGAACGGTCTTCGAGATCACCACCTACCGCAGCGAGCGCTACGACCGGACATCGCGCAAGCCCGCGGTGAACTACGGCACGTCGCTGACCGATGACCTGGTCCGCCGGGACTTCACGGTTAACTCCATGGCGGCTACCTTGCCCGCTCACGAGCTGATCGATCCCTCCGGCGGCATCGCGGACCTGCGAGACAAGGTACTGCGGACGCCTGGCACGCCTCAGGATTCTTTTGACGACGATCCGCTGCGGATTTTGCGCGCCGCGAGGTTCGTCGCCGAGCTCGGGTTCAGCCTCACGCCCGAGGTCGAGGCCGCGATGACCGAACTCGCTCCGCGCCTGGCGATCGTCTCAGCCGAGCGTATCTCCGGCGAGCTGACCAAGCTGCTGCTCGCGGCCCGTCCGGGCGGACCATCAGCCGGGATCGACCTGCTCGTGCGGACCGGCGCCGCCGAGCACTTCCTGCCTGAGGTGCCGCGACTGCGGCTAGAGGTCGACGAGCACCACCGGCACAAGGACGTCTACCGGCACTCGCTTAGGGTGCTCGACCAGGCGATCGCCCTTGAGCCGCGCTATGACCTCCAGCGCGACCTGCGCCTGCGGCTGGCGGCGCTCCTGCACGACATCGGCAAGCCGAAGACAAGGTCGCTGCTGCCTGACGGCCGCGTAGCGTTCCACCATCACGACGCCGTCGGCGCCAAGCTGGCCAGGAACAGGCTCAGGGCACTGCGTTTCCCCGCTGACGTGACCGCCGACGTCGCGAGCCTGATCGGCCTGCACTTGCGGTTCCATGGCTTCGGCACGGGTGAGTGGACCGACTCGGCGGTGCGCCGGTACGTCACCGACGCTGGCGCCGAGCTGACCAGGCTGCACGCGCTGACCCGGGCCGACTGTACGACGCGGAACGCGGCGAAGGCACGCAGGCTCGCCGTGAGCTATGACCAGCTCGAGCGGCGAATCGCCGAACTAGCCCAGGAAGAAGAACTGGCCAGCATCAGGCCCGACCTCGATGGTTACGAGATCATGCAGTTGCTCGGGATCCAGCCGGGCCCTGCCGTCGGCAAGGCTTACAAGCACATGCTCGACCTGCGGATCGACCATGGTCCGCTCGGCCACGACGAGGCCGTTCAGGAACTGCTGCGCTGGGCCGCCGAATCAGGCATCACTGCCGGCGGCTCGTCGGCCACGGGTCGCTCCGGCGAGTCAGGTGAGGCAGGCTGACCGGTGATCAGCCGGTATCCGGCTGAGGCGAGCACGTAGCCGATGCCGACCACGAGCAGCATCGTCAGGGAGCGCCCGGAAGCCGGCATGAACGCGGCGCTCACCGCCGCGCCGAGCACGAACGAGGTGTTGTACAGCATGTCGTTCACCGAGAACACCCGTCCCCGGTAGTCGTCGTCGACTTGCTGCTGCAAGATCGTGGTGGTCGAGATCGCGATGCCCTGAGCCACGACGCCGAGCGCGAAGCCGATCACGATGAAGGCGGTCTGCGTGAAGCCGGCCCCGAGCACCGCTGTCACGACGCCGCCCGTGAAAAGCAGCGCAGTGATCCAGGTCGAGTGCGCCATCCGCCGCGCCGTCAGCGGGGTCAGCCAGGCCGCCGCGCCGTACCCGATCGCCGAGCTGACGACGACCGGCAGGAAGTGCGCGAGCGCGGTATTGCCGTTGGTGTCCGGATAGAAGTAGTTGCGGTACAGCAAGATCGACATCAGCAGCAAGATCCCGTACAGGAACCGGTGCGAGCTGGTCGCCACCAGGGCACCGCGCGCGGCCTTGCGTCCCCAGACGTGCGCAAGCCCGGCGACGAGCCCGGCCGCGACGTTTTCCAGTTCCGCGCCGATGCTGCCCTGCTGCGCGCCTTCGCCCAGGATCGGCCCGAGCGAGGATCTCGGCATCGCGCGGGCAGCTAGACCGGCGCTGAGGTAAAGCAGTCCGCCGACAAGCAGCGTTACCGCTGATCCAACTTGGCCGCCACCGGTGGCCACATGTACTCCGGCACCAAGGATTCCGCCGGCGAAGGCCACGATGGTACCCGAGGTCGGACCGACAGAATTGGCCATGACCAGCTCGTCGCCCTCGATGACGTGCGGCAGCGCGGCGGACAGCGCCGACAGGAAGAAGCGGTTGACGCCGAGCACCACCAGGGCCGAGATCCAGACTGGCAGGCCGAGTGCTCCCGTGGCGATGAACGCGGCCGCGAGCGTGACGAAGGCCGCGCGCGAGACAGCCGACCAGAGCAGGATCTGGCGCCTGGACCAGCGGTCGATGAAAACACCGGCGAACGGGCCGATCAGCGAGTAGGGCAGGTACAGCACGGCGAACGAGATCGCCGCGGCGCCAGGGTCGGGGAAGGTCGTCGCGCTGAAGAACACGTAGCTGGCAAGGCCTGCGTTGAAAATCCCGTCGCCTGCCTGCGAGCACAGCCTGGTCGCGAACAGCTTGCGGAACCCGCTGCTGCCCAGCACGATGCGCAGGTCACCGAGGAACGCAGACCGCGCGCGCGTGTGCACCTGATCAGACTACGGCCTGAGCAGAACACCTTTAAGGCTGAACGGAGCGCACCAACTGGTGTGGATGCGCTCCGTTCACGTTGCCGGGACACGGCCCCCGGCCGGGTCAGGCCTACCTGTCGACCTCGCCGCGGATGAACTTCTCGACTTGATCGCGGGCGGCGTCGTCGCTGTACTGCTCGGGCGGCGACTTCATGAAGTAGGACGACGCGGACAGGACCGGGCCGGCGATTCCGCGATCCTTGGCGATCATCGCGGCGCGCACCGCGTCGATGATCACGCCGGCTGAGTTCGGCGAGTCCCAGACCTCGAGCTTGTACTCCAGGTTCAGCGGAGTATCGCCGAACGACTTGCCTTCGAGCCGGACGTAGGCCAGCTTGCGGTCGTCCAGCCACGGCACGTGGTCAGAAGGGCCGATGTGCACGTCGGCCTTGGCCATCTCGTGCGGGATCTGCGAGGTCACAGCCTGGGTCTTGGAGATCTTCTTGGACAGCAGGCGCTTGCGCTCCAGCATGTTCATGAAGTCCATGTTGCCGCCGAAGTTGAGCTGGTAGGTCCGCAGCAACTCGACCCCGCGGTCTTCCAGGAGCTTGGCCAGCACCCGGTGGGTGATCGTGGCGCCAACCTGGGACTTGATGTCGTCACCGATGATCGGCACTCCCGCCTCGGTGAACTTCGCCGCCCATACCGGGTCGGAGGCGATGAAGACCGGCAGCGCGTTGACGAAAGCGACCTTGGCGTCGATCGCGCACTGCGCGTAGAAGCGGTCAGCTTCCTCAGACCCCACCGGCAGATAGGACACCAGCACGTCGGCCCTGGTGTCGCGGAGTACCTGCGCTACGTCGACCGGGGCCTCGTCGGACTCGGTGATGATGTCGCGGTAGTACTCGCCCAGTCCGTCGCGGGTCGGACCGCGCTGCACGGTGACGCCGGTTGGCGGCACATCGCAGATCGTGATCGTGTTGTTCTCACTGGCAAGGATTGCCTCGGCAAGATCACGGCCGACCTTCTTGGCGTCGACGTCGAACGCCGCCACGAACTCAATATCCCTGACGTGGTAGGGGCCGAACCGGACGTGCATGAGGCCCGGCACCCGACTAGCCGGGTCGGCGTCCTTGTAGTACTCCACGCCCTGGACGAGGGAACTGGCGCAGTTCCCGACGCCCACGATGGCCACGCGTACCGAACCCATGAGGATTGCTCCTTTTCTTCTTTATCTCAGCGACCGATTCCGGCCTGCCCGGCCGGATGATCGGTACCGGTCTGGGTTGCATCGCTCGTTGTCGCACCGGCGGCGGGGCTGCCGGACTCGGCGTCCGCCCGTCGCTCGGAGGCGATCAGTTCGTTGAGCCAGCGCACTTCGCGCTCGACCGACTCGAGCCCGTGCCGCTGAAGTTCAAGGGTGTAACTGTCGACTCGCTCCCTGGTCCGTGCCAGCCCGGCACGGAACGCCTCGAGCCGCTCCTCGAGCCTGCTGCGCCTGCCCTCCAGAATTCGCATCCTGACATCGGCCCTGGTCAGGCCGAAGAAGGCAAACCGAACCCCGAACCCGTCGTCCTCCCAGGAGGCGGGTCCTGACTGTCTGAGCAGATCTTGCAGGTACTCTTTGCCGTCCGCGGTGAGCCGGTAGACGATCTTCGACCGGCGGCCGGCCAGCGGCTTGGCCGCTTCAGGCATGGTGTCCTCGGCGATGAGGCCACGGATGGTGAGGTCTTTCAGGCACGGGTACAACGACCCGTACCCGAAAGCGCGGAAGGCGCCGAGCACCGAATTGAGCCGTTTGCTCAGCTCGTATCCATGCATCGGGG
This sequence comes from Streptosporangiaceae bacterium, assembly GCA_035716545.1. Taxonomy (GTDB): domain Bacteria; phylum Actinomycetota; class Actinomycetes; order Streptosporangiales; family Streptosporangiaceae; genus Chersky-822. The sequence continues at coordinate 259,352 of DASTJM010000125.1, forward strand.
TCTCATGGAGCAGTCCAAGGACAGCAAGCTCGAGCACGCCGGTTCGCTTCATGTCGGCCCGTGCCTCCTGCCCGTGTTTAACTAGCCCGTATTGAGCTAGCGCCGTTCCTGTATCCGTCCGATGTATCGAGTCGATACATCGAAAAGATATATCGTAGGAGGTCGCGACGCAAGTTGAGCGTGCCCACCGATACCGGTCGCGCGGGATCGGGCCTGGTCAGCGCAGGATTTCCGGACGGTCGGCCGAGATCAGGTATCGGCGCGGCGCCGATTCCGTCGTAACCTGTCGGCATGAGGCGATCGGTGGTCGACTACGCCCTAGCTCGCCGAGCGACGCTAGCGTCGGTGCTCTCTGGCCGCACCACGGTGACCGACGTCTGTGACGCTCATCCCTATCTCCTGCGTGCGGCCAAATTCCACGGCGAGCCGACCGACACCAAGTGCCCGATCTGCCGCCGAGTCAAGCTCACCCACGTCACCTATGTGTACGGCGACGAGCTCGGGCAGTACGAGGGCCGGGTGAAGCAGGGCAAGGAACTCGACGAAATGGCAGCCGAATACGGCGAGTTCAAGGTGTATGTTGTCGAGGTCTGCCAGAGTTGCGGGTGGAATCACCTGGCGTCGTCGTATGTGCTTGGTACCGGTGAACCTTCACTGCGCCGTCGCCGCCGAGCCCGTGCCAGCGAGTGATCGGACGAGCCGCATCGGCCGTTAGGTGGCCCCTATGCACGGTGCGGGCACCGTGGTGCCCATAATCACGTTAAAGCGATTGGCCCACGCAACCACGGATAAAAGCGCAGACTAGTCAGCGTACCGGGGCAGCAGGTACGCATGGGTAGCGTGGTTGCCCAGCGAGGGCAGATGTCCGGTCCCCTCGCTGCTGACTGCGTCAAGCCGACCAGCGAGGATCAGGTGAGTAGTCGAGACTTCCCCGGGCCGTCCAGAGAGGACAGGCAGGGCCCAGGCAACTGGCACGCTGGCAGTCGTCCCGCCGACGAGGAAGCCTACGGACAGCGGGAGACCACTGGCCGATCGGGCAGGAGTCCGTCCGGGTATCCCCAGTCCGGGTATGGCCGGTCAGATCCTTATGGCCACAGTCAGCCAGCCAGCAGCCAGCCAGCACGGGCCAGTTACGGCCGCCCTGACCCTGCGGGCAACGGCTCGTCAGGTTACTCGGGCAGCCGCCGGGGCAGCGGCGCCAGGTATGAGGGCAACGGCGCCGACGGTGTCTCGAACGGCCGCGGTGTCTCGAACGGCCGCGGTGCCTCGAACGGCGGCAGCGGCGACGGCGGCCGGGCGACCGGATACGACCCCTATGGCGGTCGGCCCGCGGCCAGCAGGAACGGCGGCGCTGGCTACCACGCCGGATCGCCTGGCGTTCAGCGTGACGGCTACGACGCGGGTGACGGTTACCCCAACGGCACTCGCTCGCGCTCGCGTGATGGTTACGGCAACGGCACCCGCTCGCGCTCGCGTGACGACTCGGGGATCTGGTACCGGATGACCGGGCGGTTCGATACCACGGGTTTCGGGCTCAAGGCCCTTCGCTCGACTCGGCAAGGCGCGGCCAGGCCCGGTTACTACAACCCCGATGAGGATCCCGGGTTCGGTGACCGCACCGCTGGCCGCTACGGCAGGGCTGCCTTCGCACCTGGCAACAGGCCAGGGCAGCCTGGCCCGGGCGGACGTCCCGGGCGGTCCGCGCGCGGCGGGGCTGGTGGCCGACCGCCGCGCGGGTACGTCAACCCCGATGACGGCGCACCGCTCCCGAAGCGGATCTTGCGCAAACTCTGGTACGGGGACTGGTGGCGGCGCTGGACGATCAAGAAGGCCGCGCTGCTGTTCGGCGGGGTCGCGGCTTTCACCGCGCTGGCGCTCGTCGCGTCCTTCTTCGTTGTGCTGTCTGCTACCAAGGTGCCGATCGTCGCGCTGAGCAAGCCGCTCGACCAGTCGTCGGTCGTCTACTTCTCCAACGGAAAGGAAGTCGGCTGCTTCTGCACCACCAACCGTACGGTCCTGTCCGAGGCGAAGATCAAGAAGTCCAAGCTGCTGTGGGAAGCGGCGCTAGCCGCCGAGGACAGGAACTTCTTCACCGAGGGCGGCATCTCGCTCACCGGCATCGTGCGCGCGGCCAAGGCTGACCTGTCCGGCGGCGGCAACTTGCAGGGCGGTTCGACGATCACCGAGCAGTACATCAAGCGCTACTACGACCCGACCGGCCTGGGCAACCTGACGGCCAGCGACAAGGTCAAGGAGATCTTGGTTGCGATCAAGCTGGCCAAGATGGAGCCGAAGTGGTGGATCCTGTGGCATTACCTGAACGCGATCCCGCTGGGCTCGGGCGCTTATGGCGTCCAGGCGGCCGCCGAGACTTACTTCCACGTCAAGGCCTGGCAGCTGACAGTCGCGCAGGCGGCGATGATCGCGGCGATGATCCAGGCGCCGTACGGGTACGAGCCAACCGACCCGACGTCCGTCCCGAGCGGCCTGCCGAACTCGCTGCTCGATCGCTGGATCTACGTGCTGACCAACATGGTCAGGGACGGCGACATCACCCAGGACCAGTTCAACAAGCTGGTGCCCGACCCGAACGTCCCGACCTCGGCGCTCAAGAACTTCCCGAAGGTCAAGATCCGGTCGGTGAATTCGACCTGGCCTGGTTACCGCGGCTACATCATGACGCTGGTCGCGAACGAATTGCACGCCTATTACGGCCTGCCCGACAACATCGCTCAGCTCGGCAACATGGGCCTGCAGATCCACACGACCATCAACATGAACCTGATGAGGGCGCTCAACCGCACGATCAACGCGGAAAAGAAGACGATCAGCAGTCTCATGGGCGAGCCGGTACCGTACTACATCAACATCAGCGCCGTCGTGGAAAGGCCGGGCACGGGTAAGATTGTTGCCTTCTACGGTGGTCATGGCTTTATGAGCAACGCCAAGAAATGCGCCAAATTCCATTGCAGCCTCAACGCGATCTTGGCGCCTGAGCCCGTTGGATCATCGTTCAAGCCGTACGTGCTGGCCACGGCGGTGTCGCAAGGCATGGACGTCCGCGATAGCGTGATGGACAGTCACTCGCCGCTTTGCATTCCGCCGGACTATACGCCAGCTCTGCGCCTCCAGATCGCCAAGCAGACGAAGAATTGCCCCACGCCTGAGGGATACGCGCTTTTCAATGAGTCCAGCGAGGACACCGGGCGCATGAACGAATCGGTAGCCGGAGCGACCGCAACGTCGAACAACCCGGCATACGAGGACTTGATCCACCGCACGTCCATCCAGTCAGTCATCAACATGGCCGCGACGCTTGGCGTCAGCTCGGCTGACGTCAACGGGCTCCAGCGCTTGTTCGGCAACGGCTGCCGGAAGGTAAACCCGATCTGTACCCCGGGCACGGTGCAGGCCGCGCTTGGTGAGGGCGACCTGACGGCCGTCGACCAGGCGAATACCTTCTCGACGCTGGTGTCCGGCGGTATCAGCGTGACGCCGCACATCATCGACTACCTCATCAGGAACGGCGTCCGTGAGCCCGCCCATGTCGTGAAGACGCGCGCCTTGCAGCCTGAGGTGGCCGGCGACACCGACTGGGCCTTGTCTTTCGACACCGATGCGAGTCCGCCAGGCGGAGCTGGACCAGGCACGGGTGTACCGAACGCGGTCTGGGATCGCCCGATGATCGCCAAGACCGGAACTATTGGTGAGGGCAACTCTGCCTCGCAGGCCTGGTTTGTGGGCGCCATACCTCAGTACTCGATGGCTGTTGGCATGTTTACGGACCAGCCGAATGGGCGACACAAGCAGGTCCTTGATGTTTTGCCGGCCGTGCAATCGTGGCAAGGCAGCTACGGCGGTGCGTGGCCTGCCACCATCTGGCATGCCTTCATGAGCGAGCAATTCACCCGCTTGCCAGCCAAGCCACTGCCACCAGAGGGCTTCGCGGGTAATAACCCGACGTTCGTCAAGTGGGTCATGGCCCCGAAGATCAAGCCGAAGAAGGAGAAGTGCCAGCCGTTCGGCCACCACCACCACTTCTTCGGTAAGGGAAACGGCAATGGCAAGGGCAACGGCCCCTGCATCCTCCCGAACCCGGGTCCGAACCCGAACCCGTCAGGCCCGCCGACTCCGAACCCCACTCCCTCGGGCTTCCCTAGCCCGGGCCCGCCAGGTTCGCCGAGCCCGACCCCGTCAGGCCCGCCGAGCCCGACTGTCACCCCGAGCCCGAACCCGTCGGCCCAGATAGCGAAGCTCCCGGCGCGCCAGGACCCGCAGCAGGTCCCGTACCGGACGTCGAAGGTGACAACGTCGGCCGCGATGCTCCCGACCTCAACGGAACTGCTCCGCCGGCTTGGCTGGGTAGCGACAACCAGCCTGACCTGAGGACCCGACCGCTGGAGTCGGCCCCAGACCCCTCAACTTCCCGGCTTGGGCTTCAGCCTGCGTGAGTGCGGCCCGTCCGGCCCCGAGCGCATAGATGACCCTATGAGGGCCGGGCCCCTTCCGCTGGGCCCGCCTGATGTTGGCGAAGCGGATCGGCCATCCCGTCCCAAACCGGGCGGCCAGATCCGGGGAGCGCTTGCCGTCGCCGTGGACCGGGTCTACGCGCCGAGTTGGGAGTGAAGCCAGCGGACGTCTGGGCCCGGGTCCGGGGTTTCGCAGATGACGTTGGCGCCCGCTGCCTGGACTACCGAGACGATGACAGCCGGGTCGATCGTCCCTGAAGTGAGGCCCGCGTGGCGGTCACGGCCCGAGTTGAACTCATCGCGTGAGTTGTTGCAGTGGACCAGGTCGATCCGGCCCGTGATGGCCTTGATCTTGTCCACGAGCCCGGCCAGTTCCTCGCCAGCGGAGTTGGCGTGACAGGTGTCAAGGCAGAAGCCGACGTCATCGCCGCCGCCCGCGTGGATGGCTTCCCAGAGCCTGGCGATGTTGTCCAGGCTGCGCGCCATCGCGCCGTCGCCACCGGCGGTGTTCTCGATCAGCATGGGCAGCGGGCGCTCGATGCGCTCGATTGCCTTGCGCCAGCTGTCGTAGCCAGCAGCCGGATCAGTGCTGGCGGTGACGTGGCCGCCGTGCACGATCAGTGCCGCCGCGCCGATCTTCGCGGCGGCATTCAGCTGCTGCTCGAGGATCTTGCGGCTGGGGATCCTGATCCGGTTGTTGGGCGATGCCACGTTGACCACGTAAGGCGCGTGCACGTAGGCAGTGACGTCGGCCGCCTCGAACTCCGCGCGCACCTGGCCGGGTTCCCGTCCGCCCGGAAAAGACGGCGCCTTCCAGTCTTGCGGGTCGCCGAGGAAGAACTGAACGGCATCCACGCCCATGGCCTGAGCCTTGGGCAGCGGGTCGTCCTCATGCAGGTGTGCTCCGATTCTGGCCATCCCACGAGCTTATCGAGCGCGACCGTCAGCCGAATCCGCCGTGCGCGATCGCGATGCCCATGCCTACGAACGCCGCGACGATGCCGCAGACGAGGATAATCCGCTGCTCGCGGGTCGCCGACACCATCTGGCCCCACAGCCCGACCAGGAACGCGCTGACCCCGAGCGCACTGCCCACGATGTGGCTCGCGCTCTGCAGGCCCATCACGAACGAGGCGACGCCGGCGACCACCGAGTACGCAGCCGCGGCGTTGATCCATGGATGGCGCTTGCCATCGGTGTTCAGCGTGAAGCGGCGTGCCGCTGATCGGGACGGGGCCTGCACCTCGGCCTCGGACAAGGCCGTCACCTCCAACAGACGTCTACCTGCCGGACGGCACGAGCTGCGGTGCGAGTGCGTTCAAGCAAAGTCTCTACTGGCATCCGCGCGGGGGCTCGGCAGGCTGCTTTTTCCCAGTACTTCCCTGTCTGCGAAGCAGTTAAGCGCACAGAGCCTGTGTCCGCATCCGCGCCTGGCTGGCGGTGGCGACTGGTACGCTTACTGCTCTGCGTGACTATATTGCGCGCACGCAGGTCCTCCTGTCACGGAAAGACCGTGACCGCTGAGTCCGAAGGAGGCATGGTCGGCATGCGCCGTTACGAGATGATGATCATTCTCGATCCCGCGCTTGAAGAGCGAACCGTCCAGCCATCACTTGACCAGTTCCTCAAGGTCGTCACGACCGCGGGGGGCTCCGTCGACAAGGTCGATGTGTGGGGCAGGCGGCGGCTCGCCTACGACATCGACAAGAAGTCCGAGGGGATCTACACCGTTGTCGATCTCCTCGCTGAGCCCGACACGGTCAAGGAACTCGACCGCCAGCTCAACCTCAACGAAGCAGTGATGCGGACCAAGATCCTGCGTCCCGACCGGCACTGACATTCCGACAGGCATACCGGGAGTACCGATGGCAGCAGGCGACACCCAGATCACGCTAGTCGGCAACCTCGTCGACGATCCTCAGCTCCGCTATACCTCGACCGGCCAGGCAGTCGCGAGTTTCAGAATGGCTTCAACTCCGCGGTATATGGACCGGAATACCAACGAATGGAAAGACGGCGACTCGCTGTTCATGTCCTGCAACGTCTGGCGCCAGGCCGCCGAGAATGTGGCCGAGAGCCTGCAGCGCGGCATGCGCGTCATCGTCTCCGGCCGGCTGCGGCAGCGGTCGTATGAGACCAAGGAAGGCGAGAAGCGCACCGTCTACGAAGTCGAGGTCGATGAAGTCGGCCCGTCGCTTCGGAACGCGTCCGCCAAGGTCGTCAGGTCCAGCCGGGCCATGGGAGGCCAGGGCGGCGGCGGAGGCCAGGGCGGCTACGGCAGCTCAGGCGGCTCAGGAGGCTCAGGCGGCTCGGGCGGCTCGGGCGGCCGCGGCAACGATGACCCGTGGAGCTCGGATGCGCCTGACAGCGGGTTCAGCGACGAGCCGCCGTTCTAACTGGAGAATCTGATCAGCCCGCTCTGGCCGGGAGCGGGAGACAAGGCCGCCCGGCAGCGGGCGGTGAGACTATTCCGCCGCAAGGCGGGAGACCATCCCCGCCGCAGGCGGGGCTCTGCTAAGGAGCACCACGATGGCCAAGCCACCAGTTCGCAAGCCTAAGAAGAAGGTTTGCCTGTTTTGTCAAGAAAAGGTCGCCAGGGTCGATTACAAGGACACGGCGACGCTCAGGAAGTTCATCTCCGACCGCGGCAAGATCCGCGCGCGGCGGGTTTCAGGTAACTGCACCAGGCACCAGCGCGATGTCGCGACGGCGATCAAGAACGCCCGCGAGATGGCACTGCTGCCGTACACCAGCACGGCACGCTGAGGCCGAGGGAGGTAGAAGACGATGAGCGGTTCGCCGATGAAGCTCATCTTGACCCAGGAGGTTACTGGCCTGGGTTCCCCCGGCGACGTAGTCGAGGTCGCTGGCGGATACGGGCGCAATTACCTGGTGCCGCGCGGTTTCGCGATGCGCTGGAGCAGAGGCGCCGAAAAGCAGATCGAGCTGATCAAGCGGGCCCGCGCGGCTCGCGAGATCCGCGGTGTCGATGACGCCAGGCTGACCGCCGCTCGGCTCCGCGGCATGCGGGTCAAACTGGAGACCAGAGCGGGCAGCGGCGGCAGGCTGTTCGGTTCGGTGTCGACCAGCGACATCGCCGCGGCCGTCAAGCGGGCTGGCGGTCCTGAGCTCGACCGCCGCAAGATCGAGATGGCGACGCCGATCAAGACCGTCGGCTCCCATCAGGTCGCCGTCAGGCTCCACCCTGAGGTCAGCGCGACGCTCGACGTCGAGATCATCGGGGCCTGATTCCTTTCGTCGCTTTGGCGGGCCGGCGGCAGTGCGAGTGAGCACCACCGCCGGCCCGCCGGCCCGCCGGCGGTGCGGTGAGCACTACCGTCGGCCCGCCGGCGAGTTGCCGTCCCGAGGTCCCGCATAGCGGGGAGGTTCCCTCGCTGGGAGGATTTCTGGCGTAGCGGGGCGGTTCGCCGGGTTCCTGGCGGAGCATTTTCGGGTGCGGGAGGGTTGTCGGCGTAGCGGGGAGGGTTCTCGGGTTCCCGGCGGAGTGATTTCAGGTGCGGGAGACTTTTCGTCGTGGAGCACGAAAATCCTCCCGGACCCGTAAACCCTCCGCCAGGACCACGGACAACCTCCCGGACCCGAGAATCCTCCACGAACAGGCATAACCTCCCGGGCGCGAGAACTCTCTCGGGCACGAGCACCCTCCCGGATACGAGCACCCTCCGCGGAAACGGGGACACCCTCCCGGGCACGAGCACCCTCTCGGGCACGAGAACCTCGCGGATACGAGCACCCTCCCGGGCACGAGAACCTCCCGGATACGAGAACCTCCCGGGCACGAGAACCTCCCGGGCACGAGAACCTCCGGCTGAGCCGGCACGTTGACTCCTGTCGGAGCAGGCAACCCGGACAGCCCCTGGTTAGGCCTGCCTTGACTTCCTGGCGTGACACGCCCGTTCCAGAACCGTCAAGTCCCGCGTACATGGACGGCCCGGCTCCCGCTGTACCTGCGCGGGTTGCCGGCCCTTGGCGCCGCGGTTGGTGCCGCTTTAGTCGCTGCGGTTGGTCAGAGCCTGGTAGCCGGCTAGCCGTCGCGCGACCTCGGGGTCGAGCTCAGCCAGCAGAGTCCACAACTCGGCCAGCTTGGTGAGCAAGGGGTCAGTGTCGACGGGGTGCGCCCCTGCCTTGCCTGCAAGATCATCAATGGCCTGGCCGATCTCGGCGATCCGCTGCGCAGCTATCGAACACATAATCGAATGATATCGATCAGGGGTGTCAGCGGCGGGCCGATCTCGCAGATTCAGGCCAGGGTACAAGCAACCAAATTTTGCGCTTTCCAGGTACCGGGCGACGTGGGCATGGTAAAGCGCCGCCGGCGTTCGCCGGTGCCGTGGGCGTGTGGATAACTTCGGCTCGACCGTCCGGTATCCCAAGCTGGAAAATTTCTTCAACGCACAGCTAGTGGATAGCATTTTCGCAGTTCAAAGGCCTGTCTGCGGTCCAGTTTGGGTGTCGTCCACACCGCTGTCCCCACGTCGCTCACAGCCTGCACGGCGTGTCTGCACAGCCTGTCCACAGGGATGTACACAGCACGATTTGGACGTAGCCCGCTGGCAGGACAACACTGTCAGAGCTAATTGTCGTAGCCGTTCGATAGAACAGTTTCTGGCTGGGTGGCAAAGGGGGTGCGGGCCTGTTGAGCGTCGCGGAGATCACGCCCCGGGAGGACTTCGAGCGGACGCCTCCGCACGACATCGCTGCCGAGCAGTGCGTGCTAGGCGGCATGATGCTGTCCAAGGACGCCATCTCCGATGTGCTCGAAGTCATCAGGGCATCGGACCACTACCGGCCAGCTCATCAGATCGTTCACGAGACGATCCTGGATCTGTACGGCAAGGGCGAGCCCGCCGACGCGGTGACCGTGGCGGCCGAGTTGACTAAACGCGGCGACATCGCCAAGGTCGGCGGTGCTCCGTATCTGCACACCCTGATCGCCTCGGTACCCACGGCGGCCAACGCCGGCTACTACGCACGGATTGTGCGGGAGCGGGCCATTTTGCGGCGCCTAGTCGAGGTCGGTACCAGGATCGCGCAACTGGGTTACGCCGGCGACGCCGACGCGGACGAGCTTGTCGACCGGGCGCAAGCCGAGGTCTATAACGTTACCGAGCGGCGGGTGGCTGATGACTACCTGTCGCTCTCGGAGATCATGCCGGACGCCCTGGTGGAGATCGAGGCGATCGGCAGCCGAGGCGGCACGATGACCGGCGTGCCGACCGGATTCGTCGACCTGGACGCCCTGACTAACGGGCTGCATGCGGGCCAGATGATCGTGATCGCGGCCCGGCCGGCGCTCGGCAAGAGCACGCTGGCGCTCGACCTCGCCCGCGCGGCCTCGATCAGGCACGGCCTGGCCTCCGTCATCTTCAGCTTGGAGATGAGCCGCAACGAGATCACGATGCGACTGCTCTCAGCCGAGGCCCGGGTGGCGCTGCACTCGATGCGGACCGGCCAGATGAACGAGGACGACTGGACGAGGCTGGCCCGCCGGATGAGCGAAGTGGCGCACGCGCCCATGTTCATCGACGACTCGCCGAACATGTCGATGATGGAGATCCGCGCCAAGTGCAGGCGCTTGAAGCAGCAGCACGACCTGCGGTTGGTGATCATCGACTACCTGCAGCTCATGACCTCGCCCAAGCGCGTCGAGAACCGGCAGCAGGAGGTGTCCGAGCTATCGCGCTCGCTCAAGCTGCTCGCCAAGGAGCTCAACGTCCCGGTCATAGCCGTCGCCCAGCTGAACCGGGGTCCGGAGCAGCGCACCGACAAACGCCCGATGTTGTCCGACCTGCGCGAGTCCGGCTGTCTGACCGCTAACACGCGCATTCTGCGGTCCGACAACGGCGCTGAGGTGAGCCTCGGCGAACTCCTGGCTTCGGGAGAGCGGGACGTTCCAGTCTGGTCACTAGATGAGCGGCTGAAGCTAGTGCCTCGGACACTTACCCACGCCTTCGCCACTGGTACTCAGGAAGTCTTTCGGGTGAGGCTCAGGTCTGGCAGGGAGGTCGAGGCAACGGCGAGTCATCCTTTCCTCACCTGCGACGGCTGGCGGCCGCTTGGTGACCTAGTCACGGGGGCGCGTGTTGCGGTGCCTCGGCACGTGCCTGCACCACTAGCCACGCGGGAAATGCCTGATCCCGAGATCATCATGCTCGCGCATCTGCTCGTCGGCGGATCATTCGTCAGGCGCCAGCCGATCCGATACGCCAGCACGGACGAAGAGAACCTGGCGGCCGTAACCGAGGCTGCAAGGCACTTCGGCATTTCAGCCATCCGGGATCACCATGCTGCCGCGCGCTGCACATCGCTTAGGCTGCCTGCCCCCTACCCGCTGGCCCGAGGGCGCAGGAATCCGATCGCGGAATGGCTAGACCAGTTCGGGCTCTTCGGGCTGCGCAGCCACGAAAAGTTTGTCCCTGACCCCGTCTTCGCGCTGCCGAAGGCGCGGCTTGCACTATTCCTGCATCATCTGTGGGCTACTGATGGGTGTGTATGGTGGGATGCCAGGGCTGGTCAGGCGCGGATCTATTACGCATCGACTAGCCGTCGACTCATCGATGACGTCGCGAGATTGCTGATGCGCTTCAACGTGATGACGCGCATTGAGACGGTCGTCAAGGGTTCTTACCGACCGAGCTATCACTTGGTCATCTGCGCTTCCGAGAACCAGCTGCGGTTCATCAACGACATTGGGGTCCACGGTGCCAGGGCGAGCCAGGCCACCCTGATCAGGGACAGCCTCTCCGAGGTAACAAGCGATCCCAGTCTGGACACGATCCCTTCGGAAGTGTGGACTCGAGTCAGAGAAGTCCTGGCTGAGCGGCAGATGTCACATCGTCAGTACGTCGCATCCATCGGCACGCCGTTCCGGGGCTCGACGCTGAGGATGCCCGTGCCTAGCAGAGAGCGCCTCGGAAAGATCGCTGCCGTGCTCGATGTCGCAGACTTGGAGTTGCTCGCTACCAACGATGTGTACTGGGACGAGATCGCATCGGTCGAGAGCATCGGCGAGCAAGAGGTCTACGATGCGACCGTCATGGGAACACACAATTTCGTCGCAAACGGCATTAATCTTCATAATAGCATCGAGCAGGATGCTGACGTCGTCATACTGCTGCACCGAGAGGACGCGTACGAGCGTGAGTCACCGCGAGCGGGCGAAGCCGACTTCATCGTCGCGAAGCATAGGAACGGGCCCACGACCACGGTGACAGTCGCGTTCCAGGGTCACTACAGCCGCTTCGTCGACATGGCCCGCATCTGACTTCGCTGCGCTTCCGGGGGGCGCTGGCACTGCTGCCTCTCTGGCAACACCTGTACAGATAGACCGACTCAGCCACAGAGACTCGCCGGAGTGACTAAAGCGACTTGTGAGACGAAGGGACGTGGGCTGGATACCGGGCGCAAGAAGCGACCGGCCCTCTCCACACTTCGGTCTGTCTCAAGGGCTGTCCCATCTGGTTGAGTTCGGTGAGATCGAGACGGCGGGCCGTGGTGCTGGAAGATCATCAAGGCGGAGTGACTTCAACTTCTTCGTAACGGGTCGGCATGGGTGGCGGGGTGATGTCTGCTGACGTCGCTAAGGTTGACGCCATGCGTCTCCACGAGCCGCCTTCAGCAGTGCCGCCACCGCCGACCGCGCCAGAAGAGGCGCTTCGGCAGCTGCTGGCTGAAGGAGTTACTTGGGGTGACTCAGCCGACTGGCTGCCCGCACTGCCTGAGGGCGAGGTAGACCTATTCTTCACGTCACCGCCATATGCGGATGCTCGCGCATACTCACGGATTCATCCCGATCGTTATGTCGAGTGGTTCATGCCTTTTGCTCGTGCCATGTTCGAGGCAACCGCTGAGACTGGTTCGCTCGTCCTGAACATCAAGAACAGGGTTGCAAAGAGCGGAGAGTTGCGCGGCCAGCGCCATCCATACGTGTATCAACTCGTGCTTGCGATGCAGGAGGTGGGCTGGCGCTGGCTAGAGACGTACATATGGGCGAAGCCGAACGCTGTACCCGGCCGGTATGGTCCGAGAACCAAGGATTCCTTTGAGTACGTCTACCACTTCGCTCGCGGACCGAAGCCTTACTTCAACCTGGACGCTGTGCGAGTGCCCTACAAAACAACGACCGCTGAGATAGAGCGGAGGATGCTTGACTCGAACGGCAGGCGCAATACTGAGGCAGGCTTCGGACGCGATCGAACTACCACCTACCTCCACGAGGGGGCCGATCCAGGCAATGTGCTCAATGTGCCGCAGACATATAACCAGCACTACGGTGTGGCACATACTGCGGCAATGCCTGAGGGTCTAGCCTCATTCTTCGTCAAAGCCGTCAGTCCACAATCGGGCGTCGTGATCGATCCCTTCGCCGGGGGCGGAACTACGACTGTAGTTGCTCGCCGCCTTGGTCGCCAGGCGGGCGGAATCGAGGTACATCGCGCCTTCGTGGACGAGGCATCACGAAGGATCGGCTCAGATGAGGCCGACGAACCCCCTGGGAGATTGGTTAACGTCGCTGTCTCACAGTGAGCGAGCGCTCCTGTCGAGCGCGGCCACCACCAGCGATCCGACACGTCGCCGACAAGCGGTCGTAACAGTTTTGAGTAAGCGTGGCTATGATGAGACAGCGGCGCCTGACTTCGTCATCCCCGATGACGAACCGGCCGTGATTATTGAATCGAAGGTGGCCGAAGACGGCGGGACGGCACGCGACAAGGCCGCACGCATACAAGCGCTTGCGCTGGCGGGCAGACGTCCGGATTGGTCGTTTGCGCGTTAGTAGACGGGAAAGGGTGGGGCGAGCGCCCATCCGCTCTTGTGGATGTCGTTATAGCGACGGAAGGGCGTACCTACTCGCTATCCACGTTGACGCAAATTCTCGCTGTTAGCGAGATCGCCAGCATGCGACGACCCTAGCTTGAGTCGCTTGCGATCCGTGACCCCATCTTCAAGCTGGCTGCGGGCCAGCCAGTGAGTTGGAGGTGTCGGCCTCAATTGCCGTAACCGGGATTCCGGAGACGTCGAATCCTGGCTGCCTTCCGGCCACGCGGCCCTGTGTCGCGGGTCGCTGGAACCTCCGGTGCGAGATCTGGGTTGTCGTCGCGCTCGTTGAGCACTTCCGATGCACGGCCGATGTCAACGTAGGTCGGCTGCTTGACGGGCGGGTAGTTGGCCATTGATTTCCTCCCGGTGACTGAGGAACGCGAGCGCCGGGCACCGGAGGAAATGCTCAGCGTCGGCGTTCAGGAACAGGCGGTCAGTCAGGTCAGGTGGTGACTAGCCCTGTGATGTGCTCGAAGCTCTACGGGGTGAGCGAAGCGGATCGAGAACCGCGTGTAGGACCACAGCCCGATCTGGCCGAGGTCTGCGTAGCGTTCGTTCAGCACGCGGATGTCGAGGTCGGGTCGCATGCCGATGACGCACCGGGAGAAGTCCCCGGCGTAGACCGATGACAGGTTGGTGCCTTGCGTCTCGTTGCCGAGGACGGAGCTTAAGACGTGCCAGTCCATGTTTTCGAGGTCCGGTCCCATGCGCGCTGGCCGGCCCAGGGTGTCTACCGCTATCGACGCTGTTGCTGGCGTTCTCGGCCAGCCGTACGGGCGCGGCACCTGCGAGGTACTGCGGGTAGTCTTCGCCCATGGCTCGGGTCTCGGCGCTGGGCCTTGCCAGGCACATGCGCTCGGCCCAGTACCGGTTCATGTCCCGGTCGGTGCCTCGCTGCGGTAGCCGGGCATGCCGTTAGCGGCGGCCTTGCGGGCGTAGTCGGCAATCGACTGATCGGGAGCGACAGGTCGCCAGCGCGACCTTCGGTGCGGTCGCTGCCGTCGTATCCCGAGCGCGTGAAGTCGCCGGGCTGATGCCGCGAGTGTCCGCGAAAGAGCCCGCGAAGAGTCAGCCACGGGCCACGGCAAACCGTGCCTTGCCTGGATCAGCTCTGCAACTCCCACACGTAGTAGTCGGCCTCACGGTCATGCCCTGCCTCCAGGCAGGTCGGGCAGCCGGACTTGAAGTGCCGGAGGCGGCGGAAGTCCGCTCGATCTTGGACGCCAGGAACGCGCGAACCTCGGTGGCTCCTGTAGACTCCACGTCGTTGGTCAAGCCCTGGTCGGCCAGAAACCGCGTCAGGGCGCGAACAGAGCCGGTGTAGGAGCGAATGGTCTTGGGTGACTTCCGGGCAGCGTCCAGCGCTAGCTGCCAGCTTGGCAGCAGCGCGGCTAGCGAGGCTCCCGTGGTCGCCGGATCAGATGCTCTACCGGCGCTGTGCTTCATGATCGACAGTCTACCGGCGGTGCGTTACCGCAGGTCAGACAGCTAAAACCCAGCGCTCGTAGCTCAACGGATAGAGCATCTGACTACGGATCAGAAGGTTGGGGGTTCGAGTCCCTCCGAGCGCGCCACCTGCGGAAACGCAGACTTAGCTGGAAAGCCTGTAGTTGCCGACCATCTGATCCCGCCTAACCTGCGGCGCGTGGCCGAATTCACAGACCCCGGCGATCCCAACGCCCTCGCCTGGTGCGACTTTGAGCGGGACCTAACTGCCCTCGGCCGGTCCGCCCGGACGATCCAGTCCTACCGCGAAGCATGCGAGCAGCTCGCCGATTACGCCAAGGGCGCTGACCTGCTGACGCTGACCAAGGTCGACGTCTCGGGCTTCATCATCGAGGTCCAGCGTGCGCACTCCGCCACGACAGCCCAGGTCCGCTACCGGTCCCAGCACCGTTTCTACGCCTGGGCCCGCGGCGAGATCGCTCCGGTCGGAGCAGGCGAGTACGTCGACGCGCTGCGCGCCAGCGGGCGACCTCATGAGGCTAACCTGATCGGTTGTGAGTGCTATGCCTGAGGGCGATCAGCCGCAGCCGATGCGGCATGTCATCATGCACTTCACTCACGTGAACAACTTGCCTGGCATCTTCGAAGCTGGGAACTTGCTTGCGGACGCCCATGTCGACCGTGGATCGTCGCTGGTCACGGAGGCCGCTGATCTCGACATCAAGGCGCATCGCAGGCGGATCCCCGTTGGGGTGGCTCCGGGCGGCATAGTGGCGGACTATGTCCCGTTCTATTTCGCGCCGCGGTCACCGATGCTCTTCAAGTTGTTCAAGGGCAGCGTCGTCGGCTACGCCGAAGGCCAGGATCCGCTCATCTATCTGGTCACGACCGTCGAGAGCATCGCTGCAGCGGGCATGCGGTCGCTGTTTAGCGACGGGAACTGCGCGGCGGCGGTCACACAGATCTATGACGACCTCAGCATGCTGGACTCGGTAGTCGACTGGCAGCTCATGCGCGCGCGGATGTGGAACAACACTGCCGATGACCCTGACCGGATGCGGCGACGTATGGCGGAATTCCTGGTGCACGAGCGTGTTCCGGTGAACTGCCTGGCTGGGATCGCCATGCGGACGCAGTCGATGAAGACGCGGGTTGAGGGGATCCTCGCGGCACACGCGGTCGAGTTGCCTGTGCTGTTGCGCCCAAGTTGGTACTTCTGAACGTCGTACCTGCGTTGTATGTATAGACAGCAGGAGGTGAGCGGTGCTGGAAGAAGCAGAGGGCAACCTGCTGGATGCTCAAGTTGATGCCGTGGTGAACACGGTCAATACCGTCGGTGTCATGGGCAAGGGCATCGCCCTCCAGTTCAAGCAGGCCTATCCGGACAACTTCCGCGCCTACGAGGCTGCATGCCGGCGAGGCGAGGTCAAACTGGGCAAGATGTTCGCGACCGAGACTGGGCAACTAGGGCAGCCCGCCCTGATCATCAATTTCCCTACCAAAAAGCACTGGCGTGCGCGTTCCAGCCTTCGAGACATCGAGGCCGGGCTCGCTGACCTACGGCAGGTCATCCAGGA
Source organism: Streptosporangiaceae bacterium (assembly GCA_035716545.1). Lineage (GTDB taxonomy): Bacteria > Actinomycetota > Actinomycetes > Streptosporangiales > Streptosporangiaceae > Chersky-822. The sequence continues at coordinate 275,685 of DASTJM010000125.1, forward strand.
TCGCCGGATCACCTCGATTGCGGTCCCACCGCTGGGGTGTGGCAACGGGGGCCTGGACTGGCGGGATGTCAGGCCACTGATCTCTGACGCGCTCGGCGATATCCCCGGCGTGCGGGTCGTTGTGTATCCGCCCAAGGGCGCGCCGCCAGCCAAGACGATGAAGATCGGCACTCCGCGACCGACCATCACGCGGGGGCGCGCGGCGCTGATCGCCCTACTTGGAGGCTATGGCCGACTGAGTCAGGTAGAGGAACCGGGCGCTCCCGACGGTGTATCCCTGCTGGAGATCCAAAAGCTCATGTACTTCCTCCAGGAGGCAGGCCAGCAGTTGAACCTGCGCTACAAGAAGGCGACGTACGGTCCCTATGCGGAGAATCTCAATCACGTTCTCCAGACCTTGGAAGGCCACTACGTGCGTGGCTACGGTGACCGCAGCCAGCAAGTGATGAAGCTGAGCCCGATCAGCTTGCTCGACAATGCCGAGGAGGAGGCACGGCGCTGGCTCGTGGCTCACCCTGATCACACTTCTGATCAAGTTGACGCGGTGCTACGGCTTGTCGCGGGCTTCGCTTCAGCGTATGGGCTTGAGTTGCTGGCCACTGTGCACTGGGTGCTGATCCGAGAGAGCGCCAGCCCGGTTGGCCCGGACGATCTCGTACGGCAGGTGCGCGCGTGGAGCAACCGTAAGGGTCGACTGTTCACCGATATCCACATTCGCACGGCGGCTGACCGGCTTATCGATCAAGGATGGATGCTTCCGGTGACAGCGTAAACGGCAACGGTCGGCGGACTGCTGGGCCCCGATCGAGGGGCGGCGGATGCACGCCAGGATGACCACCTAGGTCCGCTTCCGGTCTCTGACCAGCCCGGACGTCGTCGATCCAGCTGCCTATTACGGCTGTGGCAAGTGCTACGGAGGAAAACGGAACCCCGGAATGGCTGGGAGTGGAGCGGGCGCCGGGCGGGTTCGAGAGGGATGACCCGGCGCCGGCGAGCGCCGCAGAGGCCATTGCCGTCTTGGAGTGTGCGTTCACCTTCTGGCAGGACAAGCTCAGGGAACTGCCAGAAAGCGCCTGGTGGGAGTCGATAGGCCCTATCGCTGGCGAGTACGCCGATGCTGACAAGGCTTCGCTCGTGCTGCACCAGCTTGACGAGCAGATCCACCAGGGGCCGAACTCGGCATCCTGTGTGCTTGTACCTGCATGACCGTGCCAAGCTGGCCGGCTCTGCGGATCACGGCTGACAGCAAAGCCTGCGGATCGATCAGGATTCAAGAAGCGTCAAGCGCTTCGCCGTCGGCATACTCCTTGACGAGAAGAAAAATATTCACCACGTCAGGAGCGACCATGACCAGCTCGGCTACTCAGGGAATCAAGACCGTCCTGCATCCCGTGTCCGACCTCGGGGCAGCCAAGGCGGTGTACACCGCGCTGCTCGGCATGCCGCCGCAGCACGACGCTCCCTACTACGTCGGCTACGAGGCCGAAGGCCAGCACATCGGCCTGGTGCCCGATGGCGGACCGCAGAAAATGACCTCGCCGGTGGCCTACTGGCACGTGCCGGACATCGAGGCCAAACTGGGCGAGGTGACCGCGGCGGGCGCCACCGTGAAAGATCCGGTACGCGACGTCGGCGGTGGCCGCCTGGTCGCCACGGTGACCGACCCCGACGGCAATGTGCTCGGGCTGCTTCAGGACCGGTAAAAGCGCCGGTAATTCGCAGTACGGCAAGGGGGAATGCCGCTGGACCCGGAGGCGCCCCGGGCCCCGGCGGCACGGCTAGCTTGGAGCTTTGACAGATGGAGGCACGATGAGCATGGCCGTTGCCGATAGCCACGAGGTGATCCGCGTGCACGGCGCTCGCGTGAACAACCTCAAGGACATCAGCCTCGAGATCCCGAAGCGCCGGCTGACGGTGTTCACTGGCGTGTCGGGATCGGGCAAGAGCTCGCTGGTGTTCGACACGATCGCGGCGGAATCGCAGCGGCTGATCAACGAGACATACAGCACCTTCGTGCAGGGCTTCATGCCGACGCTGGCGCGGCCCGAAGTCGACGTGCTCGAGAACTTGACGACGGCGATCATCGTCGACCAGCAGCGGATGGGCGCGGACCCGAGGTCCACGGTCGGCACCGCGACCGACGCCAACGCGATGCTGCGCATCTTGTTCAGCCGGCTCGGCCAGCCGTACATCGGGCCGCCTAACGCCTTCTCCTTCAATGTGCCATCGGTCCGGGCAAGCGGTGCCATCACGGTCGAACGCGGCGCGGGCAAGACCAAGGCCGTGAAGGCGACGTTCAGCCGTCTCGGCGGCATGTGCCCGCGCTGCGAGGGCCGTGGCGCGGTCTCCGACATCGACCTGACCCAGATCTTCGACGATTCGAAGTCGATCAATGCGGGCGCGATCACCGTTCCCGGCTACACCGGCGGTGGCTGGAACTCCCGGCTCTACAGCGAGTCGGGCTTCTACGATCCAGACAGAAAAATCCGAGATTTCACGAAGAAAGAATTGCACGACTTCCTGCACCACGAACCTGTGCGGATGAAGATCGCGGGAATCAACATGACCTATGAGGGGCTGATCCCGCGGATCGAGAGGTCGATGCTGTCCAAGGACAAGGACGCGATGCAGCCGCACGTCCGCGCGTTCGTGGACCGGGCGGTTACCTTCGCCGCGTGCCCTGAGTGCGAAGGTACCAGGCTGAGCGAGGCCGCTCGGTCGTCGAGGCTCAAGGGACTCAACATCGCTGACGCCTGCGCGATGCAGATCAGCGACCTGGCCGACTGGGTGCGCAAACTAGACGATCCATCGGTGGCGCCGCTGGTGGCGGCGCTAGGCGACACCCTCGAGTCATTCGTAGACATCGGGCTGGGCTACCTCAGCCTGGACCGCCCGGCCGCCACGCTCTCCGGCGGCGAGGCACAGCGCACCAAGATGATCCGCCACCTCGGGTCCTCGCTGACTGACGTGACGTACGTGTTCGATGAGCCGACGATCGGCTTGCACCCCCACGACATCGCGCGGATGAACGAGTTGCTGCTGCAACTGCGCGACAAAGGCAACACCGTCCTGGTCGTGGAGCACAAGCCGGAGGCGATCGCGATCGCCGACCATGTCGTTGACCTCGGCCCAGGCGCCGGGACGGCGGGCGGCACGGTCTGCTTCGAAGGCACCATCGACGGGCTGCGGGCCAGCGGCACCCTCACAGGCAAGCACCTGGACGACCGTGCCCGCGTGAAGCCATCGGTGCGCGAGGCCCGGGGAAAGCTTGAGGTACGTGGCGCCAGCCTGCATAACCTGCGGGACGTCGACGTCGACATCCCGCTCGGCGTGCTGGTCGTGCTTACCGGAGTGGCCGGCTCAGGCAAGAGCTCGCTGATCCGAGACTCGGTATCGGGTCGTGACGGGGTGGTACTGGCCGACCAGACCCCGATCCGCGGCTCGCGGCGGAGCAACCCGGCGACTTACACAGGTCTGCTCGATCCGATCCGCGCGGCGTTCGCGAAGGCCAACGGCGTGAAGCCTGCGTTGTTCAGCGCCAACTCCGAGGGAGCGTGCCCGAACTGCAATGGCATCGGCGTTATCTACACCGACCTGGCGATCATGACCAGCGTCGCGACCACCTGCGAGGTGTGCGAGGGGAAGCGGTTCGACGCGTCGGTGCTGGAGTATCACCTCGGCGGCCGCGATATCAGCGAGGTCTTCGCGATGTCCGTCACCGAAGCCAGAGAGTTCTTCGGAGCGGGCGAGGCGCGCACGCCGGCCGCACGAGCGGTGCTTGACCGGCTAGCCGACGTAGGCCTCGGCTATCTCAGCCTCGGCCAGCCGCTTACCACGCTGTCAGGAGGCGAGCGGCAGCGACTGAAGCTGGCCACCAGCATGGGCGGCAAGGGCGGCATCTACGTGCTCGACGAACCGACCACCGGCCTGCACCTCGCCGACGTTGAGCAGTTGCTCGGCCTGCTCGACCGGCTCGTCGACGGCGGCAAGTCGGTGATCGTCATCGAGCACCACCAGGCGGTCATGGCCCACGCCGACTGGATCATCGACCTCGGTCCGGGCGCCGGGCATGACGGCGGCCGGATCGTATTCGAAGGCTCGCCTGCCGACCTGGTCGCCGCCCGCTCCACGCTCACCGGGGAGCACCTCGCGGCTTACGTTGGCGCCTGACCGACGTCACCCGCGCGCAGCGTCCATGGCAGCGCGCCGCGCAGCGCTCCGGCTTTCCAGATAGAGCACGCTTTGGGCACCTTTCCCCCATAAACAAAGGAGTCCCGCCGTCTGGACCGGCTCGGTAGCCTGAAGATCATGGCACGCGACGAGCGCAGCGTTATCCCCCAGAGCGAGGATTTCTCGGCCTGGTACAACGATCTGGTCTTCAGGGCCGAGCTGGTCGACCGGGGACCGGTGCGCGGCAGCATGGTGATCAGGCCGTACGGGTACCGGATCTGGGAGTTGCTGCAGGCTGATCTGGACGGGCGGATCAAGGCAACCGGGCACCAGAACGCCTACTTCCCGCTGCTCATACCGCAGAGCTACATGCAGCGCGAGGCCGAGCACGTCGAGGGGTTCGCGCCCGAGTTGTTCACGGTCACCCAGGCGGGCGGCAAGGAGCTCGAGGAGCCGCTGGTCATCCGGCCGACGTCGGAAACGATTGTCGGGGAAATGATGGCCAAGTGGATCAGCTCGCACAGGGATCTGCCGCTGCTGCTTAACCAGTGGGCTAACGTGCTCCGCTGGGAGATGCGGCCCCGGATGTTCCTGCGCACCAGCGAGTTCCTGTGGCAGGAGGGCCACACCGCGCACGCCACAGCGGAGGACGCGACCGCCGAGACGATGCTGGCGCTGGGCTTCTACCAGGACTTGGCCGTCCAGACCGCGGCCCTGGCCACCGTGCCAGGTGAGAAGACGCCGAGGGAGAGGTTCGCCGGAGCCGAGCGCACGTTCACGATCGAAGGCATGATGCGGGACGGACGGGCGCTGCAAGCGGGCACCTCGCACTTCATGGGGACGAACTTCGCCTCGGCCTTCGGGATCACCTATACCGGCGAGAGCGGCACCGCCGAGTTGTGCCACACCACATCCTGGGGAATGAGCACCAGGATGGTCGGCGGCGTCATCATGACCCATGGCGACGACAAGGGCCTCGTACTGCCGCCGGCCGTGGCACCGTACCAAGTGGTGATCGTCCCGATCGGGCGCGGAGAGCAAGCGGGAGCGACAGCGGCCGCGGCGACTGAGCTGGCCGCCGCGTTGCGGCGAGCGGGGATCAGGGTGCACGTGGACCAGCGACCTCAGCTCTCGCCCGGATTCAAGTTCAATGACTGGGAGATGCGCGGCGCGCCCATCCGCCTCGAGCTCGGACCGCGTGACCTGGCGGCCGGTACCGCGTTGATGTCGCGCCGCCTGGCCTGCGGGGCGGCGGGTGCGGCCAAAGAGCCCGTACCGCTGCTTGACGCGCCCGCGGCCTTGGTCGCGGAACTCGCCGCGTTCCAGGCGATGCTGACCCGGCGGGCGGCCGAATTCCGCGACGACCACACAGCCACCGTGGATTCCTGGCCCGAGTTCGCGACCGCCGTGGCGACCGGCTGGGCGCTCGCGCTGCACTGCGGCGAAGAGACCTGTGAGGACGAGATCAAGGCCGAGACAACGGCCACCCCGCGCTGCATCCCGCTGGAGGGCGAGGCCGAGCAGGGCACCTGCGTTCGCTGCGGCAAGCCATCCGCTTACGGAAAGCGCGTGATCTTCGCCCGCGCGTACTGATCCGCTCGCCGGGACCCGGAAAACCAGTCGCCTTGGGCTCGGCGACACCAGGGATCTGGCGTCCGAAAGGCTCCGGCGTGCCCTAGGCGTCGCCGCCGCCCTCCGACATGAGGCTGGCCTCGACTTTGTGGTCGCACCTGGCGGCGGCCATGACGGCGAGGTCAAGGTCATGCGCCGCTGAGTTGGCTCATTTAGTGCGCGTCTCGGTTTCGGTAGCTCCAGGCACGGGCGAGGACTAGGGCGGGGTTGCCGGGGTGCCGGGGTGCCGGGGTGCCGGACTGTCAGGCGGGCGGATTTGCGGCAACGTCGCGCCGTTGTTGCTGCTGGCGGCGGGGTGCTGACGGCAACGTCGCGCCGTTGCTGCCGCAGGGGCGGCAAGATCGCGCCGTCGTTGCTGTTCTGGCCGACCGTTTTCCCTTTCATCGATGGTCACAGCTTTCCTTTCGGCCGCTACACCGATGAACGGATTCGCACGCGGGCGGTTGACCTGATCGCCGCGCTGCACAAGTCGGCCGGCGCGGTCCGCCATCGAGCCCTGTGCCGGGAGCCGGACTACGCAGGCCGCTGACCTGGACGCTTTCCTGCTCGAACCTGCCCGTCCCTGGAATGGCGGGCCTTTCTCGGATGCCGTCAGGGAGCTGCTGGCGCGGCGTGCCGCTGAACTCACCCAGTTCGCCTGCGACTTTGGCCGGCTAGTTGATGTCACCCGGCGGGCACGAACCGAACTGGTGATCACGCACGGCGAACCGCATCCGGCCAACCTCATGTCGGTCGATGACCGCCTGGTGCTGATCGACTGGGACACCGCTCGTCGGCCGCCGGCTGTCGGCTGGACTCTCTAGGCTGAGCCCGTGACTTGCCTGCACCGGCTCGACCAGACTCATCCCGATGACGATCGGCTCCCTGAGCTTCTCGACCTCCTGCTGGCCGAGCCATGGCTGACCGAGACGCTGGACGCCGTCGCGGCTAGCGGCCTGCCCGACGCCTGGATTGGCGCTGGGGTCGTCAGGGATGTCGTGTGGGGCCAGCGCTACGGTGGCTTCGATCCAGCCGCGGTCAAGGACGTCGATGTCGCTTTCTTCGACCCAGGCGACCTGAGTAAAGACCGCGACCGGGCGGCGGGGCAGCGACTTGACGCCATACTCGTCCGCGCATGGGAGGCCACCAACCAGGCCGCCGTGCACACCTGGTTCGCCGAGTATTTCGGCGGGCCAGATGTCCCCGCGTTCACCTGCGTTCACGACGCCGTAGCCACCTGGCCGGAGACCGCGACCTGCGTCGCGATCCGCGCCACTCCTGCCGGGCTGGATGTTTGCTCGCCCCACGGGCTAGCGGACCTGCTCGATGGAATCTGGCGCCGTAACCCGATCCGGGTCAGCCCCGAGATCTCGGCGACGAGGCTTGCCCGCCAGCGCGCGAAGTGGCCAGACGTGACCGTGATCCCTGATCCCTGATCCGTGATCCGTGATCCGTGATCCCGCCAGGGTGATGCCTCGCTGAGCCCGTGCGGGCGGGCCGGAGTACGGGCCGGAGTGCGGGCGCGGCCGGGAGCGCGGGAAGCGGCGGTATGACTAGCGCGATGCCAGCAGTCCGCTCAGGCTTTCCTTGATAGCCGGCCTTGACGCGAACACCAGCAGGAACAGGGCTTCCCGAGCCAATCGCTGCGCCTGGGAGCTGGCTAGGATTGAGGCGCTCCCCGAAGCGACGAGCAGTGCGGTCGCCGCCCGCAGCGCGAGTTCGGAGGCCACGGCCCGAGCGGCGGGCATCGTCTGCGGCGTTCCCGCATCGAGGCGATCGCGAGCCGCGCCGATCTCGGCGTCCAGCGGACTTGGACCAAGCAGCGCGCAGCACCTGGCCGCGACCCCGAGCGCGAGCGAGCCGTTGGAACGCAGGCCGCCGGCGTCTCTGATCCGCCATTCCTTGATCGGCATCTTCCGCACAATCCGTTCGGCAGGCACAAAGCACTGGCGGAAGGTAGCTTTCACTGTCTGGCTCGCCATCACCGCGACCATGTCCAGCCGCTCGAAGGCAAGGGCCGAACCCGGCGATGCGTCAATCAGACCCCAGACAACGTTGTCTTGGTCATCCCTGGCCGCCACGTAGAGCGTGTCAATATGCCCCCAGCCGGTCACCCAGGGCGAAGTGCCTTCGAACACATAGCCGCCCGGCGCCACCTCGGCGCGCAGCAGCGAAGGGCCGGGCATCGCCCCAGCTAGCGCGAGCCCTGCTCGCCGCTGCCCGGCGCACATCGGCCGTAGCCAGGCAGCGCGCAACCCGGCATCGGTGCTGGCGGACACTGCCCGCACCGCGCTGTGATGCTGCAGCCAGACGAAAGCGGTCGACAGGCACCCGGCCGC
>DASTJM010000126.1:0-25338 GCA_035716545.1 Streptosporangiaceae bacterium
CGCCAGAGCGCCACCGATGTCCCAAAGGTGGGCCTCAGTACGAGTCTGCAAGCCCTGGCGGGCCAGCCGCCAGGCAGTTCGCCGGGGCATGATCACCTTCGGGGACGCGGTCTTCGTCGCCGGGACTGGCGCGCCTGGGGCCCGGGGATGACGTGATCAGGGCAAAAACCGGCCAATCACAGCATTGATGATCAAGAAGGCCAAAGTTACTATGAGTGAACAGCGGCCCGTAAGCGGCTGCCTGGTTCGAGAGGTAATCCCACGATGAGTCATCGCCGACCGAGGTTACTGACCTTCTCCTTAGCGGCTTGCGTGCCCGCGATCGGGCTGTTCATGGCCGTCATTCCCGCGGCCAATGCGAGCCAAGCGGCCCACCCCGCTACCAAGGCCCAGATCGCGATCGCGCTCAAGTTCCTCAAGCACCTTTCCATTGGCCAGCACCCCGCCAACCACTCGGTTGGGCATACCAGCTCGATCAAGGGCCTGACGCAGGACGAGAGCACCAACTGGTCCGGCTACGCCGATGACAACACTGGCGGCGCCTCGTACACCTCGCTCAGCGGGGCCTGGACGCAGCCGACGGCCACGTGCACGCGGACGACCTCGCTCGCGGTGTGGTGGGTCGGCATCGATGGCTTCAGCAGCGGCAGCGTCGAGCAGGATGGCACCGGAGTTGAGTGCTCCGGTGGCACGCCGATCTACTTCAGCTGGTGGGAGATGTTCCCGACCAACGCGATCCAGGTCGTCAGCGAGTCGCTGCGTCCTGGTGACCACATCACCTCGACGGTGACCAGGAGCGGCACGAGCTACACCCTCACGGTCGCCGACTCGACTCGCTCAGGCGTTGGCTTCAGCACCTCGCAGAGTTGCTCGAACTGCGCCAACTCAAGCGCCGAGTGGATCGCCGAGGCCCCGAGCGGCTCTGGCGGCGTCGAGCCGCTGACGCAGTTCACCACCTGGACGCTGTCGGGCGCCACGGTCAAGTCGGGCTCGACCTCTGGTGTTATCTCCAGCTTCCCCGACGACGAGCTGACGATGGTGGATAACGCTGGTCGCGTCAAGGCGCAGCCCAGCGCCCTGAGCGGCGGGAACAGCTTCTCAGTCACCTGGAGGCGCAGCACCTGATCTGCGGCTGACTAGTTGACGCGTGCCTTCGGACGGCCATTTGCGCGGCCCGAAGGCACGCGTTCGCTTCAGCTGATCCAGATGTGCTTCAGCGCGCGGTAGATGTTGCCGCCAAGCACAGCCCGGATCTCGTCATCGGTGTAGCCGTGCTTGACCAGCCAGGCGGTGATGTTCGCGAAATTCTCGGTCGGGTTTTCCAGCCCGTCGACATAACTGACAGGATTGAACGCAGGTCCCCTGGCCGCACTCAGGCTGAGCAGGTGCGCGAAGGTCCGGTGCAGGTCGACATGGTCCCCGTACAAGGTGTCAGGCCCGAAGGCGACATGCTCAAGCCCGACGAGGTCGGCGCAGTAGCTGAAGTGGTCCATGACCGACTCGATCGAGTGCTCCTTGTGCGCGTGCGACAAGGTCGTATGCGGGGCGGCCGACATGCCGATCACGCCGCCCGTCTCGGCCACCGCGCGGAGCACCTCGTCCGGCTTCATCCGTGCCGTGTCCCAGATCGCCCGCGCGCCGGCGTGGGTGATGAACACGGGCCGGTCGCTCTGGCGGCACGTATCGAGCGCGGTCCGGTCAGATGAATGGGACACGTCGATGGCGAGTCCGAGCTTGTTCATCCTGGTGACGGCCCGGTGGCCGAACGCCGTGAGCCCGCCGTCCTTCGCTTCCGACAAGCCGCTGCCCAGCGCGTTGGCATCGGAGTAGGCGATCCCGATCTGCCGGAGGCCAAGGCCGTAGAGCACATCGAGGCGGTCGAGCTCGTTCTCGATCGGGGTGGCCGCCTCGAGCCCGAAGACGAGCCCGACCCGCCCGGTGCGATGGGCCTCGTCGATGTCGGCGACGGTCCTGATCACCATGACCTCGCCCTGGTGGGCAACGTCGGCCAGCCGCATGCCCAGGTCGGTGATGATGTCATCCCATCGCCAGGGCGCGTTGCCGGTCACGCAGGCGGTCCCGTCCATCAGGTTGTCGAAGACGATGGTCATCCCCGACGCGGCCAGGCCGGCGTAGCCGGCGTGCTGGCGCCCGGTGCGGTTGTACTCGGGCGTTTCCGACATCCGCGCCGGGAACCTGACCGGATGATCATGCAGGCTGATCACGAGGCTCTCAGCCAGCAGGCGCCGCGATCGTTCCTCCTGCCCGGCCGTCAATGCGCCGTCGTACGGCGGTACCCGGCCGAACTCGGGAGCCAGCTCGAACTGGCGGATCTCGCCGGGGTCCAGGTAAGAGTAGGCGGCGTAAGGCGGGCGGGCGGCTGGCTGGGCGGGCGGCTGGCTGTCATCGCTCATGCGGCGCTCTCCTCCGTGCTGCTGGTACTCCGCACCGTACCGCCCGGCTCGCGCAGCTTCTTCGCAAAGCGGCAGTCCGTGTTCGAGGCCATGGCGACTCTTCGCGGCACGCCCAAGCCCGAATCCGATCTGGTCAGGCTCCCCTAGGAGGCGTGAAGTCTCTATACTCCCGTGTCAGCCGGCATGCCCGGAATCCGTCGCCTATGCCCGATGTCGGACTGTACTGGTCCCGCGCGGACCTGGCTGGCCTGGCCATGGCCTGACGCCGTGATCTGATAAGGGAGGTCGCCAGATGCGCACGACGAGGCTGGCGCATCTGGGCAGGTTCTTCGCAGTAATGCTGCTGCTACCGGGGGACTTCGCGATCTTTGACCAAGCAGGTGCCGCGAGTGCGGCGGGTAACCTGCCCGGGGTCGTGACCCCATCGTGGAGTTACGGTGCCGCGGCGGCGACTCAGCTCAGCCAATTGCCTGTGCTTGAGCCGACGGCCATGGCGGGCGGTCAGTCCAGCTTCGACCGGGACACCTTCGACTCCAGCCACGGCAACCTCGACTTCAACCGTTTCCTGGCGACGGGCCCGCGCGGCAACGTGATGCTCGATCAGCGCGGGCCAGGTTGTGTGTACCGGATCTGGCTGACGAGCCTGCAGAGCTTCTTTCCCGACAACTGGGTCAAGGTCTACTTCGATGGCAACGCCAAGCCCAGCATCGACATGACGATCAGCCAGATGTTCGCCGGCACCAACGCGCCTTTCCTCTCTCCGCTTGTGCAGTCGCCGGGCACCTCGAGCGGCGGGTACGTCAGCTACGTTCCGCTGTGCTATCACCAGTCCATCGAGATCACCACGAACATGGACAGGTATTACAACATCGGTTACGTCACCTACGCGCCTAACGCCAAGGTCAAGACGTGGACGCCGGCGGCCAGCACCACGGCCATGCGTGCCGAGTGGTCCAACGTGACGAACGATCCGATCAGCGCCGGCGGCAACTCGGCTGCCGCTGGCCAGCTGACGCTGCAGCCGAACTCGGTGCGCAAGCTGGTCGCTATCAACGGGCCGGCCACGATTCAGTCCATCAAGCTCGCCATTCCTGGCGTTACGAGCACGTCGGGAGCAGCAGCGGCGCACGTGCTTGACCACACCTGGATCAGGATCTACTGGGACGGCCAGCGGTCACCGAGCGTGGACGCTCCGATCGGGTCGTTCTTCGCGATGGGGCAGCTCGGGTCGTATCCGACCCATGCCCTGGTCGCTGGCATGGACGCCGGCAATGCCATGTACATGTACCTGCCCATGCCGTTCCAGCGGGTTGCCAAGATCGAGCTGGTCAATACGGCGGGGACAAGCGTCGCTGATGTCACCTACCACATTCAGTACCGGCCGTTCAAGGGAAACTTCAGCCAGGTCGGCTATTTCAAGACCAGCTACGCGACGTCGAGCAAAGTGCGGACCGGCAAGGACATCCCGATCCTGAGCATCGGCGGAGCGGGCAAGCTCGTCGGCGTGACCGCCTCCTACACCGGCGATCCCGCGCGTTCCTACCTCGAAGGCGACGAGCGCATCTACGTCGACGGGAGCGGCTCGCCAGCCTTCTACGGCACCGGCACCGAGGATTTTTTCAACGGGGGATTTTATTTTCTTGAGGGGCCCTACTCACAGCCGATGAGCGGCAATACCGCGCACATCGCCACGAATAACGCAGACCAAACCGCAGCTTACCGATTCTTTCTCCAGGACGCGATCCCGTTCCGGCGGCAGCTTGTCGTGTCGATTCAGCACGGGCCATTCGATAACACGACCGACACCAGCGCGGCCATGCTCGCTTACTACTACCAGCGGCCGGGCCCTCAGTCCAGGCTTACCGACACGCTGAACGTGGGAAACGCCGGCAGTGATCGCGCGCACCACTTCGTCATTTCGGGCCGGCGCTGGTCGGGCACAAGCACGTACCAGTACGAGGGCACCGCCGATACCGTCAACCGCAACGACGATGGGCGGGGCTCTTGCGGTTACAGTCAGTTCACGCTGACGGTGGCGCCTGGCAACTCCGGCGTTGACCTGCGCCGCCGATTTGATCAGGGCATCGCCAGCCAGCGGGCGAAGGTGCTGGTCAACGGCCGCCTGGTGGGCACCTGGTACGTGGCTGGCAGCAACGTCTATCACCGCTGGGCCGACGCGGACTTCATCATCCCCGCAGCCTTCACGCGGAACAAGCACACCATTACGGTGAAAGTCAGTTACGTGTCAGGCAGCCCCTACCTGACCGAGTACACGTATTGGGCCTACTCTCTGGTGCCCTAAGGGGCGGTCGCTTCGATCGAAGGTTCGTGACGCACAGGGAAATTCACCGAATTAGCGATGAAACATTTCGCATTGGCTTCGGCGTGCAGCCTGAGCGCGGTCCCGATCGTGGCGGGCTGCGCGACGACCACTCGCGGGCGCAGCACGACCTCGGTGAACCGGCCGCCGCCGCCGGTGGCTTCGGCCATCGTCCCGATGGCGTCGTCGGCATAGCTCAGCACCGTGACCCCCGCGTCGGAACACAGGTGCAGGTACCACAGCATGTGACACTGCGACAGGGCCGCCACGAGCTCAAGCTCAGGGCTCCACCGCTTCTTGTCGCCGCGGAATGCCGGATCGGAGCTGGCCGCGATGGCGGGCGGGCCGTCGGCGGTGACCTCATGGTCGCGGTCGTAGGCACGGTATCCGCTCGTGCCCGTGCCGCGGTTGCCGGTCCACGTCACCTGGACCGCATAGCTGTGCGTGCGCGCCATCGCGGCAAGCCTACAGGCCCGCGGCGCGCTCCGCCCGCTACGGCTTGAGCAGCGATCTGGCGGCCTGGGCGATGTGGTCGGCCGAGATTCCGGCGGCGTCCATGAGCTCGGCAGGCGTTCCCGAGCCGGGCAGGCCGCGCACCGCCAGGTGCGCGATCCGGATCGGGTGACCGGCGTCGCTGAACGCCTCGAGCACGGCGCCGCCCAGGCCGCCGGCCGGGTAGTGGTCCTCGGCGACCACGATCCGGTCACCGGTCGCCGCTGCGGCCGCGAGCAGGGTAGCGATGTCGATTGGCTTCACCGAGTACAAGTCGATGACCCGGGCGCTGATGCCGTCCCGGTCCAGCAGGTCCGCGGCGGCCAGGCAGTTGTGCAGCGTCACCCCGGCGCCGACGAGCGTGACCTGGTCATCGTCGGATGACCTGACCACCTTCGACCCGCCGATGGTAAAGCCCTCGTCCGGCCCGTAAAGCACCGGGTAGCCGCCTCTGGTGGTGCGCAGGTACACCACCCCGTCGCGGTCAGCCATCGCGGCCACCAGGTTCGCGGCTGATGCCGCATCGCTCGGGTACAGGACCGTCGATCCGTGGACCGCCCGCATCATCGCCAGGTCTTCGAGCGCCATCTGCGACGGGCCGTCCGCGCCGATCTCGACGCCGGCGTGCGAGCCGGACAGCCGGATATTGGCCGCCGAGATCGCCGCCATCCTGATGAAGTCGTAGGCGCGGCTGAAGAACGCCGCGAAGGTCGCGGCGAACGGGACATAGCCTCGCACGGCCAGGCCGACGGCCCCGGCGATGAGCTGCTGCTCGGAGATAAACATCTCGAAGTAGCGCTCGGGATGGGCCTTGGCGAATTCCTCGGCGTAAGTCGAGTTGCCGACCTCCCCGTCGAGCACCACGATGTCGCCCCTGGCGCCGAGCGCGGCGAGCGCCTGCCCGAACGCGAGCCTGGTGGCGACCTTGGCGCCGACCTCGTACCTGGGCAGCGTGACCTCGCCGCTAGGGCGGCGGCGGGGTTGCTGGCTCGGCGGCTGGGGGCCGCTGACCGTTAGCTGCCGTTCGCCGCCGAGCTCTACGATCGCGCGCTCGGCCATCTCGGCTGGCAAGGGCTTGCCGTGCCAGTTCTCCCGGTCTTCGACTTCGGAGAACCCGCGGCCCTTGCGGGTGCGGGCCAGGATGACCGAGGGCCGGTCCGACTCTGCTGCCAGGCTCATCGCGCGGTCGATCTCGTCGTAGTCGTGCCCGTCGATCATGAACGCGCGGCAGCCGAACCCCTCGACCCGCCGGGCATAGACGTCGAGATCCCAGCCGATCTCGGTAGGCCCGCGCTGGCCGAGCCGGTTGACGTCGACGATCGCCGTGAGATTCGCCAGACGGTAGTAGGAGGCCTTGTCGAACGCCTCCCACATCGAGCCCTCGGCCATCTCGCTGTCGCCGCACAGCACCCAGACCCGATACGGCAACTCGTCGAGGTACCGGCCGGCCAGGGCGATGCCGACCCCGTCGGGCAGGCCCTGGCCCAGGGAGCCAGTCGCGACATCGACCCACGGCAGCACGGGCGTCGGATGGCCTTCGAGCATGGAGCCGAACCGCCGGTAGCCGTTGATCAGCTCAGCATCAGAGACCACCCCGGCCGCCTTGAACATGGAGTAGAGCAATGGCGAGGCATGCCCCTTGGAGAAGATCAGGTGATCGTTCGCTGGCTCGTCCGGATGCTGCCAGTCGTAACGCAGATGCCTGGTCATGAGCACCGCCATCAGGTCGGCGGCGGACATGCCCGAGGTCGGATGGCCCGAGCCGGCGCTGGTAGAGCACCGGATCGAGTCAACTCGCAGCTGCTGCGCGAGCTCGCGAACGTCTTCTATGGTCTGCGTGGTCATGGCGGTACCCTGCCCGGTTGCGCGCGGCCGAATCGCTTGAGCTAGCACTAAGCCGAGCCCTGTCACCGCCAACATCGCTGAAAATTGCGGGACTCTTGGGAAAACTGATAACGATTTCCTGGACTAGAATGCTTACCTATAAACGGATATTGCACGTAAACAGACAGGTTTTGGCGGTCCAGGTAACGGGCAGCTGTTTGGTGTTTTGTCGGACAGCGGCAGCCAGAACAGTTACCGTACCGACTTGTCAGGCGCATTCTCGCCGCGTTAGGACGCAGTCCTTTCCCCGCGAGCGTGCGCGCGCTTCACGTGATCGGAAATTAATGTCCGCATCGAAACGCAAGACCTTTAGCGCAATGGCAGCCGCAGCTATCCTGGCCGGGATGGCCGCGGTTTTCGTATTTCAGGCACCGGCTAATGCGGCACTCGCCGCGCCGACAGCCATCACGGCCAGGGCGGTCACGGCCAAGCCGGCCAGCGCCACGCTGACCGCCGCGCATCGCAGGCGCAGGCACCGCGGGCCGGCCAGATTGCGCGCCTATGCCTGGGCGCTGCGCCAGAAGGGTCATCCGTACGTGTGGGGCGGCATCGGCCCTGGTTTCGACTGCTCAGGGCTGGTCATGATGGCCTACCGGCACGCCGGGGTCCGGCTGCCGCGGACGACGACGGAGATGCTCGCCAGCCATCTGCTGGTCTGGACCAGGCATCCGCGTAAGGGTGACCTGGCCTTCTACGGCACGGGGCACGTAGAGCTATTCAGAAAGTGGGGATATACCTATGGGGCGCATGACTCAGGGACCGTCGTAAGCCTTATCCATTACGGATGGGGCTGGCGGCCCACGGCGTATTACCGGCTCCGGATATTTCACCGTCGGCATCGGCGGTAAGGGCTGTTGTCATGCCCACCGGGGCTGGTGGCACCGGCCCCGGTGCGGTCAGCATGCGCGCGCATAGCAGCACGAGCGCGAGCAGGAACGCGCAATAGACCCAGAACGCCGGGGTGAGCCCTGAAGTGATTGTCAAGCCGATCCGGGCGGCTATCTCCGGTGAGATGCCGAACTGCAGCGACGACGCTGGCTCGCCGACCTGGACTATGGCTGAGATCGCCTGTGCGACCAGCGGCATGGTCGCCCCGGCGGCGAGCGCGGCCGCGCGCCTGCCCGGCTGCCAGAGCGCCGCCGCCACCACGGCGGCCACGATGGCCACCATCACGGCGACGTCGCCGGTAATCACCGGTGCCGGATTGGCGAAGGCGTTGCCCGCGGTGAACGACCGCGCGAGCCCGTTCGAGGTCCGCAGCGTGTAGCTGTCCCACGAGGGCGCGAACGCGATCGCGGCGCCGAGCGCGGCGAAGCCGGCCAGCAGGACGGCGAGCACCTCGTCCCGCCCGCGCGGCCGAGCCGGAGCGCCCGGACGCGAGAGGATCAGGGCAAGCACCGATCCGGCCGAGCAGGCTAGCCAGCCGATCAGG
The DNA here is from genome assembly GCA_035716545.1 of Streptosporangiaceae bacterium. Lineage (GTDB taxonomy): Bacteria > Actinomycetota > Actinomycetes > Streptosporangiales > Streptosporangiaceae > Chersky-822. The sequence continues at coordinate 8,543 of DASTJM010000126.1, forward strand.
CTGAGCCACAGTCCCGTGCCCGCCAGTCCGGCACCGCCCGAGATAACGGTGCCGAGGTCAGCGAAGAGCAGGCCGAAGGTGACCGCGCTGGTCCCGAGTCCCACGAGCGCCCCGAACCGGGCACGGTCGCCGCCGAGCAACAGCAAGATGGCGCTGACGGTCCAGGCCGCGATATAGATCGCATGGGGTACCAGCTGCATTGATTGCTGTGCCAGGCTCTGCGGGCCCAGGTAATGGATGAACAGCCCGGCGATGCCGCAGACGACGCCAGCGATCAGGACGACCGGAGCGATCAGCCGTAGTCCGCCTGGCTTGGCGGCCGGGTCAGGCACCGGGATCGACGGCATCGTTCCGGCGCTGACCAAGGTCAGCGCGTCAGGGGCCTCGATCCCGGTGAACCGTGACCACGCGGCGCGCCACCCGTCCTGGGTTTGCGGCCACCACTCGATCGGCTGGGAGCCAGGTGCGCGGACATGCCAGATGCCGTAGAAGCCTGGTCCCCGGCCAATCTCGTAGCTGCGTCCTCGGTGCGAGATAGTCACGCCGTCCTGCACGGTTGCGGCCTCCTGCCCGGTCTCCATTGCGCTGTCCTACCATTGTGCGCTCTGGCCGGAGCTTAGGAAGCCCACCTGAAGGTCCGCTGAATGCGGCCTGAAGCATTTCTCTTGCCTGCGCTCGCGCTACCAGCCTCCGGGCGGCTCAGGCGACTCGTCCTCGGCATCTTCGGAGCCCGAGTCGAGCGTGTGCACGGCGGCTTCCTCGGCCGACGCCGCGCCCGCGTCGACCCCGACATCGCGGGCGACCAGGTCAGGGTCGTCATCGGCCGCGGCCTCGTCAGCGTCCTCCTCGGCGTCCGCGGCCACGAGTCGTCCCGACCTCGGGTCGGCGGTGTAGCCGCCGGCGCGGCTGCCTCCGGTTCCGGTGGCATCCTCGTCCTCGGCGTACGGGTCGATGTCAGGGTCTTCTTCTGCCAGGTGCTGGCCGAGCGACTCCCCGGCCTCTTCCTCTGCCGCGGTAGTGCCGTAGCGATCGGCGGCGGACCACCGGTCGGGCGGAACGATGCTCTGGTCGAGCGGCTCGCCAGCAGGGTCGTCTTCCAGCGTGTCCTGCGGGTCAAGGACGCTCTCGTCTTCGATGCCGTACTCGGGTCCGAGCTCAGGGTATTGAGGCCCGCTGGTTCCGTCATTTGTCATGGCGCAATCCCCCTGCGCGTTTACTTGACTGCGCTGATCGCCTTGATTTCGGCATCGGTGAGCGCGAGGTTCACCGCCGCGATGTTGTCGCGGGCGTGCTCGGGCGATCCGGTCCCCGGGATCGGCAGCATCCGCGGCGACCTTGCCAGCAGCCAGGCCAGCACGACCTGGTGCTCGGTCGCGCGGTGATTTTTCGCGGCCTGACCCACCGGGCTGTTGGTGTCCCTGTTCTGCAGCGGTGCCCACGGCAAGAAGGCGATCTGCTCCTGCTCGCACAGGTCGAGCATCGATTCGGACGAGCGGTCGCTCGCGTTGTACCTGTTCTGCACCGAGACGATCGGCACGATCCGCTGCGCCTCCCTGAGCTGGTGCTCGGTGACGTTCGACAGCCCGACGTGCCTGATCTTGCCTTCGGCCTTCAGATCGGCGATCGCGCCGACCGACTCGGCCAGCGGAACCTTCGCGTCAGGCCGGTGGAACTGGTAGAGCGGTATCTGCTCGATCCGCAGGCGCCGAAGACTGCCCTCGCAGGCCGCACGCAGGTGCTCTGGCCGGCCATCCGGGTCCCACCGCCCGGGCCCTGGCCGGACAAGGCCGCCCTTAGTCGCGATGACAAGGTCGTCCGGGTACGGGTACAGCGCCTCGGCGATGAGGTTCTCGCTTACCTCGGGACCGTACGAATCGGCCGTGTCGATGAAGTTCACGCCGAGCTCGACCACCAGCCGCAGCGTGGCCAGAGCCGTCTGTTGGTCAGGCGGGTCGCCCCAGATGCCGGTGCCGGTGACGCGCATCGCCCCGAAACCCATCCGGGCCACGGTCAGGTCGCCGCCGACGTCGATGGTGCCGGCCGCGCTCGCGTTGACTTGCTCGGTCATCTGATCCCTTTCCCCTGGACATCGCGGAACCCTGCCCACTCAGGCTACGGTCATGCGCCCGGGGCCCCGCGAGCCGAGGCGCGCCCCGCATGCGCCAGGAGGCGAGTGGGGCAGCAAAACACGGCCCCGGTAATCTGTGGGGCGATGGATGCCGATTCCTTTCTCGAAGTGGCGCGTGAGTTGCTTTGCGTGCATTCGACCGCCGACCGGCCCGCTGACCTGGCCAAGGCACTGGACTTCGTCATCGATTATGTCGGCCCCGGCTTCACCGTCGAGCGGTTCGAGTCGAACGGCAAGCCAAGCGCGTTGCTCTATCACGGCGCGGAGCGACCTCATTTCCAGGTGATCTTCAACGGCCACGTGGACGTAGTCCCCGGTCCTGACGACATGTTCCGCCCGCGCCTGGATGGTGACCGCTTGTACGCGCGCGGCGCGCACGACATGAAAGTGTCGGCGCTCGTGCTCGCGCTGGTGTTTCGTGAGCTAGCGCCCGCGCTGCCCTACCCGCTCGGCTTGCAGATCGTCACCGACGAGGAGAACGGCGGCCGCGACGGCACTCTCTGCCAGCTCGAACAGGGCGTGACCGGCGACTTCGTCATCATTGGCGAGCAGAGCGGGCTGGAGATCGTGACCGACTCCAAGGGCATCGCCTTGGTCAACTTGCACGCGACCGGCCGGGCGGCGCACGGTGCCTATCCGTGGCTCGGCGACAACGCGCTTGTCAAGCTGCACAAGACGATCGACCGCATACTCGCTGCCCATCCGGTGGCCACGCGCGAGGAGTGGCGCACGCTGGTGGGCCTGGCCAGGATCGAAACCCCTAACCAGGCACGCAACCAGATTCCTGACAGCGCACAGGCCTGGCTCGATGTCCGGTTCCCTCCCGAGGACGAGAATCTTAACGGGCGAAGCGAGCAGGAGGTCGCCGGCTATTTCGCAAGATTCTGCGAGCCTGGCGTGACCGTCGAGGTCGAGCGGGCCGATCCGCCGCACCACGCCAGCCAGGATGGAGCCGAGGTGCTCAGGCTGCGCGATGCGATCAGGCGGCAGGGCTTCGCCGGCGGTTTCCTGCTCAAGCACGGCTCAGCCGACGGCCGGTTCTTCTACCGGCGGGGTATCGATGCGGTGATCTTCGGCATCGGGGGCGGCGGCCTGCACAGCGATGACGAGTACGCCGACATCACCACGATCGCGCCCTATTACCGTGCTCTTCGGGATTTCCTCGGCTCAGGAAAGTAGCCGCCCCGGCGCCATCGGACGCGCTGGGATAAGGCGCGGGCAAGAAGGCGTGCGTCGGGATTGGCGCCGGGGCCTCCGGGCGGCGAGACTGGCGGAATGAGCGACGTACACGATGTGGCCGGCGATCCGTTCCTCTGGCTCGAAGAGGTTACTGGTGAGGCCGCCCTCGACTGGGTGCGACAGCGCAACGCGGTCACTCTCGGCGAGCTGGCGGGCGGCGAGAGATTCGAGCGGCTGCGCACAGAGCTGCGTGAGGTGCTTGATGCCGACGACCGCATCCCGTTCGTCACCAGAGGTGGTTCTTTCCTTTACAACTTCTGGCAGGATGCCGAGCATCCCAAAGGGCTCTGGCGCCGGACGACGCTTGAGCAGTACCGGCTGGCCAGGCCGGACTGGGACGTCCTGCTCGACGTCGATGCCCTGGCAGAGCAGGAAGGCGAGAACTGGGTCTGGCAGGGTGCGACGACGCTGCGGCCAGGTGGCTACCGGCTGGCGCTGATCAAGTTGTCGCGCGGCGGCGCCGACGCCAGCGTGATCCGCGAGTTCGACGTGGCGAAGCGCCGTTTTGTTTCAGGCGGCTTCCAGCTCCCTGAGGCCAAGTCTCAGGTGGCCTGGATCGATGCCGACCGGATCTACGTGGGCACGGATTTCGGCCCGGGCACGCTGACCGCCTCTGGCTACCCGCGCCTGGTAAAGGAGTGGCACCGTGGCGCGGACCTGGCCGATGCCGCTGTCGTCTTCGAAGGCAAGCCCGACGACGTCGCGGTCGCCGCGTACCATGACCCGACGGACGGGTTCGAACGCGATTTCGTCACCCGGATGGTGAACTTTTACCACAGCGAGCAGTACCTGCGGACCGCCGACGGCACGCTGCTCAGGCTGCCGGTGCCCGACGACGCCAAGACGGACATCCACCGCGAGTGGATGCTGCTCCAGCTCAGGTCGCCGTGGGAGGTCGGAGGTACCACCTACCCGGCCGGTGCGCTGGTGGCCGCCAACTTCGACGCCTTCATGGCCGGCGAGCGCAACCTGACACTGCTCTTCGAGCCCGATCCGCATACTTCCCTGAGCTACTTCGCGTCGACGCGCGATCACCTGATCTTGAACCTGCTGCGAGACGTGCGCAGCGAGCTGCTCGTGCTCACGCCTTCACCGGACGGCGAGTGGAAGCGGGGCAGCCTGCCTGGAGTGCCCCAGTTCGCACAGGTCGAAATCGCTGAAACCGACCCGTACGATAGCAACGAGTACATGCTGCACTCAGCGGGATTCACCGAGCCCGGCACGCTCAGGTACGGAATTGCCGGCGGAGAGACAGCCGAGCTCAAGCGGGCTCCGGCGTTCTTCGATCCGGCCGGCATGTCGGTGCGGCAGTACTTCGCGACGTCGGAGGATGGCACCTCGGTGCCGTATTTCGTCGTCGGGCCCGACGACCCCGGCACCGGGCCTACGCTGCTCACTGGCTACGGCGGCTTCGAGATCTCGATGACTCCGTCGTACAGCGGAGTGATCGGGCGCGGCTGGCTGGCCCGCGGCGGCACCTACGTGGTCGCGAATCTGCGCGGGGGCGGCGAATACGGGCCGGACTGGCACTCGTCGGCGATCAGGGAGCATCGGCACCGGGTGTATGAGGACTTTGTCGCCGTTGCCCGCGATCTGGTGGCAAGGGGGATCACAACGCCCAGCCGGCTCGGCATCCATGGCGGCAGCAACGGCGGCCTGCTCATGGGCGTGATGCTGACCAGGCACCACGAGCTGTTCGGCGCGATCGTCGCGGCCGTGCCCCTGCTTGACATGCGGCGTTACCACGAACTTCTGGCAGGGGCTTCGTGGATGACCGAGTACGGTGACCCGAGGGAGGAAGCCGACTGGGAGTACATCAGGCCCTTCTCCCCGTACCACAATGTGTCGGCGACGGCGGACTATCCGCCGGTGCTGTTTATCACCTCCACGAGGGATGATCGGGTACACCCTGGGCACGCTCGCAAGATGGTGGCGCGGATGACCGAGCTCGGTCATGTCGTGAGCTACTACGAGAACATCGAAGGCGGGCACAACGCGGCCGCTGACAACGAGCAGGCGGCGCTGCGCTGGGCGCTGGTGCTCGAGTTCTGCTGGAAAAAGCTGGGGGGTAGCGGTGAAGGCAGTGCGTTTCGCTGAGTACGGCGGGGTGGGCGTGCTCAACGTGGTCGAGGTACCCAGGCCGGAACCTGGGCCTGGTCAGGCGCTCGTGGAGGTGAAGGCGGCCGGGATCAACCCTGGGGAGGCCAAGATCCGCGAAGGCATGCTGCGCGCTCAGTGGTCTGCGAGCTTCCCGTCCGGCCAGGGCAGTGATCTGGCGGGCGTCGTGACCGAGATCGGCCCGGGCGTCGTCGGCGTGGCAACAGGCGAAGAGGTCATCGGCTACAGCGATGACCGAGCCAGCCAGGCCGACTTCGCGCTTGTGGACGTGCGCAACCTGACACCTAAGCCGGCTGGCGTGCCGTGGGAGGTCGCCGGGGCGCTGTTCGTGGTCGGGGCCACCGCGTACGCCGCCGTCCGTGCGGTTGAGCTGGCCGACGGCGACACGGTCGTCGTCGCCGGCGCGACGGGCGGCGTCGGCTCGATCGCCGTCCAGCTCGCCAGGCTCGCCGGGGCAACGGTCATCGGGCTGGCCAGCCTGGCTGGCCACGACTGGCTGGTCAAGCACGGAGTGATCCCGGTCACTTACGGCGACGGCGCCGCCGACCGGATCAGGGCCGAGGCGAGCACGATCGACGCCTTCATTGACACGGTGGGCGGCGGTTACGTGCAGCTCGCACTCGACCTCGGGGTTGAGCAGGCCCGTATCGACACGATCGTGGACGCCGAGGCGGCATCGAAGCACGGGGTAAAGACCGAAGGTAACGCGGCCGGCGCCAGCGCCAGCGTGCTAGCCGAGCTAGCCGGGCTCGTCGCCGCCGGGCGACTTGAGGTCCCGGTCGCCGCGACCTACCCGCTCACCGAAGTCGCCGACGCCTACCAGCGACTATCCGAAGGCCACCTCCTCGGCAAGATCGTCCTGGTGCCCTAGCGGGTTTGCGGACTTTGCGTGGAATGTTCTCGCTCCCGTGGCCTGCTTTCGTCGGTTCCCGTGGCATTCGTCGGTGTCCTCGCCCTTCCCGTAGCATTCTGGGAGGGCGGGGAGCCAGGCATGACCAGGCGTGAGAGGCGGGCCGATGGGATGTGAGGTGTCCTGGTTCTGTCCGCTGTGCGACGAGGACTACGAGTTTCTTGGTGTGCCCGATCCGCTGCTGGAGTCAAGCTGGGAGCATTGCAGCGGGATCGCGCTCGGCGCCGAGGAGGCCGGTTATGACAACCTGCTGCTGCCATCGGACTACGGCAAGGGCATCGACTCGGTAGCGTTCGCGGCTGGAATCGCCCCGTTACTGCGTCGGCTGCAGCTTCTGGTCGCCGTCCGGCTGGGCGAGATGTGGCCACCGCAGCTTGCCCGGCAGCTCGCCACCATCGACGAGATGCTCGGCGGCAGGCTGACGATCAACATCATCTCCTCGGACCTGCCAGGCGCCACGCTCGAATCAGCTCCCCGGTATCGGCGCACCCTGGAGATCATGGGCATGCTGCGCGACCTGCTGAACGGCAAGGGCGTCGACGTGCGCGGGGAGTTCTACCAGCTCACGCTCGACCCGCCGCGCGTGTGCCCGCCCGCCGGCGGCTGCCCGCCGTTCTACTTCGGCGGCTTGTCCGAGGCGGCCAGGGATGTCGCGGCCAGGGCGGCCGACGTCTACCTGATGTGGCCGGACACGATGCCCGAAGTTGCCGCGATCGTGAACGACCTGCGGAGGCGGGCGGCGCAGTACGGCCGGGAGCTGAAATTCGGCTACCGGGTCCACGTGGTCGTCCGGGCGACCGAAGCTGAGGCCAGGGTAGCGGCCCGGCGGCTGACCAGCCGGCTCGACGCCGACACCGGCAGGAAGATCGCGCAGCAGTCGCTGCACCCCGCCTCCGCCGGGCAGCTCAGGCAGGGCGAACTGCGGGAGGTCGCCGACGATGAGGGCTTCGCCGAGGACTTCCTGTGGACGGGAATCGGCCGCGCCAGGTCAGGCGCGGGAGCGGCGATCGTGGGCGACCCCGATCAGGTGCTCGCCAAGCTCCGCGGCTACGCCGAGCTTGGCATGGAGGCGTTCATACTGTCGGGCTATCCGCATGCCGCCGAAGGCGACCTTTTCGCCAGGTATGTCCTGCCCCGGCTGGACCACGGTCCGCTGCTCCCGCGCGCGGCGTCCCCGGCGGACAACCCCGATGCCTGAATTGGTGCAGGCAAGGCCAGCGACCAGCCGGCACAGCGGTTGACACCCAGCTTTGACCGGGCTCCCAGGTCGTCGCGGGCGGCGCGGTGAGGGGGCGGCGGGCGGCGCGGTGAGGGGCGGGCGCCGGGTCCGGCGTGCGGGCAGTCATGATGAAGGCGTGGAACCTGGAGCGGCGGCGAGCAACGGTCGTCCTGGTGAGGGCGCTGCTGGCGAGGGCGCGGCGCGCGACGGTGCTGTCGCAGGGGTGTGCCCGTTCACGATTGACCGGCCGGTAATGAGGCAGCGGTGGTCCAGGCTGACGTTCCTGCACTGGTCGTTCGACCCAGCCGACGTACAGCGGTTGCTGCCGGGCGGTCTTGAGGTCGAGCCATATGACGGCCGGGCCTGGGTTGGCCTGGTGCCGTTCTTCATGCACGTCGCGACCGGCGGCGGCCGCGAACTGGCCTGGGTATCCAGGTTCGCCGAGACTAACGTGCGGACGTATGTCAGGGACCGGACAGGCAGGAGCGGGATCTGGTTCTTCTCGCTCGACGCGGCCAGGCTCGGTGCGGTGGCTGTCGCCCGCGTCACCTACAACCTGCCGTACTTCTGGTCGTCCATGGAGGTAACGGAGCACGGGAACGAGATCACCTATCGCTGCCGGCGCCGGCTGCCGGGTGCCGGTCACCCGGCCAGCCTGGCCCGGATCTCCATCGGAGAGCCTTACAGCCGGGCCGACCTTGACGAACGCGACCACTTCCTGACCGCCAGATGGATCTTGTTCAGCGTGGCGGGCTCCAAGCGCAGGATGGCCAGGGCCTGCCACGAGCCGTGGCCGCTTCGTCGCGCCGAGGCAGTGGACGTCGACGACCAGCTAGTCCAGGCGGCCGGCCTGCCCGCCTCAGCCAACCCGCCCTTGGTGCATTACTCGCGCGGCGTGGAAGTCGCGATCGGCTGGCCCGAGATTTAGCAGTGCAGGCGGCCCGCATCTGGGTGGCGATGTGAAGGTGAAGCTCGGCCCTGGGAATCCCCGCGACGAATGACGCCATGTCGGGCAGCTGCGTTCTCTCCCTTCTAACTCTGGCAGCCGGCCGAACCCACGGTGCACCATAGCTGTAACACCCCGAGGAGAGTACCCATGAAGGTGGACCCCGTCAGCGCGGGCCTGGACGAACGGCAACTCGATCGAATCACCGAGCACCTGCAGAACCGCTACATCGATGCGGGCCGGATCGCCGGATGCCAGGTCACCGTGGCCCGCCACGGGCAGATCGGCTACTTCCGCTCATTCGGCCAGGCGGACCTCGAACGGTCTGTTCCGGTGGAGCCTGAGACGATCTGGCGCATCTACTCGATGACCAAGCCGATCACCGGCGTCGCGCTGATGACCTTGTACGAGCGCGGGCTGTTCCAGCTAAACGAGCAGGTGACGAGATTTATCCCCGAGTGGCGCGACCTCAAGGTACGCGAGCGCGGCCCGGACGGCACCGAGCGTTTCGCCCCGCCGCGCGAGCCCATGACGGTGCGTGACCTGATGATGCACATGTCTGGCCTGGGTTTCGCCGACGGGCCGACGCTGGCGCAGATCTTCGCCCAGGACAATCCCGCGACGCGGGCACCGATGCCCGGCTCGCGGCTCGGGCCCGGCGCGACGCTGGCAACCATGGTGGACCGCTACGCGCAGTACCCGCTCGAATTCCACCCCGGTACGCACTGGCACTACACGGTGTCGACCGACATCTGCGGCCGGCTCGTCGAGATCATCTCCGGGCAGCGGTTCGACGACTACCTGCACGAGACGATCTTCGAGCCGCTCGGGATGCACGACACCGGTTTCTCCGTGCCCGACGACAAGGCAGGCCGCTTCGCCGCGTGCTACCGCCGGGACGCGGCCAAGCGGCTCGTGCTGCTCGATGACCCGGTCAGCTCACGCTACCGGCAGCAGCCGACATTCCTCTCTGGTGGCGGCGGGCTCGTGTCGACCTCTGCCGACTACCTGCGGTTCGCGCAGATGCTCTGCAACGGCGGCGAGCTGGACGGCGTGCGCATCCTCGGCCGCAAGACGGTCGAGCTCATGACGATGAACCATCTGCCAGGTGATCGTGACCTGCATTCTTACGTGTTCCCTGGCGGCTACGGCGAGGTCGGCTTCACCGGCATGGGGTTCGGGCTGACCGTGGCCGTCTCCAAAGGACCCGTGGCCACCAGCGCCATCGGCTCGGCCGGTGAATTCCTCTGGGGCGGTGCCGCCTCGACGATCTTCTGGGTCGATCCGGCCGAGGACCTGGTCGTGGTGTTCATGACCCAGTTGATGCCGTCGGCCACCTTCAATTTCCGAGGTCAGCTCAAGACGCTGGTGTACCCGGCCCTCACCGACTAGGCCGCCGGCCCGCTGAGCTGGCGGCGCACCGAGGCAACCGCGGCCGTGAGCCGGGAGATACTCAAGATATGGGACAAGGGTTCGATCAGGTTGATGACGTTCTCGCCGGCCTGCGGGAGGCTGGGTATCTGGCCGACGCCGCGATAGCGACCGTCGTCTACCTGGGCGCGAAGCTTGGCAAGCCGGTACTGGTCGAAGGCCCGGCTGGGACCGGCAAGACGCAGCTGGCCAAGAGCGTGGCGGAGGCGTCAGGCAAGCGGCTGATCCGCCTGCAGTGCTACGAAGGCCTCGACGAGAGCAAGGCCATTTACGAATGGGACTACCGGCGCCAGTTGCTGCAGCTCCAGCTGCACAGAGGCGACCAGGCCGGCCCAGGGTCAGCCAGCCTCGGCACGGCGGGCATCTTCGGCGAGGAATTCCTGCTGACCAGGCCGCTCCTGGCGGCGATCCGGTCAGATGACCCCGTCGTGCTCCTGCTCGACGAGGTCGACCGGCTGGACATCGAGAGCGAGGCGCTGCTGCTTGAGGTGCTGTCGGAGTACCAGGTCTCAATTCCCGAGCTCGGCACCGTGACCGCGAAGCACATCCCGCAGGTGTTCCTCACCTCGAACAACAGCCGCGACCTGTCCGAGGCGCTCAAGCGGCGGTGCCTGTTCCTGCATCTGGGTTACCCGACGGTCGAGCGCGAGGCCGAGATCGTCCGGCTGCACGTGCCCGATCTGGCCGAGCACCTGGCCAGCGAGATCGCCGAGCTGATCGCCCTGCTGCGCAAGACCGATCTGAAGAAGCCGCCGTCGATCGCCGAGTCACTCGACTGGGCGCGGACGCTGCTGACGCTCGGCGCGACCGACCTGACCGACGACGTGATCAGGCAGACGCTCTCCGTGCTGCTCAAATACGAGCGTGACATCGGCACGGCGCTGGCCGAACTGCGGATCTAGCAGATGCAGGCGATGCTCGCTGGCCTCGTCGATGAGCTGCGGAATGTCGGCATCGAGGTCTCGGTCGGCGAGCATGCCGACGCGGCCAGGGCGCTGACGCAAGTCCCGCTCAAGGATAAGGAGACTGTCCGCGCGGCCCTGGGATGCGCGCTGATCAAGAACGCGCAGCAACTGGCGGCGTTCAACCTGATTTTCGATCTGTGCACGGCTGGCCCGGCCCAGCCGGGCGCCGAACTGGCCGCCGCGATGACCGATGCCGAGCTCGCCGAGACGCTGCGGGCCGTGATCGCCGCACCGGACGCGCACCTGCGGCGGCTGCTCGCCGACGAGTACGTACGCAGGTTCGGTGGTCTCGAGCCTGGCAGCGCCGTGGCTGGAGTGTTCGCCATGATCGCCGTCGAGGAAGCCGCCGGCCTCGCCGGCCTGCGCGATGAACTGGCGCTAGCCGAAGCTGGAACCGCGGCCGCGGGCGGGGGGGAAGGCCAGGGCGGCGGCGGAGGGTCAGGCTCGGGCTGGAGCGGCATGAGCGGGCTCGGCGCCAGGCTCGGCGCCGCCAAGGCGGACCGCGCGGTCGCGGAGTTCCGCGGCGAGCTGCAGGCGGCGATACGGAGGGCACTAGTCGCCGATCGCGGTGCCCGCGCCGTTCGCGCGACGATGCGGGCAGGCCTGGCCGAGGACACCGACATCGCGACCGCGTCGGCTTCGGAACTCGAGGCGATGGCGGCAGCGATCGGCCCGCTCAGCCAGCGGCTCACCCATGTACTCGCACAGCTCGCCCTGCACAGGAAACGCCAGCTCAGCATCAGGGGCACGCTGCACCAGGCGATGGGCACCGGCGGCATACCTTTCCGCCTGGTCATGGAGCCCGCACGTCCGCCCAGGCCAGAGATCGTGGTGCTGGCCGACATGTCGGGCTCGGTGGCGGCGTTCTCGCGCTTCACCCTCGACCTGCTCATCGCGCTCGACAGCCGGCTGAGCAGGCTCCGGGTGTTCTCGTTCGTCGACGGGCTCGCAGACATCACCAGCCTGGTGCGCGACGCCCGTGCGGCCGGCCGCCGGCTCGCGCCGCGCGAGGCGGCCCGCGACGCCATCAGGCTGAGCGGCAGCTCCGATTACGGATTTGTCATGCGGGAGTTCGCCGCGCAGTACGCGCCGCAACTCACCCGCCGGTCTGTCGTCCTGGTAGTGGGTGACGCGAGGACGAATTACCTCGACCCGGCGGTCGATTCGTTCGCCGCGATCAGCGAGCGCGCGGGCCGGGTGTACTGGCTCAACCCGGAACTGCGCAGGTACTGGAACGACGGTGACTCCGTGATCGGCCGCTATGCTCCCTGGTGCGCTCAGGTCAGGGAGTGCCGCACCCTCCGCCAGATCACCGATTTCGTGCAGTCGCTCGCCGCTGGTCCCGGGGCCGCGCTCACCCGCTGACTTCCGGGTTGACATTGCCCGGGTGCAGAGTTATACCTTTGGCAATCCCTTATTTTAAGGTCGAAATAAAGCGCTCACGCTGGTCATTCGCGGTGGAGGTGCGGCGATGAGGCATGCGGTTGTTACGTTGGCTGGGCTGGTGTTAGCGGCAGGCTGCCTCACCGGAGTGGCGTCGACGGGGTTAACTGGCGCCGTGCCGGCGCTCGCCGACACCGTGCCAGCGGCGCCCGCGGGCTGGACGACCGTCTTCGGCGACAATTTCGCTGGAGCGGCCGGGTCAGCGCCGTCGGCCGCGAACTGGTTCTACGACATCGGCACCAACTTCGGCACAGGCGAGATCGAGAACACCACGAATTCCACGAGCAATGTGTTCCTCGACGGGAACGGCCACCTTGTGCTGAAGGCGACCGACAACGGCGGCACCTGGAGCTCGGGCCGCATTGAGAGCACCCGTGAGGACTTCCAGGCGCCTCCCGGCGGCGAACTCGAGATGACCGCCTCGATCGAGCAGCCCAATCCGTCCAGCGGCCTTGGTTACTGGCCGGCCTTCTGGGCGCTCGGATCGCCCATGCGCGCGGGCGGCGGCTGGCCGACCTCCGGCGAGATCGACATGATGGAGGACGTCAACGGGCTCAACGAAGCCTCCCAGACGCTGCATGACGCCTCGAACAGCCCAGGCCACGCGCTGATCGCGTGCCCGGCCGCCGGCTCTGGCTGCCAGACCGGCTACCACACGTACTCGGTGATCATCGACCGCACGAACACCAGCGCGGAGTCCATGCAGTTCGTCATGGACGGCACCGTCGAGGACACCATCACGGAGGCGTCGGTCGGCACCACGGCCTGGCAGGAGGCCATCGATCACGGGTTCTTCATCATCTTCGACCTGGCCATGGGCGGCAACTACCCGAACGGCATCTGCGGCTGCACCACGCCGACGACCGCGACGACGTCAGGGGCATCGATGAGCGTCGCCTACGTCGCCGCGTACGAAAAGGGCGGCAACTCCACGCCGCCAGGGACGGCTACCGCGACCGGGCAGGTCACGGGCCTGAGCGGGCTGTGCCTGGGCAATGTGAACTCGCTCAACACCTCAGGCAACCCGATTGGCGTCGCTGGCTGCAACGGCAGCGCCGGCCAGCAGTGGTCGCCCTATACAGACGGCACTTTGCGGACCCAGGGCGGCTGCCTGGACGTGGTCAGCGCGGGAACGACGAGTGGCACCAAGGTGGACTGGTATCCGTGCAACGGCACGGCCGCGCAGAACTGGAGCCACCAGGCGAACGGTGAGCTGGTCAATCCGAATTCGGGGCTGTGCCTCACTGACCCTGGCGGCAACACGGCCTCCAGGCTCGACATCGAGACCTGCGCCGACTCGGCGCAGCAGCAGTGGACCCTGCCTGGCGCGGGCTCGGGTGGCAACACCGTGACCGTGACGAACCCGGGCAGCCAGAGTTCGGTCGCGGGGACCGCCGCGAGCCTGCAGCTGAAGGCGACGGACTCGGCCGCCGGGCAGACGCTGACCTACAGCGCGACCGGGTTGCCCGCCGGGCTGTCCGTCAATTCCTCGTCCGGGCTTATCTCGGGCACGCCGTCGGCCGCGGGTACGTCCAGCGTCACGGTGACCGCGAAGGACTCGACCGGGGCGTCCGGTTCGGCCGCGTTCACCTGGGCAGTGACCTCGGGCTCGGGGTCGGGCGGCACGTGCGGGACGACGAATATCGCGCTGAACGCCCCGACAACCGCCTCCTCGACAGAGAACGCCTCGTTCCCGGCACCGGACGCGACGGACGGTAACACCGGGACTCGCTGGTCGAGCGCGTTTTCTGATCCGCAGTGGCTGGAAGCGGACCTGGGGTCGACGCGGTCGATCTGCCAGGTGGTGCTGGACTGGGAGGCCGCCTATGCGACGGCGTTCCAGCTCCAGACGTCGAATGACGGCTCGGCGTGGACGACCATCTATTCGACGACGGCGGGGACCGGAGGCACGCAGACGCTGAACGTCTCCGGCAGCGGCCGGTACATCAGGATGCTCGGCACGGCCAGGGCGACCCAGTATGGCTACTCGCTATGGGAGTTCGAGGTCTTCGCCAGCTAACGCGGACACGGTTTGCTGGCCGTTGTTGCCGGCGCTGGCCGGCGGGAAGCCCGGGCCCGTGGGCAACGGCAACGGCGACAGGCTGACGCCCGGCCTGCCTAATTCAGCCCCCTGTCCCAGCCGACAGCAGCAACCAGGACCTCGTTGCTCACCCGAACCGGCCGCCGACAGACCAACGAGCCCACCATGCTGTCCCGGCAGGCACCCCCGCCCCGAACGGCCCGCACCCCAGCGACATTGACTCCGCAGGCCAGTGCCGGCGACGACCCCGGCGGAGGTTGATGATGGGGAGCCGGGCCTTTGCTCTGGGAGGTGCTGCCCGATGCTCGGTTGTCGCCCCGGCCGTCGCATTCCGGCGAGCGTGAGCCCGGGACGGGCAGCATCTTCATGACAGTTTTGTCACTTGACTCGTTAATTTGAGTCATTAGGCTCATGTATGGATTCAAGCTAAGAGTGACCCTAAGTGACCGTATTCGTGCTTTCGTAATACTTCTCGCGATTACGAAGCTTCGCGCGAGACTTTGCCGCGACCTCAGGGTAACGATGCCTCAGGGTTAGCGACAAGAGCCGCCTGGGGTTACTGAGGCGTTCATTTGTTTCTCTAGTCATTTGCCGACGCAGGAGAGGCCATACGTGGATAACTCATTACCTCAGACGGGCCGCTGTCCGATGCGAGCGAGACCGGACTCATCGACCCAATCGCCGAACGCTCCTGAGCTGGTACAGCTCCCGAGCGCGCAGGTCAGCCGGCGTACCGTGCTCAAGGTCGGCGGGATCGGCGCGATGGCCGCCACGGTAACAACGGTCGGCGCCGCGGCGTGGAGGCCGCAGCGAGCGAGCGCTGCTACCCGAGCCCGTGCTGCCACCTCCGCGACTTCGTTCCCCGACATTCAGTTCGACATCGGCGCCTTTGTCCACCCCGCCCAGACGGTCGCCGGCGTGCTCGTGGATTTCGGGGTGCTCTATACCTTCATGGCGCCAGCCGCGCTTACCCGCAACCCGACCAAGCGGGATCAGGCGGTACTTGCCAGCGCTCTCGCCACGGTCGAGAGTTCTTACGCCTTCAGCCCGAGCGGAATCTTCGCGTTCGTCGCTTACGGCCTGCCGTACTTCAACCGCCTGCCGCAGAGCCTGGTCGCGAGCGCGATGCCCAGGCTCGCGTTCGATCACAGCAGGTTCGCGCTCGAAGAGGCAGTGCCCGCACCCACTGACGTATCACCGCTGAATCCGGGCATCACCAAGCGGCTGTACAACGTGCCGGTGCAGATCGAGGGCAACGACGTGCTGATCACCCTGCGCAGCGACTCACTGAAGAACATTACTGAGGTGGCCGCCTGGTTCAACGGCAGCAACATACTCAACGGCAAGTTCGTGGCATCGCCAGCGTTCAAGGGCCTCTTTAACTTCAAGACGCCCAGGTTGAACTTCGTGCAGCCTGGCCTGCCGCGCAAGATAGCCACCGCTAACAATTTCTCGTTCACCAAGCAGATCAACCCAGCCTCCTCGATGTGGATGGGGTTCGTTGACCAGCAGGTGAGTGGCAGCGCGCCGCACGGCGCCACGGTGACCTTCGCCGGCACCTCCTCGGCGGTGCTGACGACGGCCAAGGCTGGCGACTACTTCGACAACGGCGCGATCCAGCACCTGTCGCACGTGATCGACGACCTCGAGCAGTTCTACAGCGTGGACGGCACCGACTCCGACGAGCCGGAGACCTACGGCGAGCGGGTCCAGTACATGTTCCGCTCCAAGACCCCGTCAGGCGCTCCCGGGCTGCCATTCCCGCAAGATCCAGACGATCCCTTTACCAACGGCGGCGGACTCGGCGCGCCGACCGGTAACCTGGCCGCCCAGCAGCCATCAGCCTTCTTGCCGAATCAGTTCAACGGGCCGAACGACCAGGCAACTAACTTCGACCCTTCCGTCACCGATCACCAGAAGTACCGGGTCGGCCACCTGGCCGGCTTGCAGCGCTCAGCTCGCGCCGCTGACGGTACCCCGCTGCACATCCGCAATGACGGCCCAGGGCTGTCGTCACAAGATGTGCCGGACGGCTCGGCCCAGCCCACGCTCGAATTCACCGTCTTCGTGCCCACCGCCGAGTTTTTCCGCGTCATGCGGATCAACTCGGCCTCGCTTGACTATGTCAAGGCCGGTGACCAGGGCGGCACAGCAGCCAGCGTGCCGCCCGGAGCAGAGGCCGCCGACTCCAGTGACGACGGGCTTGAGCGCTTTACCCAGGCCACCAGGCGGCAGAACTTCCTCGTGCCGCCGAGGCGGCACCGCTCATTCCCGCTCCTTGAGGAGACCTGACCCTTTTCTCCGGATTCCGCTTCAGGGGTGGCCGGCCGCGGCAACGACGTTCTCCCGTTGCCGC
>DASTJM010000127.1:0-112895 GCA_035716545.1 Streptosporangiaceae bacterium
GGGGGCGAGGTGTGGGGGGCGAGGTGTGGGGGGCGAGGTGTGGGGGGCGAGGTGTGGGGGCGGTGTCGCGGGGGGGGGCGAGGCGTGGGCTTGGCGCGGGGTTGCGGCTTGGGGCGGCGGGCTGGCGGCGCGACGTTATGCTCTGGTATTCGTGGGTGCACGCACCGTAGGCTGATAGGTAATAGCCTGGATGCTGAGAGCCGTAAAACTGCCGACATGCCCCTGATTCGCTGCCGGGGGCGGGCGTCAGGGCGACGCCGAGATTAGCAGCTAGGAAACACTCTGAGTATGGGGTGGTATGCGTCCCGGGGGGGAGGCAGCTCGTGATCTATCGATTGCTTGGTGAGCTGCAGGTTGTTGGCGAAGATGGTCTCTTAGTAGACCTCCCGGGTGGCGCAACTCTGATTGTGCTGGCCGCGCTGCTTGTTAACGCGAATCGCCGGATGTCCAAGACAGCGCTTATCCGTGCTGCCTGGGGAGGCGAGGGAGAGGTGGGTGAAGCGCAGC
The DNA here is from genome assembly GCA_035716545.1 of Streptosporangiaceae bacterium. Classification (GTDB taxonomy): domain Bacteria; phylum Actinomycetota; class Actinomycetes; order Streptosporangiales; family Streptosporangiaceae; genus Chersky-822. The sequence continues at coordinate 508 of DASTJM010000127.1, forward strand.
TACCGAAGCGGGTCAAAGTGGTACGCGATTTGCTCGCCACGATCGGCCGGATGGATGACGTCAAGACGCATCCGGGCTTCGGTTATGAAATGCGCGTCGATAGCGATGATGTGGACACGTTGTCCTTTCAGAAGCTCGTGCGCCAGGCGGATGAGGCAGCGGCTCGGCATCGTGCGGACGACGAGATCGGCCGTCTGAGGGAAGCGTTCCGGTTGTGGCGGGGTCCTCATCCGCTGTCGAACGTGCCCGGACATGGATTCAGGCACGAGATCCTTGCTCTTGAGCAGCGCTACAAGCGCGTTGCCGTCCGCCTGTTCGAGCTGGAATTCGGTCGCGGCAACTATGAGGCTGCGCTCGATGAGCTGATCTTGATGACCGGCTATTATCCGGCTGATCAGCGGCTATGCGAGCAGCTTTTGCGCGCTCAGTACCGCAGCGGCCACGTGGCTGACATGAACGACGCCTATGAGCGTTACCGGAACGCGATCGCGGACGAGATCGGCGGCGATCCCGATGCCTTGCTCAGGAACTTCCATTTCGCGGTCGCCCGGGGTGAAGAGGACGCGATCACGGCGGCACTGGACGCATTGCAGAAGCGGACGGGCGCGGCGGCGCCCGCGCCAGCGCCCGCGCGGATCTCTGCCCCGGTACCGGCGCAGCTGCCGCGGCCAGCCGAGCTGATCGGCCGCGGTGACATGATCGCGGAAGTGAAGTGGCTGCTGGGCCGCGAGCCTCATCCGGCGATGCCGGTGATCGTCATCTCAGGACCAGGCGGAATCGGCAAGACAGCGCTCGCGCTGTGCGCGGCGAACGAGTCGCGTGACCGCTATCCGGACGGCCAGCTGTATATGGAGCTGCGCGACGGCCTGGGCGGTGCGATCGACGCCAGCGAGGTCGCCGCTCAGTTCCTGCGCACGCTCGGCGCGACGCGCATTCCCGAAACCAAGGCCGAGCGGCTGGCCGAGTACCGCACCATGCTCAATGGCCGCCGGGTACTCATCGTCCTTGACGATGCCGCCGACGGCGCACAGGTCAGTGACCTCGCGCCGGCCAGCCCTGGCTGCGCGGTCCTGGTGACGGCGCGGCAGCGGCTGCCCGAGGTGAGCAGCGCCCACCATGTCGCCCCGCTCGAGCCGCTAGGCCAGCCGGACGCCAGCGATCTCTTCCTGCGGGTGGTGCGCGACGCGAACGTTACCATCGACGACGATCGCGATGCGATCGACCGGGTGGTGAGGCTGTGCGCCGGCCTGCCGCTGGCGCTGCTCATCGCGGGCGCGCTGCGCGTGCACGATCATCCCAGGCCGACGGCCGAACTGGCGGATCGCCTGGCGAGGCAGGGGCCGGAAGCGTTCGCTTTCGGCAAGCTCAGCGTCGACCGGACGATCGGCGCGGGCTACGAGCGCCTTGACCCGCCGGCGCGACAGCTCTTCCTGGCGCTCGGGTTGCTGCCGCTGACGAAGTTCGGCGCCTGGACGGCCGCCGCCCTGGCCGGCGACAGCGGCGCCGATCCCGATGCCGCTACCGCGAGCGCGGCGTTGTCGCAGCTGGCGGCACGCTTCATGATCGAATCGGTCGAGCCCGAGATGCGGTACCGATTCCACGACCTGACGAGGGACTACGCTCGCCGCCGGGCGGCCGCCGAGTATCCGGGCGACCGGGACCTGGTGCCCGTGCTGGCCTTCCGCGCCCTGCTCACCCTTGTCAGGCGGGCGCATTCGAGCCTGTACGGCGGCGATTTCGATGTCGTGCACGGCGACGTGCCTGACTGGGGCGCGCCGCCTGGCGTGCTGGCCGAGGCCAGCGCCGATCCGCTGGGCTGGTTCGAGAAGGAGCGGATGAACATCCGGGCCGCGGTCGCGCGCTGCGCCGAGCTCGGCCAGGCGGATTTGTGCTGGGACCTGGCTGTGTCGGCGCACGAGTTCTATACGATCCGCGGTTATTTCGAGGACTGGCAGGACACCCATACCCGGGCGCTGGCTGCCTGCCGCAAGGCTGGTGACAAACGGGGCGAGGGGATCGTGCTCGCGTGCCTGAATCAGCCGGCGCTCGTCGCGAGCCGGCGTATCGACAGCGCGTCGGCCGTCGCCGGCCTGGAGCGCGCGGCGAGCTTGCTGGGAGAGGCCGGCGACCGGCACGGCCAGGCGATTACCTTGCGGACGCTCGCGCACGCGCTGCGCAGGCAAGGTCATCTGACCAGGCCGCTGGCCCTGTTCAACGAGGTACTCCAGCACTACTCGGCGAGCGGCGACCAGGTAGGCCGATGGCAGACGCTGCGCTTCATCGGCCAGACCTACCTGGACCGGGGCGACGACGCCAAGGCGCAGCAGGTCCTGGAGGCGGCCGAGAGCATCGCCGCGGAACTCGGGAACCAGCGCCTGATCGCGCAGACCAGGTACTGGCTCGGCCAGGCATGCCTGGCCATGGGCGACCTCGACGCCGCCCAGGTCGCGTTCGACGCGGTATTCGACGTGTTCCGTGACGACGCCGGGGTCGGGCACGCGTACGCCAGGCACGGGCTCGGTGACGTCGCATGGCGCACTGGCGCGTTCGGAGTGGCGGACCAGCACCTGACCGCCGCGGCCGCAAGGGCAAAGGAGAGCGCGGATGCCGGCCTGGAGGGCCGGGTGTGGCTATCGATCGCCGCGCTGCGTTCCGCGCAGGGGCAGTTCGCCGGGCAACTCGCCGCGTTGCGGCAGGCAGTCGACATCTTCGCCGGCTGCGGCGCGGCCAGGCTCGAAGCGCGGGCGCTCGCCGCGAGCGCCGCGGTCATGTCGGACCATGGCGACGCCGCGGCGGCCGAGGCGGCCTGGTCCCGGATCGAGCGCCTGTATGAGGCAGCCGATCTCCCAGCTCAGGACCGGCTCAGCCATCGGCCAGATTATTAGCCGGCGGGCGCATCAAAGGCGGATTCAGGTTCTGAGCTTCGCCGCGCCGGTAGAGTGCGGCAGGCCTGCCAGTGTCAGGGACCCGCTTGTTTCCAGTCGGCTCGACGAAGCCACGGGTCTGCGCGATTTTCCTGCTGAAGTTGCGCGGGTCGACTTCCTGGTCCCAGACAACCTCATAGATGTGCCGCAGGTCACCGATCGTGAAGGTCGGCTGGCAGAACGCGGCGGCGAGCGTGCTGAACTCCAAGCGCATCCTGGCCCGCTCGACCGCGTCGTCCAGGATCTTGGCGTGGTCGAACGCAAGGGAGGCGCGCACCGCTTCGACCGGTTCCCAGCGAGCGTTCCTGGCATCTGAGCCCGCGGTGGGGATCGGCAGATCGGGAGCGATAGCGAGGTAGGCCACGCTCACCACCCGGCCACGCGGATCCCGGTCGGGAGCGCCGTAGACGGCGAGCTGCTCAAGGTGCAGCGGCTTGCCATCGAGGCCGGTCTCTTCCATGAGTTCCCGTTCCGCCGCCTCAGGCAGGTCCTCGCCGCCGCGCACGAATCCGCCAGGCAGCGCGACGTGACCGGCAAATGGCTCGTTGGCTCGCTCGATCACGAGCACTTGCAGGCGGTTCTCGCGCACGGTCAGCACCGCGAGGTCGACGGTGAGGCGCAGCAGCAGATGTTCTCTGTTGATCATCCACGGAGAATAGCAGTTACTGTCCTCTTGACACAAACCAGCAAGCGTCGTTATTGTCTTAATGACAGTAAGGCTGAAGCGCAAGGCCAGGGCGGACGACCGGTCCGCGCTGAAGAGCTTACGACGCCGGCGTCTATCTGGCGCTGACGTGTCGAGTACCAAACGCGCGCGCGGCGCCGCGAGGAGGCTGGCCAGCCTTCGCTCCATCGTTCGGCCGGGCTATGGAGAACGCGGCGCCGCATCTCGGCCCACTCCTGCACTCCGAAAGGAAAAGTCATGCGCGCCATCACGCGTTCTCGCCTGGCCCCGTTCTTCATCGCGGCCGCCCTCGTCAGCACCGGCCTGTCAGCACACCTGGCGACCGGTGCCACGCAGCACCGCGCGGCCACGGAGGCCGGACCCTGGTGTCCGGCCGGCACGAACTGGGACGACATCCTGCAGGCTTGCATCTAACCGGCGCATCACGCCAGTCCGGTTAGGGCGGCAGGTCGAAGCAGGCGGGGGCACCGGCCTGCCGCAAGCGCCAAGAGCCGGCGGGCCCGAGAATCGGGCCCGCCGGCTCCCGCGCGGGCCATGACCGGTGCTTGCCACGCCGGCGTGACGCGTGGTTCCCGCTGTATTCGGCTCGGGACTGGCATTCCCGCTCTGTTACGAAGTCGTCATCGCTATTAAAATCACTAGATAGTACGTTGTCGTTTTCTAGCCCCGGACGCAGCTGGATCCCCGGCAGCGAAACGGAAGCCTGCCGGTAGGCGGTGCTGATGCACTATCCATGCGCCCCTGCTAATCGGCAACTTCTTGATGGTGGTGTTTCATGACGATACCCGCGGATCGCCTGATACCCGGCGTTCAATTGCCTGAATCGCTGCTATCGCGCCGTTCTCACGGCAGCCTGGACACCATTATGGACAGTGAGCGGCGCCCGTTACGGCCGATCGGTGCCACCGCTCGCGAGGTAGCGGCCAGGACCGGCGAACTGCTCGCCGAACTGCTCACGCTGCCTAGCGTGCGGATTTTCGAGGGCGTGCGCCCGACATCGGCCGACCTGCCCAGGATCGCGCACGCCGTCAATGCCGGCTGCCGGCTCGTCCTGGTCGAATCGGTGGCCTGGCCCCCTGGCCGCTACGTGGCCACGTCGGCCGGATATATCCACTGCGACGGCGTCTACACCGGCCAGTCCGCCGGCCCGCTGATGGCGGCGGTCAGGCACTGGCGCGCGATCTTGCCTCGCGGTCACCGGGTCAAGGCGATCGTGGTCGTGTACCCGACTGACCAGGGCGTGCTGTCGCTGCCAGGACCGTCGGCGCACGGAGTCGCATGGACCAGGTCAGCCGAGGTCGTCAGCGACATCCGGGCGTACCTGCCGGCCGGCCGGATAGCCATCAGCCTGCACGCGGTGGCCGCGCTCGCCGCCGCGGTCGAGGACTGCGAGCAAGCCCAGCCCTGATGCCCGCTAGTGCTCGCGGGCCGCGCAGTTGATCGCGGCTTCGGGCGCGGTCGGCCAGTGGACAACGACGGTGTAGCCGCGGTAGGCGGGCGTCAGGTTGAAGATACGGGTCAGTTGCGTCACGATTTCCGCTTCGCCGCACGAGGTGAGCACCCGGCTGGTCCTGGCCCTGCTCAGCGCTGCCGCTTCAGCCCTGGCGAGCGCCGGAGCCGCATTGACCGAGACGGATGACCTGCCGATCAGCGAGCTGACGATCCCGGTCACCGCCTGTGCGACCGCGGTGAGCGGCCCCTGCCGCTCGGAGATGCCGTTGACCGCTGACACATAGGTGGTGTCGGTGCTGACCCTCGGAGCTGGCAGGGTCATGGTGATGGTACGAGCCTGCCGGTCCGCCGATGCGACCGTGGCGGCCACGGTGCTGAAGTCGATCAGCCCGTAGACCGCTATCTGAGCGCTGACCGTGGTGGTCCGGTGCACCAGATAGCCGCCGATGGCATCGGCGATCCCGCTGCCGGGAACTCCGGCGGGCAGCACCTTGAGGGTATAGGGCACGCTGGCGGACACGTCGTACAGTACTGCGTTGGTACGCAGGCCGGCGTGCCGCAATTCGAGGCCGACCTCCTTGATGCTGTCCAGCTTTACCTGCTGTACCCGGGTGCCGAGGAATTCATGCGTGCCGAAGCACAGTGCCGCTGCAGCCGCGAGCGCGATGAGGCCTTTCCCGATAAGCCTTCTAGGCCTGCTGCGTACCCACCACGCCACGGCTACCAATGCCAGTACGATGAGGGACGCGGCTCCGTATTCTACCCATTTGGCTATTGCGTAGGCGGTGCTGAGCATCGGCGCTACTCCTGTCGGTCGAAGCTGCCTCTCAGTATTCGCGGCGCGTCTACCGAAGCTCTACCGGATACGGTCCGCCATTAACGGACGCGGAAATCGCGCTCTATTGCTTTCAGCCGGTCACTCAATTCGGGCCACCGGACCGCGGTACGTTTGAGATGACGCCAGATTTTGCCGGCCGGGACGGCGCGGTAGGCGGCCGTCAGGGCTTGCGCCACTAGTCCGGCGTGATCGTCGTCGCGCACCGGATCGCGCGGTCTCACCGTCACCTCGGCGCGATAGCTCAGCGGCGGCAGGTCACGACGCTCCTGCTCCTGGCTGCGGAACACGATCGCCGGCAGGCCGCCGGTCCGCGAATTGCCGAGCGGCGGCTCGTAGCTGGAGAACGACCAGCCTCGCGGGCTGGTCAGGCCGCCGGGAACAAGCAACGGCGCGGTGGTTCGCCACAGGCCCCAAAGCAGCGGCACGGCAGCGGAGGACTCGGGCGGCCCGGCCAGCTCGGCACCGGGCAGGACGATCGACAGCGGGCTGCCTGGATGCCGGAGCGCGGTCGCCACCAGGCTCATCAGACCTTGCTCATGCCTGGCTAGCGAGTCAAGGATGCGGGCCTGCGGCTGCAAGGCGTCGACCAGGCCGGAGCTGTCGATGGGTTCGAGCCTGGCATCGGGCTCCACCTGCCCGGCAGGCGGGGAAAGCCGGCCCACGTAGTCCACGTGGCACATGGCCATCGCCAGCCCGGCGGTCAGCCACGATGACTCTCCGATCAGCGCTCTGGCCACGAGCGGCTGTCGCGCTGCCTGCCGGTAGAGCGGCCGGGCGTCGCGCTGGTAATGGCGCCAGACCAGCGCCGCCATTCCGGCCGGAAAGTTCAGGTAAGCGACGCTGCGCTCAGGAACTCCCGAGCGCGGGTCTGGCGTCGCGGGCCTGCCTGGCCCGGTGATACGGGCGGACCAGGCACGGTTAAGCTCCTGGCCGTCGAAGGAACTCGCGATAGCGGAGAAGTCCTTGTCAGGCTGCCAGCGGAACTCGATCTGGTGCAGGATGCGCTGGCCAGTCACCCCCGGGTCCCGATCCGCTCAGCCCGGCTGCCGGCGAGGACGCCTGTCATGGCAAGCAAGGCGATCAGCGGCGCCAGCACCCGGCGCGGCCTGACTCCGCGAGGATAGATGTCCTTGCCGAGGTCGGGTCCGCCGGTGGCCGTCACGACATGCAAGGTGGCCTTGCCGCACTCCCGTACCGGCCGCGCGAGCGACTCGGCGTTGCTGGCGTGCAGATAGGCGAAGACGTCGGCGCTTTCCTCAAAGACTCGCTCCGGGTCGGCCGTGCCCACTTCGGTGCGGAGCCATCTGGTCACCGGGTCGTCGAAACGTAGCAGGTCGGCCTTGTTCAGCACGATCGCCGCGCTCGTCTGCCGCAGCCGGCCGGCCTGGCCGAGCACGGTAAGCACGGTATTGAACGTGTCCTCGCCGGTCGGGCCGGTCAGCTCGAATCTGGTCGGGTCGATGACGAAGATGAGCCCGCTGGCTATCTCAAGAAATGGCTTGGCGCCCCTGATGCTGGTCAGTTCGCTGCCAAGCTCAGCTCCCGCGACGTCGAAGATCGCGACCGTTCGTTCCTGATCGCCGGCTGAGCCTTCCTGGCGCATCAGGAAGGCGTCGGCGAAGTGGGTGTGCCCCTCCCTGGTCGGATTGAGCACCCGCTGCTCGTGGAGCAGCGGCCGGACATTCTCCTCCATGAATCTGCGGTGCCAGGCCTGGTCCAGCGGACGGCAGCTGATGCCAAGCTTGCTGAGCTCTCCCGCTTCTATCGCGCCGATCAAGGCGGCGAGCAGGTGCGTCTTGCCTGAGCTCGTGGCTCCTACCAGGCCGAGCACGACCGGATCAAGGTGACGGCCGTAGTCGATCGGCAGGTAGTGCTCGTCAACCTCGCCCGCCGGCTCAGGGCAGCGGACCACGGCACCGCGCTCGGCCAGGCGTCGTCGGTGGTCGCTGGCGCCCGGCGCGATCTCCACCTCGACGTAACGCAGGCTCTCGCTGTCGTAGCGCAGCGGCGTGAGCTCGGTCCAGAGCAGCGGACGCAAGCAGACAGGGCACAGCACCTCCCTTCCGGTCACGCCCTGGCCGGTCATCACGTCCTCCCCGCGGGCCTGCGCGGCAGCCAGCGGCGCGGGCGCCGCTGCCGCGACCGCGGCGGCCCCGCCTCGCCGGCGCCCACGCCGGCCGGCCCCGCCTCGCCGGCTGGCATGGCAGCCTGGCTCAGGCCGGCCATGGCAAGCCGGAACAGCTCGCGCCCCCGCTCGAGCGGATCCTCGCGCGACTGCGCCGGGACCGGATCGCTGACGTTGATCGCGGCCAGCACCTCCCTGGCTGCCGGGCGGCTGGCGGGCTCGGAAAAGAGGTTGCCGATGACCCGGGCCAGGTGCGGCTGCGCGCGCAGATCCGCTGGTCCCGTCAGCAGCTCACCGGAATGCAGGTAGTAGATCAGCTGACCGGCACCCCACAGGTCATCGCGATCGCTGACGTACCCTGCGGCCGAGCCCGGCCGTTGCTCGGGCCCCGCCCAGGGCTGCCGCCCGATGCCGGTCCTGGGCGCGCCTGTCACCGTGGCCAGGCTGAAATCGGTGATCTGCACTTCCTGAAGCTCGTAGTCCCAGCGCACGGAGTCAGGGCTGATGCCCCGGTGACTGATGCCCGCGGCTGCCAGCCAGCTCAGCCCTTTGAGCAAGCTGACCCCGAACCGCTCCCTTTCCGCCGGCTGCATCCGCCTGATGGCCACGCTGGCCGGCTGCCCGCGCCAGGGTCGCAGCAGCGCGTAGGGCTGCGCGGATGCTGCCTCATAGCCAACGAGCTGGCCTAGCTGCACCGGATACGACAAGCCGTGACGCTGGACCACGCGGTGCAGCCGGAGGCCTGCCAGGATCTCGTTGTCTACCCGCTCGAAGCCGGCGGTGAGGCCGGCACCGCTCGCGGCGTCTTCGGCCAGGATGACCTGCCAGACCCGCGAGCCGTCGCTGAGCTGAAGCTCACGCAGACGGGAGCCGCCGGCGCACAAGATCTGGTGGTTCTCGGTCGCCAGTGCCGACTGAGGCCGGCCGTCGGCGTCGGCGTAGGCAAGGTCGAGCCAGTCCGGCGCGGCAGTCGTCACAGCGCGTCCTGGCCGTCCTGGTCGTCCTGGGAGAGCTGCGGGGTGGTGTCGACGGTGGTGACCTTGATCGGGACGAGCCGCAGCAGGCCCGCCAGATGAGCCGAGGCGATCCATTCGGTGCCTGTGGGCACGGACCTGGCCAGCCCGGCCTGCGCCGCCTGGGGAGCGAACGTCAGCGCGGGCACCTCGCCCCCGACGTCAAGCAGATCGAGCTGGCCCGGCATGCATAGCTGCCACATCGTGCCCGCCGGGTCAGCCTGCAGGGTGCTCGCTACCATGTCGTGCCAGGCCTGTGACCTCAGCGGCAGGTGACCGGCCCCGAGCGAGGCGAAGGGAGGGGGCGCGAGCGGACCGTGCCGGTCCACATGATCGCGCCAGATCGCGACCAGCTTGTCCGTCGCCGCCTCGGCCCACTCGTAGTCGAGCTGGCCCTGAGCCACGCTGCTGGCTGGAAGATCGGCGAGGACGGCGAGTACCAGGTCGATGAGGTACGCCGACACGATGGCGCTGAGCTGAGAAAGCGTCAGCTTGTCCGGCCCGGCCTCGCCCGTCGCGTCGTCGCCTTCGGCGATCGGGCCAAGGCGGTCAGCGGCCGCGGCCATGACGATCCTGATCCTGGCGAGGGCCTCGATCATGCCCGCGTTCGCGGAAGCGAGCTGGCTGATGGCGGCGGACGCGAGTTTCGTCAGGCAGGTCGCCGTGCTTTCGCATTCGGCGAGCCGCAGCGCCGTCTGCCACGCCCGTCCTTGCACCTGCCAGGACTTTTCCACCGCGATGATCGCGCTGGCCAGCGCCAGCATCACGCAGACGGCGGCGGCCGGCCCGGACGGATCGATGTTCATCGCCAGGACCCAGCCGCCGAGCCCGCCAGCGGCGGCGGCAAGGGCGTTGATCGCGAGATAGCCGGATCGCCGGCCTCTCCGGTAGCTGACCGCCTGGGCAAGCAGGGCTGCCAGCGCCGTCCACAAGATAGTGGCGACCACCACGCCTGCGAGGCCCGCCTGACCCGCCAGCGCGGCGGTCACAACGCCGGCCAGCGGGAACCAGGCCGGCGGAGCAGGCAGTGCGGGCGGGTTCGTCAGGCGCTCGGTCAGTTCCGGCGGGCAGCAGCTGTCAAGCTGGGCCTGATGAGCCGGCTGGGCCGGGACCAGCTTCCGTTCGGTGGCGGCCAGCCGGCCGGCGGTCTTGCCAAGCGACTCGCCGCCGCGGAGGTCTGCGCCGGCAAGCTTGATGACCGCGTCGAAAGGACTGACCGCGGGTTCAGAACCTGGTCCCGCCGGATCGGCGATCAGGTGCTCGTCGCCGGCCGCCGGCAGTTGCGCGCCCGCGTCGATGAGCCTCTTGCGCTGCGTCTCATTCAGCACGCCATCGGCGGGTATCGCGGCGAGCGTCCTTGAGGTCAGGTCACGAAGCTCGCTCAGCGCCTGGCCGGCCGCCGCGACCTGCGCTTGCGCCGCCCGGACGACCTGGACTGGCCGGAACAGGCTGCCCAGAGCGGTCAGCTCGGCCAGGCAGTCATCCGCCGCCTGCGCGATCTCGGCGCAGCGCAGGCGTGCCCTGGGCAGCACGCCTTCTGGGCGCAGCTGCCGCGCCGGCGCCTGACGCGGTAGCAGCTCAAGGTAGGGCTCGGCCTGGGGCGCGACGCCTTCAGCCCGGGCCGGTGAGCCGAGCAGGTTGCGGACGGCACCGGCCAGCGCTGAAGGGAAATCGGGAAGGCCGACGGCACCGGGCTCGACCAGCCTGATTCCCGGGCTGGCGATCGCGTTGGGCAAGGTCTTGACGAGATCGCGGACCCGGTCGAAGAGCTCGGCTGACTTCAGCAGCTCGATCAGCCGCTCCTGCCCGTCTGGTCCGCCTTCAGGCCGCAGTGACGCCACCGCCGAGGCGCTCAGCGGCCAGTCGACCCCGAGGTAGTCGCCCGCCCAGAGCACGATCGACTCGGTGTCTTTCGCGACGCCGTGCGGGAGCGTTATCCGGTCGGGCCGCGCGAGCGCCCCCACGCAGACGCAGATCAGGTAAGGCACGCGCCACCTCTGGGCAAGCAGGCGCGAGAACGCGTCGGCGTGACCAGCGAGCGCGGCCGCCTCGTCCACGACAAGCAGCCGGCGCAGGCTGGCTACCGATCGGTCCGCGATCAGCGCATCGGCCCGTTTCACTGCCTCGCCGGCCGGCAGGCCGGTCAGGCGGAGCAGTACCACTGAATCGGTCATGCCGCTCTCCTGCGGGCCGCCGCGAGCTGGAGCTGCCGCAGGTTGGGCTTGGCCGGCGATTCGATGTCGGTGAACAGGCGGTCGAGCGCCGCCGGAAGCGTGACCGCCCAGAATTCGTGCATCTGCTGTGCCCGCCCGCTATCTCGCGGGCCAAGCTCGTCGATCTTCTCCTCAAGCAGTTTCGTCTGCTCATCGGCCAGCTCCACCATCTCGCTGAACAGCGGGTCAGGGTCGTCGTAGTCGCTGTCGAGCCCTTCCGGGTACTCGCGCATGAGCTGCCTGCAGATTCGGCGCCGGGTGTCGTCGTCGTCGAGCGCCCACAATTCGTAGGCGCGCAGCAGGCTCGCCCAGGATGATGCCTGCTCGAGCGGGCTGAGCCGCAGGTTCATGGTGACCCCGCCGCCGAACTCGACCTTGACGCTGTCGGGCGACTTGGAGTCGCCGTCGGCCCGGATCTTGCCGTTCCACAGGGCGCAGAGGAGCCGGTGCAAGATCTCGACCCGGTGCTCGGCGGTCGTGGCCAGGTAGCCGTAGGCGTAGCCGGTCCGCTGCCGCCAGCGCAGGAAGTAGGCGCGTTCCGGCTTGCTGATGGCCTTGGCCCACAGCCTGAGCACGTCGCGGACCTCGCCGACCTCGGTCACGCCCATCGAGCTGCGGAACAGCACCACGGTGATGGATTCGGCCAGGGTGGGCCGCATGTCGTAGACGGTGTCCGGGGTGACCTGCAGGTTGAGCCATTCCCGCAGGTAATTCTCGATCGCCGGGTTCTGCTTGTCGGCGGGGTAGGAGATGAGCACCTTCATCGGGCCGTTGCCCTGCGGGGTAAACGCGGCCGGGACGAGCCCGGCCAGGTTGTTGCGGAAGTCGTCGGCGTTGTCGCGCACCGGGTTGCTCGCGCCGTGGCGGCCCGCGACTTCGGCGAGCAGGTCGTGCAGCCTCGGCAGCAGCGGGCTGCGGCCGCCGGTAACGTCGCGCAGGCAGGTCTTCACGTTCTCCTTGACCAGGTCGCGCAGGTCGTTGACGGCCTGCTCGGGATGGCGGTCAAGGCTGGTAGTGAAGGCGTCGGCCCAGCCGCCGCTGGTCGCGATGAGCGCGTGCACCAGGCCGGCCTCGGTCGCCGCTGGCGGCAGTTTCTGGTCGGCTACCAGGTCCTGGATCAGCCTGTTCCGCACCTGGAGGTAGAACTGCTCCATGGTGGTGCCGCCCAGCGGCAGCAGGTAGGAGACGCCGACCCGGTGCCGGTAGAGCTCTCCGACCCTGACTTCGTAGCGTGCCTCGTCGTTGTGCGCGAATTCGAGCAGGGCCTTGGTCAGCGCGGCCATCTCGGTCTCGCTGTCGGTGAGCGTGCGCTGCCACCTCGCCGCGTGCGCGTGCCAGTGCTTGGCCCACGTGACGTGGTTCTGCCACTTGTACCACTCGTTCTGGCGCTGCCGCACCGCCACCACCGGCGGGTCGGTCCAGCGCAAGCGCCCGGTCCGCCTGTTCTTCAGTACCGAGGCGGTCGGCGGCACCTCGTCGATGCCGTCGGGCGGCGGCGGCGGGAGCCGGCGGTTGCGCAGCAGCCCGGAGGCGCCTGCCTCGTCTATGGCCTGCTCCAGGTCGGGGTGACCGAACCCGATCCGCTGAACCCGGAAGATGTCGTGCCTGGCCAGCTGCTCCCGGATCGCCCGCCGGGGCTCGAAGTTATCGACGTGCCTGGTCATCTCGTGGCTGAGCCTTCCGTCCAGCGCGGTGATGCCGTTCTGCATCGCTTCCGCCCGCTCGTTGAGCGCGCGGGCCACGTTCTTGGCGCCATGGCCGGGTTCGGGCTCAGCGAACGGAACGCCTTCGCGGGTGAGCACGGGATGGACGCCGGCCGATCCGACGAACGCCCCGATGTGCTCCTGGTTCGACTCGACCTTGCCGTTCGGCGCGCACATCTGGTTGATTGCCTCGCGCAGCAGCCGGCCGCCGATGATCCCGGCCAGATCGTCGAACGGCACGGTGAGCGAGGCCACCAGGGCGGTGGAGACACCACGGTTGCCGATTCCGTTCTCGGCCTGGACCTGCCGGTCGTTGCCCGCGTTGATCCACCATTCGGCGAACGAGTGGGGCGCTTCGCCCGACTCCGCTTGCGCGGGCTCGAATTCGGTGCCGATCAGGGACAGCACCAGCGAGCCGATCGACCGGTGCAGGTCGGCGCGGTCCGCGCCAATTGGCTGGGAGAACAAGAACCCGGTCTGGACGGTGCCTGGCAGCAGGACGATCCGCCCGGTTCCCGGGTAGCGCACCGCCTGCTCGTAGGGCTTGACCGGGCCGCGATCCAGTTCGTCGTGCAGCTGGGTCTCGGCCGCCCCGGCGTTCTGGTGGTCGATCAGCCGGAACAGGTCGAGCAGCGCCCGCCCGGCGTTCAGCTGAGCGTAGCGGCCGCCGCCGAACCCCTCGGCGAACGCCGACGGCATCAGCACCAGCGGGTACACCTTGGCCCGCAGGTTCGCCTGCCCGAACACGTAGCCGATGAGGTGCAGGTAGTCATAGAAGATGCCCGCGCCGGTTCCGCCGGCTACGGAGAACGCCACGAACACGTCCACCGACTGCGGTGCCCGCCCCCCGAGCACCGCCAGGTCCCTGCCTGAGGTCGCCAGCTTGCCGACCGCTGCGCTCAGGTCACGCAAGGCCGGGGCCAGACTGCTCAGGAAGGTGCCGAACAGCGCAGCCCGCCCGATCGTCGGGAGCTGGCCGGCGCCCTTGCTCAGCGGGGTGACCCTCGGTTCCCCGAGTTCTGGCGGCAGCCAGCCTGACGTCTCGGCCCCGGCCTCCAGCCGCAGGTTCATGGCCAGTTGCTGGTAGGTGTGCACGGTGGGTGCCAGGTCGCGCGAGTAGTGCGCGGTCAGGTTCACGGCAGGCACGTGCTGCGGGCTGAGCACGACCCGGCGCGGCATCCGGTCAAGCTCAAGCTGGTTCAGGTCCGCGTAGACGAATTGCACGCACTGGGGCAGCTGGTAAGGCAGCATCCCCGCGTCGTTCTTGGCGTCAAGGAAATCGGTGCCGTCCGGCCCGCAGATCTCCTCCCGCAGGCGGCGCTCGACCACCGCCCCGATGTCGCAGCCGCTGCCGCCGAGCCCGACGAACAGCACTGGTTGGTATAGCTTCATGCTCACGGCTGTAGTCCTTTGCTTGAGCTGGCCGGCTGTGGCTAGGTGAGGGTGAAGTAGTCGCCTGAGCCGCCGCTGGCCTGCTGGCCGGCGGCGGTGGCCTTGGGCCCATCCGAGCGCGCAGCCTGCCGCGCCGCGCGCGTGTCGTGGAAGGTCAGCCGCACCGTCGCGGAGATCCGCTCGCCGGCGGTGCCCGGGGCCATCGTGAGATCACGGCCCTGCGGAGTCGTGACGACGACGTTGCCCTGGCCGTCGCGCCTGGCCACGTACACGGGTTCGCGGTTGCCCGCACCGGGATAGGCGAGCAGCGGGTACTCACCATCGGGCTTGGTGATGACGAACCTGAACTGACTCGACTGCTTGCGTGGTGCCTTCAGCCTGGCCCTGGTCGAACCGTGATCGTCCTGGAGCACGGCCACCAGGCCGCGGACATCACGGCCGCGCTTGCTTTCATGCTGGCGCTTGTAAAGAAGGCCGGCGGCCAGCAGCACCAGCGCGACTGCCAGCACCAGCTCCCACAGGTACTTGCGCAGCAGCGAGGGTGGCTGCCTGACCGCAACGACCAGCGAGTTGTAACCATAACGCGAGGTAGGCTTGCTGGCATCGACGGCTGCCAGGATGAACTGGGCCGTGCCGGTCGGCGTGCCCGTCGCGACGCGGATCGTGAAGTGGTAGACCGACCTGCCTGGCGGTATTCGCAGGCTGCCGGGCGGCGACGCGATCGTCGCGAGCGCGGAGCCAGGGGCCAGGACCAGGCGGGCGCGCTGCGCCTGGCCGGTGCGGTTGGTGAAAAGCACCTGACCCTTGATCGGCGAGCCCGCCAGCACCGTCTCGACGGCGGGGAACTGCACCGTGGCCTGCACGATCGTGGCCGCGTTCACCACGCTCACGAACGCGAGGATCTTCGTGGCGTGCAGGCCGTACCCGCTGGCGGTGCCGGTGATGGTCAGCAGCCCTTTCGCGCTTGGCGCCCGGAACGTGCCCGTGAAATCGCCCGCCGTGGTGCCAGGCGCCGTGCTGTGGCTGAGCCGGATGGGAAGCGGGTCAGGCAGGTTGCCGCCGGTCACGCTGGCCTGCACCGCCACGCCCTTGAGCTCGGCCGGATCGACGATCGGGTGGTTTCTGCCGAGCACGGTCAGCGTCACCGAGATCTTCTGGCCGGGGGCTGCGGTACTCGGCAACGCGGTGACCGAGGTCCGGATCTGCCCTTGCCAGAACACGGTGGCGCTGACCAGGTCACCATGGCGACCAGGCGGCGCCGAGAGCCGGATTTGCCAGGGTCCGGCCGGCGGGTTCACGACGTGCAGTACTTCGACGGTGGTATCCGAACCGCTGAGTTCGATCCTCGACCCGTCGAGCGTGCCGCCGGTGACCGGGACGCCCCCGGGGGCGATGAAGTCGACCCTGACGTCCGGATCCGACTTGTAGACGCTGATCGCCGCCGTGCTCGCGATTGGCGGGATGCTGACGGTCAGGGTGTGGCTGCCGCCCGGCGGCACGTCACCGGGCCCGCTGTTGTTCGTGCCGATGCAGGCGGCGGCCGAGTAGAGCGCATCGAACGCGCTGAGAGCGGATGCCGAGTCCTGCACGAGCGTGGCTCGCGGCTGTGAGACCTGACGGCCGTCGCACGTCACCTGACCGCCCCCGTGGGCCAGGTGCTGCAAATAGCCCTGATCAGCCGAATCGATGCTGCCAAAGCCGAGCGGCCATACCGAGATGTTGCCGCGGCCCGCGCCGGCCAGTTCGCGGTTGATGGCCGCGTGGGCGGCCACCTGCCAGTTGGGCTGCGGGAAGCTCTTGTTTCCGTCCTCGTCTAGGCCGCCATCGGTCATCATCAAGATCACGTTGAGCGCGCCGGGCACGCTCTTGCCCGACAGGATGGACAGCGCCTGGCCGAGCGCGCCGTAGTAGTCGGTGTTGTTGCCCTCGGCGGCGGTACGGGGACGCAGGCCACCGACGCACCGGGCGAGATATTCCAGGTTGCCTGTCCCGCTCGTCGTCGTGGGCTGGCACACGATGGCGGTGGGGTCGGCGCGCGGCGCCACCGCGTCGGCGCCGCCGAAGCCCACGACAGAGACCCTGCTCTGCGGGTTGAGTACGCTCTGGGCGATCGTGCTCGCGGCTTGCGCCTCATGGCTGATGTCGAGTGACGACTCGCTGCCGGACTCGTCGACCAGGATCACCATGTTCAGCGGCAGGCCGCCGCCCGCTCTCGCACCGACCTGGCCCGCGTCGGCGACTGGCTGGGCACTGGCAGGCTGCGGCACTGTCATCAGCACGAGCAGCAGAGTCGCGGCGCTGCTGACGCCCCGGCGCAGCCACGACCAGGCACGCTGGCCCAGCCGTGATGTGGCCCTCCTGAGAGCAATGCTGTGAATGCGGGATAGTTGCCGTAGATAAGCCATTTTTTCTCCGGGACCTTCTATTGCGATAGAAACCTCCCGCCCGTCCTCAGTTGGCCCAGTTACTGGGGGCAGGCGGGAGGCGTCACCGGATATCAGCTTTCAGCGGCGTTCTACCGAATCTATACCGGCCGTTTGACCTGCGGCTTTGTCGCCGTGGTGACCGATTGGCGACCGGGGCGGCTGAGGCCCGCCTTTGGGACATCCGTGGCGCTCCAGCGCCACCTTTGGGTCATCGGCGGGCCAGCCGCTAGACAGTTCGCCGGCCTCGCCCGCGCCCGGCCCGCGTGGAGCCGGCCCGGCGCTGAGTTCAGCTTGCCTTGTTCGGGCGGTTTGTCCTCAACCTAGCGGTTGGTGACGCCTAGCTCGATCAGGGCGGCGGCGAGCCGTTCGTAGTCGCTGCGCGTGTTGTACAGCTGGGCCGATACCCGCAGCCACTGCCAGCCTCCGTGGCAGGTGGCGGGCACGACCACGCCGTAACGCTCGAACAACTGGCCTTCAAGGGCCCTGGCGTCGGCTTCGGCGAGCGGTCTGGGCAGTCGCACCAGGCGCATGGACCCGGCGAGCCCGTCGGCGGCAGGGGAGCTGGTGCCGATCCGGTCAGCGATCAGCGCGGCGCCTTCACGGGCCAGGTCGTAGTTGTGCTGGCGGATGGCCGGCCAGCCGGCAGCGGCGAAGAACGCCAGTGCTGCCGGGACCGCGAGCACAGCGGATGGGTCTCTGGTGCCGGTCCAGCCGAACGCCGGCTGGTATCCGTCGGCGAACCCGTGCGAGGCGATCAGCGGCCGCAGCGTGTCCCGCCAGGCCGGCGCCGCGTAGAGCACGGCTGACGACTTGGGGGCGCTGACCCATTTGTGCAGGTTGCCGACCCAGAAATCGGCTCCGAGGGCGCCGGCATCCACCGGCAGCATCCCGGCCGCGTGCGCGCCGTCCACGAGCACGGGGACCGACCTGGCGCGGCACTCGGCCACGATCTGCGCGACCGGGAACACCAATCCGCTGCAGGATGCGACGTGATCAAGCGCGACGAGCCTGGTGCGATCGGACAGCCCGGAGACGACCGCCTCGGCGACGGCCGCGGAGCCGCCGCACGGGATCGGCACAGGGACGACGCGAAGTATCGCTCCGGACGCCGAGACGACACGGCGCAACTGCGCGAGCACTGCCGGATAACAGTGATCGGTGACCAGCACCTCATCGCCTAGCCCGAGCTTAATCTGGGCTATGACGGTCTGGGTCCCCGCCGTCGCGTTCTCGATGAAGACGACACCCTCCTCATCCGCGCCGAGGAATGCCGCGACCTCCGCTCGCACCGTGCCGAGCAAGGCCGGCAGCTCGCGGATCAGGAACCCCGTCGGATTGCGCTCCATCGCATCCCGCCAGGCTTGCTGCCTCGCCAGCACCGCCGACGGCACCGCGCCGAAGCCGCCATGGTTGAGGTGCGCTATCGCCGGATCAAGCGCCCAGGCGGACGCATCGGGCAGCCCGGTCACCGAAGGCACCCCCGCGCAAGGCACCGCCCGCCTACCACGCGCGGCCGGGATTGAGCAGGCCAGCCGGGTCAAGCGCGTCCTTGATCCGCTGGTGCACGTCGATGACCGTCTCGTCGAGCTGGCCGGCTAGCCAGCCGCGCTTGAGCATCCCGACCCCGTGCTCGCCGGTAACTGTACCGCCGTGAGCCAGCGCCGCCCGGCAGATCGCCTCGGCGGCGGCGAGCGCGCGATCAAGGGTGGCCTGGCCGGTGTCTGGCAGCATCAGGCACGGATGCAGGTTGCCGTCTCCCGCGTGACCGACGGTCGCGATGCGGATATTGGCCTCGCGGCCGATCCGCTCGATCTCCCGCAGCATCTCAGGAAGCCGGGAGCGGGGCACGCCGACGTCCTCGATGACCGTCGGGCCGCTTTCCAGCAGCGCCGTTCCGGCCAGCCGCCGCGCGGCGATGAGCCCCTCCGCTTCGCCGGGATCTTGCGTGCACGCCACGTAGTCGGCTCCGGCGCCCTCGCACAGGGCCACCATCCGCTCGGCCTCGGCCAGTCCGTCCCGCCCGTCGGCCTGGCCGATCAGCAGCGCCGCGGCGGCCCGGTCCAGGTCCATCCTGCGGTAGTCCTCGATCACGTTGATGGTCTCGTTGTCGATGAGCTCCAGCATGCTGGGGATCATTCCGGCCGCGCCGATCGCGGCGACGGCCTCCCCGGCTCCGACCACCGTAGGGAAGCTCGCGACGAATACCGCCGGCGGGTTCGCCGCCCGCGGCCGCAGCCTCACCGTGGCGGCGGTGATGATCCCGAGCGTGCCCTCGGAGCCGATGAACAGGCTCGTCAGGTCAAGCCCGGCCACATTCTTGATCGAGCGGGCGCCGGTGTGCATGATCCGGCCGTCGGCCAGCACGACCTCGAGCGCCAGGATCGAATCCCGCGTGACACCGTACTTCACGCAGCGCATACCGCCAGCGTTGGTGGCGACATTGCCGCCGATGGTCGAGATCTCGAAGCTGCCAGGATCGGGCGGGTAGAACATGCCCCGCTCCCTCGCGGCCCGCTCCAGCTCGGCGTTGATGACACCGGCTTCCGCCACGGCGAGCTGATCGGCCTGGCTGATCTCACGGATCGCGGTCATCCGCTCGAGGCAGATGACGACGCAGCCGTCGATGGCGTTGGCGCCGCCCGACAACCCCGTGCCCGCGCCCCTGGGCACGACGGTCACGCCGTGCCGCGACGCCCACCGCATGATCTCGCTGACCTGTGCGGTCGTCACGGGGCGGGCGACCGCGACCGGCTTGCCCGCGGCCACGAGGTCAGCACGGTCCCGGCGGTATCCCTCCATGAGGTCGGGGTCGACGACAAGCACCTCGCCTGGAAGCTCGCGCGCCAGTTCGCCGATCGCACCCATCAGGACCTCCTTGACCAGCGGCGTGCCACCCGGGCGGGCCATCTTTCAGGCCGACAACCTTGACCTTACAAAGGACGACCAGGCCGTAACAGGGGCACGCTTGACCAGATGCCGAAGGACGGGCAACCCGGAAGTTCGTTGCGGGACATTGACAATATTTCCAAAATAGACAACTATTTGCGAGTGAGTAAAGAGAGTGACCTGCTCGTCATCATGCGCGCGCTGGCCGATCCGGTCCGCCTGCGGGTAGTGGAGACGTTGAGCGCTGGCCCGCTCCGGGCGGGCGAACTGGCCGCCAAGCTCGCCGTGCCCGCGCCCGCCATGAGCAAGCACCTGCGGGTTCTGCTCGACGCCGGGGTGGTGGGCGATGAGCGGCGGCGGGAGGACGCGCGGGTAAGGGTATTCAGGCTCAGGGGCGAGTCGGTACTCGCCGTCAGGGCCTGGCTCGACCAGCTCCAGGCCCACTGGGACGAGCAGCTCGCTGCTTTCAAGACCCAGGTGGAAAGTAGTGTCCGCCAGTGACCGCGGCATCTGGGCCGGCCGAGGCGGCGGGCCGGTCGGTGTCGTCGAGCGTGGAGGTGGCTGTCCATCCGGAGACCGCGTTCGCCGCTTTTAACCGATGAGGTCGACTTGTGGTGGGTCAGAGGACCGATCAACCACTTCGACGCCGGGCGGCTCAGGGCCATGCGCATCGAGCCAGGGATCGGCGGGCGGCCGCTCGAGGTCTGCGACGATGCCGCCGGCGACGTGCTTGAGCTCGGCAGGATCACCGGCCCACCAGGCGCTAGGGGAGGTAGCGGGCTGCCGGCGGCGCCGCTGCCGGTGAGCCGACCCAGTGCTGGTAGCTGGCAGTCCACTGGCCGTCCGTCCTGACCCGCTGCAGCACGGCGTTGACGAACCGGACGAAATCCGGATTTTGCTTGGAAATGGCCAGGCCGTAGGGCTCTTTCGTGAACTTGGGGCCGACGATCCTGGTGAACGGGTCTTGCGCGGCCAGCCCGGCCAGGATCGAGTCGTCGGTGGAGATCGCCGCGACGCCGCCTTGCTGGAGCAGGACCAGGCAGTCGGTCCAGTACGGCACGGCCACCGGAATCGGATGTGATGGCGCCGCCTTGAGGTTCTCGATCGAGGTCGAGCCCGTTGTCGCGCACACCTTCTTGCGGCCGAGGTCGGCGAGGCTCGTGACGGGCGAGTTGGTCGGCACGAGCACGCGCTGGCCCGCCTCGAAGTAGACGGTCGAGAAGTCAACCTGCGTGAGCCGGTCGCAAGTGATCGTCATCGTGTGGGCGACGATGTCGACCGCGCCGGACTGGACCTCGGGGATCCGCTGGGCGTCGGAGATCGCCTTGTACTCGACCTTGTTCGGGTTACCGAAGATCGCCTGCGCGATGTCGCGGATCATGTCGATGTCGAACCCCTCGATTTTGCCGTCGAGGGGATTGAGATAACCGAAGTGGAAGGTGCTCTGGTCCACGCCGGCGATGAGGAAGCCGCGCGCCCTGATCTTGGCCATGTAGGAGCCGGGTGTCACGGCTGGCGGCCCGGCGGGCCGCAGGCTCGCGGTGGGATCGCAGGCATCGGCCCGCGCTGCGCGCTTGACGCGGGAGGCCGCGACCACGCTGGTGCCGGCGCCGCGGGTGCTGTGCGCGGCGTGCGCGGCGCGGGTGCTGTGCGCGGCGCCCGGCGCGGCGCAGGCCGTGAGCGCCGTGGCCGCGATGAGCAAGGCGGCGGCCAGGATCGGCAGGCCTGGCCGGCGCCAGGTGCCCGGCCTCACCGGTACTCCGCCAGTCGCTTGCTGATGCCGCGGTAGGCGCCAGCGGCCATGATCAGCGCCAGCACGATCACTCCTGCCTCCAAGCCTGTGAACGCGCCCCTGCCCGCCGCCGCGTCCGACCGGAAAGCGGCCTGGTCAGCGGCTATCGCGTGAGTAAGCGAACTGTCGAGGCGCGTGAACAGCGTGCTGGAGTGACCGGGGCCCGGCGTCGTCACCAGTTGTATGGCACGGGAGTGCTGGCCGCTGTTGTCCAGCGAGCGTACCGTCCGGTGCGCCGTGTACCACCTCGCCGCGGTCGCCGCCGCGTTCGCGGCCTCGCTGGCGGCCGGGGTGCCGCCCGATGCGCTGACCGCGTTCGTGAGCAGCGTGCCTGACCCGGGCCCGAGCTGATGCTGCACGGTCAGGAAGTCCGCCTGGAAGCTGTCGTCGCCGCCCGCGTCGATGAGCGTCAGGCTTTCATCGGCGCGGGCGCGCAGCGCGGCGATGTCGGCCTGGCCGAGGGCTGAGACCGGACCTGACCCCTGGGAGTGTGCCCGCACCAGGTCGGAGCGGCCAACCCCGATCGCGACGGCCAGCCACAGCAGGGAGACCACGAGGGCGGCCGAAGCGAGCGCCAGGCCTGGATTGAGCCTGCGATGGGTGTGCCGGAACAGCCATCGTTGCGCCCTGACGAGCGCGTAGCCGATGAGCACGGCGACCACGAGCAGCACAAGCAGCGTCGCCAATCCGGTCGCCTGCCCGCTGGAAGCCGAAAGCTGCCTGTCCGCCTGGGCGGAGATGTTGCGCGCGGCGGGCAGCAGCGTGCCGCGCATCAGGCTTGACGCTTCCCGCAGGTAGGCCGCGCCCAGTGGCAGCCCGAGCCGGTTGTCCGCGCGGGCGGTCTCCACTTCACCCGCGTAGACCGGGAGTTCCCTGGATAGCGTGGCCAGGTCCTTCGACGCGGGCGAGTGCCCGGCTGTCGACGTGGCGTCCTCGAGGCGGCTGGCCGCGGCGGAAAGGTCGGCCTCGTACCTGTGCCTCGCCGCGAGCGGTTCGAGCCCGCCCGACAGGAACGCGCTGGCGGCGGTCGCGTCGGCGTCTGACAGCGCACGGTAGATCTGGTCGCCATCCAGGCTCAGCGGCTCGCTGATGCTCACGACGTCGCTGGCGCCTGACGCGCGCTGTGCCACCACCCAGGCCGATACCACGCCCCAGGTCAGGGCCAGCGCGATGAGGCCCACCATCAGCAGCCTGAGCTTCCCCGGCGTCGTCGTGGTGTTGAGCAACTGCCGGACGCGGCCGCGGCGGACGGCGACCGGCGCTGGCGGTGCGGTCGGTGCTGGCAGTCCGGTCGATGCCGGTGATCCGGTCGGTGCCGGAGCGGCCCGCGGCGCTGGCGGTCCCGGCGGATTGCTGACGGCCGTCACCTCGGGTCACGCACCCGCGTCGTCGCCCGGAACCAACTCGTCATGCGCCACCCCGTTTCATCCCGCGGCATCGAGCACCGCGGCATCGAGCACCGCGGCATCGAGCACCGCAGCATCAAGCAACCTAGTATCAGGCACCGCGTGCCAGGAATTGCTGTTCATTTCACCATAGTCTCGGCGGTGTTCAGCCATCAGGTTCCGTAGCCGCTCCAGCCTGGCGCGGGCGTCGGATGCCAGCCCTTCCCGGTGCTGAAAAGTGCGACTACCGCGTGCCTTGCGCTCATTAACACGCGGGTTTGTCTCGTACTGAGGCCCACCGTTGGGACATCCGTGGCGCTCCAGCGCCACCTATGGGCCATCGGCGGGCCAGCCGCCAGCGCCGTCGGGCCGCTGCGGCGCGGGCGGTTTCGGCGCGGGCGGTTTCTATGAGGCCTTACCGGCCCGGACCACGCTTTCGCAGCGGGCAAGGGCTAGTCACGGGGGCATGGCAAGCGTCACGACTCGCTCGGCTAGCTGCTCGGCGTGCCAGCCTGGCGCTATGGTGCGATCTGGGAGGAAATGCCGCTTCCTGGTTCGGGGAGGCGGAAACCCGGCAGCAGAGACGGAAACCCGGCAGCAGAGGCGGAAACCCGGCAGCAGAGACGGAAACCCGACGACGTCAGTACGTGAATCGACACCTAATAAACCCCGTTGATACGCGCATCCATGCGCCCGCCCGGCACCGTAAGGGCTCTAAGACTGCGCCGTACCGTTCAGTAGCATTCGGTCGCGTCCTGACTTGGGCCGGTCTCTCGTCCTGATTTAAGCCATCGCAAGACACGCCGTGCATTTGCGCTTGCGTTTGCGGAGTGCGCAATAGCCTTAGTCTCCTATGATTCGCATAAGCCACTGCCGGGCGCGGACGTAACGACCTCGCGTGCCCTCTGACCTGCGGCAAAACTATGCGAATAGGTACAGAACAGCCAGTCGCAGCGGTTGAGCATAGAGTGGCTGTTTATGCCGTGTCACGGTTATATCGGTACTGAACGGAGCGCGTAGCTGTACTAATCGATCCCGAATACAGATGGAAACATGCAATGCGCTGGTCGCCGGAGTACCTTCCCAATCCATGAACCGCGCATCCTGGCACCAGGCCCTGCGGGTTCCCTGCTGACAACGGTTCCGGACCCGTCGTCGGAGCAGCAAACAGGAAAACTCAGTAGAACAAACGGAGGCAAGGATGTCCTTGCGCTGCACGTCCCTGCTGTGGTTCACGCCGGAGCTGGCCCGATGAGCCGCCAGATGGGACGCAGCACTCAGAACGACAATGGTGATCCGACGGGCGACACGGAAGCTGAAGCAGAGGCCACCGCGAATGCCATCGCCGGACTCCGTAAGAGGCTGGGCCGACCGGGAGCCGCCGTTCACCCTGGGGTGCGCGCCGACCTGCTCAAGCTTGAAGAGGAGCTGGCGGCTCTGCTCGATGAGCCGGGACGCCAGCCCGGACGCCACCGTTCGCCGGTGAGCACGGCGCCGGCCCGCCATGATGCGGGCCAGGCCGCGGAGCGATCTGGCGGGCGATCTGGCGGGCGATCTGGCGGGCGGCCCGGCGGGCGGTCCGGCGGGCGGCCCGGCGGGCGGCCGACGCCCTCGGCCAAGCCGGACCCCGCCACCGCGAGCACGCCCGGTGAGCTGCTCGGCGCGCTCTGGGACTTCAAGAACTGGTCACCGAAGGTGTCGTGGCGCACGATGGCCGCCCGGGCCGGGCAGCTGGTAGTGCACTCGACCATCTACAACGCCATGCACGGTGAGGCCCTGCCGAAGCTCGAGGTCGTCCAGGCGGTCATCACCGGCTGCGGCGGCGGCGCCGACGACGTAGCGGCGTTTACCGCGGCGTGGTATCGCATCAGCGCGTCGCTTGGCGGCCGGGCCGGAGGCCAGGAACTGCTTCCCGCGCCATTAGAGCTCGTACCGAGCAGCTAGGGGCGAACCGAGCAGCTAGGGGCGACCCGAGGGTTACTTACCTGACCAGCCCGCTCACCGATGTGCCGCAGCTGGGCCCGGCGCCCCGGCTGAGCCACTACCCGGAGGCCTGTCAGCCGGCCGAACCGCCGGTGGCGAGGCGCATGAGGTCGGTATCGAGGTCGATCGCCAGTTCCGTGCCCCCGGCGCTGGCATTCTCGTGGTTGTAGCTCTGCCAGGATTCGGCCTTGATCTTTCCGGCGAAGTCGCTCTCCATCAACAACACGAGTTCAAGCGCCGCCCGCTCGACGCGCTCGCTAAGCGCCGGGTCGCTCCAGTCCTCGGGGGCCGCGAAGAGTGAGGTTGGCGCCGTCATGGTGCGCAGGTAGGCGAACATGGGGCGCATCTGATCGTCGGCGACGAGCGCGTGCCTGGCGGTGCCGGCTGTCGCGGCGAGCACGACCGGCTTGGCGATGAGCAGGTCGTTGTCGAGCACCTGGAAGAACGACGTGAAAAGCCCGCTGGGGCCCGCCTTGTACACGGGAGCCGCGGCAATGACACCGTCGGCCTCGCTGAGCGTCGTGATCGCGGCCCGCAGCGCGGGAGTGATCAGCTGGGTCGTGAGTGCCGTCGAGATATCGGCTGAAAATTGGCGCAGGTCGATCGCCTGGACAAGGACCGGGCCGCCGCGCTTGGCGGCTATCGCCGCGACCCGCCGGGCTGTGCGGTCGGCCAGCAGCCTGGTGGAGGAGGGGTCGCTGGTACCGGCGCTGACGACGGCCAGACGATGCGTCTTGTGGTCAGGGCGGGGGCTCATCTGGGGCACTCCTTGCTCGCATGCTGGCTGGCCAGCTTGAGGCAGATCGCCTCGAGCTGGCGTAGCTCTCGGCAGGTCAGTCCGGTGGTCATTTCACGGGCGACGCTGCGGGCGTGCCGGCGGCCGACCTGGCGCTGCAGCCGCCGGCCTGGTTCGGTCAGCGAGAGCCGGACGCCGCGCCGGTCAGCTGGATCAGCCTCGCGCTTGATCATGCCGCGCTCGGCCAGCCGGTCGACCAGGCGGGACAGGGCCGGCTGGCTGAGCAGGACGCGGCGGTTGAGTTCGCTCAACCTGACCGGCCCGGCGTGCTTGGAGAGCGTATACAGCACGTCGTATTCCCGCATTGAGATCTCTGCCCAGGCGTTTTCTGCGGCGAATTTTTTCATCAAAATGGCGTGAGCCGCCAGGAGGGCCTCCCAGGCGTCGTTCGCGGGATGCTGACCGAGCATCACAGGCTCGGGTAGACGGCCTGGAACTGGGCTGCCGTGTCCTGGTAAGGCGAGGCACCGGTGACGTTGTCGCCGCGGTTCGCGTTCGGGCTCGGCTGGCGGGGCGGCTCGTCGCCGTACTTGGCCCGCACCAGGCTGGCGTGGGTCGGAGCCTGCCGAGTTTCCTGGTCCTGCCGGGCCGCGATCTCCTTGCGCAGCACCGGGACGACTTCTCCGCCGAGCAGGTCAAGCTGGTTCAGCACGGTCGCCACGGGCAAGCCGGCGTGGTCCATCAGGAACAGCTGCCGCTGGTAGTCGCCGAAATGCTCGCGGAATGTCAGCGTCTTGTCGATCACCTCTTGCGGGCTGCCCACCGACAGCGGCGTGAGCTTGCTGAATTCCTCCATGGACGGCCCGTGCCCGTAGACCGGGGCCTCGTTGAAGTAGGGCCGGAATTCCCGCTTGGCGTCCTGGGAGTTCCTGGCGATATAGGCCTGGCCGCCGAGGCCGACGATCGCCTCCTGCTCGGTGCCGTGCCCGTAGTGGGCGTAGCGCTGGCGGTAGAACCGGATCAGGCGCATGTAGTGTTCCTTGGGCCAGAAGATGTTGTTGGCGAAGAAGCCATCGCCGTAGTAGGCGGCCTGCTCGGCGATCTCCGGCGTGCGGATCGATCCGTGCCACACGAACGGGGGCACGTCATCCAGCGGGCGCGGGATCGAGGTGAAGCCCTGCAGCGGCGTCCGGAACTTGCCGCGGGCGTCCACGACATCCTCGCGCCAGAGCCGGTGCAGGAGGTTGTAGTTCTCCAGGGCGAGCGGCAGGCCCTGCCGGATGTCCTGGCCGAACCACGGATAGACCGGTGCCGTGTTGCCCCGGCCCAGCATGAGGTCCATGCGGCCGTCCGACAGGTGCTGCAGCATCGCGTATTCCTCGGCGATGCGCACCGGGTCGTTGGTGGTGATCAGCGTGGTCGCGGTGCTCAGGATCAGCCTGCTCGTCGTGCCGGCGATGTAGGCGAGCAGCGTGGTCGGCGCTGACGAGAAGAACGGCGGGTTGTGGTGCTCGCCGATCGCGAACACGTCGAGCCCGACTTCCTCGGTCTTCTTCGCGATCTGCACGACCGCCTTGATTCGCTCTGCCTCGGTCGGGGTCTCGCCGTTCACCGGATCCCTGGTGATGTCGCTGACCGAGAACACTCCGAACTGCATGCCATGCCTCCCGTGCGCTAACCCCGCCGTGCCTGTGCCCGTGCCTGTGCTGGTGCCCGCGGCAGTGGCTGGTGCCTGTGCGGTCACGTTGCCCGGCGCCGACGCTCGCGCCTTAGATATATGCGTTTGCATCTATCTCTAACAGCGGCGGGGGCCGGGTCAATTCCCGGCGTGCTCGGGGCAGCCGGGGCGGTCGGGTGCCGCGGAGGTTTCAGGCGCTCGCAGGCCGGCCAAGTGCAGGTCGAGGAAGCGCTGCCGGGCCGCAGGCGCACTCGGGAAGTCCGGCGCCGCTGGTCAGGTGTCGTCCCGGCGATCGCGTATGAGTTTCGTGATTGAAACGATCCTCGGACGGCCGACGTTACTGCCCACGAAGCCGAGCCCGTGGCGATAGATCTCCGGGATCCAGCACTTGTCTCCTTCTCTAAAGAGGACGCCATTCGCTTCGAGAAGCTGTGCTTCCGGCAAATCGAGCTCAACCGAAGTAAGGGTGAATGGCACCTTACGTATATCATCTGACAAGTTTTGCAGACGTTTGAAAAGGTCGCCGACTGGTACGTTCTCCCGTGCCATAGCAGAGATCTTCTCGCGACTAACCCGAGGCAGCGCCCTGCGCATAGCAGGGGGCGTCAGCAGGCGATCTGACCACCGTGTCGCTTTCTCCTCGCCCGCCGAGTCCCCTGCGGCCTCGGCCAGGAAGTAGACAATATCCCGAGCCTGAATCTGCAGGTTGAAGTCAGAAAGGGCAGCAATAAACCAATCTTCGGATCGTGCTTCCCGAGAGCCATCCGATCCGAGTTTCCGGCCCCACACCTGAATGAGAAGCCGTGACAGCTCGCTAGCACGTGCTCTTCGAACATCGACATTCGCCGCGGGCTTCAGCGCGCCAGACTGCGCGCAAACCCACGCCACCAAGCGTAGCGCCTCGGTTCTGTTCCAGCGAAGCTCGTAAGCGCGGTACCTCTCGAAGAATTGCTGAGTGTTCTGCGGGATCGCTTTCAACACCAGGTCGTGTCGCGCGAACACCACCAAACCCAGCGGCCGTCCGCGGAGCGCTCGAAGCCATTGGGGGCAGCCAGTTAGCAGTGCCCTCAAGGCACGCTGCTCATTGGCGTTGCGGCTGAAGTCCTGGAAGAGATCTTCTAGGCCGTCGATCACGAAGACGGCTCGCCGATTCCGCGCTAGGTCGGTGAGTTTCTCCTCGGCGGTTTCGTCCGTAGCATCCAGCCCTATTGCTTGTGCCAGGCAGGTGAGCCATACTCGCCACCATCCCACTTCGTTCAACTCTTTACCGAGAGCTTCTGTCGTCGGCGGCAGGTCCCTAACTGCGGCGCGACTGAGCCGCCGAGCCTAAGCTCCTTGGCCAGAGCCCTCAGGTCGTGGGTACGCAGATCCGGAGCGAGGTCCCTGGTGCTGCGGGAATTTGTTCCGTTCTTACCAAGGATCGCAGCCTTCAGACCACATTCAACGCTATAAAACTGAAGCAGACATCCCGCTGAGTTGATCTGAGTTACGGCGCCATCACGGAGCGTAACATAACTTCGGATCAGGTCCCTTACTCCTACTTCGACTCCCATAGGGGCAGCCTAGGACGCGCGCCGCCCGGACTGACGGATGATGGTGGGGCCCGGGACGTACAAGAGCCAATGGAGGCAAACTGATCAGATGAGCGATGCGGGAGGATTCCCCGGCGCACCTACTCATACGTTGTGGACATTGGTACCAGGGTCAACCGGCGCCGCCGGCTGCGCTTGAAGACCGCGCCGCTCTGGCCACCGCTGACGATGTCGTTGAGCGCGTCGCCGATCTGGCGGAAAGCCAGGACGACGAGAATCAGCGCGAACATCGGCGGGTACACCTGCCACCAGTAGCCGTTGAAGAGATTGTTGACGCCATCGGTAAGCATCGTGCCCCAGTCGGTGAATGGAGGCGGCGGGCCGATGCCAAGGAAGCTCAGCGCCGAGAGGGCGTAGATGGAGTCGGCCACGCCGAACGTCGCGGTGACGATGCAGATGCCGAGGGTGTTCGGCACCATGTGGCGGATGAGAATCCACCTCTTCGTCGCGCCCATTCCCCTCGCCGCCTG
The DNA here is from genome assembly GCA_035716545.1 of Streptosporangiaceae bacterium. Taxonomy (GTDB): domain Bacteria; phylum Actinomycetota; class Actinomycetes; order Streptosporangiales; family Streptosporangiaceae; genus Chersky-822. Next base: position 29,801 of record DASTJM010000127.1, read on the forward strand.
TGAGAACTCCCTGTCCCGCAGGGCCAGCACCTGGCCGCGCACCAGCCGGGCCACGCCAGGCCACGACAGCAGCGACAAGATCGTGATGATGATGGCGAGGCTGAGCCTGAACATGCTGGCCACGATGATCAGCAAGATGAAGGTCGGCACGGCGAGCAGCGTGTCGATGATCCGCATCAAGATGCCGTCGCCCAGGCCGCCCACGACACCGGAGATCGCGCCGTAGAGGCAGCCGATCACGGTGCCCGCGATGCCCACGGCGAAGCCGAGTTCGAGCGAGGACTGACCGCCCACCATCAGCCGGCCCAGGATGTCGATGCCGAACTGGTCGGTGCCGAGCGGGTGACCAGGTCCGGGCGGCTCGTTGATGATGTTCAGGTTCACCGTGACCTGGTTGGTCTTATACAGCAGCGGCCCGATGAAGCAGAACAGCCCGAGCAGCACGACGATCCCGACCCCGGTCATCGTCCGCCGGTTGTGCAGGAAAGCGTCCAGGCTCAGCCTGCCGCCCGACGACGTCTGTACTTCGCCGCCCTCGGCCAGGCTGGCACCGGGCGCCAGTACAGCCGGCGCGGTCGTGTCAGGAGCTGACATAGCGAATCCTCGGGTCGAGCACGCCGTAGGCGATGTCGGCTAGCAGGTTTCCCGTGACGGTGGCGAGCCCCACGATCAAGGTGGCGCCGAGCATCACGGGGTAGTCATGGGCGAGCGCCGACTGCCAGAACAGCAGCCCCATGCCAGGGAAGTTGAAGATGGACTCCGCGATCAGGGCGCCCGCGACGATGTCCGGCAGGGACAGGCCGAGTATGGTGATGATCGGGAGCAGTGAATTGCGGAGCACATGCCTTCTGAGCACGAGCCGCCTGGGCAATCCTTTGGCCCTGGCTGTCCTGATGTAGTCAGAAGCGAGCACCTGAATGGCCTGTGATCGCGAGTATTGGCTGAAATTAGCCACGCTGTTGATCGAAAGCACGGCGACTGGCAGCACAAGCGCCCGCCAGTCCGCGAAAACGCCGGCTACCGAGGTAATGCTGCCGGGGAAGTTGGGCTGGAAGATGTGGAATTGCACGCACAGCAGCGCGATCAGCAGGAAGGCCTCGAGGAAGTCCGGGGCTGAGTACAGCGTGAACCAGGTACCCGCGAACAGGTCATCGCCGAGTTCGTTGTGGTGCAGGGCCTGGTAGATGCCGGTCGGCACGCCAACGATGAGCGCGATCATGGTAGACAGGCCGACCAGTATGGCGTCGCGCGGCAGCCGCTGGGCAATCAGTGCCGATACCGGCTGCTGCAACTGATAGGAGATCCCGAAGTCGCCGCTGATCAGCTGCTTCATATAGATCAAGAATTGCGTGTACAGCGGCTTGTTCAGGCCGTACAGATGATCGAAGATGGCGACCCTGGCAGGCGTGGCCTTGAGACCGAGAACGGCCCGGGCCGCGCTGCCAGGTTCCATGTGGAGCAAGATAAACGTCAAGATCATGACGCCTATCACCACCGCGATGGCCTGGCCAACGCGGCGTACCAAATACCAGGTCATGAGCTGGGCTTGGTGTAGTACCAGAGCTCGGGATTAAGGGTGCCGGAGAAGGGGTTCCACGGCGTGATGCCGGCCAGGTTCTTCTTGTAGACGAACAGCCCGGCCTCGTTGGGCAGCCACAGGTAAGGCAGCTGCCGCGCCGTGTAGTCCTCGTACGCGTAGAAGTCACTGGCCGCCGATCCGTGCACGGTCGCGTCGATCAGCTCGTTTTCCCTGGCGCTGGAGTAGCCGCCGTAGTTGCCGTAGCCGTCGGTGTTGAACTGGCCGGCTCCGGCCGGGTCGAGCGTGTACGGGTTATAGCCGTAGTCCTGCAGCTGCCAGGAGCAGGTCGACTTCGGGTGCGACTTGGCGTTGCAGTAGCCGGTCGTCGACACGATCGTGTTGAAGGGCACCGGGTCGAGGACGATCTTGACGCCGGCCGCTGCCTCGGTGGACTGGATGGAGGCGTTCTGCTGGTCGAACGACGTGCTGCCGGATGAGTACATCAGCTGGAACTGCATCGGCTCGCCGGCCTTGACCCCGGCTCCGCATTCGCTGGCCGCGGTACCCGGGTGCTGGCAGGTCGATACGCCGTTGGGCACGACCTTCCAGCCGTGTGCCTTGAGCAGCGCGATGGCCTTCGACGGCGAGTACGGGTAAGGACCGCCGGACTTCTCGAGCGGAGACACGAACTGCGAACCGTAGAGCAGCGGGATGGGCCCGTTGCCTGGGTCGGCATAACCGTTGTAGACCTTTTTCACAATCTCAGGACGGTTGAAGAGGTACTCGAGCACCTGCCGGACGTAGAGCAGCCGCAGCAATGGACCGTTCACCGGGTTGTAGAGGTTCGGCACGATCTCGGCGACGCCGGCCGTGGGCAGCTCGCTGATCGTGTAGCCCTCGGCTTCGAGCTCGGGGATCTGGCCGACGTCGTTGAGCGGCAGGCTGCCCAGGTCGAGGGTGGTGCCCGAGCGGAGCGTGTTCATCTCGGCGGTGTCAGTCGTAAATGGCGTCCAGACCACCTTGTCGAGTTTCGGCTTGTCCGGGCCCGAGTAGTTCTTGTTCGGCACCCAGGCGTAGAAGCCGTTGCTGTTGAACGTCTGCAGCGTCCACGGCCCGTCGACCACCTTCCACAGCGGGTTGCTGTCGAACGTGCTCATGAGCGTGCCCTGCTTCTGCAGGAACTTGTAGACGGCCTTGGCGCCGGCCTTTGTCTCGTCGTAGTTGCCGACCTTGCCGTTGACCGAGGTCTTGTCCCAGGCGTGCTGCGGAATCAGCGCGATCTCGGACAGCACGTTGTCGGTGAAGAAGGTGGGATTATAGGAGCTGGAAAGGTCGAGCACGATCGTGTGCTCGTTCGGGGTGAGCACCTTCTTGACGTCGACGGGGAACAGGCCCTGGGTGTACCCGAGCCAGTTCAGGTAGTTCACCTTGAGCAGGTTGTAGGCGAACGTGAAGTCGCGGGTCGTGATCGGCGTGCCGTCGGACCACTTCCACGGCTTGAGCACGATGGTGACGACCGAGTTGTTGCTGCTGTACTTCAGCGAGCTGAACAGGCTCTCGTCCGGGTTGACGACCGCCTTAGCGCCGTCGCCCGCATAAACCAGGTACGGCCACAGGCCCTCAGTGAGGTTCACGTTGTAGCCGTCGCTGTTCGTGGACGGCGGATAGGGGAAGATAAAGTTGGGTGACGCGCCAACTTCGGCGATGGTCACCGTCCCGCCCTTGAGCGGGGTTCCCGTGACCTTTCCGTTGTTTCCCGATCCGACTTTTGCCGGGGTGCTCGCGCACGCCGCTACCAGGGTTGCCAGCGCCACGACTGCCGCTGCCATTGCTGCGGCCGGCCTGCCAGTCTTACGCATACTCGGTTCTCCTCGCCGGAGACATCAGCCTCAAGGCAAAGTCGCACTCCGCCTGACCTGGTTCCAGACTGATCCGTTGCCTCGCGATGAGCCATACTTCGGCGCAAAAAGTGCCCAAGCCGTGACACGAATGCCCCTGGCCGGTGACCGATCCGCACACGCTGGGCGCCGCTTCGCGGAGTGGCCGCCCGCGGGCGTCGGTACCCGCCGATACGATCCGAAAATGGAGGCTGTTGTCACGGCGGATCGCAGTGACCAGGGCCGCTGTGCCAGGCGGGAGTCCCGCGCACCGCCCCCGGCACCGGCCAGGCGGCTGACCGGAAATGTGCTTGCGTTCCGACAAGCGGTCGCCAATTTAACATACCGATTTCTTATTAGAAATATGTCCCTTTACCGGAGCCGATCACAACGCTACGGTAAGTGTTGCGGCGTCGACCTGATTGGACCCGACGTCGCCCACATCTACAAAGGGGGGACAGTTTGCGCAGTTCATGGAGTCGTGTGGCGACTTTGGCCGCCATTGCCTCGGTGGGCTTGAGCTTGTTCGCGGTGCCGTCCGGATCGGCGGCAGCCAGTTCGAAGCCCAAGGCGAACCACGTCTACATCACGGGAAACCGGGTACCTCGCGCCCGCTGGCATCACAACACCGACGCCAGCGGCAAGCCCGCGAGCGGGCGACCGGATTCGAATGGGCTCCCTGGGCCTAACGACTCGCCCAATGGCTCCGGCCTGGGCCAGCCGCTTCCGCTGGGAAGCCTGCCACTGGGCACTGTGGTGTCGAACCAGTTCGAGAAAGACGGGATCATCTTCTCCGGCCAGTCGCCATTCATCACCGACGACGGGTCAAGTGACGTCAACCCCACGCTGTCCGGCACCCCGTTGTTCCAGGGCACCGTGGTCGGCACCTTCGTCAAGCCCGGCACCACCAAGCCCGCGACCGTTGATGAATTCTCCATCGACGTCGGCTTCATCAACTCACCCGACTCGACTCAGATGACGGTGTACAACAGCAAGCACAAGCAACTCGGCGTTCTCGACGCGACGCAGGAGGGGTTTAACCAGCTTTTCAGCACGTTCCCTGGCGCCGCGTCGTTCAGCGTGTCCTCGGTTGCCGACGAGCCCGCCGGATGGGAGATCAACACCATCCAGATCGGACCCATCCAGGACAACTACGCGGCCCTGGGCGACTCGTACTCCTCAGGTGAGGGCACCCGCGATTTCCCGTGGTCGCAGTCGAAGGGCACCCAGTGCGACACCGGGCCGCTCGCCTGGCCGGTCCAGATGGCCGACTCGCAGAACAGCAGCGGCGTCAACGGCAAGCTCACCATCGGCCCTGACACGCTGATCGCCTGCCAGGGCGAGGTAACCGCGGACCTGCCGAACACCAGGGCAGGCGAGGCGGATTCGGAACTCGACCAGCTATTCCACTTCTTCGTCAAGCATCACGCGCCGCCTGACCTGGTCACGATGACCATCGGCGGCAATGACGTGAACTTCTCCGGCATCCTGACTGACTGCTTCCTCGGCGGCGCCGAGGTGTGCCTGCACGTCTCGAGCTCGCTCGACAATATGGTCACGAACGACAGCAGCGCCCTGATATTCAAGCTCGCCCACGCCTACGAAGAGGTCAAGCAGTCGGCCGGCGGGAAGACGCAGGTAGTGATCGCCGGCTACCCGGACCTGTTCCCGACGCCGGGCGGCCTGGGCCGGGCGTTCAGCGTGTACCTGCATTGCCCGTGGCTGCGCGACACGCTCTCGATCATCTCGCCGGTCTCCTTCGTCTCGCCGTTCACCAACAAGCTGCTCAGGACGATGGAGCACGCGCAGGAGTCGCTGAACAGCGATATGGCCATCGCGGCGCTGATCGCCGGCGTTCAGTTCGTGCCGATTCCGTTCGTCTGGTTCGGGCACGAGATGTGCACCAGCTCGCCGTGGATCAACCCGATCAACCCGTTCGAAGCGGGTATCTTCAATAACAACCGGAATTCCGGGCACCCGAACGTCACCGGCTCGGCCGCCATCGCCGCCGCCGTCGGTTCCTCGATCGGGCTTGAGGGCAGCAACAGCCCGGCCGGCCGGCTCGCCATGTCAGTGCCGCCGCCGCTGGCCCGCGATCTCAGCACTCCCGCCGCTCAGCGGGCCGTCATGGCCAAGCTCGGCATCAAGCCGGCAACCTTGCGCGTGACCAGCGGCAGCCTGCTGTCCGGGACCGTCGGCGCGTCGTACGTCGACTACCTGATCAGCACCGGCGGCACCGGCAACCAGACCTGGAAGATCACTAAAGGCAAGCTCCCGCCAGGGCTGAAGCTCAGAGCCTCGGTCGGCACGATCACCGGCACGCCGACCAAGGCAGGCAAGTTCACCTTCCGCGCTCAGGCCACCGACGTGGCGGGCAAGGTACGCAAGACCGCCAGCGCATCGAAGTCGATCACGGTCGGCAAGCTAAGCACGCTGCGGATCCGGGCCGTCAAGCCGCAGGCGGGCACCGTTAACCAGGCCTATTCATTCACGTTTACCGCGAACGGCGGTCTGGGCGCGGTGACCTGGGCGGTCACCAAGGGCACCCTGCCGGCCGGGCTGCAGCTCAACACCGCGACCGGCCAGTTGTCCGGCCAGCCGTCGAAGGCGGGCACCTTCGCCTTCACCGTGTCAGCGACGGACAGCTCACGGCGCCACCAGGTAGCCAGGGCCGCCGAGTCGGTCACGATCGAGGCCGCGTCGGCAACGCTCGAGGTCACCACGGCCGGGCTGCCCAAGATCACCGCCGGACAGGACTACGATGCCGAGCTGACGTCGGCTGGCGGCAGCGGTGCCGTGCAGTGGTCGATCTCCGCTGGCACCTTCCCGGCCGGCCTGTCGCTTGACCAGTCTTCGGGAAACATCACAGGCTCGCCGACATCCGGCGGCACCTATCACTTCACCGTCCAGGTGACCGATTCGGCCACCCCGACCCCGCACACCGCGACCAGGGCCCTGACGATGGTCGTCGCCACGGCGCCGGCGCTGCACATCGCCACGAAGTCGCTGTTCAACGGCACCGAAGGCGGTTTCTACTTCTCGGTGCTGGCGGCGACTGGCGGCGCGGGCCAGTACGAGTGGTCGGCCTCGGGCAACGTCCCGCCCGGACTCAGCCTCGACTCGGGCAGCGGAGTGCTCTCAGGGACTCCGACCGGGCCAGGGAAGTTCTCGTTCCAGGTAACGGTGCAGGACGCGGCCGGGCACGAGGCCACCCGCACGTACACGATCACGATCGCGCGGGTCAAGCTTCGGGTGTCCAAGGCGGTGCCGCCGGCCACGGTCGGCTCGTACTACACCGCCAACGTCAAGCCATCCGGAGGCGAGGCACCGTATTCCTACAGCGAGGTGTCCGGCACGCTGCCGACCGGCCTGAGCTTCGACTCGGTCAGCGGAGCGATCGTCGGCACGCCGGCCAAGAAGGGCAAGTTCACGATCAAGGTCCACGTCACCGACAGCTCGTCACCGCCGCAGCAGGTCACCGTCACCGTCACGGTGAATGTAGCTGCCGTGCCGAAACTCACCCTGTCTAGGCGGGCGCCTGTGGGCGGTGCCGTTGGCGTGCCCTATACGGCCGGCCTCGGCTTCTCGGGTGGCCGGGCTCCCTACACGTGGTCAGTTTCTAAGGGCAAGCTCCCGCCTGGCCTGGTTATCGACAAGATCAGCGGCATGATCACCGGAACGCCCACCAGGAGAGGCAAGTTCGCGCTGACCATCAAGGTGACCGACTCGACCAAGCCAAAGCACGAGGTAGCGACGGCACCGATCACCATCACCATCGCCAAGAACCCGCCGCTGACAATCTCCAAGCCAGCGCTGCCCCTGGCCACCCAGGGGATCAGTTACCTGGCAACCCTGCGCGCGACCGGCGGTATCGCGCCGTACTTCTGGACGGTCCCCTCCGGGTCGCTGCCTGCCGGTCTGTTCCTCGACTCGGAAGGCGACATCTCCGGTACCCCGACCGGGAAGGGCGCCCGGTCGTTCCTGGTCGCGGTCACCGACTCGGGGACCCATCCGGTGACAGTCAAGCGGCGGATCAACCTGACCATCGAACCTAATGCGCCGCTGTCGGTCACCACGACCCAGCTTGATCCGGCCAGCCAGAACAACTTCTACGAGGAGACCCTCGGCGCCGTCGGCGGCGCTGGCCCCTACACCTGGTCGTTGTCGAAGGGCAAGCTGCCAGCAGGGCTGTTCCTCGATTCGGGCGGTGTCATCTCAGGAGAGCCGACCGGGTTCGGGACGTTCACGTTCACGGTCAAGGTGACCGACTCCGCTACCCCGCTGCACAACACGACCAAGCAAAGACTGACCCTCAACATCGAACCGACCCCCTAACCCCAGCGAGCGCGCCGCCAGGTACCGCACACCGGTGCCTGGCGGCGCGTTTTGGAGCCTTATCGCCGCTGAGGCCCACCTTTGGCCCATCGGTGGCGCTCCAGCGCCACCGATGGGCCATCGGCGGGCCAGCCGCCAGGCAGTTCGCCGGGCGCTATTGCATTCCGGGGGGGCAGATCGCCAATCTGCGGGTTATTACGCGATGGCCGCTTAGTTAATTTTGATGATGTTCTGACCTGGGGGTGCCTGCGCAGCGTTGGCTGCCCGGGCCGGGTGGCATAAAGTCCTGGCAGTATCGGTGCGTGAGCCGGTACCCGGGTTCCGTCGTCAGCCGTCCGTGTCGTTGCCGGCGCTCGCCAGCGGGCTTACCCGCTGGTTGTGGCGTCCAGCGGCTTGGCGAGCTCTGACCGCGCGGCAGCAGCCGATTACGGCGAGATCCCTGCTTATGCGCGGGCGAGACTGATCCGGACCGACCCGCCATCCCCGGTGGGCTGGTCTGGCCCGGCGACCTCGCCCGGCGAGACGATCAGCAGCTCCGTCGCCAGCGTCTCGCCGGCCAGGAAGGCGCTGTGAGCGCGGACGGCATCGGCCACCGGGCCGTCGGCGCCGATGGTCAGCGCGATCCGGTCGGTGACGGCGAGGCCAGCCGAGCGGCGAGCCTGCTGCACGAGGCGGACAACGTCCCTCGCCGTGCCCTCGGCGGCTAGCGCGGGAGTGACCGCCAGGTCCAGCATGACCAGCCCGGAGCGGCCAGGCAGCGCCGAGGTCGAGTCCGGATTGGCGGCGACCAGGCGCAGCTCGTATTCACCTTCTTCGAGCGTGATGCCTGCTGCCGTGATCGAGTCACCGTTGCGCTCCCATTTCCCCGTCTTAATACAGCCGATGACCTCCTGCACCTTGGCGCCGATGCGTGGTCCGAGCGCGCGCGGGTTAACGGCGAGCTCGAAGGTGCCGAGGCTGGCCGGGTCGGTGGCGAGCACCACGTCCTTGACGTTCACCTCGTCCCTGATCAGCGTGGTGTAGGGGGCGAGCGTGGCGGCGCCGGGGTGACCCACGGTCAGGCTCGCCAGCGGCAGGCGACCGCGCAGCTGGCGGGCCTTGCGCAAGCCCGCGGCGGTGCTGCAGACCGAGCGGACCAGGTCCATCGCGCCGGCCAGGTCGTCGTCTGCCGGCCAGCCGGCCAGCTGAGGCCAGTCCGCCAGGTGAACGCTGGCGCCGCCAGTCAGGCCGCGCCAGATCGTCTCTGTTGTGAGCGGCAGCAGCGGGGCGGCTGCCCGGCAGACCGCTTCGAGCACGGTCCACAGCGTGTCGAGCGCCGCTTTGTCGCCGGACCAGAACCGGTCGCGTGACCTGCGGATATACCAGTTGGTGAGAACCTCGAGGTAGTCGCGAAGCGATTGGCAGGCGGCTGGGATATCGTAGCCCTCGAGCAGCGCATCCATTCTCGCGGCCAGGGAGCGGGTCTTGGCCAGGATGTAGCGGTCAAGCACATGCTCACTCGTAGTGCTCGAGCTGGCCTCGTAGGACTCGGCGTTCGCGTAGAGGGCGAAGAAGTAATAGCTGTTCCACAGGGGGAGGATGGCCTGGCGGACGGCATCCCTGATGCTCGGCTCGTTCACGATCAGGTTGCCGCCGCGCAGGACCGGGCTTGACATCAGGAACCAGCGCATCGCGTCCGAGCCGTACTGATCGAACACCTCGTTGACGTCCGGGTAATTGCGCAGGCTTTTGGACATCTTCTGGCCGTCGCTGCCGAGGATGATGCCGTGGCTGACGCAGGAGCGGAAGGCCGGGCGGTCGAACAGCGCGGTGGCGAGCACGTGCAGCGTGTAAAACCAGCCCCGGGTCTGGCCGATGTACTCGACGATGAAGTCGCCTGGGTAGTGGGAGTCGAACCAGGCGGCGTTCTCGAACGGGTAGTGCACCTGGGCGAACGGCATCGAGCCTGACTCGAACCAGCAGTCGAGCACCTCAGGAACTCTTCGCATCGTGGACGCCCCGGTCGGGTCGTCGGGGTTGGGCCTGGTCAAGTTGTCGATGCCAGGCTTGTGCAGGTCGTCGGGCCGGACGCCGAAGTCGCGCTCGAGATCGTCGAGCGAACCGTAGACGTCGGTGCGGGGGTAGCTGGGGTCATCGCTCTGCCAGACCGGGATCGGGGAGCCCCAGAAGCGGTTGCGGCTGATCGACCAGTCACGAGCGTTGTCCAGCCACTTGCCGAACTGGCCGTGCTTGACATGGGCCGGCACCCAGGCGATCTGCTCGTTCAGCTCGACCATTCGCGGCGCGAACTTGGTGACTTCGACGAACCAGCTGGAGACCGCCTTGTAGATCAGCGGGTTCCGGCAGCGCCAGCAGTGCGGATAGGAGTGGCTGTACATCTCCTCGCGCACGAGGTTGCCCTGGGATCTGAGTTTTTCTATCAGGCCCGGGTTGGCGTCGAAGACGTGCTGGCCTTCGAAGTCGGGCACGACCGAGGTGAACCTGGCATGCTCATCGACGGTGAGGACGGTCGGGATGCCGGCCGCCTGGCAGGCGATGGCGTCAGCCTCGCCGTAAGCAGGCGCCATATGCACCACGCCGGTGCCGTCCTCGGTGGTGACGTCGTCGGACAGGATGACACGGAAGCCGCTGGCGGTGCCGTGCTTGCTGTCGTCCGCGAGGTAATCGAAGAGCGGCGTGTAGCGCCTGTCCGCCAGCTCACGGCCGGTGATCGTGCCGACTTCGCTGGCGCCTGCCAGCTCCTGCTCGTAGGCCGGCTGACGGTCTTTAGCCAGGATGAATCGCTCGCCGTCCCGCTCGAGGATGACATAGGTGATGTCGGCTCCGACGGCACAGGCCAAATTGGAGGGCAGTGTCCAGGGAGTGGTCGTCCAGGCGAGCAGCCACTCCCCGCCCGCCTCCCCTTCCCTCTTCTCTAGCCTGAACCTGACCGTGACCGACGGGTCCCGGCGCTCGCGGTAGGTCTCCTCGTCCATCCGCAACTCATGGTTGGACAGCGGGGTCTCGCACCGCCAGCAATAGGGGAGCACCTTGAAGCCCTGGTAGATGAGCCCAGCGTCCCACAGGCGCTTGAACGCCCACATGATGCTCTCCATGTAGGGCAGGTTCAGCGTCTTGTAGTCATTGTCGAAGTCGACCCAGCGGGCCTGGCGGGTGACGTACTCCCGCCATTGCCTGGTGTACTTGAGAACCGACTCCTTGCAGGCATCGTTAAAGGTGCCGACGCCCATGGCTGCGATCTCGGCCTTGGTGGAGATGCCCAGCAGGCGTTCCGCTTCTACCTCGGCTGGCAGGCCGTGGCAGTCCCAGCCGAACCTGCGTTCTACCCGGTGGCCTTTCATGGTCTGGAATCTCGGCACCACGTCCTTGACGTAGCCCGTGATCAGGTGCCCGTAGTGCGGCAGGCCGTTGGCGAACGGCGGGCCGTCGTAGAACACGAACTCGCTGTCGTGCGGGCGTTCTTCGACTGACTGCCTGAAGGTGCTGTTGGCCGCCCAGTAGCTGAGCACGGCTTCTTCGAGTTCGGGGAAGCTTGGCTGTGCTGGCACGCCAGCCGCGGCCTGGGCGGTGCCGGCTGTCGCGGTGACGGCTGTCGCGGTGCCGGCTTTCGGGTAAACGCTCATCGGGTGGCGGGTCCTCGCGGTGGGATCAGCCTGGGCTTCTGTGCCCCGGCTGAACTCGGTCGTTTGCTGCACTGGTGTTTGCTGCACCGGTGTCTGCTGCACTGGTGTGCTGCGAGGACGGAGCGCCCGCTCCCGCGCGGGTGCACCGCGGTACCACCTCGCTTGCCGCCTCAGGCTCCGGCTGGTCCGGCTCGGTCCGCCTGGCCGGATTGCCTTCGCCAGGGCTGGTCCTCGCCGGGCGGACGGGGCGACCGCTCGTCTGGCCGGCTGTGACGGGCCGGACCCGCCCGGTTCTATTCAGGCCCGCGGCGGCCGGCTGGCTGGTTCGTCAGTCGTGCGCGGGCCTTTTCTTCCGGAAGCTCCCCGGTGATAGCCGGATCATCGCCATGTTGCCGCCAGTCTAACCGGTGCCGCCGGTGCCGCCGAACGAGTTTTCACGTGCCGTCAGGCGCTGGCCGCGGGCGTCGAGCCGTCAGGCGCTGGCCGCGTAGGCTCGCGTGGCGTCGCAGCTTCCGGGTCAGGTGGGCACCTTGCTGTCGTTATGGCAGCAGGGTGCCCCGCCTGCGGTCAGGAATTCGCCGGGCCAGGGTAGCCGCCCGTTCTAGCGGCCGGCGCCGTTACCGATGAAAGGCTGGAAGGTGTGGCTGAAGAACCAAGTTGGCTGGGTGAGGCCGGAGCAGTTTCCGGCTCCCTTGGTTCCAGGGCAATTGCCGTTGTCCCGCTCAACCGCCCAGAACGAAAGCGTGCCGATTCCCATGGTCTTCGCCCAGGTCAGAATCGTGCTCGCGGCTGCTTGCGAGAAGGTCTCGTCGGGTCCGAAGTCATCGATGCCCGGCATTTCGGTGACGCCGACCATGTGCCAGAGGTGCCGCGGCGAAGCCGTCGGGTAGACCGTCTGCAGCTGGCTGACCAGCCCGCTGGCGGCGGTCTCGGTGTCGGCCACCATGTCTTGCTCGGTGCCGAAGAAGTAATCAAAGGTCAGCAGGTTCACGGTGCTGACCCGGGCGTGGTCGGCGACGGCGTTCCGCAGGATCGCCACCCCCGCGTCGGTCAGGCCGGTGGGGAAGGTCGGGAGCGTGTAGGAGAACTGGATCCGGTCATGGTGCGCCTTCGCCCACTGCTCGGTGAGCGCGATCGCCTGGTTGCGACGATCGATTCCAGCGGTGTTGTTGATCGAGTCGCCCTCGACGTCGAGGTCGATGCGCGGTACGTGGTAGGTGGTGATAAGGCTTTCGAAGACCTTGGCGATGCTTGGCACGCTGGCGCAGCTGTCGGCGAGTTCCGTTCCCGTCGTATCGGCGGTGAACCCGCCAAAGGACGGGATGACGTTGCCGCCGCTTGCCTGAACCGCGGCGATGCCGCTGCCGAAGGTGGATGGCGCGATCGGCTGGGTTGGATCGCCATCCCACAGCGCGACGCACGAACCTGGCTGAGCCGTCTGCAGGAACGCGAGCGACAGGAACTTGTCACCTGACTGCTGCGAGAGCTCGGCGATGCCGCCGTCGGCGGTGTCATATGTCTCGAAGTAGGGCGCGAAGACGTGCTGTGGCAGGCTGTTCTGGCCGCGAAGGCCGTGCTCGGCGTGATGGTTGTGATCGGTGTGGTGGCCAGGACTGGCGTGGTGGCTGGGGCTGGCGTGCCTTGCGGTGGCGGTGGCGGTGGCGCTCGCACTGGCGGCCGGAGCGAGTCCGAGCGTGGTGGCCGTGGCAGTCGCGGCGGCCAGCACCGCCAGGAGCTGGAAGCGTCGTCTCATGCGCGGATCCTCCTGAATCAAATAGGAAAGTTTCCTATTTGATTCAGGAGGCTAACTCTGCCTTGGGTGACCGTCAAGACCGCCCAGTTCGCCATGGCGGTGCGTTTCTTTAGGTTGCACCGCAAAGGCTCAGGGCTGGGTGCCTTGGCGTGCCGCGGCGCGACTGTTGCGGGCAGGCCCTGGCGCGGCGTGCCGTCGCGTGCGCTGTGCCGTGCCGTGCCTTCGTGTGCCGTGCCTTCGCGCGGCCTGTAGTCGCCGGCGAGCAAGAGCCGCCTGGCCAGCCGGTTGCCGGCTCCGTTAGCCTGGCAAGCCTTGACAGGGCGATGCTGGCGGTGACGAATGCGGATAGGTGTTGGCCTCGACGGCCGGCTTGGTTTGCCAATTGGCGAGTTGCGTGAGGCGGGCAGGGAAGCCGCGCGTCTCGGCTTCGAGAGCCTGTGGACTCCCGCCGGCGGTGTCCCGGACTCCCTGCACGTCTGCACTGCCTGGTCCCTTGACACGCCATTGCGCACGGGGATCTCGGTCGTGCCGGTGGCGCGTCGGTGGAGTCCGCTGCTGCTGGCGATCCAGGCCGCGACAGTTGGCCAGATCTCCGAAGGCAGGTTCACCCTCGGGATCGGCACCGGCGGCTACGGGCCGCGTTTCTGGGAAGCCGGCGGACTGCCTGACAAGCCCATTGCCTTCATGCGGGACTATCTGGTGGTCCTGCGCAAGCTGCTAGCGGGGGAGACCGTCAGCTACGACGGGCCCATGCTGAGCGTCAGCGACGCCTCGCTGGGGCTTGCTGACCCGCCGCCCGTCCCGGTGTATCTCGGGGCGCTCGGGCCGCAGATGGTGCGCCTGGCCGGTGAACTGGCTGATGGCGCCCTGCTCAACTGGGCGACGCCGGACCGGATCGCGCAAAGCCGGCGGATGGTGGAGGACGGCGCGGCCCGCGCCGGACGTGACCCGAAGGAAGTCGCGGTGACCATGTACATCAGGGTCTGCGTCGATGAGGACGTGGCCGCCGCGCGCCGCGCGCTGGGGCGGCAAGTGCTCAGCTACTCGATGCGCAGGCAGGGCGTCCCGCCGACGTCGGGATACCGCGGCATGTTCGGCGAGATGGGATTCGGCGAGGCCTTGTCCGGGCTCGAGGAGCGGCAGCGCGGAGGCGAGGCGTTGGACGCCCTGGTCGATGCGGCTCCGGACGAGTTGCTCAGCGCGGTCGGCTACTACGGCTCGGCGCAGGGCGCGGCCGAGGCTTATGCGCGTCTCTCGCGCGGCCTTGACGAGACAGTGGTGCGGATCGTGACCGCCCGTCCCGGGCTCGGGCCGGTTGTCGCGGCCATGGAAGCGCTGACCCCTGCCCGGATCAGGGCGGTTCACGGTGACTGACTGGGCCGGGATCGCCGAGGCCGGCTACAAGGTTCCCGCCGGTCATGCTCCTGCCGAATTTGTCGGCGAATTGGTGGAGGCGCTGGGCTCACCTGATCCGGTACTCAGGGATGAGCAGGCCTGCCCGGTGCTCGGTACCTGGGTTCTCGGCGGCCAGCTTGACGCCGAGCTGACTGGCATCGGGCAGCGGGTGACTGCGCTGCTGGCCGATCCGCGGATCCAGGCCAGGACGTTCGGCGCGCTGATCCTGGCGGCGGTGATCCGCCGGGACACCAAGGCCGGCTGCCTGGATGCTGCGACGGTACTCGCCTGGCGGGACCGCTTCGCTGACTGGTGGCTCGCCGAGACCGATCTGCGCGGCTGGGACGAGGAACTCGGCTGGCTGCACGCGGCCGCGCACGGCGCCGACGTGGTAGGCGGACTCGGCCAGTCGCCCAGGCTCCACGCCGGCGACCTCGCGAAACTACTGCAACTAGCGAGTTCGCGCCTGCTCGCGCCGACCAGCCAGGTATTCGCCCATCAGGAGGATGACCGGATCGCTCTCGCGGTGGCCACCGTGCTCGCCCGGCCCGAACTGTCGGCGGACGCGGCTACCAGGTGGCTCGACCCGATCCGGGAATATTTCGACGCGGCTGTGCCGGGGCCGGTGCCCGCTCCGGCCGCGAACACCATGCGGACGCTGCGCAGCCTGTACGTGATGGCCGATCGCGGGTTCCGGCAGAACCCGCGCAGCGCTGACTCGTTCCGGCTGCCGCACCGGGCCGAGGTGCTCGAAGCGGTCGGCGATCTGCTGCGCATGGCCTTCCCGCATCAGCTCTGACTGGTCGGCGAGCGCAGAAGCCCGGCCGCTGCCACAGCGAGGCAGGAGCCGGGCAAATGAGACACCGACGAAGGCATCAGGGCCGCGATCGAGATCAGGAGCAAGTATCGGCATGCCGTCAGCCTCGTCCGATATACGGCATCCGCGTCGCGGTGATGGTCAGGAACTGGACGTTGGCATCCAGTGGCAGGCTCGCCATATAGAGAACGGCGTCGGCCACGTGAAGGGCGTCGAAGGTCGGCTCGGCCAGGACGGACCCGTCGGCCTGAAGGATGCCCTTGCTGATGATTTCGGTGATCTCGGTGGCTGCGTTGCCGATGTCGATCTGGCCGCAGGCGATGTTGAACCGCCGGCCGTCGAGTGCTATTGACTTCGTCAGCCCGGTCATCGCGTGCTTCGTTGCGGTGTAGCCCACGCTGCGCGGTCGCGGGGTGTGCGCCGAAATCGAGCCGTTGTTAATGATGCGCCCGCCGGGAGGGTCCTGCGTTTTCATGATCCGTACCGCGTGATGCGCGCAGAGGAAAGCGCCGGTGAGGTTCACGTCGACGATCTGCTGCCACTGGGCAAGGCTGATTTCGTCGACGCTGCCCATCTGGCCGACCGTGCCCGCGTTGTTGACCAGGAGATCGAGCCGTTCCCAGCGCTGGGTGACGGCGCCGAAGAGCGCCGCGACCGACTCGGGATCGCTGACGTCGGCCGGGACGGCCAGGGCGGCGTCGGGTGGCCACGACGGTGTCGGGCGGCCGGCAATGGTCTCGCGAAGCGGAGCCTCCCGCCGTCCGGCGACAGCGACCTTCCAGCCGGCGGTGAGCAGCGCGCGGGCGATGCCGCGGCCGAGGCCTGAGCCAGCCCCGGTCACCAGCGCCACGCCAGTCGCGGGGGTCATTGCCTGACCTCGGCAAGGTGCGCCCTGATGATCGTGTCGAAGTCGGGGTCGGCCGCCAGTCCAAGCCGGGCCGCTCGCTCCGACCGGAACCGTGCTGGCCAGCTCCTGACCAGCCGCGCCACGGCGGCATCGGCGACCCAGTCGATGAGCGAGGCGGCGTCGGGGCCGGCTACTCGCCCGAGCGCGGCCACCATCTCCGCGACCGTGGTGGTGAGACCTGGCAGGTTGACGGGGCTGTGGTCACCCCAGAGCTCGTCGGGGGCGCTCGCGGCGCTGAGCAGTCCGCTGATCGCGCGATCGGGTGAGGCCAGCGCAACCTCCGTATCCGGCTGGACTGGGCAAGTCGCGCGCAACCCGGCCAGCGGCTCGCGGATTATCCCCGACAGGAAGCCCGTGGCGGCGGCGTTGGGCTTGCCCGGCCGGACGCTGATGGTCACCAGCCTGATGGCCCGGCCGCGCAGGAACCCCTTGCGCGAGTAGTCGGCCAGCAGCTGCTCGCAGATGACTTTCTGCGCGCCGTAGCTGGACTGCGGATTCGGCGCGGTGTGATCGTCCACGAAGTCGGGCAGCGGATGCTCAGCGGACACACCGAAGACGGCCACCGAGCTGGCGAACACGACCAGCGGGTTGGTACCCGCCTCGCGCAATGACTGAAGCAGGACCTGGGTCGCCTGCACGTTCGCTCGCAGGCCAAGATCGAAGTCCGCCTCGCACTCGCCGCTGACGGCAGCGGCGAGATGGAAAACGACGTCGGCTTCAGCAAGCGCGACGGCAGCCTCAGCACGGTCGCCAGGTTCGCCGCCGTCGGCCAGGTCACCGACAACTGAAGCGACGCGAGCGTCGCCGGCCAGGTCGGCCGGAGCCGGTACCCGGTCAGCAAGCACCAGCCGCGAGATCTCGGACGGGCCGCCGCCCGCGACTTCCAGCGTCCCGGCCGCGAGCAGCTCCCTGGCCAGCCGCGACCCTAGGAAACCTGCACCCCCGGTGATTACGACCTTGGTCACGAACCCATCATGGCGCGAACTCCAGGCCCGTCAAAGTCTCATCGAAGGCCCTCCGGCGTCACCTGGGGCATTTGACGGGCAGCGGAAGGCAGCGAAAGGCAGCGGGCAGCCGGGGTCACCCCATCAACCTCACGCCGATGGGGTACCCGGGCCGCGCTCGCGCGGGACTGGACGTCCCCGGACCACTGCCGGCGACGTTCGACGAGATTAGTGCGCTGCTTCGTACTTGTTCATGACATCGGAGCTGATCCGGCCGCGCTCCGATACGTTAAGGCCCGCTTCGCGCGCCCAGGCGCGCACGGCGGCGCGGTCTACGGACGGGCTGGTCGAGCGTCCGCCGCCGCGGCGACCGGCATTCCGGTTGGCACGCCGCCCGGCCGCGATAAACGGAGCAAGGCCATCCGCCAGCCGGCTGCGGTTCGCCTCGCTCAGATCAATCTCGTAGGAGGCGCCATCTATTCCGAACGAAACGGTCTCGGCGCCCTCTGTGCCGTCAAGGTCATCTGTTATCACTACGGAAACGTTTCTGGACATGGAGTAGATAGTTCGCGATCTCATGGTCGATTGTCAACACGCCACACCGAGGAACTACCTATGTCGATGTCATGCAAACGTGTCACATGGCCGATGTAAAGACGCGAAACGGGCGAATCGGCTAGGCAGACCCGCTACATAGCGGGCCGCTTTCGGCCTGGCAGGCCGGGTGCCGGTGCTAAATCGGCCAGCCTTCGCGCCGGTAGCCCATGTCCCAGAACATCCACTCGTACCTGCTTGTCGCGTAAAAGCGGGTGCGGACGCGATCGAGCTCGGCCGGGGACAACTCCCCGCTCAGCGCGTCAGTGATCGCGATGACTTCGCGGGCCTCCTCGCCGAACTCGTCGGCGCCATAGGTAGCTATCCACTGCTGATAACGCGGATTCGGTGACCCTCGCCGTGCCAGCTGCCTGCCGACTTCGGCATAGATCCAGTAGCAGGGAAGTACGGCACCGACACCTTCGCCATAGCTGCCGCCGAATGCCGCGGCCAGCAGATAGCTGGTGTAAGCAAGGGTGACCGGGGCCTCAATGGCGCTGGCCGCCCGGGCCGGGTCGATGCCGAGTTCCGCGAGCAGTGAGGTGTGCAGGCTCATTTCGGCCGAAACGATGCCGGCCGCGTGCCTGGCGAACATTTCGGTAGCCGCCGCATCCGGCGCCCGGCTCGCCACTGTCGCCAGCGCGCACGCGTATTTCCGCAGGAACAGCGCGTCCTGGAGCACGTAGAACTCAAACGACTCAGCCGGCAGGCTGCCATCAGCCAGTCCAGTGACAAAAGGGTGCGCCAGGATCGCCGCGTAGATGCCGCCGATGTCGCGCCACAACTGGCCGGTGAAGCTCTCGGTCATCCCACAGCCTTAACTAGTCAGGAGCCCGGTCCGTCAGGGGTCTGTCCCCGCCTTCGTCCCGCATCTTCCACGCATCGGTGACGAGTTCGGCCAGGCGATCGGCGTCGACCTCGGTCAGCCGGACCATCACCAGCGGCCAGCCGGCGTACCCGGCCGCGGTGAAGAACACCTCGGGCTCGCCGAGAGTCAGCGCCTGCTTCTCAGCCTCGTCCCCTACGTACAGGACCGCGATGTCGGTGCGGATCACCCTTCGCCCGCCCGGAAGGCGCTCGGGGTATGACCAGACGAAACCCTTGCCGCCCACCCGGAAATCGAACCCGTCGCTATCGATCTCCTCCACGCCAGGCAGGGCCAGCGCCAAGCGGCGAACGTCGTCAGCGTCGGCCATCGATGCTCCTCGCGGATGAGTCCGGCACTTGCCTGCGCCAGACTAAACGCCCCCACCGACAGTCAGCATCAGAACTGCGCTGGCTGGCGTCCATCTTTCAAACTGCCAATGCTGAGCACGCCCGATGACCGTCCGCCGATGGCTGCCCGCTCAGCCTGCCGGACGTAACTGGCCGGGTCTTTGTCGACGGGCAGGACGCCGGCGAAGTGCCTGGCCTCGAAGGCCGCGAACGCCACGGCCAGATCATGCCGCACCTGCAGGCTGGCCTCCCGCCGGAAGTCAGCGAGGCCCTCCCGCTCCTCCTCGGCCATGTGATCGCCGTTGGCGCGGTTGACGGCCGCGATGGCCGCGTGCCAGCCCGGGCTGCCGGCCGGGTGACCCGCCACCTCACCGATCGTGTCCCTGATCTCGTTGTGGTCACTGATCGCGTCAAGGGTCTCGCCCTCGGCCTGGCGCACGCGGCCGGAGGCCAGCCCGGCGCGGAGCAGTTCCGGGTAGAAGAGTTCCTCCTCCGCCTGCGCGTGCACCTCCAGGAACGCGGCCAGCCGCGACCACAGCAACCCAAGCGTCTGCGGCCCCGCGCTGCCGGCCTGCTCGATCATCGCGAACAACCGCCGCTGCTCGCGATGATCCTCCAAGATCAACTCTGTGATGTCCACGATGCCTTCATACCCAAACCCGTGGGGGAACGAATGCCGGCGTCGTGCTGTCGCTGACTAGGTGGCTCGCCCGCGGCTAACCCCGGCCCTTGTCCAGCGGGCGCAGCAAGGGGAAGATCTGGGTCTCGCGAATGCTCTTGTTCATGAAGAACGCGAACACGCGCTCGCTCATCCCGAAGCCGAACGCTGGCGGCATACCGTATTCGAGCGCCTCGACGAACTCGTCGTCGGGAAGCTGGGCCTCCTCGTCGCCCGCGTCGCGCATTTCCTGCTGGCGGGCGAACCGCCTGGCCTGTTCCTGCGGGTCGTTGAGTTCGCTGTAGCCGTTGCCGAGCTCGCTGCCGGCGATGATGACATGAACGCGCTCGACTACCTCGGGCCGCTCGGGCCGCCGCTTGGCCAGCGGTGAGGTTTCGACTGGCTCGTTGACCAGGAAGCCGGGACCGGACAGGCGCCTGCGGCAGTGCTTCCACAATGTGTCGAGAGCTCTGGCCCGGTTGAAGCCCTTCAGGTCGAGCGGAAGGCCGAGTTCGCGGATTCTCGCTACCAGCTCATCGGTGGAGGCGGCTTCGGCGTCGATGCCGGCGTGCTCGGCGATGGTCTCGAAGTAGTCGTAGCGTACCCACTTGTCGGCCAGGTTCACGTGGTAGTCCAGGCCGCCGCGGTGCAGGTCGAATTCGAGCTTGCCGAAGGTCTCGGAAATCACCGTCTTGTACAGGTCCTCGAGCAAAGCCATGCCTGACTCGTAGTCGGCGTAGGCCCAGTAGAACTCCATCTGGTCGTAGTCGTTAAGGTGCTCGCGGCTCTGATTCTCGTTGCGGAACTGCCTGCCGATCTCGAAGGTGCGTTCCAGGCCGGCGACGAGCAGCCGCTTCTGCCACAGTTCGCCCATCGAGATCCGGAAATAGACCTCGGTGTCCAGGAAGTGGTGATGCGCCACGAACGGGCGGGCGTCAGCGCCTCCTGTGGTGAACTCGATCGCGGGCGTCTGCACTTCCACGAAGCCGCGCTCTTCGAAGAACTGCCGCATTGACCGCCAGAACCGCGCCTTCTTGTAAATCATGTCCTGGATGTCACGATGCAGGAGGATGTCCAGGTAGCGCTTCCTGAGCAGAACTTCCTCGTTAGTCAGCCCGGCGTGCTTGTCGGGCAGCGGGCGGAGCGACTTGGACAAGATGGTGGCCTTGCGGGCGGCGACCGTCGGCTCGCCGAGCCGCGTCGTGGTCCGGTAGCCGTCGACCGCGAGGAAGTCGCCGAGGTCGAGCAGCTTGACGAGGTCCTTGTAGCCGGGCTTGGCGTCCTCGCCGAGTTCCTTCTTGCTGATCATGAACTGCATCGTGCCGGTCTCGTCGTGCAACTGACCGAAGCACAGGTTGCCCATGGGCCGCAGCAGCATGATCCGCCCGGCGATCGTCACGGGCTCGCCGCCGGGCAGGGCCAGGGCGTCTTGGATGCTGGCGCGCTCGACGGCGCTGGCGGGATACGGGTCGATGCCCATCTCCCTGAGCTGGGCGACCTTCCTGATCCGCTGCTGCCGTATCTCCTGGACCAGGTCCGCGCGGCCAGCCTCGTCCCGCTCGTCCGGCTGCTGGGCCTGCGCGGGCTGCTCCGGCTGCGCGGACTGCTCCGGCTGCTCCGGCTGCCCGGGATGGCGCGTGTCCTCAGTGGACTCCACCGTGACTACCTAGTCCTTTCCGCGGGAGCCGCCCGATGCGGGCGCCGACGCTGGCGAGCCAATAGCGCGCAATTTTACCCGCGGCCCGGACCCGAGCCGGAAAGCACAGCGCTCCCCGGCCGCCCAGCGGCCGCCCGGCCGCCCAGCGGCCGCCCGGCCGCAGCGCGCCGCCCGGCGCGCGCCCGGAGCCCTCACGGCGTGGTCCCACCTGCTGCTGGAGTTTTCAGTACTCCGGGCCATGATCGGGTGGGTCTTCAGCGAGGTGACCTCAACGAAATAGGTTGCCAAGGGGATCGGGTTTGCGGGCTGAATCGGGCGTCCGGCCAGATACGCGGATGATCTGGACGCTGCCGGGATCAGGCGCGGCGTACCCGGCAGGCGTTTGGCGCGGTCACAAGATCGGCTTCCCCCCGGGGGGCTCCGCGGAGCCGGCGTGATCCTCGCGATCATGATCCAGGCCGTGATCACGGAGCTTTACGCGCAGGTCATGACCGCGGGTTCAAGGGGTCGTTGCAACACTGCTGGTTGATGAGCCGTGCGACTGGCCCCTCGATGGCCCAAAGGTGGCGCTGGAGCGCCCTGGATGTCCCATAGGTGGGCCTCAGTACGAGGCAAACCAGTGCCCGGGGCGTGCCGCGCCGCCGTCCGCTGGCTGGGTCCGGTTCCGTGTGCCCGCCGTCCGCTGGCTGGGTGCGGTTCCGTGTGCCCGCTGTCCGCTGGCTGGGGCCGGTTCCGTGTGCCCGCTGTCCGCCGGCTGCGCCCGGGCCGGTCCGCGCGCCCGGCAGGCGCGGGTTGGCACGAGGGCAAGTTTCCGCGATCATGGATGGCGGCGTGATCACGGAGGCTCACCTAGGTTAGGACCTGCGCGGGGCAGGCTGGTCGTTTGCCGGGAAAGTTAACTTCGACGGGTCCCTCGCGGCATCGGGGCTAGCCCTGATGCATGCGCGGCAGGGCCAGCGGATTGCCCATGGAGTTCGAGGCTGGAGGATCGCTCATGGGGTTCGCTGCGCCGGCCGAGGCCAGGGCCGCGTACCGCGCGGGCCTGCGGGTGCCGACGGCAGGCTGTGCTCCCGGCTACGCCCAGGCGAACCTGGTCGTGGTGCGCCAGGATGCCGCCGCCGAGTTCGAGCAGTTCGCCCGCCGCAACCCCAGGCCCTGCCCGCTGCTCGACATCTGCGCTCCCGGCAGCCCGGCCACGCGCCTCGCCGCGGGAGCCGACCTGCGCACCGACCTGCCCGCGTACCGGATCTGGGTGGACGGAGCCTGCGTTTCCGAGCCGGGCGACATCGGTGATGTGTGGCGAGACGACCTGGTTTCTTTCCTTCTCGGATGCAGTTTTACGTTCGAGCGCGCGCTGCTCGCGGCCGGCGTGCCGGTGCGGCACCTTGAGCAGGGCGTCAACGTGCCGATGTTCGTGACGAACCGCCAGTGCGAGCCTGCTGGCCGGTTCGCTGGCCCGCTGGTCACGTCGATGCGGCCGGTGCCCGCTGACCTGGTGGCGACGGCGGCGGAGGTGACGGCCGCGTATCCGTCCAGCCACGGCGCGCCTGTCCATGCGGGCGACCCGGGCGAGCTTGGCATCGCTGACCTGACCCGGCCTGATTTCGGCGATCCCGTCGTGCCTGCGCCTGGCGACGTTCCCCTCTTCTGGGCCTGCGGCGTCACCCCCCAGGCGGCCATCGCCGCGGCGCGCCTGCCGTTCGCGATCACTCATGCACCAGGGCACATGCTGATCACTGACCTGCGCGAATGAGCCGAAGCGGGGGCGCCCCGGGCCCGGGCTAGTCGCCTGCGCGGTAGGAAGGCGGCGCGTCGGCTGGCGCGCTGCCCCAGGCGGACGGGGCCGCGCCCAGCGTCCAGGCCAGCGTCGCACCTCGCGCCAGCAGGCCGAACGGCACGTACAAGTTGCTGTCGGCCTTGCCGTTGATCGTCAGCGACTGAACGTAGAACGTCGTCGGGCTTGCTCCCGGCGCCGTGATCGCGATCGTCTTGCCCGACGGCAGGTGAATCGACTCGCTCGGGAAGCCGGGGCTGGCGAACAGGAGGTTTCCCCGGCCTGGGTTTTCCGGGTACAGGCCGAGCATTTCCCAGATGAACTGCGAGCTCTCGCCGCCGAGATCGTCATTATTGCGCAGCCCGGACGGACCGGGCGGGAAGATGTTGTCGCGGATGGTGCTGACGGCGAGTTGTGCGGTCGCGGGATCGCCGGCGTAGTCAGGTGCGAACTGCTCGCCGAGGTCGAACTCGTTCTCCATGAACGCGAACGGCCCGCGGCGGTTCGGCTTGGACAGGTAAGTGGCCAGCTCGGGCGCGACGACGGCGTTGCCGCCCAGCTTGGCGAACAGCCCGGCGTAGTCGTTCGGCACGTCCCACAGGTACTCTTCCGCGTCGCCTTCGGTGTAGCCCTTGCTGGTGGCCGGCGTGACGCCGGTCACGAACCCGCCCTTGAGCAGCCGCGGCACGAGCAAGCTAGCGGACGCGTCGAAGAGATTGACCCACCTGTTGGCGGCGCGCTCGAATTTGCGTGCCTCGTTCGGATGCCCGAGAGCGGCCGCGAACGCCGAGATCGCTGAGTCCGCCGCGTCGTACTCGAGTTGCGCCGAGACGTAACCGCGCATCTGGCAGCAGCCGTAGGTCGCGTCTTGCGGCAGGTAGCCAAACCGGGCCTCGATCTCAGCGCCCGGCCTGACCGGGCCAGTCATGGTGGCCTGGTGCACCATGTCAGCCAGCGCCTGCGAGGCGCGGAAATGCCGGGCACCGAACGCGTAATAGTCAGCGATCACCGCGTCCGACGGATCGCCGATCATCACGTAGTTGTCCAGGTTCAGGTAACCCCATTGGGGCAGGATGCCATTCTGCGAGTACTCGTTGACCAGCGACTGGGCCATGTCGCTGGCGGCGCCAGGATCGAGCATTGCCTGCAGCTGGGCGAGCGAATGGTAAATGTCCCACCCGGAAAACATCCCGTACTCCGCACCCTGCCCGGAATGCGCCGTCTTGCCGGCCGGCAGCCGGTGTACCAGCAGGTCCGAGCCCCGATATTGCCGGTTGACGTCGCTAATGATGTTCGGCTGGAGCAGGTCTTTATAGAGCAGGCTGTAGAACTCCTGCGTCTGTGCGAAGCTCCCGCCGGAGACAGTGATCTCGCCCAGCAAGGAGTCCCAGGCGCGCTGCGCCTTTCCCTTGTAGTAGCCGAAATCCCACCCGGGGAGCTCACGCTGCCGGTTAAGCACCGCGTTGCCCGTGCTCACGTAAGAGATGGCGACCTTGGCCTCGATCACATGGCGGACTCGTGCGTCGAATGAGACGAAAACCGAGCCGGGCAGAGCCCGACGGGCCTGCGGATTGATTGCCGCCACCCGGAACGAGCGGTTAAAGATAATGTCGAAGCTGACTGTGTAGAGTTGCGGGCCGTCTTTACTGCCTTCGTCGCAGAAGTTACCGCTCGTAATAGACCCTGAGATTTCCCTGCGCCCGACGATGCGGGCCTGCGGAGAAAAGTCCCCGCGCTGGCTGTCGTCGAGCTTGATCAGGAAATCCGCGTCCTTGACCCGCGGAAAGGTGAATGCGCCGATAGCCGCGTGCGGCGTCTCGGTGAGTTGCGAGGTCACGGTGTGCGGCAGGTTGCTGCGAGCTGAGTAGTAGCCGGCCTGCGCGATCTCGCCCTTATTGGTGAAAGCGGTCGTCAGCGCGTTCAGGTCGCCGCGCGGCATCGGGCCGGTCAGCGGCAGGATCGGGATATCGCCGGCGGCGAGGCAGCCGGGGCCGGACACATGCGTCAGGCTGTAGCCAGTAATCCTCTTGTCGCCGAAGGTATAGCCGCCTCCGGCGCTACGGTGCGGCATGGTGTCGGGGCTCCACTGCATCATGCCGAAGGGCACGTCAGCACCGGGAAAGGTGTTGCCGCCCGCGCTCGTCCACGTCCTGGTGTCGACGAATGCCGCCAGTTTCCTGATCGGCACGGTGACCTTCGCGCGGTCGCGCGCGCCCGCAGGCAGTTCCCGCGTACTGAGCGGGCGCGGGCAGGACACCAGGTCCCCGGCCTGGTTCGTGGCGCAGACAGGCCTGGCATCCGGAGGGGACGCCCTGGCGGGCGCTCGGTCCGCTCCTGGTGCTGGCGCGACAGCCAGCGATCCGGCCAGCAATGGCACAACTGCCGCCCGCCGCAATGACGCTATCGGCGACATCCCCAACTTACTGCCCCCCGGGTAGGCCCGCGATCGTCGCGGTGCCAGAGTATGCCCGCTGAGAAAGAGCTGTACAGGCCGCCATTGTTGAGAAACACATCTGAGCGGATATTGGTCCTTACGAGCACCGGGGGAGCGGTTGTGCGGTCTCGTGCGTCTTGATCACGAGAGCGAACCCGCTGACTCTTATTAGATGGCGTTTTCGTGCCGTCGCCAGGAGATCAGGGCGGGGGCGAGTCGGGGGTGTCGCGGTCGCCTGCCCGTGCCGCGTGCCGGGTTCCGGGGCGAGGGGGTCGCATCCGGGACGTTGCCGGGCTCCTGGCGGAGGGTCTTCAGATCCGGGAGGGTTGCCAGGTTCCTGGCGGAGAGTTCACGGGTCGGGGAGGATTGTCGCGGTCCACGACGAAAAGGCTCCCGCACCTGAGAATCCTCCACCAGGAAGCCGCCGGACCATGGCGCCGATAGGTCGATAGTCGGCATTGCGGGCATCTAGGATAAGGTCGGTCGGGTGACCGGAGAGCTCAGCAAGCCGCAGGCGGTCGTCTTCGACAACGACGGGCTGCTGCTCGACACCGAGCCCTGCTGGACCGCCGCCGAAGAGGCATTGTTCAAGGCCTGCGATCACCTGTTCGACCTGACCGCGAAGAGGGCGCTGGTCGGCACGTCGCCGCAGACGTCGGCCCCGATCCTCGAAAAGCTGCTTGACCAGCCCGGTGCTGGCCGCCAGCTTAGCGACCAACTGTATGCCAGGGCGCTGACGGAGATCGCCAACGGGGCTACGCCCCGGCCCGGGGCGGTGGAACTGGTGGGGCGGCTGCAGGCGCATGGCGTGCCGCTGGCTGTCGCGTCGAATTCGCCGCGTAGTCATCTCCTGGCTGGCCTGCGCCGGGTCGGACTGCAAGCGCACTTCGCCGTGATCCTCGGGGTTGATGATGTGACGAAGCCCAAGCCGGCGCCCGACCTTTACCTGGCCGCCTGCCACCGCCTGGGAGTGGCGCCAGAAAGAGCGGTCGCGCTCGAGGACTCGAATCCCGGCGTGACGGCCGCGAAGGCGGCAGGAATGCGAGTGATCGGTATTCCCTCGGTGGCTGGCGTCGTCTTGACGGCGGACCTGGTCGCCGCGAGCCTGGCTGACCCTGCCGTGCACCGAGCGCTCGGCGTCCACTCCTGACGCTCTTGGGGTGATCGAGCTTCCTGACGCCAGACCCGGTCACGCTGGTATGCGCGTGGCCGCGGGGAATTTGCTGGTCCGGGCTTCGGAAATGTAAAAGGTGCTGTTCGCGGCCGGCGCGGAATCCAGCGCGCCGCGGGCAGGGATCTAGAGTAAAAATGTTGCTGTGACGCCCAGCTCGCATGGACCGGCCGAGGACGAGGCCTGCCGTCAGTTCGTGCTGCCGGCGCTGGACCGGGCGGGCTGGAAAGAGCAGCAGATCAGGGTTCAGTATCGGATTACCAGGGGCAGGATCCGCGCCACGGCTCGTTTGCACCGGCAGGAACGGCCGCTGATCGCTGACTATGTCCTTGAGCACTCCGATGGGCTTCCGATCGCGGTGATCGGGGCCAAGCGCCTGCTCAGAGCTCCCGCCGATGGGTTTGAGCAGGTCAAGCGCTACGCGGAACTCCTTGATGCGCCATTCGCCTATGCGACGAACGGCCAGCTGACGAGTGAGCTTCAGGCGCGCACCGGTAAGGCACGCGACGTCCCGGGCTTTCCTTCACCAGAGGCGCTGTGGGCACGGTACCTCAAGGACCGTGAGCTGGCGGACGACGTGGCAAGCGAACTCGCATCGGCGTCGCTGAGTCCCGCGCTGCGCAACTGGGATGGCACCCCTATGATGCCACGCTACTACCAGCAGGTCGCGATCAACCGGACGGTGCAGGCGATCGCCCGCGGGGGTCGCAGGCTCCTGCTGGTGCTCGCGGCAGGGACGGGCAAGACGTTCGTGGCGGCGCAGATCGTGGCGAAGCTGCGGGCCAGGGACTGGCCCGGCGGTCGCAAACCGCGCGTGTTGTATGTCGCCGATCACAACATCCTTTTGGATCAGGCGATCGACGGGTATTTCGAGCCGATGTTCGGCGACGCCGTCCGCAGACTCCGCGGCGAAGACACGAAGACCGGGCCGCACATCTACTTCGCCCTCTGCCAGCCGCTCGCCGGCGGTGGCGACGAAAGGCCCTATCTTCAATTCCAGAAGGATTACTTCGACCTGGTTATCGTGGATGAGTGCCACCGCGGCAGTGCCGCTGAGGGCGCTGCGTGGCGGGCGATCCTTGAGTACTTCGCGCCGGCCGTGCAGATCGGCCTCACCGCCACGCCGATCAGCGCGAAAGACGCGGATACATACCAGCACTTCGGCGAGCCTGTGTACGAATACTCCCTCGCCCGTGGCATCGACGACGGCTTTCTGGCTCCGTACCGGGTCAGGCGGGTCCGGATGAACGTCGACCTGACCGGTCGGCGGCCTGATCCGGGGCAAGCGGATCACTATGAGCGTGAGATCCCCGACAAGCTCTACGGCCCGCGGGAGTACCAGCGAGTGCTGGCCACCCTTGACCGGACCGAAGAGGCGGCCAGGTACCTGACCGACTACCTGAAGCGCACTAACAGGCTGGGCAAGACCATCGTGTTCTGCGAGAACTCCGATCATGCCGCCCGGATGACCCGGGCGCTGCTTGACGCCAACCAGGACATCGCCGCCAGTCACGGGCAGGACTACGCGTGTCGCATCACCGCGCTAGACGGGGACGCCGGCCAGGGGTGGCTTGAAAAGTTCCGCCACGTCGAGACTCAAATTCCCGCGATCGCGGTTACGTCCCGCCCGTTGACTACGGGCGTCGATATTCCGACGTTGCGCAATATTGTCCTGTTTCAGGTAATCAGGTCAATGCCCGAGTTCAAGCAAATCACCGGACTCGGCACGCGCCTTTTCCCTGAGGACCAGAAATTCTCTTTCGACATCATTGACTTCGTCGAAGCAACCAGGCTTTTCAGAGACCCCGCGTTCGACGGCTCCCCGATGCGCCTGATCCGCGATGAAACCGACAGAGACGGGAATATCGTCAACACCGTCGACGACAAAGATCCCGAAGGCATTGACCAGCTTGCCGAGCCGTCCGGTCAGTACGCGGAGCAGGAAGGCGGCCTGCTAGCCCCCGACGTCACCGGCCAGGACGAGATCGACCTTCTGCTTGCGAGCCCGCGCATGTTCCACGTTGACGGGGTGCCCGTCATACCGTGGGGCTTGGCCTTCTACGTCTACGACCCGGCAGACGGCGGGCTGAAACTCCGCGATTACGGTCAGTACGTCCGCGACCAGGTGCTCAGGCTCAGGCTCGATCCCGGCCAGTTGCTGGCTCAGTGGGCACAGGCGATAGGCCGGCGTGCGCTGCGCGATCACCTTGCTGACAGTCAGATCACTACTGAAGAGCTCGCTGAGTGGGCCGGGCGCCCTGATTCCGATGTGATCGACCTGCTTCTTTACGCTGCCTGGGAGATTCCGCTGCTATCACGGGCGCAGAGGCGGCAGCGGGTCATCGCATGCCACCAGGACTTCCTCCTGTCGTTCCCGCCCGAGCCTTTCGAGGTCTTGGACAAGGTCCTCGACCAGTATGCGGCGCATGGCGCCGAAGAGCTCGACGTGGCAGCGCTGCGCTCGGAGTCGTACGCCGAGCTAGGCACCGTCTCGGAGATCGAGAGGCGGTTCGGAGGGAGCACGAGGCTGCGGGAGGCGATGGACGAGCTAAGCGAGCTTGTCTACGCGATCATCTGATCCTTGAAGTCGGCTTAAGTCTCGCGTGCTCGCGAGTGAGACCTCCACTCGGCTGTCTGTGCTCGACTTCGCAGTCAGCGGGCACCTCGGGGCGGCGCGGGCGTCCCTAGGGGATCCTCGCCCATCCTGCATCCGTGAGGATTACGTGGTCGAGGAAGCGCAATCCCACGACGACCGCGGCGCTTCGGAGCCTGGCCGTTGCGTCGGTGTCCTGCGGACTTGGTCCCAGGGTGCCGCTGGGGTGGTTATGAGCTATGGCAAAGCTAGTGCCGCCGACCTCGAGGACCGTGCTGAGCACGTCTCGGATGGGGATCAGGCTACGGTCGGCGCCGCCGTCGATCAGCGGCGTGACCCGGAGGATGCCGCCGGAGGTGTCGCACGCGATCACGACGACGCGCTCGTGTCGCAGGCCGCGCAGGCAGGGGGCGGCGACAACGGCCACGTCTGACGAACTGGCAACGCGTCGCCTCTCTTGCGTCACGGCGGCGCGCCTGGCCAGTTCGAACGCGGCCGCAACGCGTGCCGCCTTCGCCGCGCCGACGCCCGGCAGCCGCTTAAGCGCATGAGGATCAGCGGTGGCGAGCGCGGAGAGGCCGCCAGATTGGCCGATCAGGACGGCGGCGAGCTCAATCGCGTCGCAGCCCGGCAGCCCCGACCCGAGAACGAGTGCGAGCAACTCACGGTCGGACAAGGCAGCCGCGCCCCGGCTCAGCAAGCGTTCTCGCGGTCGGTCCGCTTCGGGCAAGGCCCGTATCTTCATGTGCCCTCCCTGACCGGTCATATCAGGAAAGCAGCGGGCACTGACAGAACGCCTCGGGGAGTGCCTGGCTAGTCGTCGTCGGTGCTGGTGTCCGCGACCTCTGCCGTCTCACCGCGCATGAGGACTTCCGGATCGCTGCTCCCGGGTTCCTCGGCGATGAACTGCCCGCGGGTCAGATCGTTGGCCCAGGCGAGAAGCGTCTCGGCCCGCGCTGCTACGAACGCCTTGTAATCACCTTGCATCGCTGCGTCAAAGGCCTGCGGAGAGATCAGCAGGCTTTCCAGCCGACGACGCATCTCCGCCTCACCGCACAAGCCGATCTCGCCCTTCAGATAGGCGGCCGGCGGGTCAGCCGCGACCGCTTGATTACTGATCGCGGTCAGCATGACGATGTTCACGAGCAGATTCGTCTCTTCGTAAGGCGTTGCCTGGGCCAGGAGCCATGCCTTCGGGAAAAAATGATGGAACTGCACCTCGTTCGTCATCGCCAGCGCGCGCCCGCTGTCAATGCGAGCGCCGGTGCGCAGGTCCCGCGGTCCGGCGGCGGCGAGCATGAGCGCCAGGGCCTTGGTCTTGGCGCTGTCCCTGCGGTACTGGTCGGCCGTCCATAGCCTGGTGCTCAGGGGCGGGGATTGGACCTCGATAATCTTGGCGCCATGCCGGAACCGCTCGATCGCGGCCAGGTCGGCGGCCATCTTTTTCTTGTTCCAGCCGTCGTAGTAGCCGGTGAGCGTCGTCTGCCAGAACCAGCCCCGCATCGCGGCGTACTGGACGGAAGTCGGTCGTGGCACCTGGCGAAACAGCTCCACCACGACGGCGAACTGATTGGCATACGGCAGCGCCTCTGCTGTCGGTGCGCCAATTTCGGTTGTCAGGAAGTCGACCGCACGGCGAGCGGCCTCCTGAGTCGCACCGACCGCTGATTTCAGCACCAGCGGGTCAAGGAACGGCAGCTCCTCGATGTTCGCTGTGGCGAATCCCTTTCCCGCGGCCGCGGCGATCGCGCGCAGCACAAGTTTTCTGTCGATTAAGGCGAAGTGCTTGCTGGCGAGCACATCGCGGATCCCGTCGATTTCATCGAGCAGGTCGAAGTCCTGTCGCCACGTAGCTGCCCGCACGAGCTCGACCGTCGCCAGCGGCGTTCCCCGGGTGTTCACCCGCTCGAAGATCCGGCCGACCTCGGACAGCGGTGTCCCCTTGAGGGTCACAGTGGCGACTTCGTATCCGGTGATGCGCTCGTACAGGGCGCGGGCACGCATCTGCAATTCCCCGGACAGGTCAATAAGACGCGGAAAATAGACCGCCGGGGTGTCGAGCAGCCGAAGCGGCACCTGGCTGGGTGGCGGCTCCTGGAGGTCGTAGCGGTGCAGGAACCTTTCTTCCTCAAGTTCGTAGACCAGGTTCCAGAAGCTATCCGGATCTGCGTTGGGCTCCCAGTGCAACGCACCGCAGATGGTGGACAGCCGCTGGCACCCGTCAAGCAGGTACACCGTCTCTTCGCCGTCGTCCGGGGTTTCTACCTGGAGGCCGGCGATGGTGCTCTCGCTGGCGAGGTTGACCGTGCTCTTCCAGAGCAGGAAGCTCCCGATCGGGTACCCGCGCGCGATCGAGTCGAGAAGATCGAGCACCTGCTGACGCGTCCACACGAAGTCACGCTGAAACTTGGGCAACCTGATCGTGCTGTCCAGAACGTTCCTCGCGAGGTCGGTAATCTTCTCAGGGAGCGGACGGTGCTCCCTGCCTTTGGAGTTCCTCGACACCTGATCCCTAGTCGCGACGGAGGCAAAGCGCAACATTGCGCAGCACATTTCGATGCCATTTGTAGCACCGCGTCATCACGCGAACAACAGATCTGGCAAAGGTGCGGGTTTACGGCGCGCGAAACAGCCGGGAGAGGGCCAGGCGGCGTTAGTGGTTGTGGCGGGGGACGGCGGCACCGCTTGAGCCGACCAGGAAGTCCAGGTCGGCGCCCTGGTGGGCCTGGAGCACGTGCTCGACATACAGGCGGGCGTACCCGCGCCGGTGCGTGCTTTCCGGGGCGACCCAGGCAGAGCGGCGCAGTTCCAGTTCCGAATCGCTGACTTCCAGTGTCAGCGTCCGGGCGGGCACATCCAGGGAGATCCAGTCGCCGGTCCTTACGAGCGCGAGCGGCCCGCCAGCCACAGCCTCGGGGGAGACGTGCAGCACGACGGTGCCGTATCCGGTCCCGCTCATCCTGGCGTCGGAAATCCGCACCATGTCGGTCACGCCCCGCTCAAGCAGCACGCGCGGCAGCACGAAATTGCCGATCTCCGGCATGCCCGGATACCCGCGCGGTCCGGCACCGCGTACCACAAGCACCGTCGACTCAGACACCGGCAGGTCGGACCGGTCGGACACCGCGTGATAGTCCTCGATCGAGTCGAACACCAGCGCCTGGCCACGGTGTACCAGCAGCGACGGCGTTGCTGCCGACTGCTTGATGACCGCGCCGCCCGGGCACAGGTTCCCCCGGAGCACGGCGGTCCCGGTCCCGGCGGCCTGCAGCGGCGAGTCGATCGACCGGATCACGTCGCGGTTGAAGCACTCAGCCTCCGCCACTACCGAGGAAAGCGGCCGCCCTGACACCCCCACATGATCAAGATGAAGCAATTCCCCCAGCTGCGCCATCACCGCGGGCAGCCCGCCCGCGTAGCAGAAATCTTCCATCAGGTACTCGCCCGACGGCATCAGGTTGACCAGCGTGGGCACCGACCGTGCCAGCGAGTCGAAGTCGCCGAGCGCGAGCGGCACCCCGGCCCGTCCGGCAATGGCCAGCAGATGGATCACCGCGTTGGTCGAACCGCCGATCGCGGCGTTCACCTTGATCGCGTTCTCGAACGCCGCCCGGGTCAGGATCGACGATGGCCGCACCCCGTCGCGGGCCAGCTCCACCGCCCGCTGCCCGGCCAGCGTGGCGGTCAGCGTCCGCCGCGAGTCGGCCGCCGGCCAGGCGGCCGAGCCCGGGAGCTGCATGCCAAGCGTCTCGGCCATGCAGGCCATCGTGGAAGCAGTCCCCATGGTCATGCAGTGACCGCACGAGCGCGCCATGCCGCTCTCGGCGATCACGCACTCGGCCTGGGTCATCCGCCCGGCGGTCAGCTCGGCCTCGAACTTCCAGACGTGCGTCCCCGAGCCGACGTTCGCGCCCCGGAACTTGCCGTTCAGCATCGGCCCGCCGGTGACCATGATCGCCGGCAGGTCCGCGCTCGCCGCCGCCATGAGCATGGCCGGCGTGGTCTTGTCGCAGCCGGACAGCAGGACGACTCCGTCGATCGGGTTGGCCCGGAGCAGTTCCTCCACTTCCATCGCCATCAGGTTGCGGAACAGCATCGCGGTCGGCCGCATCAGCGACTCACCCAGGGACATCGTGGGGAACTCAAGCGGGAACCCGCCCGCCTGCCACACGCCGCGCTTGACCGCATCTGCCAGGGACCGCAGGTGCGCGTTGCACGGCGTCAGCTCCGACCAGCTGTTCGCGATGCCGATCACCGGCCGGCCGTCGAACACCTCAGGCGGAAAGCCCTCGGCCCGCAGCCAGGACCGGTAGATCATCCCCGGGCGCCCGTCGGCACCGAACCATTCCGAGCTGCGCAGCCGCTGTGCTTGATGTGTCCCCATACGGCTAGCTAATCACCTGCTGGCCAGGTACGGGCAGGTTGCGAGCGCGTTACTGCTGCAGGTACTTCCGGTCCAGCGCAGCGTGAAGGCGGAGTCTCCGAGATCGACCCTAAACCTGCACGAACTCGATTCCGGCCAGCCGGCAGAACAGTTCCCAGCTCGAGGCGTGGTGCCCCAGGTTCATCACCTCGTGGTGCGGCCCGCCGGCTGACATCCAGCCGGTCAGGCACCGGCGCACCCCGGAAGCGGGCCTGAACTGCCCGTACGGCATCTCCAGCGCCGGAAGCTCCTGGCTGTCCAGGTTCTCGCCTTCGGCCACGACCATCCTGAATCGAGTTCCCTCAAGCGACACCAGCGTGGCCAGCGTCGCCGGCCCCGGCTGGTACTGGAACAAGAACGTCGGCGGGTCAGCCAGCCTGCCGATCCCCAGCGGCCGCTTGATCAGCTTGACCGGGCGATCGGTGCGGGCCACCTTCCAGTTGCCCTCGCCCATGTGGCTCATCAAGATCGAGTCCGAAGCGAAGTCCATCGCGTACATCTCGGTGAAGTGCGCGTCGCCGATCAGCGTGTGCCCGGCCGACACCATGCAGGCGGTCAGCACGTCGCCTTCGGCGCCATAGCCGTAGCCCTTGGCCATCAGCGAAGATGCGGCCGCGAGCGGCAGCCGCGAGAACCGCCCGTCCTCGCCGATCGCATCGAAGTGCGTGCTGTAGGCGCCGAACCCGCGGTCCACCAGGATCGCCTCGATCGCCAGTTGCATCCGGGCATGATCGGCCCGTTCCTCGGCGGACAGCCTGGGATCGATCTCGAATTGGGAATCCTCGAACGCCGTCAACTCGGCGACCTGCTCCTCGGTCACCGCCTGCATGCCGCGGTAAAGGTCGCCCTGCGCCACGGCGAGGATCTCCGGACCCAGCGAGCGGATCAGGGCGCTCTCGTCGACGCGGATGTCGCCCATGTCGTTCATCGCGTAGCCGAAGATCGCGACCTTGAGCGACTTCCACGCCGTCACGGCCGCGGCCGCCCGCGCCCACTGCCCGACGTCGGCCTTAAAGGAATCGCTCCGCCAGTCATCGGTCAGCACCTGGAACCGCCGCCCGGCCCGCACCATCGCGTTCGCCGTGTCCTGCGCGCCGTGCACGCCCTGGTTATAGGTCATGTCGGCCATGTCCCACGCCGGGGTGACGTTGGGCTCGGGCTGAATATTGGCCAGCAGGATCGGCAGCCGGCACTCGCTGAGCAACCGCGCGACCCGCATCGCCGGGCCGTAGGTCAGCATCACGACGATGATCCCGTCGAGCCCTGCTCCCTCGAACTCCCGCATTTCCCGCTCGGCGTCCTCGCGGTGCTTGATCGGCTTGCCCGGGATGAACTCGCCAACGTCATCAAGGCGGGCGGCAAGCTCGGCGGCATAGCCGGCCTGGCGCAGCGCGATGCCGGGGATCATGTCGTCGTAGAGGTCTTGCATGATGCCGAGGATGCCAATCCGGGGCTTGTGACCGCTCACTTCTTACCTCCTTGAACGGGTGTCCGCCGGCAACTGCTGCTCGGCAAGGATTAACGCTGGCCGTAGTGGTCTTTGTAGCGCCGGTGCAGCGCGTCGATCTGGTCAGCGGCGAGTGGCTCAGGTGCGCCCAGAATCCGGGCCAGATGCACCGTCCTGGCAGCGTCCTCGCACATGACGGCCGCCTTCACGGCCTCTCGTGCCGTTGGCCCCACGGTGAAGACGCCGTGCGAGCGCATCAGCACGGCGGGGGACCGGTGCCCGGACAACGTCGCGACGATCCCCCGCCCGATGTCGTCCCCGCCGATCAGAGCGAACGGCCCGAGCGGGATCTCGCCCCCGAACTCGTCTGCCATCGCGGTGAGCACGCACGGGATCGCCTCACCGCGAGCCGCCCACGCCGTCGCGTACGCGGAATGGGTGTGCACGACCCCGCCGACCTCGGGCATGTGCCGGTACACATAGGCATGCGCTGCCGTATCGCTTGACGGGCTAAGCGTTCCATCGATCCGCTGGCCGTCCAGATCGCACACGACCATGGAAGCGGGGGTCAGGTCCGCGTACGCGACGCCGCTCGGCTTGATCACCATGAGGCCGGCGCCTGGCACCCTGGCCGAGATGTTGCCGGAGGTCCAGGCGACCAGGCCGCTGGTGACGAGCTCGGCGTGCAGCGCGCAGACCTCGTCGCGGGCGGCCTGAACGGCCGCTGAGCTGGCGTCGATGGTGGTCACTGCTGGCCTCCGCCTCCGGCGAGTGCCCCGTGGGCGACCGGCTGGCCGGCTGGCGGCTCGCCCCCGGGGCGGCTCACGGGACTGGCCACCGCCAGCGCCCGGCTGCGAATGGCGCGAAGACGGTGCATGACTGCGTTCACCCCGGCGCCAAAGTAGTCGTGCAACTGCCGGTATTCCTCGTAAAGCTGGTCGTAGACCTCAGCGCTGGCGGGGTCGGGCACGTAGACGGCCTCGTGCTTGCGGCCCATCGTCCGGGCGGCGGCGGCGATGTCGGGGTAGGCGCCGGCGGCGACCGCCGCGTGCATGGCCGAGCCCAGGGCCGGGCCCTGCTCGGAACCGATGATGCTCAGCGACAGGCGGGTCACGTCTGCGTAGATCTGCATGATCGTGTTGTTGCGGATCAGCCCGCCTGCGATGACCAGTTCGGTGACCGGTACGCCGGAGCCGTTGAACGTATCGATGATCGTCCTGGTGCCGAACGCGGTCGCCTCGATCAGCGCCCGGTAGATCTCGGGCGCCGTCGTGGCCAGTGTCAGGCCGACGATGAGGCCGGACAGGTGATGGTCGACAAGCACGCTGCGGTTGCCGCTCTGCCAGTCCAGGGCGACCAGTCCGTGCGCTCCGGCAGGCTGGGCGGCGGCTTGGCTGGAGAGCAGGTCGTGGATCGAGACCCCGGCCTGCGCGGCTCGCTCGTGGTACTCGGGCGGGACGGCGTGGTCGGCGAACCAGGCGAAGATGTCGCCGACGCCGCTCTGGCCAGCCTCGTAGCCCCACAGGCCGGGCACGATGCCGCCGTCCACGACGCCGCACATGCCGGGGACTTCGGCGAGGCCGGTGCCGTTCATCACGTGGCAGGTTGAGGTGCCCATGATCGCGACCATCTGGCCAGGACCGGTGGCGCCGGCCGCCGGGGGAGTCACGTGCGCGTCCACGTTGCCGACGGCGACTGCGATCCCTGCTGGCAGGCCGGTCCAGGCGGCGGCGCGGGCGGTGAGCGAGCCCGCGCGAGCGCCGAGCGGCACGATGTCGTGGCTGAGCTTGCCGGCGGCGAAGCTGGCGAACCGAGGGTCGAGCGCGGCGAGGAACTCTTCGCTCGGGTAACGGCCGTCTTGATAGATGCCCTTGTAGCCCGCGGTGCAGGCGTTCCTGCTCTCTGTGCCCGTCAGCTGCCAGATGATCCAGTCGGCGGCTTCGACCCAGCGCTCGGTGCGCGCGTAGAGGTCGGGGTCCTCTTCCAGGAGCTGCAGGGCCTTGGCGAACTCCCACTCCGAGGAGATCTTGCCGCCATAGCGGGCGATCCAGTCCTGGTGCGTCTCGTGGGCGAGCGCGTTGATCCGGTCGGCTTGCGGCTGGGCGGCGTGGTGCTTCCACAGCTTGACGTAGGCGTGCGGGCGGCATCGCAGGTCAGGAACCTGGCACAACGGCGTGCCGTCGGCGAGCACCGGCAGGACCGTGCACGCCGTGAAGTCAGTGCCGATGCCGATGACCTGCGCCGGGTCGATGCCCGCGGCCCTGATCGCCGCCGGCACGGCTTCGGTGAGCACGTTGACGTAGTCCCGCGGGTCCTGGAGCGCCCAGTCTGGTGGCAGGTGCTCACCGGTGGCCGGGAGCCGGTCGTCGATCACGCCGTGCTGGTACTCGCTGACCGCGCTGGCCAGTTCGGCGCCGTCGCTGACCCGGACGACGAGCGCCCGGCCCGACAGCGTGCCGAAGTCCACCCCGACGACGCAAGCCGCTGCCGGATTGTGAGCGGAAACATGGTGAGCGGCTTCCGGTGGCGCCGGCGGAGACTGGTGCGGACCCTGGTGCTCGCTCATCGGCGTGACCCTCGCTTCGGTTGCGGTGATGACCGTTCCTGATCGGTCGACTCGCGGATCACCAAGCGGCTTGGCACGATGTGCACGCCATAGGTCGGCACGTCGTTGATCGCGGAAAGCAGGTGCTCAGCGGCGGTCCGGCCCACATCTTCAAGGCACATATCGACGCTTGAAAGCGGAGGTTCTGAGCCGAGTGCCATAGGTTCCCAGTTGTCGAAGCCGATCAGCGCAATGTCATCAGGAACTCGCCGCCCAAGCAACCTCAAAGTGTCAGCAACCCCCCTGGCGATCTGGTCGCTGCCGCAGAAAATCGCCTCGACTTCAGGGTTCGAGGCGAGCAGAATGTGAGCGCCCTCACGTCCCCAGCGCTCGCTCCACTCGCCGTAGAGCACCTCGTCGGGAGAGAACGCGGCGCCCGGCCCCGTGCCCGCCTGCCTGCCCGCTTCGGCGATCACCTCGCAAAAGCCGCTCGCCCGCTTCCGTGCCGCGAGGAACCGCGCGGGGCCGGTGATGTGCCCGAGGCGCCGCCGCCCGGCCTTGAGGAAGTGGTGTGCGGCGAGCTTCCCCCCGCCGAAGTCGTCGGGGAGTATGGCCGGCTGGTCGGTGTCGAGCGACTGCGTCATCGCGTAGACGACCGGGATGCCGGGCGGCGAGCCGATGCTCGGTCTCGGCTCGATGCGGCGGCCGGTCACGATCAGACCGTCGACCCGCCGGCTGACGAGCATGTCCAGATACTGGCGTTCCCGCGCCGGATCGTCGCGGGTATCGCACATGAAGACCGAGATCTGCCCCGCTCCCAGAGCGTCCTCCGCGCCGAGCATGACCGGGATGCTGAATCGCCCGAAGCTGTCGGTCGTGATCACCCCGACCGAGTAGGTCCGGCCGGCGAGGAGCGCCCTGGCCAGCACGTTCGGCGCGAAACCGAGCTCGCGCGCTACGGCGGCAACCCTTTCCCTCGTCTCGGCGCGCAGCTTGCCCTGGCCGTTGAGCGCCTTGGACGCCGTGCCGATGGAGACGCCCGCCTGCGCGGCGACGTCCTTGATTGTCGGCCGTCTCGTCTCCGGTCTCTCTGGTCCGGAATCTGCTTGGGGCAAACGGTTGCTCCGATCTGGGATCGTAGCGGGCTGCGGGCCCTCCCTTTCATATCGCACGAAAATATAACTTGTACAGGCCCTTGACGTGCCACCGCGCGCAACTCTAGCTTACTAGAGAAAACCTATTCCTTCTTGGTCGATGCGCATGGTTTGGCGCCACGCTGGTCCGTACGGAACAGTGCCCGCCACAGTGTCAGGCGGGTTGGTCTTACGCCGTGAGGTCAGTCGGTCGCGGTCTGTCGTTGCTTTCACCGGC
This sequence comes from Streptosporangiaceae bacterium, assembly GCA_035716545.1. GTDB lineage: Bacteria > Actinomycetota > Actinomycetes > Streptosporangiales > Streptosporangiaceae > Chersky-822. The sequence continues at coordinate 68,853 of DASTJM010000127.1, forward strand.
AGCTAGGTCATTTTCCGGCAAAATATAAAATAGTATCTTTTAAGGAGTGAAGGTGGCTGAAGCGACAACGGCGGTGCCAACCCACGGGCCGGTCAACCCGACGGCCGCCGCTGATGTCGCGCACCGTCCGCTCGATGACCTCGGTGCCACGCTCACTTCCGGCTTGCTGGCGGACTGGCAGCGGCGTAACCGGCAGGCGAGCCTGCCGCTGGCGCTGCGGCAGCTCGAAGCGGCCGGGAACCTCGACAACGTGCGGCTGGCCATCGCCGGGGTGGGCGGGGTGTACCGGGGGCCGGTCTTCATGGATTCCGACATCTACAAGACGCTCGAGGCGATCCCCGGCCTCGCTCTCTACCTGGCCGGCGGCGCGGCGATGAGCGCCGTGTTGCGTCAGTGATGAAGACGCTCGTCTCGGTGTTCAGGCCGCTGATCATGCCAGGCATCGCGACGACCGCGCTGTACGCGCTCCTGTTCTCGTGGACCGAGTTCCTCGGCGCGCTGAGTTTCGTGACCAACGACAGCCTGTTCACTCTGCCGGTCGCCCTGAGCAAGGTCGAGACCGGCACCTATGGCGCTGTCAACTACGGCCTGCTCCTGGCCGGCGCCGTCATCGCGATGATCCCGTGCATCATCGTGTACGTAGCGCTGTAGCGCTACTACGTCCGCGGCCTGGTCTCAGGCGCCCTCAAAGGCTGATCGCCCCATTTCCCCGCCGCGCCGGATGCCAGGCGGCTGGTAGCGGGTGCGTCCCCGATGGGCGCCGCCTGCCGGGCGCCGGGCGCCGGGCGGTCGTGGTGGCTGGGCTGGCTGTTGCCGGGCGGGAGTGCTGGTGGCGGCGCGGCGGGGGAGCATCGGGGCGCCTTCGTTGCTGTGCGGGGCGGGGGCGCGACGGCAACGTCGCCGCGATCTTGCTGCCAGGGCGGCAACAGCGCGGCGACGTTGCCGACCGGCGCGGCGTCCGGTCAGCAGCACAGGCGCGACGTTGCTGACCGGCGGTCGCCCCGGCGCGGGCCGGCCGCGAACCGCGCCGGCCAGGCCGCGCCACCGGCGAACTTCAGAAATAAGCCAACGGGATCATCAATTCCCGCATCCATGATCTTGTTTGGGCTATGGGAGATGCTGGGTGGGTGGTTGCCGGAGGCTGGTTCATGAGCGGCGGGTTCTGTGCCCTGGAGGCAAGGGCGACCTTCCGCGATCATGGTCCACGGCATGATCACGGAGGATCACATCGGCCATAACCTGCGGGTAAAGCTCCGTGATCAGGGCCGGGAGCATGATCACGGGGCATCGGTCAGGGTCCCGGATCGACGGCCACCTGGCGCCCCGGCGGGCCCGGTTACGCGGGGGTCGCGTGTGCGGGCAGAGGTGCGCGGGCGAGTTCCCGGTTACGCGGCGGTTGCGTGTGCGCGGGCAGAGGTGCCCGGGCGAGTTCCCGGTTACCCGGCGGTCGCGTGGTGCGCGGCGGGTAACTGGGCGAATCCCGGGCTACCAGGCCACCCGGGCTACCCGGCCACGCGGGCTACCCGGCCACGCGGGCTACCCGGCCACCTGGGATCGCGGCCCCGGGCACCCGGCAACCCCCCGGTCGCGGCTGTGCGGGCGGGCGGCGGATCGTCGGCGGGTTCGTTTCCTGGCCGGGGGTGGAGCGGGGACTTACCGGGTTTCGATCAATCTCGGGTATGAGGGCGGGGTAAGAAGCATCCGATTACCCCCAGTGCAGTCGCTCTGTGTGCGTTCACCACGCTGGCTCAGATGCGCTCCGTAACCAGGGGCGCTGCTGTGTATGCCCAGGTAGGAGGCGGATAACGGGATCAGTGGAGGTATTCGCCGTCTTCTTCCATTGACGAGCAAGATCTGTTGATCTAACTTATGGCTCTACAGGTCGAATTGCTGACCGATGTGAGCGCTCACATCCTTCAGAACGCCAGGCAGTGCCGGCTCCAGCGGGCGACCCCCGCGGGTGCACGTGCTGCACAGCCAGCTACCCACGGGTTCCGCATGCTAGCTAGCCCCGGGAGGCGCTTCTCCGTGCGCCAGCTCGCAACGTCGCGCCAAACGGCCAGGACCGTGGCCAGCACAGCAACACCATCCAGGGGGCGTGCTCGCCTCAAGGAAGCAACTGGAGGTCTGTGATGGGAAAAGTCGACCCGAAGGTCGATGAGGCGATCGAAACACTGAATATGAGGGACACGCCGACGCGTCGGCGGCTGCTGGCCGGGACTGGCCTGGTGAGCGCTACCGCAGCGGCGTCGGCGCTGTTGTCGGCATGCAGCAGCACGCCGGCGTCGGCGACGGGATCTGGCGCGATCGGTGATTTCCCCAAGACGCCAGCGTGGCAGTTCTGGTTTGTCAACCATGTGACGACGAACCTCTTCTTCGTTCCTACCCAGTCCGGTTTCAAGGACGCGGCGACGCTCCTCGGTATCAAGCAGCCGAAGTGGGGCGGCTCGACAAGTTCGTCAGCGACGCAGATGGCCTCCTACATCGAGACTGCCATCTCCGCTAAGGCCGACGGCATCGCTACCTGCGTCATCACGGCTGACTCGTTCACAACGCCAGTCGCCAACGCGATGAACGCCGGCATTCCGGTGATCTCCTACAACGCCGACGGCATCTACAAAGCCGACGGGACCCCCGTGATCGGCACTAACCGGCTCTGCTATGTGGGCCAGGCGCTTTACCTGTCCGGCCAGCAACTTGGCGAGCGGATAGTGTCGCTGGTCGACAGCGGCGACGTCGTCATCTTTATCGCAACGCCCGGCGCCGGCAACATCCAGCCCAGGTTTGACGGCGCGGTGGCGGCGATCAAGGCCTCGGGCAAGCCGATCACGCCGCATCTGGTCGCGACCGGATCTCAGACCGCCGGTGAGCTGACGGCCGAGACCGCGTACTTCACCGGTCACAAGACGATCAAGGGAGCCTTCGCCGTAGACGCGGGCTCGACGGAGTTGCTTGCGCAGGCGCTGGGGAAGACCGGTTTGCTCGGCAAGATCCCCGCGGGCGGCTTTGACCTGACGCCGAACACGCTCAGCGCGATCCAGGCTGGTCATCTCGACTTCACCATTGACCAGGAGCCGTACCTGCAGGGCTTCCTTCCCGTGCTCTACCTGTACCTGTTCAACCTGACCGGCGGATTGGTCCGCCCGCCGGACTCCGACACGGGCCTCACCTTCGTCACCAAGGACAACGTCGGCCCCTACCTGAACTCCAAGACGAGCTACGAGGGATCGACCGGCGTCACCAAGCCCACGCTCGTGCCGCGGTCCGGGCCGATCCAGAACCCGGTCGCGACTACGAGCACCTGAGATTCCGCCAGTACCGGTTGGCACCTGCGCCCCCGGCGATCGCCTGCTGACCCGCAGAAGGTGAGCGGCGACCTCCGGGGCAGTGCCCCGCTGACCGCTGGCGCAGGCGATGCCAGGGCGGCCGGGGCAGCCGGAGAAAAAGTCGGGAGCTGAAATGAGCGATACTGCCCAGCGCGCGATGGACTCTGCAACCGGGCCGCCGCCTGACCGCGCGACATCGGGCCTCGTCTTCTCGCGACTGCGTCATGTGCTGGCGGTCGCCGGGCAGCAGCGTGAGGTCACCGTCCTTGTGGTCGTCGCGCTGCTCATCGCCTACTTCGGCGTTATCTCCTCGGGCCGGTCTAGTTTCTTCGGCTCGGTCAACCTCGCCAACCTCAGCCAGATCGCGGCGCCGATCGTCATCATCGCGATCGGCGAGGTCATGCTGCTGATTTGCGGTGAGATCGATTTGTCGCCCGGATTCGTCTACAGTTTCGCGCCGTTCCTCATGTACTTCCTGATCGTTTACGACGGGTTCCCGGTCATCCTGGCGATCATCGTCACGCTGCTGATGGGACTGCTTGTCGGCTGGGTCAACGGCTTCCTTACGCTCACGCTCGGGCTGCCGTCCTTCATCGCGACGCTCGGCACCGGGTTCGCGCTGCTCGGGATCACCTTGACCACGTCCAATGCGACCCAGGCGAGCATTCCTGACAACGCCGTCGGCATCGGCAACTGGATCGGCCATGACGCCTACGCGGAGATTATCTGGGCAGTGGCGCTTGTGGCGATCTTCCATGTAGTTCTCACCAGGACGAGATGGGGCCTGCACACGATCGCGGCTGGCGGCAATCAGCTCGGGGCTCGCGAGGCCGGCATCAACGTGGCCAGGGTCAAGTACGGCAACTTCATGATCACGGGCGTGCTCGGCGCGTTCGTCGGCCTTCAGATCGCGTTCCAGACCAGCGTCATCGACCCCAGCGCGGGCGGCTATCAGCCGATGTTCTACTCGGTGGCCGCCGCTGTCATCGGCGGCACGGCGATGCTCGGCGGCTCGGGGACGATCATCGGCGCCTTCCTGGGCTCGGTCATGCTCGCCGTGCTCACCGACGGCTTCAACGTGCTGGGCGTCAGCGCCTACCCGCTGAATATCATCTTCGGCGGCGCGATCCTGATCGCCATGATCGCCAACATCCAGCTCGCGCGATTGCGGGCATCAGGGAGGCGAGGGTGACCATCTCCGATTCCGGTACCGCCGCCGCTGGCGCCCGGGACATGCCTGACGTGCTGCGAGCCGAGCACGTGTCGAAACGATTCGGCGCGGTCACGGCGCTGACCGACATTAACCTGCACCTGGGCCGGGGCGAGATCCTCGGGCTGATCGGCGACAACGGAGCCGGCAAGTCGACGCTGCTGAAGATCCTCTGCGGCTTCCAGCCTCCCGACTCAGGACGCATCCTGGTCAACGGCCAGGAGGTCGCACTCAAGTCGGTCGATCATGCCCGATCGCTTGGCATCGATGCCGTGTACCAGGACCTCGCGTTGATTAACCAGCTGAGCGTGTACCACAACCTTTTCCTCAATCGGGAAAGGGTTCGCTGGTCACTGCTCAGCAACAGGTCGATGCGGCAGACCGCGCGGGATTATCTCTCCGGGATGGGCGTCAATATCCCGTCGGTTGACGCGCAGGTCGCGAGCCTGTCCGGGGGGCAGCGGCAGGCCATCGCGGTGGCGCGCGCCGTCTACTCCGACGCCAAGATCTTGCTGCTCGACGAGCCGCTGGCGGCGATGGGGGCCAGGGAAGTCGCGCTGATCCTCGACGTTGTCCGCGACCTCAAGCGCCGCGGCGACGTCTCGATCATCGTGATCGCGCATAACTACGGCCAGGTCCTGGAGATCTGCGACCGGGTGAACCTGCTTCAGCACGGCCAGATCACCCTGGACAAGCTCAGCGGCGAGACCTCGGTGCAAGAACTCAACGACATCGTGGTTGCCGAGTACCGCCGGGCACTGGAGGCAAGGCAGCACTTCGGCTGACCGTCCCGCGGCCGTGCTAGCGGCGGCGGGGGGCGGCGCTGGCGCGGACGACCAGGTCGGGCATGATCGGCAGCGGCGAGACGAACTGGTCGCGGCCGGAGATGCGGTCCATCAGCAGGTGCATCGCCCGCCGGCCGAGCTCGCCGAAATCCTGCCGGACAGTGGTGAGCGGCGGCGGGAAGAACGCGGCCTCCGGTATGTCATCGAATCCCACCACGCTCACGTCAGCCGGAATGTGACGGCCGCGCTCGGCGAGCGCGCGCAGCAGGCCAAGGGCCATCTGGTCGTTGCCGCAGAGCACAGCGGTTACCTCGGGCATCGCGGCGAGGCGGTGGCCGATCTCATAGCCGGACCTGGCCGACCAGTCGCCGCTGACCAGTTCGGGTACGGGCGCGCCGGCGGCTTTGAGCGTTTCCCGCCAGCCGTGGACCCGCTCCTGCGCGTCCAGCCAGGTGAGCGGCCCGCCCAGGTGGTGCACGGTCTGATGGCCCAGGTCCAGCAGGTACTGAGTCGCGCGGGTGGCCCCGGCCGCGTTGTCGATGGCCACCGAAGGCAGCGGCGCGCCTGTGCCGCATTTGATAGCCACCAGCGGGATCTCAGTGTTCAGGTTGATGAGCGCCTCGACAGCGGCGGTCTGCGGAGCCACGACGATGAGGCCCTCGACAGCCTGGCCGAGGAACCGCTCCACGGCCTGATGAAGCAGGTGCCGGTCGAAGGTGTCGAGCCTGGCGATCGCGACCAGGTAGTCGGGGGGTGCCGCCTGCTCGAGCCCGTAGAGCATGGACGACGGCCCGTACAAGGTGTTGTCCACGCTGATCACGCCGAGGGCGTTGGTGCGGCCGGTTGCGAGGGTGCGGGCGGCTGCGTTCGGGCGGTAGCCGAGGTCGCGAATCGCGGCGAGTACCTCGGCCCGGGTCTTCGCACTGACATGCGGATGACCGTTGAGCACGCGGGAGACAGTCTGGTGGGAGACGCCGGCCAGTCGTGCCACGTCGACCATGAGAGGCCGGCCAGACTGGCTCTTGCTGGCAGGCGCCATTCTGCCCCCTTGCTGCCAGCCCGTCACCTTAGCCGGCGATGCCGCGACCGCCGCAAAACGCGCACATCCGCGAGATCAACCATCAAACATCCTAGTCCGCCCCGGCCCGGGCGAGGATAGCCGGATTGGCCGCGGAAAACTGGCTGTGACCGGCCCGGGCGAGGGCAGCTCGATCAGCCCGCGGCATGACCCGCCTAGAAGCGGCAGTCTGGTCAGGAACACTGCGTTCAGAAATATTGGCGGGTTCTATTTTCAAACCGTCCACCGATGTGTGAACGTTAACAATGCAGGTTGCCCGGCGGTGCGTCAGCCCTTGCTTGCCAGCTCGCAGCTGCGGCTGGCGCGGCCCTGATCACCCGCGCCCAGGCATTAATCGGCCCGCCGGGTTCTGCCTGCGCGACCGCGACCAGCCGCGACTAGCCGCGACTAGACCGAAAGCAACGGAGGTCCGATGCCTGCCCAGTCCACGCCAGCTCCGACGCTGACCCCCTCGCCGGCGGACAAGTTCACGTTCGGGCTCTGGACGGTTGGCTGGCCGGCTCGCGATCAGTTCGGCGACCCGACCAGAGCACCGCTTGACCCGGTGGAGGCCGTCTGTGAACTGGCGCGGCTCGGGGCGTACGGGGTCACCTTTCACGACGACGACCTGATCCCGCCGGGCAGTGACGCGACCGCCAGGGCCCGCCACATCGGCAGATTCAAGGAGGCGCTGTCGGAGACCGGGCTCGTCGTGCCGATGATGACGACGAACCTGTTCAGCCACCCGGTGTTCAAGGATGGCGGATTCACCAGCAACGATCGTTCTGTCCGCAGGTACGCGCTGCGCAAGGTCATGCGCAACCTCGACCTGGCGGCCGAGCTTGGCGCGCACACCTACGTGATGTGGGGCGGCCGCGAGGGCAGCGAGTACGACAGCGCCAAGGACGTGCGGGCGGCCCTCGACCGCTATCGCGAGGCGGTCGACACGCTCGCCGCCTACGTCATCGACCACGGATACGGGATCAGGTTCGCGCTCGAGCCGAAACCGAACGAGCCGCGCGGCGACATTCTGCTGCCGACTGTGGGGCACGCGCTGGCTTTTATCGGGAGCCTGGAGCACGCTGAAATGGTCGGGCTCAACCCCGAGGTCGGTCACGAGCAGATGGCCGGGCTCAACTTCGCGCATGGCATCGCCCAGGCCCTGTGGCACGGCAAGCTGTTCCACATCGACCTGAACGGCCAGCGCGGCGTCAAGTACGACCAGGATCTGGTATTCGGGCACGGGGACCTGATGAACGCGTTCTCGCTGGTGGATCTGCTGGAATTCGGCGGGGTCCGGGGCGGGACCGGGGACGGGGGCGGGGCCGGGCCGGCCTATGACGGACCCCGGCACTTCGACTTCAAGCCATCGAGGACCGAGGACAAGCAGGGCGTCTGGGACAGCGCGGCCGCGAACATGCGGATGTACTTGCTGCTGAGAGAGCGGGCGGCTGCGTTCCGCGCCGATCCGCAGGTGGCGGAAGCGCTGGCGGCCTGCCGGGTGGGGGAGTTGAGAGCGCCGACTTTGGCGCCGGGCGAGACCTACGCCGACCTGCTCGACGACCGCGCCGCGTACGAGGACTTCGACCCCGACGTCGTCGGCGCGCCAGGCTACGGGTTCGTGCGCCTGAATCAGCTGGCGATCGAGCACCTGCTGCGGGCACGATGAGCACTGCCGGCGCTGCGGGCGGGGCTGGCGGTGTCGGCGGAGCTGGCGGGGGTGGTCCGCTGGTGGCTGGGGCCGATTCATCCACTCAGTCGTGCAAGGTGGTGATCCGCGACGCGTCGACCGGTGCGTTCGTCCGCCGGGGCCACGCCCCGCATCCGCCTGGGACTGAAGTCGACCCGGTGCGCTGGCTTGAGGCGCTGCGGGCTGCCCTGGCCGAGGCAGGTGGGCTCGACGGCGTCGCAGCCCTGTCGGTGGCGGGTCAGCAGCACGGAATGGTGTGTCTCGACGAGGCCGGCGAGGTGGTCAGGCCGGCCCTGCTGTGGAATGACACTCGGTCCGCTGCGTCCGCCGCGGACCTGGTGTCCGAACTCGGCGGCGGTCATGCCGGGCGCGGTGCGGCGGCGTGGGCGGAGGCGGTCGGCAGCGTGCCGGTCGCATCGTTCACGGTTACAAAGCTGCGGTGGCTTGCCGAGCACGAGCCGGCAGCGATGGTTCGCACGGCAGCCGTGTGCCTGCCGCACGACTGGCTGACCTGGGAACTGGCGGGTCGCGGTGCTGGCGGTGCCGGCGTTGCGGCTAGTGCGGGTGGTGCCGGTGTTGCGGGGCTTGAGGCGCTGGCTACCGATCGTGGCGACGCTAGCGGCACTGGCTACTGGTCGCCGGCCACCGGCCGGTACCGGCTCGACTTGCTGCACCGAGCCGCCGGCCGGGATCTCGCGGTGCCGCGCGTGCTCGGTCCGGCTGAGCCGGCCGGGCTGGCCGGGCTTGGCGGGCTGGGCGGGCTGGGCGGGTCAGTGGTACTGGGTCCCGGCACGGGCGACAACGCGGCCGCCGCGCTCGGCCTCGGCGCCCGGGCCGGTGACGTAGTGGTCTCCATCGGCACGTCGGGCACGGTGTTCACGGTGAGCGAGGCGCCCACCGCCGACTCAAGCGGCGCGATCGCGGGCTTCGCTGACGCGACCGGCCGCTTCCTGCCGCTCGTCTGCACGCTCAATGCAGCCCGCGTGCTGACGGCCGTTGCCGCCATCCTGGACATTAGCCTCGACCGGCTCGGCGAGCTTGCCCTGGCCGCTGCTCCCGGCGCCGGCGGCCTTACGCTGCTCCCCTATCTCGAGGGAGAGCGAACGCCGGACAGGCCCGGCGCGACTGGCCAGGTACACGGTCTCACCGGGCAGAACGCGACGCCCCAGAACCTCGCCCGCGCCGCCGTCGAAGGCCTGCTCTGCGGCCTGGCGGACGGGCTCGATGCCATCAAGGCAGTGGGCGTGCCGGTCAGGCGCGTCCTGCTGATCGGCGGCGGCGCGCGGTCGGCGGCGGTGCGCGAAGTGGCCCCTGCGGTGTTCGGCATGCCGGTCGATGTACCTCAGCCAGGCGAGTTCGTAGCTGACGGCGCCGCCAGGCAGGCCGCTTGGGTGCTGGCCCGCGGCGTGGAGCCGCCAGCCTGGACGCTCGGCAATATCCGGCGCTATGAAGCCGAGCCTGACCCGGCGGTGCGCGAACGCTACGCGGACGTCCGCGGCTGACCCGCATCTGGCGGGTCGGTAATTGTTCGCGCACAGACAACATCAACCTTCCGGGTCATCTTCGACGCCGCTTGAGGTCAATGTCGCGGGGGTGCGGGCGCCGTTCGGGCGGGCGTGCCCGGTCCGGCGCGGGGGTGCGTCCGGCGCGGGGGGTGTCCGGTCCGGGTTTGTCCGGCCCGGGGTGCACCGATCCGGGTTGTGTTCGGTCCGGGTGCACCGCTCCGGCCGGGCCCCGGCTGGGGGTGCCGCACCCCCGGCCCCGGCTGGGGGTGCGGCGTCCCGGTAGATAACGAACCTGTTACCGGTGACCTGCTACAAACCCGCGCTTTTAGTGAACCGGCACGCATGAAGCCGGAATCTGGCAGCCCGTCCGGCGGTTCCCCGAAGGCATGCGCGAACGCTGGGTCCAGTCGCTTGGCCGGTCGGTCGGGGCCGTAGGCCTCGGCTGCGTGGGCATGTCCGCCGAGTATGACACGGCCGATCTCAACGATGAACGCTCCCTGCTCGTACTCGCGGCGGCGCTCCGCCTGGGGATCAGCCTGTTCGACACCGCCGACGTTTACGGGCCGTTTACCAACGAACGGCTGGTCGGGCGCGGATTGCGCGGGCACGCCGCCGATGTGGTCATTGCCAGCAAGGCCGGGCTGGTGCAGGACGAGCCGGCGGGCCGGACCCGGCCGTGCGGTGACCCTCATCACCTGCGGACCGCCTGCGATGCGTCGCTGCGCAGGCTCGGCGTCGACGTCATCGACCTGTACTTCCTGCACCGGGTCGATCCGGCCGTGCCGCTCGAAGTCTCCTGGGAGGCGATGGCTGGCCTGGTCGCGGCCGGTAAGGTTCGCGCGCTCGGATTGTGCGAGGTCGGCGAGGATGAGCTAGCGCGGGCTCACGCCATTTATGCCGTGGCTGCCGTCCAGTCTGAGCTTTCCCTGTGGACGCGCGGGCCGCTCGCGGAGGTCGTGCCCTGGTGCCGGGTCCATGGCGCGATGTTCAACGCGTACTCGCCGCTCGGCCGCGGCTATCTCACCGGAAGGGTAGGGCCGAGGTCGTTCCAGCCGGACGACATCAGGTTCGGCAATCCGCGTTTCACCGCCGGGGCGATGGCCGCTAACCGTGTCATCCTGGCTGTCATCGAGCGGATAGCGCGCCGCCACGATGCCTCGCTGGGGCAGGTCTCGCTCGCCTGGGTACTCGCGCAGGGCGACCACGTAGTTCCGATCCCCGGCACGAAGCGCCTGCATTACCTCGAAGAGAACTGCAAGGCCGCGGACCTCCGGCTTACCGCCGCGGACCTCGCTGAGCTCGACGCCATGCCACCAGCGGTCGGCGAGCGTTACTGAGCGCAGCTTAGGGCGTCGGTGGGGCACTCCGCTGTCGGCCTGGCAACAGCCGGGTGCCCCGCCGGCGGGTTGCTGAACCTAGATTGGCGGCGCCGGGTCGTACTGGATGCCGCGCCTGACCGCTCGGGCGTGCTCGGTGTCGGCCAGCCGCGCTATCAAGTGCAACGCCATGTCGATTCCGGCTGAGACCCCGGCCGCGGTGATGATGTCGCCGTCGTCGACAAACCGGTCGTCCGGCCGCACCTCGATGGTCGGATCGAGTTCAGCCAGCTTGCCGAGCGATCCCCAGTGCGTGGTCGCCGGGCGGCCGGAGAGCAGACCGGCGGCGGCGTAGACCAGTGATCCTGTGCACACGCTGGTCAGCAAGGGCACTTTCGCCCGCTGTGCCCTGGTCCAGGCGAGCTGGCCGCGGTCGGTCAGGTGCGCGCGGGTGCCGCGCCCGCCCGGATAGATCAGCACGTCGAGCGGCGGCGCATCGGCGCAGGAGTAATCGGCCTTGATCATCAGCCCCTTCGCGCAGCGCACGAGCCCGCCGTTCTTGGACAGGCAGCTGACGGCATAGCCATCATCGGGAAACTGGTGCGCCCAGAATGACAGCACCTCCCAGGGCCCGACCGCATCTAGCTCCTCCATTCCGTCAAAGAGCAAGATCCCGATCTGCTTGCGCGCACCACCCATGCGGCGATTCAACCACGGCCGGGGTTCTTTCCGCAGGTACCGCCCGCCGGGCAGTCCGGGGGACCGCCCAGTCCGCCGGGCCGGTGCCCGCGCTGTGCGGGGAGCCGTGCGGGGAGCCGTGCGGCGGTCGGGGGGTGCGGCCTGAATTTGATAAGCTTGAACTTATCAGTTTAGCCTTACTATATGGATGTGGGGCTTGACGCCGGGGGCGTGGATGTGGACGAGGTGGCCGCGGCGTTGCGGGTGAGCGTTGGCTTGCTGGTCAGGCGACTGCGGCAGACACAGGGGAGCGGCGAGCTGACGATGCCGGAGAGTTCGGCGCTGGCGCGGCTTGAGCGTGGCGGGCCGGCGACTCCGAGTGCGCTGGCGCGGCAGGAGCAGATCAGCCCCCAGTCCATGGGGGCGACGCTCGCGGGGCTTGAGGCGCGCGGGCTGGTCGCGCGGCGGCCCGATCCGCTCGACGGCCGGCGGACCGTGATCTCGATCGCCCAGGCCGGCCGGGAAGCGCTGGGAAACAAGCGCAACGCCAGGACCCAAGCTATGGCGCAGGCCATGTCCAGCGGATTCACGCCGGCGGAGGTCCGGCAGCTCATGGATGCGGTTCCGTTGCTCGAGCGCCTGGCACAGCACATCTGAAGAGAGTCGGACTGGAGGCACGCACGGGGTGAGCCACGGACAGATCACCAGCGACCGTTACAAGTGGATCGCGCTGTCGAACACCACCGCGGGGGTGTTCATGTCGGCCCTCGACGGCTCGATCGTCATCATCGCGCTGCCAGCGATCTTCCGTGGCATTCACCTCGACCCGCTGCTCCCGGGAAACGTGGTCTACCTGCTATGGATGATCATGGGCTACCGGCTGGTCCAGGCCGTGCTCGTGGTGACGCTCGGCCGGCTCGGGGACATGTTCGGCCGGGTCAGGATTTACAACGCCGGGTTCGCAGTGTTCACGCTGGCCTCCGTGCTGCTCTCGTTTGACCCGTTCCTTGCCAGCCACGGTGCGGTCTGGCTGATCGGCTGGCGGGTGCTCCAGGCGATCGGCGGGTCGATGCTGACGGCTAACTCGGCGGCTATCTTGACCGATGCGTTCCCCGCCGATCAGCGTGGCTTCGCGCTCGGCACCAACCAGGTCGCCGCGATTGCCGGGCAGTTCGTCGGGCTGGTCGCCGGCGGACTGCTCGCGGCGATCGACTGGCGGGCGGTGTTCTGGGTCAACGTGCCAGTCGGGATCTACGGGACCATCTGGGCGTACCGGAAGCTGCGTGACAACGGAGAGCGGCACCGGGGGCGCATCGACTGGTGGGGCAACGTCACGTTCGCGCTGGGGCTTGGCGGCATCCTGGTCGGGATCACCGCCGGCCTGCAGCCCTACCAGCACCACTCGATGGGCTGGACCAGCCCGGTCGTCTTCGGCTTGCTCATCGGCGGGGTCGCGCTGCTCGCCGCGTTCGTCGTCATCGAGAGCCGGGTCGCTGAGCCGATGTTCCAGCTGGCGCTGTTCAGGATCAGGGCGTTCACGGCCGGCAACGTCGCCGGGCTGGCGGTCGCGATCGCCCGGGGCGGCCTGCAGTTCATGCTGATCATCTGGTTGCAGGGGATCTGGCTGCCGCTGCACGGCTACCACTACAGCGACACCCCGCTGTGGGCTGGCATCTTCCTGCTCCCGCTCACCTTCGGCATACTCGTCTCTGGCCCGCTCTCAGGCACGTTGTCCGACCGGTTCGGCGCCCGCGGGTTCGCGACCGCGGGGATGGTCGTGTTCGGCCTCAGTTTCGTCGGGCTGATGTCCATGCCAGTGGACTTCCCTTACTGGGCGTTCGCGCTCCTCATCGGGGCGAACGGCATTGGCGGCGGCATGTTCGCCGCCCCCAACTCGGCGTCGATCATGAGCAGCGTGCCGGCCAGGCAACGCGGCGCCGCCTCTGGCATGCGCTCGACCTACCAGAACTCCGGCACCGCGCTGTCGATCGGCGTGTTCTTCTCTCTGATGATCGTCGGGCTGGCGAGCACGCTGCCGCGGGCGCTGACGAGCGGGCTCGCGCATCAGGGCGTGCCGCACCACGTGGCGCGGCAGATCGGGTCGCTGCCGCCGGTATCCTCGCTGTTCGCGTCAGTACTTGGCGTCAACCCGGTCGGCCACCTGCTGTCGACCGGGGGAGTACTCGGCTCGCTGTCACCCAGAAGCCGGCAGATTCTCACGGGGGATAGTTTCTTCCCCTCGCTTATCTCAGGGCCGTTCCACCATGGCCTGCTGATCGTGTTCGCGGTCGCCACCGCGCTGGCGGCGCTGGCAGCCGTGGCCTCACTGCTGCGCGGCGGCCGCTACATTCACCCGGAAAAGGTGGCAGGGCGGGCGGGCGAGCCGGGAGAATGCACCGGTGCAAGCCGGGAACAGGTGCCGGCGAAGTAAGAGGTGAGACTCGGTGATGCCGCAGCCGGGCGCGATGGCGATCGTGCGTGAGCGCGTGGCTGAGGTACCGGTACGCGGCGAGCGCGGCGAGCGCGGGAGGGTTTTTGGGGGAGGTTTCCGTGTCCGGGAGGGTTGTCAGCAGTCATGGGGGAAGGTTCCCGGGTCCGGGAGGATTGGCGTGCTCCACGACGAAAAAGCTCCCGCACCCGACTACTCACCTCCCAACGAGGTTTGGCGGAGCGCGACTGGCTGGGTTTCCTCAGTATGGTCCGGCGGCTTCCCGCAGCTGGGTGGTGATGGTGTCGCGGCAGAAACGCTCGATTTGCTCGTCGAGGTCCCTGGCTTCTTGGGAGCCGCGGTAGCGAGGCGCTGTGAGCTCGGTGCGGAGGCGGACCAGGCGCTTGGGCAGGTTGGAGATGCGGCGGCTCGGCGGGAGGGAGAGGACGGGTCCGGTGGTCGTGATGGCGGCCTCGAGTTCGCCGGCCTTGAGCCAGGCGGTGGCCAGGTCGACACGGGCCACGTTCTTGCAGTGATCGCTGTGGTCTTCGCCGGGTTCCGGGCCGGCAGTGTAGAGCTGGATGGACTGGTCGAGCTGGCTGATGGCTTCGGAGTGGGCGGCGGGGAGTTCGGCGACAGCGGAGCCGGCCAGGTAATGGTGGCAGGCCCGGGAGAAGCCGAACTGGCCGCCGATGGCCAGTAGGTCGTCGTCGTATTCCACGTCGCGCGCTTGGGCTGCGGTGTGGATCTTGGTGAGGGTGGTGTCGGTGTCGCCGAGACGGGCGGCGGCGCGGGCGCACATGATGTGGAGCTGAGCGCCGTTGGGGCCGGTGGAGAGGTAGTGCAGGCCGCTTTGGGCCAGGTCGAGGCAGCGGCGGGCGTGTCCGGTCCAGAGGGCGACGACCGCGAGGTTGAGCCTGAGCTGGGCGATGAGCGGCCGGTGATCGATCGCGAGCGCGTAGGCGAGTCCGGCGCGGGCGAGTTCCTCGGCTGCGCAGGGATTGCCGATCCCTTCGGCGGTGTCGGCCATGAGACTGTTGAGGGCGCCGAGCAGGAAATACAGTTCGACTTCGTCTCGTGGCCAGAGCTTTCGGTCCAGCGCGGAGTACATCTGCTCGCGGACCCGGCGCATCTCGAAGAACAGCGGGAGCGGCTCGGCGGTCATGTACTCGCGGGACAGGCGGGTGACTTCGCTGCGCAGGTGCTCAAGTGAGGCTTCCCCGATGTCGCGGCGCTCGGCTCGCTGGGCGTGCTCGTTGCTCTGATGGGCGGTGAGCTGGACCTGCTGCGCCAGCGATGCAGGGGCGCCCGCCCCATGGTGCATGCTGGCTGCGGCGAACGCTGAGGCCGGCCCAGACGCCGGCCCTGCGGCGAACGCTGAGGCCGGCCCTGACACCAGCCCTGACGCCGGCGCGACGAACGACGGTGCGGGCGAGGGAGCCGTGGCCGGCGCGACGGACCGAGGCGCAGGCGGGGGCGCTGGGTGCGCTTCCTGTGCCCCCGGGCCGCCCGGCACGGCGCCAGCGTGCACCGGCACGCCGTAGCCGGCGACCGGGGGAGGGGTGACCGGCGCCGTGCCGAACTCCTCGAACGGGATCTTGAAAGCCCTGCAATAGTGCATCCGGTACCGCTCCGACACGCCGCCGTCGTCTTTCTCCCAGCGGCGGATCATCACGCCCAGGCACTCGTTGCCCGGCAGCGTGTCACCCGCATCCCGGGCGGCCTCGCGGAGGTGACGTCTCATCTCGGGTACGCTCCAGCCCCTGGACTGGCGCTGCTGACGCAGCCACTGCCCCCGCGACGCGGGCGCATCCTTTCTGCTGGCCTGGCTCACGGTCACCTCCGCTTAGTTCCGCTCACGCATACAACGTATCAGATCTCCTAGTGCTCTAGGAGCTATCTACTAGAGTATACGTCAGAGACGTTTGCTTACTCTGCGGTGCTGTGACCGTCGATCATCGCGACCCGGCCGCGCTATATCTCCAGCTCGCGGCGATCATCCGGGCGCAGATCGCTTCGGGGGAGCTGTTGTCCGACGATCCGGTGCCGAGCGAGAGCCAGCTCGAGAAGGCCCATAGCGTCTCGCGGGTGACGGTCAGGAAGGCGATCGAAGTCCTGCGGAACGAGGGCCTGGTCTACACCCTCCCGCAGCGCGGCACCTACGTCCGCTGATGCACTTCCAAGGGCCTGGCGCTGGCCGCCCCGGCTGAAGTTCCGGCGTCATTTTTGCTGGATCAGCTACGCAGGTCCAGCATGGCTGAAACCGCGCCCGGTCGTGCCGCCGCGCCTTCGCTCGGCTGGCAATTCGCTGAGGCAGGCCTGCCGCTGGCACCGGAGCAGCCCGTGCCTCAGCCCGCGGGGGTCAGGTACGCCCGCAGGATCGTCTCGGTCGTGGAATCGCCGTGCACATCGGTCACGATGGACCGCAGTGACACGAACCCGCTCGGCGGATTGTGTACTTTGACCACCCAGAATGATCCGTGCAACGTCGCTGCCAGCGGATGCCAGTTCGCGCCGTCGTTGAACGAGGCCTGGAACGCTACCCTCTTGAGCCGGTACCTGGGCGTCGCGACCGGCTCTCCGCCGCCCCTGAGCACGAAGCAGCGAACCTGCGTCGTCGTGCCTCCCGGCGAGTCGTTATGGAAGGACAGGCCCTGCGGGACGAACCTGGTCACGGTCACCGGAGCGGCCTGGACGTTGATCAGGTGATGACGCACCGGCGCGAACGGGAACCGCCAGTTCAGCGACACTTTAGGTGACAACAGCGCCCCGGCGGGCACTTTGCCTGACGGATTAAACCTCTGGCCGTTCACATTCAGGTCGTAGAACGTCTTCTTGATCACGTGCGCACTGAAAACCGTAGTCTTGCCGCAGAACGTCAGGTTCGACTTTTTCACCGTGGTGGCCGAACGCGACAAGCGGATACTCGCCCTGCCCTCGCAGTCGAAGCTCACCCTGACGACTGGGTCGCTGAACAGATTGCCCGGGCTATATTCGATCGTGCTGCCGTCGATCACCGGGAAGACGGCCCCTGGCCCGGCCGCCGCGCTATCGAAAATGTCGGAGTATTGATGGGCGCCCTTGTAGACCGCGTCCTTGAACAGGTCGCGCTGGATCTTGCTGGGCTTGGGGCCGAAATTCAGGTCGGTGGACCATTCGCCTGGCGTGCGGAAATCGGTGTAGCCGGCAGGCAGGCTGGTGACCGGCTCGGTCGTCGTGCCGCATTTGTCGTAGGTGGCCAGCACCGCCCGCAGCGGCGTGACGTTCTCCTCCGCCCGCAACTGGACGTGCACCTTGGCCATGGCCGCCGGATTAGCATGAACGAACATTCCAGTCGGAATGCCGCCTGAAAAGGCTTCCGCCACGTCATAAAGAGTGCCCGGGCCCTGCCAGAAGGTCTGGTAGACGGTACGCAGGCCCTTTCCCGTCATTGGCTGCACGAAGACCGTGCCTGGCGTCTGGACCAGAAATCCGGCGACCGCGTTGACGTCGCCGCCCGCGGCCAGGCACAACTCGACCGTCTGCGGGCCAGCAGTGGTGCCCGGCGCGATCAGCGAGGCAGCCATGGGCACCGCGCCTTGCGCGTCCAGCGTCACGTTCGTATCGCCGCTGACGTGGACCTCGCTGGCGACCAGGGTCTGCGTGCTGCCGTCGGCTGGCCGCCAGATCGGCGCGGCGACGACGTAGTTGCCGGCCGGCACGCTGACTGAGTTTCCGCCGGACAGGAAACTCTCGCCGCTTTGGCTGTAGACGGAGGCCGGCACGCTGACAGCAGTGCCGTCCCGGTCGATGCCACTGATCGACAAGGTGAAAGGAGCATCCGGGTGTACCGCCGCACTCAACGCGCGAGCCTGCGCGGGCGGTGCCAGCATCGCCGCGCCGAGAAGCGTGAGCGCGGAGACAGACCAGGTAACCCGATGACGAGCCCGACCGCGCATAACGCCACCACCCCATCGAAGAACGGCCAGGACGAACTCGATAGTAGGGCGGCGGGGAGGTTTAGTCGACGGTGATGCTGACCTTGTTCGGGTAAAAGGCGAGATACCCGGCGATCTCCGCGACCGCCTGATAAGGACGCTGGTACGACCAGGCGACGTCGGCGATCTCGCCGTCTTGCGTGGCGAGGGTGAAATACGAGCAGTCGCCCTTGTACGGGCAGTAGCTGGTCGTGCTCGTCGGGCCGGTCAGCTCGGCCGTTAGGTCCGCCGCCGGGATGTAGTAAGCGGGCGGATAAGTCGACTCCCGCAGCGTCAGCGCGCTGGTCGATTCGGCGATGACCTGGTCGCCTGCCTTGACGACGATACGCGACTGAGCTGGCGTAACCGTGATCGGATGGTCAGGGCCTGGCTGGAGAACGGGTCGTTCCGCATTCTGGCTCACGCCGGCGCTCATGATGATGCTCCCTTTGGCTGTGGTTTCGATTCGTGGCAACGACAGTCAGCGCCGAGGTATTTCGCGCCCGCGGGCTGGACCTGTCGCTAGGCGCGGTGGGTGGTCGTGCGGCAGTAAGGGCAGTCGATCGCGGCAGTCTTGACCGGGAAGGCGAGCTGGGCACCGCATCGCTGACAGCGCACGTCACCGCCGGCGATGTCCAGCTTGCGGCCGCACGACTCGCAGACGACTGCCTGTGCGCCAGGCACTGTCGTGAGCTCGTCGCCGCAGCCGCCGCACTTCTTGGTCTCAGGATTGGCGATCTTAAGCTGCGAGTACTCGCCCCGCAGGCCAAAAAAGCCGAGGAAGCGGTCGACGTCGGCGGGCGGGATCTTGGGCAGCCAGTTCTGGCAGAAGTAGGAGTACTCCATCCGGAGCCAGACCGCGACCGGAGCCTGTTCGGGGTCGAGGGCGAGTACGCCGCTGGCCGCGAGTACCTCATACCTTTTTTCCATCTGCTGCTTGTAAAGAGCGGCGACCTGCCAGATGCCATCGCTGATGTGGTAGTCACCGTTGGGCAGCGGTATCCGGCGCAGCTGGGCGGTCGCGGTCGCCAACTGCCTGCCGATGGCCTGCACGTCCTTGTCGAATTCGGTGCTGACCATGGCCTCGACCAGATAGGTAATGGTGCGCTCTTGGAACTCGGGGTCCGATGTAGCGCGCGGCGAGTTAGCGTACGGGCACTGCCTGATCCATTCGGCGTAAACGGGGCGGATCAGCGAGCGGTACCTGTCCTTGTCGCCGGTTGCCGCGCAGATGTCGAGTGCTGGCTGGATCGGGCCGACGAGGGCGCCGTAGACCTGGTTGCTCAGCGCGGCGCTGGTGTCGAAGTTGCCGGCCCTGAAGTCGTAGTCGGTCAGTGCGCCGCAGTGGTCACAGTAGACATAGGCCGTCTTCGTCGGCAGTTGCTTCGGAGCGCCGCAGCGCGCGCAATCGACCTGCTTGACGTAGTCCGAATAGGAGAAGACGCGCTCCCGCGCGTGTTTCAACTGCTGTTGCAGCGCCGCGCTGAAGTTCGGGACGTTGGTTGCGGCGTGGGTGCCGATAGTGGCGGCTGTGGCGGCTGTGGCGGGCGCGGCGGGGGTGGCGGTTGTGGCGGGGGTAGCCGGCGCGGCGGGCGGAAAGGTAGCTTTTTGCGCCAAAGGTCGCTTGAAGAGGCCCACGCCTGATGGTAGCAATCAGTGATCTTTCCGACACGCCCGATCCGAACTACGCGCATCCGGAGCGCTGGCGGTGGGTAGGTATGTGACATGTGCAGTTGCGCCGGTTTGCGGTCGCCTTTGTGCTCGTCGGTCGCTCGTACCCGGGTGGTCCTGCGTGAAGGGTGACTGGGTGGAGATCGTCGTGGATGCGGGCGGCGAGTCGAAGACTTATGAGGTGGCCGCTACCAGAGCCGGGCGGCGCGTCGAGACCGTGACCAGGCGCGGTCAGGTGGAGGTCAGCGAGCTGACCAGGGGCGGCACGACGGTGCGGACGGCCAGGTTCATGGCGAGCCGGGTGATCGCACTCGTCGAGCACCCGGCCGCGCGCTCGTCCGGGCGAAGGTTGCCCGGAGAGCCGTCGGCGCGGTCCGCGCACGAGGCTGCGGTGCTCGGGGGAGTCGGCGCCGTGGAGCTTGGAGAAGTGTCAGTAGCGCGTGACACACTGTCGCCGTGACAACATCGGATGATTTCAAGGCAGACCTGGTGCGCTACCTGCGGCGCGCGCGAGAGTCGGTGGTATGGAAGCTCGACGGCCTGTCGGAGTACGATGTCCGCCGGCCGCTGACGCCGACGGGCACGAATCTGCTCGGGCTGGTCAAGCACCTGGCCAGTGTCGAGGTCGGATACTTCGGAGAGGTGTTCGGCCGGCCATTTCCTGAGAAGCTGCCGTGGAACGAAGAGCTCGATGTCGCGAACTTGAGCAGCCTGTCGCCTGAGGTCCTGATGGCCGATATGTGGGCGGCCGCCGATGAGTCTCGCGAGTACATCGTCGGGCTCTATCGTCGCGCGTGGGCGCACTCGGACGCCACGATCGAAGCGCTCGACCTCGATGCCACCGGCCGGGTTCCGTGGTGGACGAACTCGGAGGAGGTGACGCTGCATCGCCTTCTGGTTCACATGACCGCCGAGACCTACCAGCACGCCGGTCATGTCGACATCGTCCGGGAGCTCATCGACGGCAAGGCTGGCCTGAGGGAAGGCAGTACCAACCTCCCTGACGTCGACCAAGCCTGGTGGGAGGCCTACCACAGCAAACTTGAGCGCGTGGCCAGCGAAGTCGGCCAGCAATAGCTGGGGCGGCGGGTTGGGCGCTATAGGCCAGTCGCCGTCAGGCCATGGTGCTCAGAACGCCACCCGCGATGCCGAGCAAGAGGGCCGCGAGCAAGACCGATCCGGTGAGCACGACAGCCCGGCCGGTCCGCCTGTACCAGGGTCGCGATATCGCGGGCGCCTGCAAGAGCCGCCGCATCCTGCCAACGCCGGGGCGGGCACTGGCGCCCGTGATGCCGTCGGGAGTCGCGCGACCTGGCCGTGTGCCGCCTGACCCCGTGCTGCCCGTCCAGACGCTGGCCTGACCTGTGCTGCCCGGATCTGTGCTGCCCGGATCTGTGCTGCCTTGACCCGTGCTGCCTTGACCCGTGCTGCTGCCTTGACCCGTGCTGCCTTGACCCGTGCTGCCGGGACCCGTGCTGGCATGGTCAGGCCTAGTGGCGCCTCTGTTCGCCGGACCGTCCGCGAGCGGTCCGCCACGCTTTGGCGTTGCCCGGCTGTTGGTCATACGGTGCACCGCCTTAACCTACCCGCACTTGCCGCAATCAAGGCTCGGGCACCGCACGAGCTACACGTTGCTCAAAGCGCGATATAAGCGTTTTGCCTCGTATTGAGCTAGATGCGAGCCGGGTTATCGGCCCTGGGGGGGGCCGGCATTGCCGGATTGCCGAGCAGGGCTCTCGGGGGGTTCGCATCCGGGAGGGTTTTCGGGTTCCTCGTGGAGGGTTACCGGGTCCGGGAGGATTTTCGTGCTCCACGACGAAAAAACTCCCTCACCTGACAACTCTCCGCCAGGAATCCGACAACCCTCCCCGCTACGCCGGCAACCCGCCCAACCCGCGGACTCGCCCATCCAGGCACAGCCCAGCCCGGGAAATTTACCCCAGTCCGGGAACCCGCTCCAGTGCGGGGAACTCGTCTTAGCCGGGGAACTCGCCTGATCCGGGAGATTTGCCCTAGTCCGGGGAACTCGCTTGGTCCGGGGGGATCCGCCTCAGCCCGGGGAGTCCGCCTCAGCCCGGGAATCCGCCCCAGCGCGGGAAACTCGCCCAGCCTGGGGAGTCCGCCTCAGCCCGGGGAGTCCGCCTCAGCCCGGGGAGTCCGCCCCAGCCCGGGGAGTCCGCCTCAGCCCGGGGAGTCCGCCCCAGCCTGGGGAGTCCGCCCAGCCCGTAACCCGCCATAGCCGGGAAACTCGCCCCAGCCGGGGAACCCGCGCTAGCCCGGGGAACTCGCCTAGCCCGGGAAACCCTCCGCCCCTGAACCCGGAAACCTCCCGCGCACCCGGCCATCGCCCTCAGCAGCTCCCGGCAGCACGCTCCCCCGAGCCGTCGCCTCTTAAGTTCGTGCCATTGCGCTACAGGCCAGCCGGTGCGCTGGCGCGCTGGTGCAGGTCAGGTAACGCTGCAACAATGCCGATATGGAATCTGTCAGCAGCACATCGCGATCGATTGACTCCGCACGCTCGCTGCTGTCCATCGGCTCAGCCGGGTCCATCTTGTCGATCGGCTCGGTCGGATCGATCTTGTCGATCGGCTCGGCTGGCTCGATTCTGTCGATCGGCTCGACTGGGTCGATTCTGTCGATCGGCTCGGCCGGGTCCGTCCTGTCCGTGCTGTCGGTCCTCAGTGCTGGGAGCGTTCTGTCCGCTCGCTCCCAGCGCGTGATCGGAGCTGGCGGGCGCCTGGGCCTTGGTCGCAGTGGCAGGCGCCGGGCCGGGAGCGCGGGGGAGTCGTCCGAACCACGGCTGTCGCTGGTCAAATGAACGGCAGACTGTCGGCGCTGACGTCGACCGCGGCGGACGTCGTCGCCAGGATGACCCAGGACGGTTACGTGATCGTCGAGGACATGATGACCGAAGACGAGGTCGGCACGGCCCGGGCGGATCTCGACCGGGTTCTGGCGGCGACGAGAACGGGGCGGAACGCGTTCGAGGGGTTCTCGACTCAGCGCGTCTACGCGTTGTTCGCCAAGACGAGGACCTTCGACCAGGCCGCCGTCCACCCGTTGCTGCTTGGCGTGCTCGACGAAGTGCTCGGCCACTACCAGCTGAGCGCGCCGGTCGGGATCAGGATCGGGCCGGGGGAGAAGGCCCAGATCCTGCACTGCGACGACTCGATCTATCCGCTGCCCAAGCCGCACCAGCCAGTCGTGGTCAACACCATGTGGCCGCTCGACCCGTTCACGCGGGAGAACGGCGCGACGCGGTTCGTGCCTGGCAGTCACCGCTGGGCACCTGACCGGCGTCCGGCCGACGGTGACCCGGTCGAAGCCGCGGCCATGTCACCGGGCTCGGCGATGTTCTACCTGGGCAGCCTCTGGCACGGCGGCGGCGCGAACCAGACCGCCAGGCCAAGGCTCGGCGTGATCCTCGAATACGCCAGCGCCTGGCTGCGCCCGCAAGAGAACCATTGCCTCGCCGTTCCGCGCAGCACCGTCCGCGAGCTGCCCGAACGCCTGCAAGAGCTGCTCGGCTACAACATCTACCCGCCCTTCGTCGGCTACGTGGACGGCAGCCACCCCCGCAAGGTGCTTACTGCTGGCGAGTGAGCGGTGCCGAGCATTCGATCTTCGATGCGTGCTGCGCTAATAGCTGGTGCCCATGAGCGTCGCTACGCCGGCCAGCGTCTGGCTGGCGATTGTCGTGGCGACGGCTGATCAGCCGCGCCGTCTCGTCGGCGGTGGCCGACAGCGCGATCGAGTTCGCCCGGCTCTTCGACATCTTCTGGCCATCTGTCCCGGGCAGGTTCGGTGCCGCGGAAAGCAGCTTCGAGTACGGGGAAGAAAGCAGAGCCCCCGGCGTAGCGTTCGTTAAAACGACGGGCTATGGCACGGGCAGTCTCCAGAGGCGGCAGCTGATCCTGGCCCACCGGCACCAGGCTGGCCTTGCAGAACAAGATGTCGGCGGCCTGATGCGCCGGGTAAGTCAGCATCAGGCCACTCACCCGATCGCAAGGCTCATCCGGCGCGGCAATCTTTCAGCCATAAGCGCCGGGGCGCAAGAACAGAAGGGCCGTCCAGCCGGACGGCCCATTCGTCGCGTGCGTGCGCCGACAGCCGTCCTAGGACGGCCGCCAGCTACGGCACACGGAACAACGCATGATGCGATGTTACCGTGCGCGCTGCCGGCGTGCCCGCTCCCGCCAGGCGGCGGCAGCGGACTGGTGATCGACGATCGGCGGGGGATAGTGACGGGCCCGGCGCTGCGCCGGGGGCGGGTCGTGGATCTGGCTGGCATCGAGCCCGGCGAGTTCGGGCACGTAGCGGGCGACGTAGCTGCCCTGCGGGTCGTACCGCTTGCCCTGCTTCGCCGGGTTGAATACCCGGTGCGGCTGCCGGTCGGTGCCGGTGCCTGCGACCCACTGCCAGTTCAGCTGGTTGGAGGCGACGTCGGCGTCGGCCAGGTGCGCCATGAAGTGGGCCGCGCCCGCGCGCCAGTCGATGTACAGGTCCTTGGTCAGGAACGACGCGACTATCATCCGAGCCCGGTTGTGCATGTACCCCTCGGCGGATAGCTGGCGCATCGCGGCGTCGACGACCGGGCAGCCGGTCTGACCTTCCTTCCAGGCGGCGAGGCCGGCGTCGTCGTCGTGCCAGTCGTCGCCGCGGTCGCGGAAGTCGTTGTGGGCCGCGTCGGGGCGTGCCGCGAGCAGCTGGCAGTAGAAGTCGCGCCAGGCGAGCTGGCGGAGGAAGGCATCGGCGCCGGGCTTGCCGGTGAGCTCGGACTCAAGTTCGAGCGGCGACAGGCAGCCGAAGTGCAGGTAGGCCGACAGGCGCGATGTCGCGTCGGCGGCGAGATCGTCCCTGGCCTGGTCGTAGCCGGCGAGGTGCTCGGCCGTCCAGGCGCTGAGCCTGGCCTGGGCGGCGGTCTCGCCGCCCTTCGCGGCGCGGGCACGGGCCGCTGTCCCGGGCGCTGCGGGGAGTTCGTCCGGGTTGATGCTGTCCGGGTTGATGCTGTCCGGGTTAATGATGCCGTCCGGGTTGATGCCGTCCGGCAGGCTGATCTTGGCGGGGGACGGCGCCAGAGTCCGGCGCGGGCTCGCCAGCCACTGCCGGTAATACGGAGTGAACACCTGGTACGGGCCGGCGCTGGCCGGCCTCAGCTCGGCCGGCCCGGCGACTGTGACGCCCGGATGGACCGCGACGCCGATGCGGGCGCTGGCGGCGAGCGACCTTAGCCTGGCGAGGCGCCTGGCGGCGTAGCCGGAGACGTCTGCGGCGAGGTGGATGTGATCGGCGCCGGCGCGGGCGGCGGTACTGAGCACGGTCCTGGCCCACGGTCCTCGCCTGATGATCAGGCGCCCGCCGAGCCGTCGCAGGCCTTTGTCGAGGTCGTCGAGCGCCTCGGCGAGGAACGCCATCCTGGCGGCGTTGTGCCCGTGCCGCCGGATGATCACGTCATCGAATACGAACAGCGGTACCACGGACCCGGTGCCGGCGGCCGCAGCCAGCGCCGGGTTATCGCGAACCCGCAGGTCACGGGTGAAGACGACGATCGAAGTGGCCATGTCTGGGTCCGTACCCCGCTAGCGCTGCGCGCCGACGGGGAGGACCTCGCCGGTTTCGAGCAGTGGCTTAAGGCTGGCCATCACCAGCGGCCAGCCAGCGGAGCTGCCGGGCAGGACCGCGCTGCCGGGCTCGAAGCCGTCGCGGACGACAGTGAGCTTGACGTAGTCGCCTCTTGGCTCGAGGTCGAACGTGACCTTCGACCTTGGCTCGGCCGCCATCGTGGCCTGGTGCTCGTCGCTGACCTGCCCCGAGCGGCGCTCAGGCCGGAAATAGGGTCCTGAATTGGCGAACTACTATTGCGGAGTGATCACATTGTGCTTAGAAGATTGCGCAGAGTTGCGGATGCCTCGGTAACGTGGGCTTTCAGTAGGTGATGGTCAGTTAACGATTCTCGGTGGGGATATGAGCGATCACATGATCACGCCTGATGCGATCAGGTCCCGGCGCAATGTGCGGAAGTACGCGGCGCGTCCGGTCGCTGCCGCTGACCTTGACGAGATCCTCGAGGCCGCCAGGAGGTCGCCATCTTCCAAGAACACCCAGCCCTGGGATTTCGTGCTGGTTACTGACCCGGAGCAGTTGAAGTCGCTGTCGACGGTCTGGGTCGGGGCCGGTCATGTCGCCGGGTCAGCGGCCACTATCGCGCTGATCACCAGCGTCGACGACGATGCCAAGGGCAGAGTCCAATTCGACCTGGGCCAGGCAGCGATGTCGATCATGCTGGCGGCCGCTGATCTTGGCATCGGAAGCTGCCACTCCGGTGTTGGCGATCATGATCTAGCCAGGAAGTTGCTCGGCTATCCGCGGGACAAGACCTGCTCGCTGCTGATCTCGCTCGGCTACCCGGCAGCCAGGCCGCTCACGCCGGTCGAGGAGCCAGATCGCAGGCCATTCGACGAAGTCGTACATCGCGGCCGCTGGTAAGACCGCGGTGCTGGTCAGGATCGGCGCGAGCCGGCGGGATTGCGCCACAGTTCGTTGATGGCGATGCCCAACTCGCCAAGCAGGCGCCGCAGGAGCGGCAGCGACAGGCCGATCACGTTGCTCGGGTCACCGTCGATCCCGTCAATGAAGGGCGCGCCCAGGCACTCAAGACTGAAGCCGCCGGCCATCGCAGCCGGCTCGCCGCTGGCGACGTAGGCGGCCAACTCGGCCTCGGTCGGCGTCCCGAAGCGCACCACTGTCCGCCCCAGCCCGGCGACCCGCCGGCCCGTGCCGGGCTGGATCAGGCAGTGGCCGGTGAGCAAGGTGCCCTGCTGGCCGGAAAGGCGCCGCCACAGCAGGGCGGCATCCCGGGAAGACTCCGGCTTGCCATATGCCGCCCTGGCGAAATCCAGGATCGAGTCACAGCCGAGCACGAGTGAGTCCGGACGCAGCGCGGCGATGGCGGCGGCCTTGCGCTCGGCGAGCACCGCGACCATGGTGGCCGGGTCACGGCCTCGCTCGGTGGTCTCGTCGATGCCGCTCACGACGACCTCGGGATCGATCCCGGCGTTCCGCAGGATGCGCAGCCGGGCCGGCGACGATGACGCCAGCACGAACGGGATTCCGTCGGCTAGCGTCACGCGTGCAGCGTAGCAGCGTTCGAACGGCGCAATCGCCAGCTACGGGAATCTGAAAACGGTCGAGCGCAATGACACCGGCAGCGCGAACTACCTATGCCGGCACTCCGCCGGAAGTAAGTCGAATAATGCTAGAGATGCCGCAATGGAGTCATGGCGACCGATATCTGCCCGTCTGGCGCGCAAATGCGGGCCGCTGTCGGCATCTGCTGAGAGGATCGGCTCGTGGGCACTCAGGGCATCGCGATCTCGCTGTTCTCCGGAGCCGGCGGCCTGGACCTCGGCGCCGAGCGCGCCGGATATGAAGTCCGCGCAGCGGTCGAGTGGGACCGTGACGCGGCAGCGACCATGGAGAAGAACTTCAGCCACCTCGCCGGGTCCGTCATTACCAAGGACATCCTTCAAACTTCGACCGCCGAGATCCTCCGCGCCGCTGGCCTGCCCGCTGGGAACGCCCGGACTTGCTGATCGGCGGACCTCCATGCACGCCGTTCTCTAAGTCGGGGTTCTGGCTTGAATGGAAACGCGAAGGTTTGGATCCTGATGCGTCGTTGCTCCAGGCCTACACCCGCGTCCTGGCCGAGGCCCGGCCACACCGGTTCGTGCTGGAAAACGTCTACGCTCTCACCTACAGCAACAAGGCCAGCAAGCCCGCCTACGAGCGGCTGCTCAGGGAAATCGACGCGGCCGGTTACCACTACGACGCGCGGGTTCTCAACGCCGCCGACTACGGAATCCCTCAGTCCCGGCCGCGCCTGTTCATCGCCGGGGTGCCCAAGGACGAACCAGCGCCCGTCCTTCCCGACGCCACGCACGGTGGTCAGTGGGAGCGCCGCGTCAGCGGCAACCCCTGCCGACCGCACGTTATGGTCGGTGAGGCACTTGCGGGTCTCGTCACCGAACCCGAGCCTGGCGAGCAAGTGAACGGAAAGTACGGGCACCTGCTGCCAGGTATCCCGCCGGGCGACAACTACCTGTTCTATACCGCTAAGCGCGGTTATCCTGAACCCGAGTTCGGCTGGCGCAGCAAATACTGGTCATTCCTGCTCAAGCTCGCACCCGACAAACCCGCCCCCACCATCCAAGCCCAGCCCGGCCCGTACGTGGGCCCCTTCCACTGGGACAACCGCCGCCTGCGCGTTGCTGAGATCAAACGGCTCTTCAGCTACCCCGACTCTTTTGAGCTGGTCGGCAGCCGCACGTCCGTGCAAGCCCAGCTCGGCAACTCCGTACCGCCACTTCTCGCGGAAAAAGTCGTGCGAACCTTCGAGGGCGGCTGCGCCCACGGAATGCTTCGCAGCTAACTCATTGATCAGGTGCGGGGTGGCCAGGATGCTGGCCTGGCTGCGCGTGGTCGATGGCGGCCGCCGAGGAGCTTTCCCATACGTCGCCTAGCCAGTAGTCCGCAAGCCAGCCGCTCAGTTGATGTTGAATCGGATGCTTGAAAAAAAGAGAATCCGTCGCGCCGCTCCGCGGCACCTAAGTTCTCGGCCTCGATTGATCGCGTTGCCTGATCAGGCCTGGCGAGCAGTCCGTGCTGGTGCCTGAGTTGCCGATGAGGCAAAAGTGGCTACTGTGCTTGCCGCGACCGGCGCGCGGGCGCCTGGACGCGGGAATCGTTGGTGGAAATTAGGTGTCGATCCGCGCTTCGATGTTGCCCAAACGAGTCTGGCAGTGGCTCCTGGCGCCACATCAGCCGCGCGGCGGGATCTCGCCTGGATGGTCGACGAAAACCTGGGTGATGATGCCTATCTCGCGGTCAGCGTTCCTTGACGTTACCGAGCGCGTGCGCCTGAAGTCCCTGATGCTGTAGACCGTGGTTGCGAGCACAATCAACCCCGCCAGAGCGATGCTCAGTCCTGCCCCGATGCCGGAAAACGGCAAGATTTCGGTGAATATAAGAACTCCGCCTAGCCCAACCGCCCCGACGCCGCACAAGATCGCCGTGCTCTTGGCAACCTGGCTGGTGGCGGTCTTTTCGGCTGCGGTCTTCGCCAGGTCGCGGACATCGCCTAGGCGGCGCCTGGCCCACTCGTACTCCGCGGCGAAGATGGCCAGCGCGAGAAAAATCGCCAGGATGCCGGGTCCGGGCGCGACAAGTAGCACGACCCCGACGGCAAGCACTACGGTGCCCACGACAGTGACGGCGATCCGCCTGAGCAACCGAACCAGGTCCGTCATCTGTCCAGCATGCCAGCAGGCTGGCGATGCGAAAGACGCAGGTGAGAAGCGTGGTCGGTCGGCTAGGCAGGTGCGCGGCGTCAGCGGGTGACACCAGCGAGGTTCAGGCCGATCACGCCGACCATCACGAGCACGATGGAGACAATCTTGATCATGGACGCGGACTCGCCAAGCGCGATGATGCCCACGGCAGCGGTGCCGGCCGCGCCGATGCCAGTCCAGGCAGCGTAAGCGGGGCCGACCTCAAGCCGCTTCAGCGCCAGCGTGAGCAGGCCAAAACTGATCAGCGCGCACACGGCGAACCCGACCGTCGGCCACAGCTGCGTGAAACCGTGACTCTGCTTGAGCAGGATCGCGAACCCCGTCTCGAAAATGCCGGCGGTCACGATGAGAAACCACGCCACGAGCCCACCCCCGTCAGCTCCTGTTGGCGCCGGGCAAGACGAACACCAACTACTTACCCCAGAGTGCGGGATGGTGCCATCGCGGGGAGGCCCCTCGATGGGACTTAGGTGGGCCTATAACGCCATCTTTGGGTCATCGACGGGCCAGCCAGAGGGGTCAGCTGGCCTGAGGGAGGCTGTCGGCGACTACGGCCGGGCTGGCCTGGGGGTGGCCGATGGACAGGCCCGTGCTCGCGTCGAAGAACTGCAGGTTCGACGTCTGCACGGCGAGCTCGGCCGGCTGGCCTGCGGTGATCGAGCTGCGCGCGGCAACCCTGGCGGTCCATAGGGACTTGCCGCCGTCCAGTGGCAGCGCCGCGTCGTCGGCGTCGTGACCGGCAGAGGCGGCCTGACCGAGCGCCACGTGCTTGACCGGCGGCGCGTCGATCCTGAACAGCACGTGCATCTCGGTGCCGAGCGCCTCGGTCACGTCGGCCCGCGCTGACAGGCGCGGCCAGCTCGCTTCTGCGAGGCTGGCATCCTCGAAGTCCGACGGCCTGATGCCGAGGATCAGCTCGCGGCCGAAGTAACCGTCAAGGCCAGGGCGCGCGGACAGGAGATCGGCGGGCACCGGCAGACGGCAGCCGGCGAACACTACGGCCGGGCCGTCGTCGCGGACCAGCTGGGCGTTCGCGAAGTTCATCGCTGGCGAGCCCATGAACCCGGCGACGAAGAGGTTCACCGGCGAGTTGAACAGTGTCTGCGGGCTGTCGACCTGCTGCAGCTTGCCGTCGCGCATGACGCAGACCCGCTGCCCGAGCGTCATCGCCTCGACCTGGTCGTGGGTCACGTAGACGGTCGTAACGCCGAGCCGCTCGTGCAGCTGCGACAGCGAGGCTCGCATGGAGACGCGGAGCTTGGCGTCCAGGTTCGACAGCGGCTCGTCCATCAAGAACGCCTGCGGCTCCCGCACGATCGCGCGCCCCATGGCCACGCGCTGGCGCTGGCCGCCGGACAGCGCCGCCGGCTTGCGCCTGAGGTAGTCGGACAGGCCGAGCAGGCCGGCCACCTCATTCACCCGGCGCTTGATCTCATCCTTCGGGGTCTTGCGCTGCTGCAGCCCGAACGCCAGGTTCTGCTCGACTGTCATGTGCGGGTACAGCGCGTAGTTCTGGAACACCATGGCGATGTCCCTGTCTTTCGGCGGCAGGTCGTTGACGATCCGCGAGCCGATCGAGATCGTGCCCGACGTGATCTCCTCGAGCCCGGCGATCGACCGCAGCGCGGTCGACTTCCCGCAGCCCGACGGGCCGACCAGGACCATGAACTCGCCGTCGGCAATGTCAAGGCTGAGCTCGTCGATGCCTTTGACGTCGCCTGGGTACGCCTTCGTTACCCGGTCAAGGACGATCTGGCCCACGGGAGCGCTCCTTACCGCGTCAGGCCCAGCAGCTCGGCGACCGCGAGGCTACTGGCGCTAGTTGCACCGAATGTAGCAAGGTAAACCTGTGCAGGAGGATGCCACACAGGCAGTCCCATTTCGACAATAACGGCATCTGGCCTGGCAGTGAGTAGTTCGCCGACGATCTCTTGAGCCATGGGGTAGCGGTGGGCGTCGCGCACCACGACGAGCAGCGGACGCCCGGCCGCCGCCGCGAGAACGTCTGCGACCGTGCCGGGCGAGTACCCGGACGCGCCGTTCATCGCGGCACTCGTCGCGATCCTGCGCACGCTGTCGGGAGCCACCCAGGTGCTCAGGCCCCACGGCACGGTGCCGACGGCGATGTTGGACGGCGGGACCAGCTCGACGAGAACCGGGCTGGCCATCGGCCGCGGGGTGCCCGTTACCTGGATCGCGCGCCGCGCGGCGGCGAGCCCGACCTCGGTCCCCGGCGGGGAGCCGCCCTGGGATCCGCGGCCGGAACGCCGCTCGGCGGCCCAGCCGCGAAGCTCAGCGACGCGGCCGGCTGACTCTTCCAGCCTGGCGACCGGGATGTGGCCCGACCGCACCGCATCCACGAGCGCGTCGCGCACCGAGACGTACGCCGGCTCGTCGGTGTCACGGCCAAAGCACAGCAGATCGGTGCCGGCGGCGACAGCGAGCACGGCCGCGCGGGCGATCCCGAACGGCCCGCTGACCGCCCGCATCTCAAGCGCGTCGGAGACGATCACGCCCGTGAACCCAAGTTCCCCCCGCAGCAGCCCGGTCAGAGCCGCCGCCGACAGCGAGGCCGGCAGGTCGCCGGTCAGTCCCGGCACCCGCAGGTGCCCTGGCATCACCGCCCGGACCCCGGCCTCGATGGCCGCGACGAAAGGAGGAAGGTCACGGCGAGTGACCACTTCGAGAGACCCGTCGACAGCCGCGATCACGTGGTGGCTGTCGTTGCTGGTGCTTCCATGGCCGGGAAAGTGCTTGGCGCAGGCAGCGACCCCGGCGGCCTGCAAGCCGGTCACGGCGGCGGCCGCGTGCCTGGCCACCAGATCGGTGTCGGCCCCGAACGACCGGGTGCCGATCACCGGGTTGTCGGCGGCGGTGTTGACGTCGACAGACGGCGCCAGGTTCAGGTTCACGCCGAGTGCCGCGAGGTCGCGGCCGAGCGCGAGATAGACCGACTCAGTCAAGGCAGGATCATCGACAGCGCCGAGTGCCGCGTTGCCCGGATACGGCGAGCCGGTCTGGTGCGCGATCCTGGTGACGTCGCCGCCCTCCTCATCGATCGCGATGAGCGGCTCGTGCGCGGCTCCCCGCAGCGCGGCGATGAGCGTGCCGAGCTGCGCCTGCCCCACGATGTTCGGCCCGAACACGGTTACGCCAGCGAGCCCGTCGGCCAGCGCCGCGAGTACCCAGCGGGGTGCAGAGTACCCGGGGAACGGCGGGATGAGCAGCCCGTCGGCCAGCCTGGTCAGCGACGCGTCGGTGACTGAGTGCGTGGTCACCCCTTCACCGCCCCGGCTACCAGCCCGCCGACGAGCCTGCGCCGCACGACGAGAAAGAAGATCATCACCGGGATCGTGTACAAGGTGGACGCTGCCATGATCGGCCCCCATTGGGCGCCGCCGCGCCCGAAGAAGTACTGCACATAGATCGGCAAGGTGTAAGTCGAATGGGCCTGGCCAAGAAAGGTCAGCGCCACGATGAACTCGTTGTACGCGGTAATGAAGGCGAAAATGCTCGTCGCCACGAGCCCGGGCGCGACCAGCGGGAACAAGATCCGCCAGAACACCCGCGGCGCCGTCGCCCCGTCAATAGCCGCGGCTTCCTCAAGCTCGCGAGGCACCGTAGCCACGAAGTTGCGCAGCATCCAGATCGAGATCGGCAGCGCCTGCGCCGCGTACACCACGACGAGGCCCAGCAGGTTCTGGGTGAGGCGGATCCCGGTGAAGTCGAGGAACAGCGCGATGATCAGCGCCTGCCCCGGGATCATCTGCACGATCAGCAGCATGATCAGGAACGAGGCACGGAACCTGAACCTGAACCGCGCTACCGCCACCGCGGCGAGCAGCGAGAGCAGCGAGGCGAGCAGCACGGTGGCGAGCGCGACGCTGATGCTGTTGCGGAAGAACAAGAACACCGAGCCGATTCCCGACTCCTGCCCTCCGATGACGGTCGAGAAATTCCCGAACGTCGGGTGCGTCGGCACCAGGCGCGGCGTCTGGCTGTAAATCTCCTGCGACGGCTTGAACGCCGTGCTGATCATCCACAGCACGGGGAAAAGCGTGACGAGGGCGACCAGTATGCCGAATCCATTCAAGCTAATGGATCTTAGCTTTTTCACGGCCCTGGCGCCGCTCATTGAGTACGTCATGTCAGTGCCCCCTGCCGTACCGAGGCGCGAACGTAGCCCACCGTCACGACCAGCAAAATGAGCGTGAAGATCAGCGCGAGCGCGCCGCCAAGGCTATAGCTCGGAGGGAACTGGAATGCCTTGTCGTAGATGTAGAGGGAGAGGTTGAATTCATCGCGGTTGCCGGGGAATCCGGTAATCAGGTACGTCTGGGTAAAGATATTGAAGTCCCAGATCACCGAGAACAGCAGCAGGACCAGGAAAATGGGCTTCAGCAGCGGATAAGTGATCCGCCGGAAGACGCGGACAGGGCTCGCGCCGTCCACCCTGGCCGCCTCGTACAGTTCGGCGGGGATGGTCTTGAGGCCGGCCAGCACCGTGACCGCGATGAACGGGAACGCCTGCCAGACGACGAGCAGGAGCAGCACCGTGTAGGCGTGGAGCGCGTCGGAGGTCGTCCAGTTGAATCCGGCCCAGTCGGTGTTGCCGGCCAGCCAGTGCGGCATCCGCGAGAGCGTCCAGTCGACGAGCCCGCCATCGGGATTGAACATCCAGTAGAACAGCACGCTCGCCGCGACCGGAGGCACGGACCAGGCCAGCAGCGCGGCCGTGCTGACGAAGGCGGCCATCTTGCGGCCGAGCCTGTTCAGCAGCAGGCCGACCAGCGTGCCGGCGACGAGCGTCAGCGGCACGGCCACGGCCGCGAAAAGCACGGTGATCCGCAGCGACAGCCAGAATTCTGAGTCCCTGACAATCTGCGTGAAATTGGCCAGCCCGAGCCATTGCACCGGCTCGGCGCCGGTGACCTGAGGCAGCCCGTAGTTCTGGAACGAATAGAGCACGACCTGCGCGAGCGGCCACAGGAGCACGAGCGCGATGCCGATCAGCGCCGGGGCGAGCAGCAGGTATGGCGCCAGCTTGTGCCGCCTGATGAATCCGCTGAAGCCGTTGCCCGGCCTTATGCCAGGCGCGGTGCGCGCTTGCCGGGCGGGTGATCTGCCGGTAATCGTCCTTGCCCGTTGCTCAACGGTGTTAGCCATAGTCGCCGCACGCCTTTCCAGTCGAAAGGACCAACCGTCAGGCTATGAACCGAATTCCTTAATAAATACTGCCGGGCCTTCAGGCCCTGAACGGAATGTCCGCCGCGGTCATGCCTGCGATTGGCCAGCGTGGCCCGGGGGCTGCCCGGGCCACGCCTGCCGGGATGTCGCGCGAGCGCTAGGACTCGCTGCCCGTGTTCAGGACATTCTGCAGTTCGGTGTTGGCCTTGTTGACGGTGGCGGTGAAGCTGGCGCCCTGCATCAGCGCCTTCATCATCGTCGGGATGATCGCGTCGGTCGCGTCGGCGGTGGCCCAGTTCTTGGAGTTCAGCGGGGAGATCTGGGTGTAGCCGGCGG
This sequence comes from Streptosporangiaceae bacterium, assembly GCA_035716545.1. Lineage (GTDB taxonomy): Bacteria > Actinomycetota > Actinomycetes > Streptosporangiales > Streptosporangiaceae > Chersky-822. Next base: position 103,345 of record DASTJM010000127.1, read on the forward strand.
CCTTGGCGAAGCCGGACAGGGTCGGGCTGCTGCTGTACGCGGGGTTGGACAGCGCGGTGGTGAACTCAGGGAAGAAGCCCTGGCTGTTGGCGAAGGTGGTGGCGTTGGACGGGCTGTCCATGAGCGTGACCAGGTCCCACGCCGCGGTCTTGTTCGGGCTCTTGGCCCAGATGCCCAGGTCAGAGCCGCCGGCGAAGGCGGGAGCGGGGCTGGGCCCGTTCTCGCTCGGGATCGGGAAAGCCGCCCACTGCGACTCGAACTTCTTGCTCACCGCGGTCAGCTCGCCCGCGGCCCACGGGCCGTCGATATACATGTCGAGCTTGCCTTCCGCGAAGTCCTGGTTGGAGCCGCCCGACGTGGCGCCGGGCGCGCCAAGCTCGGTCTGGCCGATGTACTTCGACGGCGAGACGTGCTGGGTCAGGAACAGGTCGGCGTAGAACTTGATGCCGGCCTCCGACGCGGGGGAGTTGAGCTGGGCAACCCACTTGCCGCCCTGCTGTACCGCGACCTGACCGCCCGCGCCCCAGATGAAGCTGACGATCGCGTTGGTGTAGTCGCTCGGCGCGCCGAGGCCGAAGGTGCCTGGGAACTTCTTCTGCAGCAGCTTGGCATCTGACAGAAGCTCGGCCCAGGTGGTCGGCGCCGAGGTGATGCCTGCCTTGGAGAACTCGTCCTTGCGGTACCAGATGCCGCGAACGCCGCCGAACCACGGAACGGCGAAGTTCGAGCCGCTGACCGTGTCGTTGGCGAGGTTGCCCGTGATGATCGACGAGCCGTTCGACCAGGACTTGACGTCGGTGGTGATGTTGGCGAGAGCGCCCTGCGTCGCGATGCCCGGCGTGTCGGTGTTGCCGAGCTCGGTGATGTCAGGACCACCCTTACCGCTGGTCAGGGCGTTGGTCCAGTCGGTGACCCGGTCGCCCCACGGGATCCAGTCCACGACCACCTTGGTGTGCTTGAAGGCGGGGAACTTGGCGTGGAACTGCTTGACGACTCCGTTCATCCAGGTGACCTGGGAGGGGATCGACGATCCCATTCGCCAGACGACCAGCTTGGCTGGCGCGGTACCTGATGACGATGATGTGCTGTTGCTTCCGCCGCATCCGGCTGCGGCTGCTGCGAGCGCGATGGCAGCCCCGATCGCGGCTGCCGATCTGGTGACATTCACTGCTCGATCTCCCTTCCCGGCGGTGTCGCTAGGGTGGCCTTTGCGGCCTTGTTCCCGGCCGCTTTGAGGTCTGACGCTGAAACTAACAGGAAACTTTCCTATAAGATAGAGCCTGTTGCGAGATTGAGATAAAGGCGCCGTACTCTCGCGGTGGGCGGGGGCCGGGGACGGGCGGAGCAAGCACAGCGGAGGGGCGGCATGGAGCGACGGCCAGGAACACCGAGCTTGCTGCGGGAGCTGAACGACCGGGCCGCGCTCGAGTTGCTGCTCACCGACGGGCCCTTGACCAGGGCGCAGCTTGGCGAGCGCACGGGCTTGTCGAAGGTAACCGCATCCCAGCTGCTTTCCCGTCTCGAAGATCGCGGCCTGGTCGAGGTCGCTGGCGAGCAGGCAGGCGGTCGCGGCCCGAACGCCGCCCTCTATGCCGTTGTACCCTCCACCGCCTATGTTGCCGGGCTTCATGTGGAGCGTGACGAAGTCGGGGCTGGAGTGGCCGACGTGACCGGCGAGATCGTCAGCAAGGTGAGCGTCGACCCCAATGAATGCGGTGACCCGGTCGAACTCGTGCGCGGCGCGGTGTCGACCGCCTGCGCGGCCGCCGGGATCTCGCCCGATGCGCTGCGCGCGTTCGTGATCGGGACGCCCGGCGTGCTCGACCCGCGTACCGGTGACCTGCGCCTGGCGGTGAACCTGCCCGCCTGGCACGATGGCGTGCACTCCGCGCTGAGCGCGGATCTCGGGCGGCCTGTGACGATCGAGAACGACGTGAACCTCGCGGCCATGGCCGAGCAGGCCTTCGGCGCCGCCCGCCGGGTTGAGGACTTCGTGCTTGTCTGGATCGGGGTCGGGCTCGGCCTGGCGACCGTGCTCGGCGGCCGGCTGCACCGCGGCGTCGGCGGGGCCGCGGGCGAGATCGGCTACCTGCCAGTGCCCGGAGCCCGGATGCCTACCGATCTTGATCATCCGGCGACGGGCGCGTTTCAGTCGCTGGTCGGCGCGCAGGCGGTGCTCCCGCTGGCTGCCGACTCCGGATTCGAGGCCGCGAGCGCCGCGGCCGCGGTCGAGGCGGCGGTCGAGGCGGCCGCGGCTGGCGATCGCAGGGGTGAGGAGTTCCTGACCGAATTCGCCGGCCGGGTGGCGACCGGAGTCGCCGCGATCTCGGTCGTGCTCGACCCTGGCCTGGTCGTGCTCGGCGGGGAGGTCGGCCTCGCCGGGGGCACGGCCCTGGCCGATCGGGTCGCCATGGAAGTGGGCCGTATCTGCCCGGCAAGCCCGCGCGTCGTGCCGACCGGCCTGGCGGACGGCCCGGTTCTGCGCGGTGCGATCCTCGCCGCCGTCGACCGTGCCCGCTCGGAGTTGCTCGCCTCGGTCGGGAGCTTATCGCCGGTCAGCTAGCTGTGGCGAAGCCGGCCTGGCGTGCCCACCGCTTGACGCACTCGGCGAAGAACGTCTCCCGGTCGCCCGGATTCTCGCCGACGACGTTGTGGTACTGGCCGAACAACTCGAAGGAAATCACGCCGAACAAGGCCGACCACACCATGAGGCCGTTCTGGATCATGGTGTCCGGTACCTCGGCTGGCAGGACGGCGCGCAGAGGCGTGAGCGCCGCGCGCAGCTCCGCCGGAACCGGCGCCCCTTGCGGCGGAGCCGCCAGGGGCTTCACGTACCGCTGGCTCGCGGCGGCGTCGATCAGGATCTGCACGAGCAGCATCGACGCCCGGCTGGCCGGCCCGATGGTGTCTTCAGGGGCGACGTAGCCGGGCACCGGGGAGCCGTAGATCAGTGAATACTCGTTCGGATTGGCGATGGCCCACTTCCTGACCGCCGTGCAGACGGCCGCCCACCGCCCGGCCAGGTCGGCGCGGTCTACCGAGACCTCGCTGGCCTCGGCCGCGGCACCGAGTGAGTCGTAGGCGTCGATGATGAGCCTGGTGAGAAGCTCGTCACGGCTGGCGACGTAGCGATAGACGGCCGACGACGCCATGCCGAGGTCACGCGCGATCGCGCGCAGGCTCAGGCCCGCCGCGCCTTCGGTCGCCAGGTAACGGCGGCCCGCGTCGAGGATCTCCATGGTGATCTCCGCGCGGGCACGCTCGCGAGCGGTCCTGGGCACCGAGATCGCTCGTTCAGGCATCGGCATACAGGGATAGTGCCACGCGACAAGAGCGATGGCAACGACTCAGAGCACTGCTCTTTCATGTGCGCTGACGCAGGACACGACGGCGACCAGCGGCCACAGCGCCTGGAATTCCCCGAGCGCGCGCTCGGACAGGCCAAGCTGAGGCAGGCCGATCAGGAGCTCGACCACGAACCAGGTGAGCAGCGCGGCCGTGACCCAGGCCGCACCGACCGCGACGGCGGGTCGCAGTGCCCACGGGGTTGCCGGGCCAGGCCTAGTGGCCTGCCAGTGCACGGCCGCGATCGGCCAGACCGTTAGCGCGACGAACCCGATCGTCGCGAAGAACGCATGCCTCGCGGAACTCCCGCCCCCAGCCGGCTCGGGGTTAGCGGCCACCAGGATGCCGCCGGCGGCGCCGATGATCAGCATCAGCCGGCCCGCCCGCGCGGCTGGCCGAAGGGCCAGTCCGGTCACTACGTCGCAGGTGCCGACCAGGACGAAGGTGAGCGTCATGACCCAGCGGTCGGTGGCGCCTGGCGCCGCGAGCACGCTGACGGTCTGCCTGACCCAGTCGTAGGGGCGCGGGCTCGCTGACTGCACGGCGGCGGCCGCCGCCCAGCCGGCGACCAGCAGGACCGGGGCCGCGGCCGACGAGGCGATACCCCACCAGGGCACGCCGCGCAGCGCCAGCTCGGCGCCGTTCTCGGCGCCTTCGGCGGCGGTGTCAGCGTGAGCTGCCTTCATGGCTGGTCGCTAGCCCGTAAATCTGGCTCGCCCTCGCCCGCACCGCCCCTGCCGCCCGGGCCGGCCGCCAGCGCACGCTCGGTCAGCGGATCAGGCCGGCCGTCGAAAAACAGGTCAAGAACCTGGCGGAAAATTGACCCGGCCTCAGCCGCGTGCCCGAACAGGGTCATGCAGGAGCGCAGCTTGACGGCGTCGATGGGGCCGAAGACGCGTTCGGCGTTGTGGGCTTCGAGCTGGACCAGGGCCTCCGCGCACTGGGCAAGCCTTGGCCCGAGCACGGGATGACGCAGGTAGGCCCTGGCCTCCGCCAGGGACCTGATCGCGTAGGTGCGCGACATGTGGCTCTGGCCAAGGCCTTCAAGCTGCGGGAAGACGAACCAGATCCAGTGGCCGGTCTTGTGGCCCGCGCGCAGCTCAGCCAGGGCACGATCGAAGGTACCGGCCGCGTCCTGAGCGGCGACGAACCGGTCGAGATCGTGGGGATCGCGGCTATCGGCTGGCGTCATCGGTCCGTTCGGGTCGACGTCTACCCTAGGTCGGGGTTACGCCGGGATGGCATCCGTGGTCGCTAGTACTGGTACATCCACGCTAGCTCGCACCGGGACCGTTCCGGGATATTTAAGTCCCGTGCCGGTGTTGAGCACGACGACCTCGTCGCTTTCGGCGAGCCAGCCGGCCTCCCTGAGCTGGCGGACCGCGGCGACGCAGGCCGCGCCCTCCGGGCAGATGAAGCAGCCTTCGGAGCCGGCGACCGCACGCTGGTCGGCGAGCAGCGCGTCGTCGTCGACCGCTATGGCGGTGCCGTCGGTGCTGTAGAGCGCGTCGAGCACGAGGAAGTCGCCGAGTGCCTTGGGCACGGTGATCCCGAAGGCGATCGTCTCGGCATCGGGCCACGGCTCGCTCTGGATCGCGTGCTCGCCGAACGCCTTGACGATCGGTGCGCAGCCCGTGGCCTGGACGGCGACCAGCCTCGGCAGGCCGCCCCGCACCCAGCCGAGCTCGCGCAGCTCAAGCAGCGCCTTGTAGATGCCGATGATGCCGACGCCGCCCCCGGTCGGGTAGACGATCACGTCGGGCATCCGCCAGCCAAGCTGCTCGGCGATCTCCAGGCCCATGGTCTTCTTGCCTTCGAGCCGGTAGGGCTCTTTCAGCGTCGAGGTGTCCTGGTAGCCGGGGCGCCCTGGGACTGCCTCCTTGATCAGCTTCCCGGCATCATTGATCAGCCCTTCGACCAGGTAGAGCTCGGCGCCGGCGGCCGCGCACTCGGCTCTGGTTATCTCAGGCGCGCCGACCGGCATGGCGATGAGGCTCGGCAATCCCGCGCGGGCGGCATAGGTGGCCCAGGAGGCACCCGCGTTCCCGTTGGTGGGCATGGCCACTCCGCAGACGCCAAGCTCGGCGGCTCGCGAGACGCCGACCGCCGCGCCGCGCGCCTTGAACGTGCCGGTCGGGATGAGGCCCTCGTCCTTGAGCAGCAGCCTGGGCACGCCTAGCTGTTCGCCCAGCCTGGGCATGGGGAGCAGCGGCGTCAGGCCCTCGCCGAGGCTGACGATGCTTGCCTTGTCACGAACCGGGAGCAGTTCGTGGTAGCGCCAGAGGTCAGGCGCGCGGCTCGCGATCTCCTCGCGGCTCAGCGTCGCGGCGACCTGCTCGAGGTCGTAGCGGGCGAGCAGCGGCGAACCGCACTCCTTGCAGGTGCCCTGCACCTGGTCCGCGTCGTACCGGCGCTGCTCGCGCTCGTCAGCGCCGAGTCCGCGCTGCCCGCAGCGCGAGCACTCCAGATGCGACAGGGCCGAGAACCGCGACTCTGACGGGTTCTGCGGGGCACGCGGGTCCTCCGGATTCTGCCGCGCCCGCGGGTCCTGCCGGGCCTGCGGGTCCTGCCGGGCCTGCGGGTCCTCCGGGTTCTGCCGGGCTGCGGGCACTATGCATCGCTCCTTGTGGTCGGTTGCGTGATCCGGGCGCTAACGCTCGCTCAACGGTCGTACTTCAGCCTGGCTTGCCTTGGTACGGGGCCGAACCTACCCGCGTGGAAGTCAGCGAATGCCTGCTCGATCTCTGCCCTGGTATTCATCACGAACGGACCGCCGAGCGTCACCGCCTCCCCGATCGGCTCTCCGCTGTAGATCATCACTCTCGCCGGCCGGTCTGCGGGCTGAGCGCCGGCCGGGGCGGCGAGTCGCAGGGAGCTGGTCGGCACCTGGCTTGATCCGGCCGCCGGGTGGGACCAGGCCGTCTGGCCGGCCCTGACGCGGCGGCCCGCGACGGTGACCTCGCCGGCCAGCACGTAGGCGAAGGCGCGGTGGCTGGCCGGAAGTTCGTAGCTGGCGGCCGTCCCCGGTTCCAGGCTGACGATGCAGGCCTGCACTGGCCACTGGTTGACGGCCGGCCCGGTGACACCGCCGATCGTCCCGGAGATTACGTCGATCACCAGGCCGGGGCTGGTCACCCTCGGCCTCGCCGCCGCGGTGAGATCCTGATACCCGGTCTCGACCAGCTTCGAGCGCGCCGGCAGATTCAGCCAGAGTTGCAGCGTGTGCACCCGCTCGTTCCTGAACGCAAGCTCCCGGTGAATGATGCCGCGCCCCGCGGTCATCCACTGCACGTCTCCCTGATGCAGCGCCCCGGCGTTCCCGATGTTGTCGCCGTGCTCGAGCACTCCGCCCACCACCGTCGTGACGGTCTCGAGCCCTCGATGCGGGTGCCATTGGAAGCCGGGCTCGGAAAACCAGTCCTCGCTCAGCGCGATGAACGGGTCGGTGCTGGCGAGATTGTCCGGCGCGATGACGAGCGCCTTGTCGTCGACCTGCGCATCAGGGCCGAGCATCCGCCTTTCGGCCACTCGCGCGACCGTGCGCTCGATAGCGCCGTTCCACTCAGGTCTCGCCGCTAGGTCCGCCTCGGGTTTCGCCCCTAGGTCCGCCGCTAGGTCCGCCTCGGGTTTCGCCGCTAGGTCCGCCTCTGGGTTCGCCTCTGGGTTCGCCGCTGGGTTCGCCTCTGGGTTCGCCTCGAACATGGCCACCTGGCCACCCTCTCCGGAGGTATGCCTCCCTTATCCCGCTTATACAGCCTACGTCGCGGCCGGACTCTCCGAGGACGAGAGCGGCAGGCCCATCTTCGGGACATCCAGCGCTGCGCAGCCATCCAGAGGCCCATCTTCGGGACATCCATGGCGCTGCGCAGGCGTCCAGAGGCCCACCTTTGGGACATCCATGGCGCTGGGGCGCCATCTTTGGGTCATCGACGGGCCTCCGAACGGCGCCGGGCACATCGCCCTTTCCGGGTGAGGTCGGCAACGAGGCGCGGGGGTATGCATGGGCAGCATGAGCAATGAATCCAGGCTGAGGTCGGCCCGGCCGGGCATGTGGGCCGTCGTCGTGCTTGGTGTCAGCGGAGCCCTGCTGGCCGCCGGTTGCGGTGGCTCAAGCACAAGCGCCAGCCCGAAGCCGCCGGCGAGCCCGCATCCGGCCACGAGCCAGCCGGCCGCGCAGTCACCGGCCTCGCCTCGGGCGAGCGTCAAGGTCAATTGCAAGGACATCGACAAGCTGCGCACGTCGCTGACGAGCCTGACCACGACCAGGATCAGCCCGTCGTCCGCCGCCACGCTGACCACCGACATCAAGAACATCGAGAGCGAACTCAAGCCGCTGAAGGGCCAGGCGGGCGGCGCGTTCGCCGGCCAGGCAAACTCGCTGATGGCCTCGATCGATCAGATCAAGAAGGCATCCACGATGCTCAACACCAACCCGACGGCGGCCGTCAGGCAGCTGAGGACCTCGCTGGTCGGGCTGAAGGCCAAGGCCGGGCCGATCGTCGCCGAGATGAACATGGTCTGCCCTAAGTAGCCCTGCGAAACCCGCGCGAGATCCCTGGCAGAGGCAGGCGCGGAGTAGCGAACCACGGGGCAGGCGCCGGTCACGAGGCCCGCACCCTCGCGATCACCCTCTCGGCGAACTTCTCAAGCGCGCCGATCTTGTCCGGCAGCGGCTGCGTATCCGGCGCCACGTCATAGGGCCACCGGAAGCCGACGATCACATCTGTCACGCCCTGATCCTCAAGCCGCCGCACTCCGTCCACGCTGAACGCGTCCGTCGAGATCACGTGCACCTCGAACGGCCGGTCCGCGGTCCCCTCTTCGCGCCGGAACTCAGCCAGCCGGGCGAGCAGCCCGGGCAGGTCCGCTGGATCGCCGCCGCCGTGCATCCAGCCGTCACCGTCGCGCGCCGCCCGCCGGAGCATCGCTTCGCTGTGCCCGCCATACAAGATCGGGATAGGTGCTGCCGGCACCGGCGAGAGCTTGACATGCGGGATAGTGAACAACTCGCCGGAGTACTCGAAGTACTCACCGCTAGCCAGCCCCCGGATGATCGCCACCGCCTCGTCCAGGCGCCTGCCGCGCCGCTGCCACGGCACGCCGAGGATCTCGTAATCCTCGCGCCAGGGGCTGGTGCCGACTCCGAGCAGCAACCGGTCCCCGGTGAGCACCGCGACCGAGGTCGCCTGCTTGGCGACCAGCACAGGATTGCGGATCGGCAATTTGAGCACGAAGGTCGTGAACCGCAGCCGCTTCGTCACTACCCCGAGCGCCGGTATGAGTGAGAACGGCTCGATAAACGGCTTGCCGTCAAGGAACTCGCGGGTGCCGTCCGGGCTGTACGGGTACGCGCTGGTCGCGTGCTCGGGATAGCAGATGCTGTCGGGCACGACCATCGAGTCGTAGCCGGCTGTCTCGGCGGCCTGCGCGAGCGGCAGGTAGAACGATGGGTCAGTCATCGACTCGGCATAAGAGAAGCGCACGGTCCGATCCTGCCAGCCTGCCGTTCCGTCCGGTAGAACAGGTTCTACTTCGGCGTGCCGCCCATGCGCGCTCCCGGTGGCTGACAGGTGGGGCACCCTGCTGCTGCGAGGACGACAGCAGGGTGCCCCACCTGCCCGGCAAGAGGCGGCGGGCAGGGCCTAGCCACTCGCCCAGGCTGGTGCCCATGTTGCTTGAGATGCAACAGTGTCCGAAGTGGCATCCGGGAGATCGCTCGGCCACGGGACGGACGATCTGGAAGCGAGGAACGCTGCATTGGGGCCAGTGCCCGTGCCGCGCAGGCGGGTGGCCCGTGCCGCGCAGGCGGGTGCCCGTGCCGCGCAGGCGGGTGCCCGTGCCGCACAGGCCAGTGCCCGTGCCGCGCAGGCGGGTGCCCGTGCCGCGCCGGCCAGTGCCCGTGCCGCGTCGGCCAGTGCCCTGCACGGCGCGGGCGGCGCCCGCCCTCATGGGTGCGGGATTCATGTTGAAAACTAGGTGTCGATTCCCGCATTGACGTTGATCGGGCCTCGCATAGGACTGACATTGCCGGGCAGCCCAACGCCTGTCGGCGCCGGGTTTCGGGGCCGCCGGGTTTCGGGGTTAGCGCCGGGGGTTCGGGGGGCGCCGGGGTTTCGGGGCCGCCGGGTTTCGGGGGGCGCCGGGTTTCGGGGTTAGCGCCGGGGGTTCGGGGCGCCGGGTTTCGGGGGGCGCCGGGTTTCGGGGTT
>DASTJM010000128.1:0-8891 GCA_035716545.1 Streptosporangiaceae bacterium
TGGACCGGGTAGCGTCCGCCCAGTCAGAGTAGAGGCCGACCGCGACGCCTGCGATCAGTGTCGCGCCGCAGGCGGACAGCCACGAGCTACCAGACGAGAACAGCGGCAGCTGGAACACCTCGCTGAGCAGCCGCTGCCACCCCGGGTGACGGCTTCCCCCGCCGGCGATGACGACCTTCTCCGGGCGACCGCCTGCCTGGTGCAGGTCCTCCAGCTTGCTCCGCAAGAGGAAGGCGACGCCTTCCAGCGCCGAGCGCAGGAGGTCTTCGTGCTGGTGGGCCAGGGACATCCCAAGCCAGGCACCGCCGCCCTCGTCGGCGGAGGCATTATCCCAGCGTTCACCGGCTAGGTAGGGCACGAACAGCGGGGTGCCCTGGCGCCAAGCCTGCGCGGCGGTGTCGTACAGCTCCTCCCAATTGGTCCGCATGGTCGAGACCACCCAGTTCAGCGCGACTCCGACATTTTGCGCGGCGGCCAGCCGGTAGGCGCCGCCGTCGACCGCGGCGAACAGATTGGTCCGGCCACTGAGATCGGCTCCGATGGCTTGCTCGGTATCCGTGACAGGCACCGCCCACTGCCCGCCGGTTCCCAGCGTGAGGACACCCCACCGAGGACCGGGGAGAGCGGCGGCAAGCACCGAGGCGGCTGTATCCGCGGCGCCTATGGCGACGGGCAGCCCGGCGGGCAGGGCAAGTCGGGACGCCGCGCTCGGCTGGAGTTTCCCTGCGATCTCAGACGACGGCCGAATGGGCGGCAGGAGATCCGTGCTCAGGCCCATGGCCTGAGCGGTCTGGTCGGACCAGCGGGCGTGGACCATGTCGAAGAGCAGCGTTCCGGAGGCGTCGGTCGGGTCGGACGCCGCCTCGCCGGTGAGCTGCATCCGCAGCCAGTCCTTGGGCTGCAACAACCACCGGGCTTGACGGAAGATCTGCGGCTCATGCTTGGCAAGCCACGCCGCGGTCGGACCCGCCATGCCGGGTGACGGGCAGTTCCCCAGTGCGGTGCGCAAGCGCTGAGGAAGGCGGAGGTAATCCTCGACTTCGGCGGTTGACCGCCGGTCTAGCCAGACAATCGCCGGGCGGAGCGCGTTCCCTCGCGCATCAGTCGGGATCAGGCCGTGCATCTGGCCGACGATCGTCAGCCCGACGATCTCGCCGTCATGGGAACGCACGGCATCACGAACCGCCGCACTGGTGGCACGGAGCCATTCAGTGGCATTGATCTCGGTCCAGCCGATTCTGGGGGTCGTCAGCGAGTAGCCGGCCTTCCCCTGGCCGAGTACCGCGCCATCGCGGGTGCGCAGCAGCACTTTGACCTGGCTCGTGCCCAAGTCAATGCCAAGCAACGCAGGTTTGTCCGTCATGGTTCCTCTACGGGTAGATACGGGAGCAAGCGCTGGGATGGATGCTGGAAGCCGCTCGCATGAAGTCCCGGCTTAGCGATCGATAGAGCGGAACCCACTCGGGAATCGGGGAGATCACGCTCGTGCTCGGATTCCAGTCCGTTACCGGCCCCGGTCCTTCAGGCGCCTGGCCGGCCAGCAGCGCTGCCCCGACCGCGACTATCTCTGGGGTCCGAAGGCAGTACACCTCGCGGCCCAGCAGGCTGGCTTTAACCCGCACCCACAGCGCCGAATTGCTGCCACCGCCAATGCATACGACTTCCTGTAGCCGGTCACGATCGCCAAGTTCCTGCATGGCGTTATCCGCGGCCAGTGCCCAGCCTTCGACGACGGCCCGGTACAGGTGGACTGCGCTGTGTGAGACTTTGTGCCCGAGCAGCGCGCCTGGCGCCTCATTCCGAATCCGGGGCGGGACGTAGGTGAGGCCGTCGGAGCCAGGGCCGAGTGCCATGGCTTCGGACTCAAGCCGTCGCTGCTCCGGTAGCGTGCCCGCCCCCAGCGCCTTGAGCATCCCAGCAACACCTGCCCCAGATGCGAGGCCGGCAATAGCGATGTGAGTCCCGGGAAGAATACCCGCACCGAAATCCATGCCTATGGAAGGGTGGGCATGCTCTAGGTAGCTAGAGGGCACCGGCTCGATCAGCGCCTCTGCCGTACCCATGGAATCCAAGACCTGACCAGGCCGCGTCACGCCTGCGGCGTAGGCACCGACCAAATGGTCCAGTCCGGTCGCCACGACGGGGACCTCGTCCGCGAGCATAAGGCCCGGAATGACGCCCGGCCGCAAAACGCCGACCGTGGTCCCCGCCTCGTGCAGTGGCGGGAGCACGTCCACCCCGTGGGGGAGCAACTCGGCCGCCCAATCCTCTCGCCAGCGGAACTTTGCCAGGTCGAACATCGCCGTCCGGCTGGCGTGGCTGACGCTCATTCCGCACTGCCCGGTCCATCGCCAGGTCACGTAGTCGGCCAGGCCCAGCCAGGTCCGGCAGCGAGACCACACCGACGGCTGGACGGACTTCAGCCATAGCCATTTAAATATGGTGAAGCCCAGGTCCTTGTGCAGCCCCGTCACACTAAACAGCTCGTCGGCTTCATGCCCTGCGGACCAGGACCGCTCCTCGTCAGAAGACCTTCTTTCATACCAGGCGATGGCCGGGTAGAGCAGCTCGGAGCGAGGGCCTAGAGGCACGCCTTCTTCCCCGACGCTCGTGACCCCGATCGCGGCGATCGGCGCCCGCACCCCGCCCTCTTGCTGAGCCTGGCGCATTACCTGCTCAGCTGTGGCCCGAACGTCATCGGGATCGTGGCACGGGCCATAGCCGTCAGTCGTGACGGGTGTATCCGCCTTGGCCACGCTCAGCAGGGTGCCGCTCAGCGTGACCAGGGCCACCTTGATATGCGTGGTTCCGATGTCGACTCCGCACAGGACATCGGTGGCGTCGGGCACGGCGCTGCTAGCCAACCGGAAGCAGGCTCTCTATCGCTTGGTCGGCCTCCACCCTGCCGTGGACCACATCGACGAGCGCTCGTATCACAGCGGACCGTTCATCCGATCCTCGCTGCCATACTTGCCGGCCGATGACGATCCCCGAGGCACCCGACGAGACCGCCTGGTCCACGAGACGGACGAGATCGGCGGCGGTGGACGCCTGCGGCCCGCCGAGGATGACAACCGGCAGGCCCAGCTCGGAAACGAGCGACCTCATCACGCTCTGGCTGCCCGGGTAGGCAATCTTGATGATGTCCGCGCCCAGCTCCATAGCGATCCGCGCCGCGTGCAGCTCCAATTCCACTGCCTGATCGCCCCGGGGCATTCGCAGCGTAATCGGTTCTACCATGACCGGGATCTCCCAGCGGGCCGCCTCCTCGATCACCACGGCTATCCGCCGGGTGACGGCCGCCTGTTCAGTGCTTGGCACGTCCCACGCCATCAGCAGTTTCACCGCATCGGCACCCAGCGCGGCAGCCTGCTGCACCGACGCCACCGTGGTGCCGACCCCCGGGTCGGCGTCCCCGGACCGCAGCAGCGTGTCGATGGTCAGCAGCCGGGCGGGCGCGCACCGGTCAGCGAAGGTCCCGGCGGTGGCGCGAAGCAGGCCCAGCGACATCAGCAAGCCGTCGCACCCCAGTTCCGCGGCAGCATGTACCAGCCCGCCGGGATCCTCAAGACCGGGAACCCGGCCAAGCATGAGCCCGTGGTCTACCGGGAGGATCATCGCTCGGCCGTCACGGCCGAAGATGCGGCCCATCCGGTAGGTCAGCCCTGCGCTCATGCAACTGCTCCTTTATGTGAACGGGTGAGACGGGTGAGATGGTCAGGTGAGGATGACGGTCGGCACTGCGGCCCTCAGGTCCTCGGCGAGGTCGGGATCAAGCTCGGAATCGGTAATGAGCACATCAACTTGCGAGAGGCTCGCGAAGCGGAAGAAGTCGTCGGCGCCGATCTTGGAGTGATCGCAGAGCAGGACCACCCGGCGCGCGGCCTTGATCATCGCCTGCTTGGTCACCGCCTCTGACTGATCCGAGGTCGTGAGCCCGCGCTCGATGGAGAGCCCGTTAGTGCCGATGAACGCCGTGTCGACCGTGACCTCGCTGAAGTCTCGCTCTGCCCATGGCCCCACCAGACACATGCTCCGGGGCCGGATGGCGCCCCCCGGCATCAGTACGGTGAGGTTGCTCTTGCCGGCCAGGGACAGCGCGGTCGGCAAGGCCCCGGTGAGGACAGTGAGCACCCGGTCACCGGGGATGGACTCGGCGAGCGCGGCGGTCGTGGTGCCTCCATCGATGAGGATGCTCCCCTCGGCTGGCAGGTAGGTCACCGCCGCCTTGCCGATACGCGTCTTTTCTTCGACCATCGTCGAGGTCCGGGTCATCAGTCCGGGATCGAAACCGAGTCGCTGGATGGGGATCGCCCCGCCATGCGTTCGCCGCAGGACCCCCTGGCGTTCGAGCGCGCTCAAGTCACGCCTGATCGTCTCCGCGCTGACACTCAACTGCTCCGCCAGCGTACTCGCGTCAACGCGCCCTTCACGTCTGGCCAGTTCCACGATGAAGAGCTGCCGTTCTTCCGCGTACACCTTCATGCCTCCCGCGTAGCCGCCTGTCCCTGCTGAGAGATTACGGCAGCGGACGGTCTTCGACGATGCCAGTTTGTACCCGGTTGTGCGGGGAGTCAACGTCTCCGTGACCGTTAAGCAGCGGTATACCACCAGAAACGGAACGTAACCCTTGCAAAATCTGTGGGTTTCCACTTAAAGTCCGTATGATTCCGCGACGATGAGGAGGTTCGCATGGTGAACGAGGTCAGATCCCCGCGCAGAACGCGCCGTTCCCACGTCCTTATGTGCGCCGCTGGCGTGGGCGCTGCCGCCCTCGCGCTGGCGGCGTGTAGCAGTTCCAGCTCGGCTGGCTCGGCCAGCTCGGGCAGCGCTGGCAGCGCGGCCAGCTCGGGCGGCTCGACCAGCGCGGCAGGATCGAGCGGCACGATCAAGGTGGCGTTGATCCTCAAGGAGTTCACTAACCCCTACTGGATCTCCATGGAGAAAAGCGCCGAGGCGGAAGCCTCCAAGCTCGGCATCCAGCTGCAGGTGACAGCGGGCAAAGCGGATGACGACACGACCTCGCAGATCAACCAGATCGACAACGCCATATCGGCCGGCGACAAGGGCATCATCATCGCGCTGAACGGCGACGCGGTGAACACCGCGCTCAACCAGGCCCGGCAGCAAGGGCTCGTGGTGGTGGCGGTCGATACGCCGCCCATTCCGGCCACCGTCGCCGACGTGACGTACGCCACAGATAACACTCAGGCCGGCGTGCTGGACGGTAAGTGGATGGCGGCGAAGCTCAGCGGCAAGAGCGCGGACATCGCGATGCTTGACGACCTGGCCAACCAGGTGATCACCGTCGACGTCGACCGGGACCACGGTTTCCTCAAGGGCATGGGCATCCCGGTCGGTAATCCCAACGTAAACGGCCAGGAACCCAAGCAAGGGAAATACACCGCGGGCAAGGGCGGCAGCTACTCGATCGCCTGCCAGCTGGCCACGAACGGGTCGCAGACCGGCGGGCAGACCGCGATGGAAACCTGCCTGTCCAAGGACCCGAACATCAACGTGGTGTACGCGATTAACGAGCCCGCCGCCGAAGGGGCCGCCCACGCGCTGAAGTCGGCCGGCAAGACCGGCGTCACGATCGTGGCCATTGACGGCGGGTGCAGCAACCTGCCGTTCGTCGCCGACGGCGAGATCGGGGCGACCGCGGGACAGTTCCCCGGCAAGATGGCGGTGGAAGGCGTCGACGCGATCGCGAAGTTCGCGAAGAACGGCCAGAAGCCGACTAACCAGGCCGGCCAGGACTTCTTCAACACCGGCACCCAGCTGTACACCGACAGCCCGCAGGCCGGAGTTTCGAGCATCACCACGAAGGCCGCGGCCAGCCTCTGCTGGGGACAGTCGTCGTGACCGAAGGAGCTGTGACCACCACGGCCGGCACCCCGCCAGAAGAGGCGGGGCCGCCGGCCCGGCGGCGGGCGAACCCGTTCCAGGCCATGCTGCACGCGCATCCGTCGCTGTCACCGCTCGCGGTCCTGGTGGTGGCGGCGGTGGTGTTCGACCTCATCAACAACCGGATGTTTAGCCCGGGCAACCTGTCGATCATGCTCCAGCAGGTCGCGGTGATCGGCCTGCTGGCCCTAGGCCAGACGATCATCATCCTGACCGCCGGCATCGACCTGTCGGTCGGCGCGATCATGATCTTCGGGCAGATGGTGATGGCCGGGCTCGCGATCAACTCCGGGATGCCGGTGGTTCCCGCGCTGATCCTCGGGACCCTGGTCGCCGTGCTGGCCGGGGGGATCAACGGGGTCCTGGCGACCCGCTTCAACGTCCCGCCGTTCATCGCCACGCTGGGCACGCTCGGCGTGTTCACCGCCGCCGGGCTGAAGTACGCGAACGGGCAGACGCTGACGCCCGTGCCGGGCAGCCTGCTGCTGTGGACGGGGACCGTCATCCGGCTTGGCTCGTTCAACATCACCGTCGGCGTGGTGCTGACCATTGCCCTGTACATCATCATCGGCTACTGCCTGGGCCGCACGGCCTGGGGTAAGCACGTCTACGCGGTCGGCGACGACCCAGAAGCCGCCCGTCTGGTCGGCATTCGGTCATCGCGCACGCTGCTGAGCGTCTACCTGGTGGCCGGGCTTATCTACGCCGTCGCGTCGTGGGTGCAGATCGGCCGGACCGGCGACGCCAGCACCGACATCTCCTCCACGCTCAACCTCGACAGCATCACGGCCGTGGTGATCGGCGGGGTGAGCCTGTTCGGCGGCCGCGGCGTGGTGCTCGGCACCCTGTTCGGCGCGCTGATCGTTCAGGTTTTCCAGACCGGCATTTCCCTGGCGGGGGTACAGGAGCTCTACCAGGAACTCGCGGAAGGCCTGCTCGTCATCGCGGCGGTCATCCTCGACCAGTGGATCAGGAGGGTACGAAGGTGACCGCGGAAACCACCTCCCCGCGCCAGAATGCGCCGGCCACCCGGCCAGTGCTCGCCGCCACCGGCCTGTTCAAGTCATACGGCCGGGTCGACGCGCTGCGCGGGACGGATTTCGAACTCTACCCAGGCGAGATCCTGGCCGTGATCGGAGACAACGGCGCCGGCAAGTCCACGCTGATCAGGTGCCTGTCTGGCGCGGAAACCCCGGACGCGGGCACGATCACTCTCGACGGCAGGCCCGTTCACTTCCGCGATGTCCAGCAGGCCAAGCAAGCGGGCATCGAGACCGTCTACCAGACCCTCGCCGTGTCACCGGCACTCGACATCGCCACCAACTTCTACCTCGGCCGGGAGGTCCGCAAGAAGGGGCCGCTCGGCAGCGTCTTCCGGATGCTTGACACGACGGCGATGCGGCGCATGGCCCGGGAGCAGGTCACCAAACTCGGGATTGAGACACTCCAGGACATCACCCAGGCGGTTGAGACCCTCTCCGGAGGCCAGCGGCAAGCCGTCGCGGTCGCGCGGGCAGCGGCCTTCGGCAGCAAGCTGATCATCATGGACGAGCCGACCGCGGCCCTCGGAGTCCGGGAATCCGGCCAGGTCGACAGCCTCATCAGGCGGCTGAAGGACGAAGGCATTCCGATCATCTTGATCAGCCACGACATGCCCAGCGTCTTCGCGCTGGCCGACCGCATCCACATTCAGCGCCTCGGGCGACGAGCCGCGGTCATCACACCACAAACGCACACGATGGAACAGGCGGTCGCGATTATGACGGGCGCTGCCACGGCGTGATCAGCAAAACGCCGGCCCTCCCGTTTATGATCCGGGTGGCGAGGTGATCGCGGTCCTCGGCGAAGCGCTGATTGACCTGGTCATCGACCACAGCGGGAAAGTCACCGTTCGCCCGGGAGGGGGTCCGTTTAACACCGCGAGGACGCTGGGCAGACTCGGCTCGTCTCCCACTTTCCTTGGCCGCCTTTCCAGCGACGGCTTCGGTCGCTTGCTGCGCGAAAGGCTGAGCCAGGACTGCGTCAGCCTGGGAATCCCAGAGCTCGCCGACGCCCCGACGACCCTGGCGGCCGCCGATGTCGACGCCGCGGGCATAGCGCACTACCGCTTCTACCTCATGGAGACGGCGGCGGCAGCGGTCGCGTACCCGATGCTCAGCGCCACGATCCCCAGCGACGTCCACGCAGTGCACACCGGAGCCCTTGCCCTGGTGATGGAACCGGTCGCGGCGGCCATCGAGCGCCTCATCGCACACGACCTGCCGCCGGGCACCCTGTTGATGGTCGACCCTAACTGCCGACCGGGCGCGATCACCGACCGGCGAGGGTACATGGCCCGTCTTCGCCGCATCCTCAGCCGCGCCGACGTGATCAAGGCCAGCGTGGAAGACCTGGCCTACCTTGCGCCGCACGTGCCCGCGCACGAGGCGGCCAAAGGCATGCTCGACGATGGGGCGGCCCTGGTCCTGATCACCGACGGCCCTCGCCCGGCACGGGCCTTCATGCCCGGGATAGAGATGAAAAGCAACGTCCCCCGCGTCCACGTGGTCGACACCATCGGCGCGGGAGATGCTTTCGGTGGCGCATTCCTGGCATGGTGGTCACGCCACCGGCTAACGCGGGACGACTTGAAACGGCCGGAACTCGTCGGCAAGGCTCTCCAGGCGGCCGCCGACGTCGCCTCCCTGACTTGCACGCGCCCCGGAGCCGACCCGCCGTGGCTTGCCGAAATAGCAGGCCGCTCCTCCTGGGAGGCCAGCACACCCGACGACTGTTCTTAACAACCGTGAGCCGAGCTCGAAGTGGCTGGCCCAGTAGGGCTAGCTGCCTCTGCCGTGGGTGCCGAGTCAGACCCAGTTCGCTAGGGCGCGGGCACTGGCCGCGGCCGCGGCCAGCGGGCTTTGAGGACACGCACGGAACCGCCTGTGGTCATGACAGAACTCTCCCATCGTGCGCTGGGGGAGCCAGACCGCTTTTCTAGCGTC
>DASTJM010000129.1:0-19400 GCA_035716545.1 Streptosporangiaceae bacterium
GCTTGCCGCCACCAGCCGATTCCAGGCAGGCGTCGAGGCAGTCCGCCGCGGCTGGCTGACCTAGACGGCGACCGCGGGCGCGCCCGGTAGAAACTGCGCGGCAGAGATCTCCGCTCAGAGGTCATCTGGCAGTACACGAAATGCCTTGTGTGGTGTCGCCATGCATGCTCCAGGAACGGATGGCCGCGTCCTCGCACCAGGCGAGCCGCTACGACTACAGCGAGAGCGATCCTCCCGGGCTTCCCGGCTGATGTGTCCGTGCCAGCACATGGCTGATCAGAGCTTTTCTACCGGGGCGTAGCGGAGCAACAGGTGCTTGACTCCGTACTCGTCGCCGAAGTCGACCTTGGCTTCGGGATCGTCCCCTCGACCCTCGACGGAGAGCACCCTCCCCAGCCCGTAGCTGTCATGGTTGACCAAGTCACCGGGCTTGAGGGATGGCACGGGCCTGTTGCCAGCCGCCATCACCCCAGGCCGCCGGGATAGCCGCTCGGAGGCAGGCGACATCATGGACATCGCCGCCGACGCGTCGCGGCGCCAGTCGATCAGCTCGGCGGGGATCTCGGTCAGGAATCTCGACTGCTTGTGGTACGCGGGACGCCCCCACCATGCGCGCGCCACTGCCCGGGTCAGGTAAAGGCGCTGCCGCGCCCTGGTGATCCCGACATAGGCGAGCCGGCGCTCCTCCTCAAGCTCGCGGTCATCGTTGATCGAGCGCTCGTGGGGAAAGACATTTTCTTCCATGCCGGTCAGGAACACGACGGGGAACTCAAGCCCCTTGGCGGTGTGCAGCGTCATCAGCGTGACCATGCCGCCATGGTCGGTGCCCTCCGGGATCTCGTCGGCGTCGGCCACGAGCGAGACCTGCTCAAGGAACGCGGCCAGGCCACCGCCCACGTTCTTGTCGAACTCGCGGGCCACCGACACCAGCTCGTTGACGTTCTCAGCGCGACCTGCGTCCTGAAGATCGCTCGACGCCTCAAGCTCGCCGATATAGCCGGTCCGATCGAGGATCGCCTCGGCAATGTCGCCCACCGGCGCGCCCTCCGCCGCCGCGTCCCTGAACTCAGCGATCATCTCGTTGAAGCCCTCGATCGCCTTACCCGACCTGGCTGGCAGTCCCGGGACATCGCCTGGTACCGACAAAGCTGCGGAGAAACTAATTCGCTTCCGTGCCGCGTGCGACGCGACGTACTCAAGCGCGCGGTCGCCGATGCCGCGACGTGGCACGTTGATGACCCGCCGCAGCGAGATCTCGTCTTGCGGGTTGGCGATCAGCCGCAGGTAAGCGAGCAGGTCACGAACCTCACGCCGCTCGTAGAACCGCACTCCGCCGACCACCTTGTACGGCAGCCCGGCCCTGATGAAAACCTCTTCGAATACACGTGACTGTGCGTTGGTCCGGTAGAACACGGCAACGTCGCCCGGGGTCGCGTCGCCGGCGTCGGTGAGCTTGTCGACCTCCTCGGTCACGAAGGCGGCCTCGTCGTGCTCGCTGTCCGCGACGTACCCGACGATCGGCGGGCCGTCCCCGGCATCCGACCACAGGTTCTTTGGCATCCGGCCGCTGTTGCGCGCGACAACGGCGTTCGCGGCCGCCAGGATGGTTTGCGTGGAACGGTAGTTCTGCTCAAGGAGGATGACCCTGGCGCCGGGGAAGTCACGCTCGAACTCGGTGATGTTGCGGATCGTCGCTCCGCGGAAGGCGTAGATCGACTGGTCGGCATCGCCCACGACGCAGAGCTCGCCAGGCGGGAGATAGTCATCACCGCCGAGGTGGCTCGCCTGGCCGCTGCCCACAAGCTCCCTGATCAGCACGTACTGCGCGTGGTTGGTGTCTTGGTACTCATCGACGAGCACATGGCGGAACTTGCGCCGGTAGTACGTCGCCATGTCGGGAAACGCCTGCAGCAAGTTGACCGTGACCATGATCAGGTCATCGAAGTCCATGGCGCCGGCGGCGATCAGCCGGCGCTGGTACTCGCCGTACGCTTCCGCCAGGGCCTTGTCACGGTAGCCGGTCGCGCTGGCGGCGACGGTCTCGAAATCGCGTAGCTCATTCTTGAGCGCGGACACCCGGTTGGCCATCGCCTTGGGAGGGTGGTACTTGGGATCCAGGTCAAGCTCGCGGCAGACCAGGGCCATCAGCCGCTCGGAGTCAGCCGAGTCGTAGATGGTGAACGACGACGGGTAGCCGAATCGGTGCCCCTCCCTGCGCAAGATCCTGACGCAAGACGAGTGGAAGGTCAGCAGCCACATGCCGCGCGCCTGGGCTCCTGTGAGCAACTGGGCGCGGGCAGCCATCTCGCCAGCCGCCTTGTTGGTGAAGGTGATCGCGAGGATCTCGCCCGGCGCGACCTGGCGCTCAGCGACCAGGTACGCGATCCGATGCGTGAGCACACGGGTCTTGCCTGACCCGGCCCCGGCCACGATGAGCAGCGGGCTCCCCTCATGCAGCACAGCGGCGCGCTGCTGCGGGTTAAGTCCGTCAAGAAGGGAATCGGCCGCCATCATCGTCACTTGACCACCCTAGGCGCTAGCGCCGACATCGTGGGGCGCGCTCCGCCGGTTCGCGTCGGGCTTCGCTCGCCTAAATCCGCCAGGGACCGGCGACCAGCGCGGACGGCACGATCTCGCACGGAAACGGGCGAGTCGGCTTGAAGACCTCATCGCCAGTCACCTCCGCGACCTCGCGGTAGGTGCCCCTTCGCAACTCGAACGCGGTGATGCCCGGCTTCTCCAGATCCGGCTTCACGATCCAGCAGGAGGCGATGCCGAACCCGGCGTAAACATCCCTCTTCCGGTTCCGGTCATACGCTGCCGTCGAAGGAGACGCCACCTCGATCGCCAGGACAGGCGGACGAACGATCGACTTGTCCTCATACTCAACATCGCCAACGCGAACCGCGACAATATCGGGAATCCTGTACTGGCTCCGGCTCCTCTCGACGCCGGGTCCGCCAACGACCAGGAATCCTTGCGGCGCTTGGAGCGTGAGCGCCACTGTCAGTCTGGTAACGACCACTTGATGATTGAAAGCCGGAGCCGGGGACACGACCAGAACTCCGTCATCGAGTTCGTATTTGTTGCCGTCGTCCGGCAGCAGATCGAGATCTTCGACAGTCAAGGGCCGGTCGTCGGGCAGCTCTGCCAGCAGGCCCAGTTTCTCGGCGGTCATGGCAACCATGGTGCCTCCTTAAGTACATGCCTGCCACCCTGCCAAGGGTCGCCAGCACCGGGGGCGGCCAAAGTCCGGCCTGTGGATAATTCGAGCGCGCAGTCCATGAGGCCGGTGGATTACGCGATTGCCGAAGCTGGCTGGCCGATCGAGGCCCACCTTTGGGACATCCGTGGCGCTCTGGCGCCACCTTTGGGCCATCGGCGGGCCAGCCGCCAGGCAGTTCGCCGGGGCGCTCTCACATTCCGGGAGCGTTGCCGTTGCGGGCGGTTGCCGCACAGCAAGAGCGCGCCCGTGTTGCCGTTGCGGGCGGAGGAGCCGGGGCTGATAGACGGCAGGAGGGCTGAGACAAGCGAGGGCCGGGGCTGGTCAGCCCAGCCCCGGCCCTACATCAGCCCAGCCCCGGCCCTCCATGAGCCCGGCCCCGGCCCTCCATGAGCCCGGCTAGTCGATGTCGGGTACCAGCGTGGGAGTTGCCCTGGTCAGCGTCTTCTTCTTGAAGAAGGCAGGAGCGGTGAACCGGCAGTACAGGAACACGATCACGCCGATCAGCCCGGCGCCGATGGCGATCACGAAAGCGCCGCCGATCTGCCAGTGCAGGCCGGGTACCGTCCACACCGTGTAGTCGTTGTCGGTGGCGACGTCGTAGTCGAGCCAGACGCTCCAGCCGCCGAGGAACCACAAGATCACGCCGCCGAGCACGGGAATGATGCCCTGCATGAAGAGATTGCGCACGCTGCTGGTCAGATTTCGCCGGTAATACCAGGCACAAGCGAACCCGGTCAGCCCGTAGTAGAACGCGATGTAGAGCCCGATCGCGATCACCGCGTCGGCGATGACTCCGATGCCGTTCGATGAGTAGTTCATCGCCGCGTAAACGACGATCGAGATCGCGCCCATGAAGATCGTGGACACGGTCGGGGTGAGGAACCGCGGGTGAATCCTGGCGAACGACTCGGGCAGCGCCTTGTAGGCCGCCATCGACAGCGTGGTCCGAGCCGTCGGCAAGATGGTCGTCTGAGTCGATGCCGCGGCCGACGACAGCACCATCAGCAGCAGCAAGTGGTAAAAGACCGGGCCGAACCCGTGCGTACCGAAGATCGCGTTGCCCTGGACCGACAGCACGTCGCCGGCGTTCGCCTGGTTGTTCAGGCCGTTGCCGTGGCTTCCGACTCCGGCGAAGGACTGCATCGAGAAGATCACGAGCGCATAGGTGCACAGCAGGATCACGGTCGAAAGGATGGCTGCCACACCGGGCGTCTTCGTCTTGTCCTTGGTCTCCTCGTTGACAGCGACGGCGGTGTCCCAGCCCCAGTAGATGAAGACCATCAAGATGATGCCGCTGGCGAACGCGCTGAAGCTGCCGATATGGAATGGGTTGAGCCACGAAAGGCTCGGGGCCAAGTGCCCCGCGGGCGCGGTGCCGTTGCCGACCTTGACCAGGGCGGTCACCGACAGCACCACGAGCATGGTGAGCTCGATGCTGAGCAGTACCTTCTGGAAGTTGGCCGAGATCTCGATGCCGACGTAGCAGATGAACGTCATCAAGGCAATCCAGATGACTCCGCCGAGCAGCACCCAGCCGCTCGTCGGGTTGCTACCGATGCCCTTGGCGTTGAACAGCAGGAAACCATACTGGCTAGCGACCTGGGCAAGGCTGGCCATCACCAGGATGTCGGAGGCCACGATGGCCCAGCCGCCAGCCCAGCCGGTCTTCGGGCCGAAGGCCCTGGTCGCCCAGGTGAACGTCGTCCCGCAGTCAGGATCAGCCTTGTTCAGCTCGGAGTAGCCGATCGAGCAGAAGAGCATAGGGACGAACGCGAGCACGGCAACGGCCGGTGACTGCAGCGCGACGGCGCCGACGACGAAGACCAGCGTCGCCGCGATGCTGTAAGCGGGCGCAACCGAGGCGGTCGCGATCACAGTCGTGGAGATGAGCCCCAGCGCTCCGGACTTCAGGCCCTTCTCCAGGGGCTGCTCAGCCGGCCCCGTGGATTCGCTGACGGTGGCCATAGATGTTCACGCCTCCCTTGACACCCGATACTGCATGCATTGTGCCTCTACGCAACGGTTTCAGTGGCAAAATGCGGGAAACACGACCGGTCTCGTTGTTAGCTACCCGTCTGGGGCTACGATCACCGCTATGCGAATACTCCTTGTCGGAGCTGGGGGCGTAGGCACGGCGTTCGCGCGTATCGCGGCCAGGCGACCCTTCGCCGAACTCATCATTGCCGACTATGATCTGGGCCGGGCCCAGCGCGCCGCGCAGGCCAGCGACCGTTACACAGCCGTCCAGCTGGACGCGCGCGACGAGCAAGCCACGGCTGACCTGCTCGCGGCCCGCAAGGCGGATGTCCTCATGAACGCCACCGACCCCAGATTCGTCATGCCGCTGTTTCGCGCCGCTCTGCAGACTAATACGAATTATCTCGACATGGCTATGTCGCTGTCTCATCCTCACCAGGACGCTCCTTACAGCCATACGGGTGTCAAGCTCGGAGACGAGCAGTTTGAGCTGGCAAATGCCTGGACAGAGCGCGGCAAGCTGGCGCTTGTCGGCATCGGCGTAGAGCCCGGGCTGTCCGACGTGTTCGCGCGGCATGCGGCCGACACGATGTTCGGCGAGATAGCCGAGATCGGCGTGCGCGACGGCGCCAGCCTGGTCGTCGACGGCTACGACTTCGCCCCGACGTTCTCGATCTGGACCACGATCGAGGAGTGCCTCAATCCGCCGGTGATCTGGGAGGCCGGCAAGGGCTGGTTCACGACTCCCCCGTTCAGCGAGCCCGAGGTCTTCAGCTTTCCCGCCGGCATCGGCCCGGTCGAGTGCGTCAACGTAGAGCACGAAGAGGTACTGCTGATACCCCGATGGGTAAAAGCAGAGCGCGTCACCTTCAAGTACGGCCTAGGCGAAGAGTTCATCAGCGTGCTCCAGACGCTGCACAAGCTCGGCCTGGACGCGACAACGCCGGTCACCGTCGGGGGTTACCAGGTCTCGCCGCGCGACGTCGTCGCTGCCTGCCTGCCCGACCCCGCGCAACTCGGCGCCAAGATGTCAGGGCTCACCTGCGCGGGCACCTGGGTCACCGGCACAGGAAAGGACGGTAACCCGCGCGAGGTTTATCTGTACCACGTGGTGGACAACGCATGGTCGATGGCCGAGTACGGCTCCCAGGCAGTCGTCTGGCAGACGGCGGTCAACCCGGTAGTCGCGCTCGAGCTCATGGACTCGGGAGCCTGGTCAGGCACGGGCGTACTCGGCCCCGAGGCATTGCCGGCCCAGCCGTTCCTTGATCTATTGACCGACTACGGCTCACCGTGGGCCTGCGACGAACGCACGACTAACAGCTAAGAGGAGGCAGCCATGAAAGAGCTGCGCAACTTCATCGGCGGTACCTGGGTCGAGCCGAAAAGTGACACGCGCGCTGACCTGATCAACCCATCGACCGGCGAGGCGTTCGCGAGCGCGCCGATCTCAGGCCAGGCCGACGTGGACGCAGCCTTCCTGGCCGCCGAAGAGGCAGCCACGACCTGGCGAGACGCCACCCCGGCCGAACGCAGCCTGACCCTCCTGCGGATCGCCGACTCGCTCGAGGCACGGGCAGATGAGTTCGTCGCCGCCGAGTCGGAGAACACCGGCAAGCCGATCGGCCTGACCAAGTCAGAAGAGATCCCGCCGATGGTGGACCAGATCCGCTTCTTCGCCGCTGCCGCCCGGATGCTCGAAGGCCGCTCGGCCGGTGAATACATGAGCGGCTTCACCTCGATGATCAGGCGCGAGCCAGTCGGCGTCTGCGCCCAGGTCACACCCTGGAACTACCCGATGATGATGGCCGTGTGGAAGTGGGCGCCCGCGATCGCGGCCGGCAACACGGTGGTGCTCAAGCCGTCGGACACGACGCCGGTGACCACGCTGATGATGGCTGAGCTGCTGGGGGAGCATCTGCCGGCGGGCGTGTTCAACGTGATTACCGGAGATCGTGATACCGGGCGGCTGCTTGTCTCCCACCCCGCACCGCAGATGGTCTCCATTACCGGCAGCGTCCGGGCTGGCAGGGAGGTAGCGGCGCAGGCCGCGGCCGGCCTCAAGCGCGTGCACCTGGAGCTTGGCGGCAAAGCCCCGGTGATCGTCTTCGATGACGCGGACCCCGCTAAGGCTGCTGAGGCGATTGCCATCGCGGGTTATTTCAACGCTGGTCAAGATTGCACGGCGGCCACGAGAGTCATGGCCGGGCCCAGCGTGCACGATGACTTCGTGGCGGCGCTCGTCGAGCAGGCGGAGGGGCAGACTGTCGGCGGTCCCGACGTCGAGGCCGACTTCGGTCCCCTGAACAACGCCATGCAGCTTGACCGGGTCTCCGGCTTCATCGCCAGGCTGCCCGATCACGCGGAAATTCGCACTGGAGGAAAGCAGACCGGGCCGCGCGGCTACTTCTTCGAGCCCAGCGTTGTCACGGGGCTGCTCCAGCAGGACGAGATCATCCAGAACGAGGTTTTCGGACCGGTGATCACCGTGCAGCAGTTCAGCGACGAGGCCGAGGCGCTCGCGTGGGCGAACGGCACCGAATACGGGCTTGCGTCCTCGGTGTGGACCTCGGACCACGGCCGTGCCATGCGGATGGCGCGCCAGCTCGACTTCGGCTGCGTGTGGATCAACACCCACATTCCGCTGGTCGCCGAGATGCCGCACGGCGGCTTCAAGCACTCCGGCTACGGCAAGGACCTGTCGATGTACGGCTTCGAGGACTACACCCGCGTCAAGCACGTGATGTCCGCGCTCGACTAGTGAGCGAACCGGCCCACCTTTGGGCCATCCATGGCGCTGGGGCGCCCCCCATGGGCCATTGATGGGCCTTCAGGACTGCATAAAATGATGCTGTGCTTGATGATGCTGAGGTCAGCCGGATCCTCGTGATTACCGCGCATCCTGATGACGTCGATTTCGGTGCGGCCGGTACCGTCGCTGGCTGGACCGAGGCCGGGATCGAGGTCGTCTACTGCGTGGTGACCGACGGCGACGCCGGCGGCAGCGACCCCTCGGTCAGCCGGCCTGACATGGCGGTGCTCCGGCGAGCCGAGCAGACTGCTGCGGCTAAGTGCGTGGGGGTCCACGACCTGCGGTTCCTCGGGTATCCGGACGGCCGGGTCGAGCCGACGCTCGCCCTGCGCAAGGACCTGGCGAGGGTGATCAGGCAGGTCAGGCCCGAGCGGGTGGCCTGCCCGTCTCCCGACCGCAACTATGCCAGGATCGGCGCCAGCCATCCGGACCACCGGGCCGTCGGCAGCGCAGCGCTCGATGCCGTCTACCCGGATGCTCGCAACCAGTTCGCCTTCCCCGAGTTGCTCGCCGACGAAGGGCTCGAGCCCTGGAAGGCCAAAGAGGTGTGGCTGATGGCGAGCCCCCTGGCGGAGCACTTCGTGGACATCACCGCGACCTTCAGCAAGAAGGTCGCGGCGCTGCGGGCGCATGAGAGCCAGACCGGCCACATGGAGGACCTGGAGGGCATGCTGCGTGGCTGGCTGAGCCGCGCGGCGCAGGCGGCCGGCCTGCCCGAGGGCCACCTAGCCGAGTCATTCCAGGTAGTCGCCGCGGGCTAGCGAAGCCGCTCGTATGTCGCGACTTTGCTGAGCCTATTGAACAACTACCGTCCTGGGCATGAACGGATAATGATTGCCATCCGGATTGCGGAGCCAGATCACGATCGTGATTGTGACCCACAACATGCAGCAGGCCGCAGGCGTGTCCCAGAACCGCGCGTCCTTCCTAGCCACCGACAAGACGCCCGGCCATGTCGTCGAAGCCGGCCCGACCGAGTTGATGTTCGACTCGCCGTCGAATCCGTTCTCGGCAAGCAAAGCCGCTCTGCGAATCTCATCAATACCGCCAGCACGCTGGTAGCATCGCACTGGCTAGCTCAGGCGGATCTGGCGCACCGTCCCGAATAACAGCCGGAGGCATTGTGCGACAAGGAAACCAGTCGCGGTCTGATGTTCTCGAACCGGGGTCCTCCTTCGCTACCTACCAGCTGGAAGTACTGATCGGCCGGGGTGGCATGGCAACTGTCTACCGGGCTCGAGAAGCACGGCTGGGCAGAATCGTGGCGCTGAAAATCTTGATGCCAGATGTCGCCGCGGATAGCACGTTCAGAGAGAGATTCATCAGGCGCGCGATGACGCCTATTCGCAGTTCCACGCGCACCTCAATGCGCCTGCGCCTGATCTCATCAGGGTGCGCCCTGACCTTCCCCCCGTCACGAACCAGGTCATAGCAAAGGCGATGGCCAAGAGACCTGAGCATCGATTCAGCAGTTGCGGCGAGTTTGCCAGCACGTTGCGGCAGGTAATGGATTTGAGGCCATATGACGCCGCTAGCACATCACGAACTCGCCGAGCCACCGCACCCCAACGCAGGTACAGCAGGACGGAAGTCGCCCAGTCGCTGCGGCACCAAGTCGCCAATGCGGCTGTGACCCAGGACCAGGTGCCAAGAAGCCCAGGGACACCAGAGATAAAGGACGTTGTCGATGGCAACCCTCCAGCAACGAGTGCGCGCAGGGTCGCGAGGGCTCGCCGGCTGATACTTCCCGCGGTGGCGGTCACCTGCGCCGGTGTTCTGGCTGCCATGGACCAAAATGGACTGCGCGAGCCGCGTGTCGACGCGCTCATCGTCGCTATAACCGCGGTCGGCTGCCTGGTGTTCAAGGCTCTTGCGGTAATCGGCCGACGGCTATCCCGCTTACTCTGGCTCAGTCACGACGCGCCACCTCGGACACGCAGCAAGAACTTGGAGGTAGCCGAAGCTGTGCTCCACGTCGATAACGTCAGCCTGGATAGGCGAACCAACGACCAGATCGTGGTACTGAGCAAGTGACGACGCAGTCTCAAGCGGACTGAAGGCCAGTGCCGTGTGCGTCGCGGCAGCTGGCTTGTCGAAACAGACCATGGTGATTCTCACTGATCCAGGGGCGGCGCAAGTCGTCGCCTCCGAGGCGCCTCGCGCGATCGACCCCAACGATCCCGGAACGCTGACCGCCGTCGCTCCCCCAGATCCGGCGTCCCTTCGAGGTCAGGTCCAGGGCAGTGTCTCCACCCTTTTCCTCGGCCTGGCGGCGGTTGCGTTGATCGTTGGAGGCATAGGCATCGCGAACATGACGCTTGTCTCGGTGCTCGAGCGAACCTCAGAGATCGGCCTGAGGCGTGCCGTCGGGGCGAAACGCCAGCACGTCGTAGGCCAGTTCATGCTGGAGAGCGGATTCACGGGCCTGGCCGGCGGAGTGGTCGGGACGTGCGCAGGCATACTCGTCGTTGTCTTGGTCGCGGTATCGAAGACATGGACAGTCACGCTGCCCGCCGGACTGCCGGCTGGCGCACCACTGCTCGGCCTGGCCGTAGGAGTGGTATCCGGTGCCTACCCGGCCTTCCGGGCGGGATCTGTCCAGCCCGTAGAGGCGCTGCGCCGGTAGGGTCGGCCCACCCCCGCCCGCTGCACCCCCGCCAACTCGAAGTGGGCGAGCGGTCTGGCTAGGCACAGCCGATTCGGCTGCTTCACTGCTGGCATGCCAGCCACAGGAAATTCTTCGGGCTGGTCACGACACCCGAGTCCAGCGCGACGATCGAACCGTCAGAGGCGACAGCCAGGCTGGGATTCTGGCTTCCTGATGAGCCTGCCAGGCGCAGGTGACTCACAGGTCCGAGCGGCACATTCTTCCAGCTAGTGCCGTCCCAGTGCTTGATGAAAGGCTGCTTGGTGCTAGCGTCCTGCCCGGTCACGTACACATTGCTGGCAGATACGGCGGCGAGTCCCGTTACTTCCGCGGGAATGGTGCCGCCGAGGGTCAGTGCTGGCTTCCACGATGTCCCGTCCCAGTGCAGCATCTGCACGGGACTGATGCCGTAGGTACCGACGCTAGTAAAGCTGCCTCCGGTGATGGCCCACACATCGTCCTGGGAAACCGGAGCAACCATGGTGAGCGGTTTCCTCCAGGCGGCGGGAACGCTCACCACCCAACGGCTTCCGTTCCATCGCTCGACGATGCCATCACCAGGAATGCCGGCTTCGCCGTTCCCTCGTATCGTCCCTCCGACGGCCCACAGGTGCCCGAGGCGATCCGCGCCTATGACCTGCATCGCCGCCGACCCGAAGCTGGGACTGATATCTGGTCCGGGAAAGAGCTTCCACGACGTGCCGTTCCAGTGGAGGTAGGCGTCGCTGGAACCAGGACCGGGATGGCCAAGTACCCAGACGTCGCCGGCCGCGAGCGCGACGACGGAGGTCAGGATCTGGGGCAAGGCGACCTTCAACCGTGCGAGGGCAGCGGTCGGCTGGAGCGACCACGACTGGCCGTTCCAATGCTCGACTAGCGGCGCGGGGGGCCGCGCTCCCACTGACGCGAAATTCCCGACAGCCCACGCGTCATTTGAGGCCAAGACCGCCACGTCGGTAAGGAAGGCCTGCCGTCCCCCAAGGGACGCGCCGGCGGAATACGCCCACTGATGACCGTTCCAGTGCTCTAGCAGCGGGAACGCATGACTTGGATCTAGTGATCGATCACCAGCTGCCCAGATGTCATCGGAAGCAGATCCCGCTACGGCGACCAGCCGGTCCTGGTAGTCACCAGCCGGCGCGGCAACGGCGGCGGCAGACCAGCCAGTAACGCACGGCACCGGCGAGGCGGAGACGGTCGGGCTAGCCGCCGGACTCGGAACCCCCGACCGGCCAAGCAAACCAGTCGTGACCGCCGCCACGACCGCGATCGCGGCTGCTGCCCAGATCGGGGCGACTGCTCGCCGCCTAGCCCGTTGGCGCCGGACGGCCCGCACGGTCACGCGCGATGGCGGGTTACCCGCGCCTTCCTTCATTAGCTCAGCTAGCCAGTCCTGAATGTCCTTCATCGCGCTCGCCTTTCCATCAGGTCGGCCACCTGCGGATCCTTGCGCAAGCGGGCCACCGCCTGTGACAAGGTCGCCCTGACCGTGCCGAGCGCGCAGCCGAGGATCAGCGCGACCTGGATCTCAGGCAGGTCGTCAAACAGTCGCAGGACAACAACAGCCCGCTGCCGCTCCGTCAGTGTCGCCAGTTGCCCCAGTACGGCCATGAGCGCGCGAGGGCCGTCTGAACCAGGTCCTGCGCCAGCGCCCAATCATTGGTCAGCAACCAGGCGGTTCGTTGCAGCGCCTGCTCGCGTGCCTCTATGAACTGGGCGAAACCCTCAGCTTCGCCGCTCACCGCACCTCCGATTGATACGGCACGTCGATACTTATGACTACCGGAGCACCGCGACTCATTTAGTGACTGACGCCGATTTTTTAATGCCGAGCGCGCCCGGGCTACGGCTACACCCCACCCCACCCGCTACACCCCACCCGCCGCCCAATTTCGCGCGGGCCGGTCTGGGTGTGGGGACTGGTGTCACCTACCACGTCGGCTCTAAGTTGGCATCAGGCGTACCAGCCGTTATCGGAGGAGCCAGGCTCATGACTGAGATAAAGATGACGGTCGACGGCGTCAGCTACGTCGACCAGGTAGAGCCCAGGTTGTTGCTTGTGCACTACCTCAGGGATGTCATAGGGAAGACCGGCACGCCCGTTGGATGCGACACGTCCAACTGCGGCGCATGCACCGTGCTGATGGACGGGGTCTCAGTGAAAAGCTGCTCCGTCCTGGCGGTCCAGGCAGACGGCGCCGAGATCACCACGATTCAAGGCCTCGCCACTGTCGAGTGGCACCCGCTCCAGACAGCGTTCAAAGAGGAGCACGCCCTGCAGTGCGGCTACTGCACGCCAGGGATGATCATGGCCTCGGTTGACCTGCTCAGGGACAACCCGAACCCGACCGAAGATGAGATCAGGGACGGGCTTGAGGGCAACCTGTGCCGCTGCACCGGATATGAGCACATCGTCCGCGCCGTCAAGCGCGCCTCGCAGGCAGGAGCAGGACAATGACAGCCACAGCAGAGCAGCAAACCCCGGAACTCGGCAAGGCGCGCCGCCGCAAGGAAGACGCCAGGCTGCTGACCGGCCAGACCAACTGGACCGACAACATCGTGCTGCCCGGCATGCTGCACATGGCCTTCGTCCGGAGCCCGCACGCGCACGCCAGGATCACCGCGGTCGACCTCAGCGAGGTACGAAAGCTGCCCGGCGTCGTCGCGGCATTCTCCGGCCAGGACCTCGCCGCCGAGCAGGGCAGCCTCCCCTGCGCCTGGCCGGTCACCGAGGACATCGTGATCCCGAACCACCCGCCGATGGCGGTCGACGAGGTCCGCTATGTCGGCGAAGCGGTCGCGGCGGTAGTAGCACGGGATCGTTACACAGCGGCCGACGCGCTCGCCCTCGTCGACGTCAGCTACGAACAGCTCGAACCCGTCCTGGACATCAGGACAGCGCTCGAAGAAGACAGCCCCAAGGTCCACGAGGCGGGCAACAAGAGCTACGAGTGGGTGTTCGCCAACGGTGACATCGACGCCGCTTTCTCCGGCGCGCCGGTCGTCATCGAGCGCGACTACCGCCAGCAGCGGCTGATCCCCTGCGCGATGGAACCGCGCGCCGTCGTCTCGGCCTGGGACGGTGATCAGGTCACGCTGTGGTCGGCCACCCAGATCCCGCACGTGCTGCGGTTCGCGATCGCGGCTTTCTTCGGGATACCTGAGCAGGACATCAGGGTGATCGCGCCCGACGTGGGCGGCGGCTTCGGCTCCAAGCTCCAGGTCACGGCCGAGGAAGTGCTCGCCGTGCTGATCTCCCGCAAGCTCGGCAAGCCGGTCAAGTGGACCGAGTCGCGCAGCGAAGGCAACATGACGATCCACCACGGGCGCGACCAGTGGCAGCGGATCAAGATCGCGGCGGACAGTGACGGCAGGATCAGGGGCCTGAGCGTCGACCTGCTCGCAGACATGGGTGCCTACCTGATGCTGGTTACTCCCGGTGTGCCACTGCTTGGGGCTTTCATGTTCCCGGCCATCTACAAGATGGACGCGTACTCGTTCCGCTGCACCGGCGTCTTCACCACGAAGATGCCGACCGATGCCTACCGCGGCGCCGGCCGCCCGGAAGCGACCTTCGCGATCGAGCGGATCATGGACGAGCTCGCGGCTGAGCTGGACCTGGACCCGCTCGAGGTGCGCGAGCGCAACTGGATCAAACACGAGGAGTTCCCGTTCACGACGATCTGCGGCCTGACCTACGACTCGGGTAACTACGAGGCGGCGACCGCCCGCGCGAAGGAACTCTTCGATTACGACGCGCTAAGGGCCGAACAGGAGGAAAGGATCGCCCGTGGCGACTCGGTGCGTCTGGGCCTAGGTGTGTCCACCTTCACCGAGATGTGCGGCCTCGCCCCGTCGAGGGTGCTCGGGTCGCTGTCGTACGGGGCCGGCGGCTGGGAGCACGCCTCGATCAGGATGCTGCCGACAGGCAAGGTGGAGGTCGTCACCGGGTCGAGCGCGCACGGGCAGGGTCACGAGACGGCGTGGAGCCAGATCGTGGCCGATCAGCTCGGCGTGCCGTTCGAGGACATCCGCGTGCTGCACGGTGATACGGCGATCTCGCACAAGGGCATGGACACGTACGGGTCGCGCTCGCTGGCGGTCGGCGGCATGGCCCTGGTCGGCGCCTGCGACAAGGTGATCGCCAAGGCCAAGGTGATCGCTTCGGCGATGCTGGAAGCGCCGCCTGAGTCTGTCGAGTTCAAGGCAGGCAAGTTCAGTGTGGGCGGCGGCAAGGAAGTGTCGATCCAGGAGGTGGCGCTCGCCACCTTCGCCGCGCACAACCTGCCAGAAGGTGTCGAGCCCTCGCTCGACTCCGACCACACGCATGACCCGGACAACTTCTCGTTCCCGCACGGGACGCATCTGTGCGCGGTGGAGGTGGACACCGAGACCGGCATGGTCAAGATCAGGTCGTACGTGGCGGTCGACGACATCGGCGTGGTCGTCAACCCGCTGATCGTCGACGGTCAGGTGCACGGCGGGATCGCCCAGGGCATTGGCCAGGCGCTCTACGAAGAGGCAGTGTACGACGACGCGGGCAACCTGCTGACCACGACGCTGGCGGACTACCTGGTCCCGTCGGCGGCCGATCTGCCGTCGTACGTGACCGACCGGAGCGTGAGCCCGGCGGACAACCGGCTCGGCGTCAAGGGCGTCGGCGAGGCCGGCACCATCGCCTCGACGCCCGCCGTGGTGAACGCGGTGGTCGACGCCTTGCGGCCGTTCGGAGTCAGGGATGTCGCGATGCCGTGCTCGCCCGAGCGCGTGTGGCGTGCTATTGAGAAGTCCCGCACTTCGAGCGGGAGCAATGGAGGTGCGGCATGATCCCGGCTAAATTCGACTACACCAGGCCCGCCTCGGTCGGGGACGCGGTGTCTGCCCTTGCCGAGGGCGGCGAGGACGCCAAGGTCATCGCCGGAGGTCAGAGCCTGATGCCGCTGCTGCGGCTCCGGCTCGCATACCCGAGCTTGCTGGTCGACGTCGGCGGCATCGATGAGCTCCGCGGCGTCACCGACAATGGCGACTCGCTGCTCATCGGGGCGCGCACGACGCACTACGAGCTGACCCGCGACCCGCTGATCGCCGAGCACGCGGGCCTGCTCGCCCAGGCGGCTGGCACGGTCGCCGATCCGGCGGTCCGGCATCGCGGCACCCTCGGAGGATCGCTTGCGCACGGCGACCCCGCCGGCGACCTGCCGGCCGTGGTACTCGCGATGGGCGCCACCATGCTGGCGAGCGGGCCGAATGGCAGCAGGGAGATCCCGGCTTCTGAGTTCTTCGTGGATTATCTAACGACGGCTCTAGAGCCTGGAGAACTGCTGACAGGGGTACAGGTGAGCAAGCTCGGTCCGGACTGGGGCTATCGTTACGAGAAGTTCCACCGAACCGCGCAGGCCTGGGCGATCGTCGGGGTGGCCGCTTTGGCCAGGCGATCGAACGGACATGTGGTGCAGGCTAGGATCGGGCTCACGAATATGGGCGCTGTACCGGTCAGGGCTATCGCCGTTGAGGCAGCAGCCGCAGGGGCGGAGGCCACCCGCGCCGCGCTCAGCGCGGTCGCGGCCAGTGCGGCCGATGGAACGGAACCACCGGCGGACCTGCACGGCGCGCCCGACTACCGGCGCCACCTCGCGCGGGTGCTGACCGGCAGAGCATTGACAGCGGCAGCGGGAGCTTAACGGACATGGAACTAGAGCACTCATTCACTGTCCCGGTCCCCAAGGAACGGGCCTGGGATGTGCTGCTCGACGTCGAAAGGGTGGCGCCCTGCATGCCGGGCGCCACCCTCGACTCGGTCGACGGCGACGAGATCAAGGGCAGGATCAAGGTCAAGGTCGGGCCGATCAGCATGACCTACACCGGCACGGCCAAGATTGTCGAGCGCGACGAGAAGGCGGGCATCGTCAGGCTCGACGCGTCCGGCAAGGAAACCAGAGGTGCGGGCACGGCGTCGGCTTCGGTCCGCTCGGTGCTCGAAGACCAGGGTCAGCAGACGTACGTGACCGTGCTCACCACGCTCAACGTGACCGGCAAGCCGGCTCAGTTCGGGCGCGGGGTGATGAACGAGGTCAGCGGCAAGCTGCTGAACATCTTCGCGACAAACCTCGCGGCGATGCTCGCCCAGCCCGACGACACCGGGACGCAGGCCCACAGTGCCGCGGCGACAGACGCCGCGCCAGTCGCAGACGCCGCGCCCGGGGGCGCGGTAGCCGGCGGCACTGGCGCCGCAACGCTCGATGACCTCAAGCTGCCCGCCAGGGCAATCGCGAGCTTGAACCGCGACGGCATCGCAACCGTGAGCCAGCTAGCGGCGAAGTCCGAGGCCGAACTGCTGGCGATCGACGGCATCGGGCCGGCGTCAGTCGAAGATATCAAGGCCAGGCTCGGGGCGCAGGGCCTGACCCTGGGCCACGCGGCCGAAGGCGCGGGCCCAGGTACGGACCAGCCCGCCGATGTCCTGGCTGGCCTAGCCGCCGCCCCGGCCCCGGCCCCTGCTCCGGCGTCGGCCCCGGCCGCAGCGGGAGCTGGAATCCAGGACGGGACAGATGCCAGGACCGAGGCCGGAGCGGCAGCCAACGGTGCCCACCGCTCCCGCTCGGCTGCGGCAGCCACCAACGGCAGCAGGACAGGCGCGACTGCCTCGGGAACATCAAAGCGAGCCGCCCCGCACACGGCAGCGCAGACAGAGGCCGACTCGATCAATTTGATCAAGGTCGCCGGCATGCCGGTGCTTAAGCGCTCGTTCCCGGTCATCGCCGGTGTCAGCGTCGTCCTGTTCCTGGGCCTGCGCCGCAGGATGCGCCGGCGCCACCGCTAAGTCGCCCGGAAACCCGGCGTCGGCCGGGCAACAGGGCACTTGGGATGCTAAGGCGTCACGTCACCTTGGA
This sequence comes from Streptosporangiaceae bacterium, assembly GCA_035716545.1. GTDB lineage: Bacteria > Actinomycetota > Actinomycetes > Streptosporangiales > Streptosporangiaceae > Chersky-822. The sequence continues at coordinate 17,553 of DASTJM010000129.1, forward strand.
CATCTCCGCTGACAAGGCCGTGTAGGGCTCGTCGGCGGCGATTTGCCTGAGCCGGTCAAGTGCGTCCCAGACATCGGTGAACCTGGTAGTGACTGGCCCGGGTCCCAGCCTCAGCCGATCGGGAGTGCGGTAGTCGCCGATCACGCCGGCCGCGATAAGGGCCTGGCTGATCCGCCACGCCTCGCGATGGTGAAACGTCACGTGATTTCCCCGGCGGGCGTCGGCCCGCGGCGAGGCCAGCGTAAACCCGTGCGGCACGAGCCATTCGTCAGCCAGGCGAATGAGATAGCTCGTGAGCGCGACCGCCTTCGCGCGCAGTCGCTCGATCCCGGCTTCTGCGAGCAACTTGGCGCCCTCTTGGACGGCGATGATGCCGAGGACCTGATGAGTTCCCGTAGCGAACCGCTCGATTCCAGGTACCGGATCGTAGCCTGGTCCCATAGCGAACTGGTCATTCTGACCGAACCATCCCCAGATCGGCTGCCGCACCAGGCCTTGCAGTCCCTTGCGCACGTACAAGAACGCGGGTGCTCCCGGCCCGGCGTTCAGGTACTTGTAGGTGCAGCCAATCGCGAGGTCCGCACCGCACGCGTCGAGCTCGATCGGCACCGCGCCCGCCGAGTGGCAGAGGTCCCAGAGCATGAGCGCGCCGCAGGCCTGCACCACTTCGGTGACGCTGGCCATGTCCGCGAGCGCTCCGCTGCGGTACGCCACGTGGGAGAGGCTGACGAGCGCCACGTCCTGACCTAGTGCCGCGCGCAGCACGTCCTCGCCGAGCCCGGTGTCAAGGTCCGCCCGGACCATGCGCAATTCGCAGCCGCGCTGCGCGGCGATGCCTTCCAGCACGTACCTGTCGGTCGGGAAGTTGTCATCGTCGGTCACGATGACGGTGCGGCCAGGCCTGGCATCGAGCGCGGCACTGGCGAGCTTGTAGAGGTTCACCGTGGTCGAGTCGCTGACCAGCATCTGCCCGGGCCCCGCACCGACCAGGTGCTCGCCGATCAGATCGCCTACCTCGCGTGGCAGCCCTATCCACCGGTGCCAGGACCGGACCATGCCAAGGCCCCACTCCTCGCCGACAACTTCGGCGAGCCGGCTCTGGGTCGATCGAGGAAGCGGGCCGAGCGAATTGCCGTCCAGGTAGATCAGCGGCTCGCCAGGCAGCACGAACTTCTGCCTGAACCCCGCGAGCGGGTCATTAGCGTCGAGTTGCTCGGCGTAGGTCCGGCTCAGGGGCAGGGCGGTAGTCATCACCCAAGCGTAAGCCCGCCGCCGGTCACCACAAGATCGCCCGCCTCTGCCGCAACCGGGCGGCCCGCGAGCGAGCGGCCGGCCCCCGGGCCGGCACAACCGGTCATTCCCATTCGATGGTGCCCGGGGGTTTGCTCGTGATGTCAAGGACCACCCGGTTGACTTCGGGGACTTCGTTGGTGATCCGCGTCGAGATCGTCGCGAGCACGGTGTCGGGCAACCGCGCCCAGTCCGCGGTCATGGCGTCTTCGCTGGTGACCGGCCTGAGCACGATCGGGTAGCCGTAGGTGCGGCCATCGCCCTGCACGCCGACGGATCTGACGTCGGCGAGCAGCACCACCGGGCACTGCCAGATCTGGGCGTCGAGACCGGCGGCGCTCAGTTCTGCGCGCACGATGGCATCCGCCTGGCGAAGCAGTTCGAGGCGCTCGGCGGTCACTTCCCCGACGATGCGGATGCCGAGTCCGGGACCGGGGAACGGCTGGCGGCCGACGATCACCTCGGGCAGGCCCAGCTCCCGGCCGATCGCGCGTACTTCGTCCTTGAACAGGGTGCGCAGCGGTTCGACCAACTCGAACTGCAGATCTTCCGGCAGCC
>DASTJM010000130.1:0-8917 GCA_035716545.1 Streptosporangiaceae bacterium
TGCTCGGCCTTACCTCCGGGGTATGGACCGCGCCGCGGATCGCACCGAACCCGGCGCTGGACGCAGTGAACGCTCTCAGCAAGTTCGGAAGGAGCCTTCCGGCCAGCGCCGTCAATCCCGTCCTCGAACTGGTGCGACCCTGGCTGGCAGCTGACGGGATGCTGATCCCGGAGGTTGTCGAGCTACTGATTCAGCTGTACTGGGCGGTGCCGACCCGCAGGGGGGATCTCGCCGAGGTAATCGGAGCCCAACTCGAGCTCCCTACGCCGCCACTTCTGCTCTGGGACATGGTCGCGAACCTGCCCGAACAGGCCCGTGAACCTATCACAGCGACGGTAATGGCTCTAGCTGACGCCGGGAACCCGGAGGCACTGCGGACCCTGGCTTCCTGGAAAGAGCCGACAGCCGCCGTCCAGCTAGCCGCCCGCCGCACCTGCGCAAATTTGCTCCGCCAGCCGCCGACGGCACCCTCCGAGGTGTGGTCCAGATCAACGCAGTTCCACGACGCTGCCGTCCTAGCCTCCACATTGGCGACCGCAGCCTCCTTGGTAGAGGTAGACCTGCGCGAGCTGCGTCCCGGGTCGGGTCCCGCCGTCACCGAGAAAGTCCAGCTCTCGATGAGGCTATCCCCGCTGCCATCAGCTCCTGATACCGCAGCGCCTGCCGGAGATGGCCAGGCGACAGAGACACTGCCCCCGGCGGCTTCCGGCACTCTCAACGGACCCGTCAGCTCTGGTCAGCTGCCAGGCGAGGACTCAGATGAGACCCAGCCGGACAACTGGGAGCCTGACGCTGCATCGCTGGCAGCTGCTGCATCTCCATCCGAACTGGCCACGGCTGTCGCCGACCATTTCCTAGCGGTCGCTGAAAGCCCTACCCCGCCCGCGTTCGTCAGGGCCGACGCGCTCGTCGCACTTGACCTGCTCCGGCCCCATCTGCCTCCAGAGGCCAACACCCGCCACTCAGCGAGGCTTCTCGCTCTCGCCGAGAACCCGGTACTAAGTGTCTTTGACCAGATGGAACTCGCTTCAGGTGACCCACTAAGCCGGGGACGCCTCAACCTCGGCGCACGCGAGCTTCCGACCCTGGCTCTCGTCATGGCCGCCAGTGCAGCCGCATCTGTAGCCCAAGCTGGCGCGGTCGCCGAAGACCTGCCTCCAGGAGCAGGCCTCCGAATGATCACCCGCGCACTGCAACTACTGCGCGGCCCGAACCCGGAGGCCGCCAAGCACGGTGCCACCACCATGATCCTGGCGTATCGCTACGACCCCGGCCTCCCCGACTATAGAGCCGCGCTAATTTCCCACCCGAACGCAGAAATACGTGCCGTTGCTGCCGCCGCGGCCACCCTCGATACGACCGCCCAGCAAGTCCTGGCGACCGACCCCTCCGCACAGGTACGAGCCAACCTGGCCAGCCGCGTCAGCGAACTAGCTTCAGAAGTTGTCGCCAGGCTCCAGTCCGATGACCACCCCGATGTCAAACGAGCACTGGCCGCCGTCACTAAATAGACGAACCCACTACAGGCGCTTCGAACAACCCACCAGCTTGTCTATCTCGCCACGTAGGCTTACGGTCAAGGCTATATTTAGTAGTTGATTTCGACAAACATTTCCTCATGAGAGTCAAGTCAGCCGGTTGTCTACCAAGTCTCGGCAGTGCCTGTACGGTCGTGGGTACGACTCAGAGCGATCGGGGGTGGCCCGTGCCTGCTTTGCCTGGCGGGTCTGCGGACAAGCTGGGTAACCAGTACGAAGACTGGTGGACGGCGCTACGAGTAGGCGATCTCCTAGCCGGGAAAGCCGCTCGTATCCGCCTAGAGCCTCCCGTACCCGAGGGTACGGGAGTGGAGTTCTGGATAGAGGAACAAGGAACGCGCTGGTGCGAGCAGGCTAAAGATGCTCCTGCTGGAGGATCTTGGACGATCGCTCGACTGCTCCGTGAGGGCGTGCTGGTAGCCGTCCGGGAACACCTCGCCAACGGGTACGAGGTCCGCCTGGTGATGTCTACGGCTGCGGCTACTCTTGCGGGGCTCTCAGCTCACGCTGCCGAGAGCGAAACATTTGACGAGTTCCGCAGGATGCTTAACCGCGGCCAGTTTGATGAGCTGCCGAATGTCGCCAGTGCGTGGGGTGCCGACGATGAGACGACTTGGCGCTACCTCCAGCGGATGCATGTCGAACATATTCCCCACGAGGCGCTCGGTCGGCTAGTCCACGTAACCTACGAACGCCTGATCCAAGGTGACCCGGATGCCGCCATCGACGCCTTGGGCGGCTGGCTCCGGAGAAGACTTCAAAAGATTCTCACCGCGCCCGAAATTTGGGCTTACCTGTCGGATGCGGGTCACCCACGGCGACTCCTGGCTGGTGATCCGGACACGCTCGCTGCCTTGCAGGCCACGGTCGAACGTCAAAACCGCAGGGCCGCTAATGCCCGGCCGAGGGTCGGCGTGGTCGAACAGCCTCATGCAGCCGAGCTTTCAGAGCGTTTGGTATTGGACGCGGATCACCAGATCGTGATCGTGCACGGTCGAGCAGGGTCGGGCAAGTCCCACGTGGCAGCTGCGGTAGTTAGTCAGCTCGTACGCAAGGGATGGTTCGCGGCGGCGGCGCGGATGGATGCTGTGAGTGCAGGGACTTGCTCAGCCCGAGCACTCGGTAAAGACGCCGACCTAGCCGAGTCTCCGGTGATCCTGCTAGCCGGGGTGGCTGAGGGCGCGCCTGCGGTCTTGCTGATAGATCAGCTGGACGCGGCGAGCACGTATTCCGGTCGGGTCCCGGATGCCTTCGATGCCGTCGTCGAGCTTCTGGATCAGGCCAAGCTGATGCCGAACCTGAAGGTGATCCTTGTCGTACGGACTGTCGATCTGGAACAGGATCCTCGGTTGAGGAACCTGCAGGCTGACACCGAACGGGTCACCTCGCTGGCGATCGGCGACCTGGATCCTGTAGCCGTGCGCAGCGCCCTTCAAGCTGGCGGCATCGACGTCGCGGTCTTGGCTGAGGCGACTTTGCAGCTGCTGCGGGTGCCGCTGCATTTTTCGGTATTCAGCCGCCTGTCACCGGGGGGGCAGCGGATCCCATACCGGACGTTGCCAGAGTTGTACGACCAGTACACCAGTGAGATGCGACGGCGGGTCGAACGCAAGGTCGGTCACCTGGAATGGCCGGGGATCACCGCCGCTTTGGTGGACTACATGAATCGGCGTGAGATGCTGCTCGCGCCGGAAACGGTCCTGGACCCGTTTCCTCGGCTTGAAGTCAACTCGCTAGTTTCCGCCAGTGTCCTGGTCCGCGAAGGTAGCCGTGTCGGGTTTTTCCACGAGACTTACTTCGACTACCTGTTCGCACGCGCATTTGTTACCGTCGGCCATAACCTACATGATTTCCTGGCTGACTCTGGGCAGTATTTGTTCCGCCGCGCCCAAGCCCGACAGGTACTTGAATACCTTGCGGCGACGGATCGCAAAGAATTCCGCCAGACCGTTGTCCATCTACTGACGAGCGATCGGATCCGACCGCATCTGCGCGACGTCGTGGTAGGCGTCTTGTGCCAGCTAGATGCCGATCCCGATGACATGCGGTGTCTGGAATCACTGATGTTCAGCGGAGGCAGCATCGAGACGCGACTGCTGCCACTACTGTCCATCCCCGCCTGGTTCGACGCCGCCGACCAGGTCGCTGCTGGGAGGCCTGGCTAGATGATGCCGCTAAGTCAGACAAAGCCGCTCACCAGCTCATCTTTGCTGCCCGCCACCGTCCCAAGCGGGTCGCCGAACTGGTGACGCCACACGTCGGAACGTCTGACGCCTGGAAGGTCCGGCTGAGGACGTTGATCCAGTGGTGGCTGAGTCCAGACCTTGTCGATCTGGCCGTGATGCTCCTTGACTGCGGTGACCTAGATGACCTCCGTAGCCCTATTGCTGTGAACGCGGGCTTTTTCTCGGTTTTGTATGACTTGCACCAGCGGGATCCGGCAGGAGCCGCCCGCATAATCGGAGCGTACCTGCGACGTAATCAAGCCCGCGCGGCGGCTTCAGACGAGAGTGACCCGTTCACCTCTGGCCATCTGCCGAGGTCTGAGGTTAGCGCCGCCGAGATCATTACCGCGGTCGCCGAAAACGCATCCGAGGCATTTCTGCGCAACGTCCTGCCTTTCGTGGTTCAGATAGCCGAAATAAACGCTCAGGCAGGCAATCCCGGTTTGCTCCGGGCCAGTGCCCGCTGGGGTATCCGGTTTGGCGGGAAACCCTCTGGCATCGATGATGCATTGTTCACCGGCACCGAGCAGGCACTGCGCTCCCATGCACGCATATCGCCGGATACAGCGCTTGCGTTGGTTCGGCCGCTTGGCATGTCCGACATCGAAGAACTCCGGTTCCTTGCCTGCAGGACCTTTGCGGCTGCCAGCCTCGGAGATGAGGCGCTGAACTGGCTGCTCGCAGATGACCGGAACTTGGAACTTGGCTGGGTCGGCGCCCGGCGGGCGGCTAGCCGGGATCTCATCGCCGCAGCTACCCAGCATTGCGGAGACGAGTTGCTGGAGGCGCTCAACACGCGCTTGCTTAGCTTCTACCCGCCGCGTGAGCTCACGGTTACAAACCGGCATCTCCGAGGCCGCGTTCAATACGACCTCTTGTCGGCCATCGAGCCTTCCCGTCATAGTCCCGAAGTTGCGCGCCGTCTCGGCGAACTTCAGAGGAAGTTCGCGGAAGCCCCGCCCGCTGTGCCACAGCCGATCAGGGTCTCCGGAGTTGGCTCGCCGGTCCCTGAGGCAGCATCACACAAGATGTCGGACGAGGACTGGCTCAGGGCTATAGCGAGGCACAATACTGACCAGACCAGCTGGGTCGGCGACACCGCCGCAGGTGGCGCCGATGAACTAGCACACCTGCTCGCTCAACGCGCCCGCGAGGACCCAGAACGCTACGTCCAGCTGGCCCTACGATTCGATGCCGCCACCCCGCCGACCTACCTCGTGCAGCTGATCGAAGCCGTAGCCAGCAAGATCTCCACAGCCCAGCTGAGCCAGCTTTGCCAGCACGCTTACGACCTCGCGGGGAATTCAGTCTGCAAGGCGATCTGCTTTGCGGTCGCTCAAGCACAGGAAGCCATTGACGAGGCGCTAGCCACACTTCTGACAGAATCTGCCACCGACCTCGACCCCGACCGCGAGTACGCTCGCATCCCCACAGACCGAGATGGATTCTATTTCGGCGGCAGCTTGCTGGATGCAGGCCTGAACTCGACCCGCGGCCTGGCAGCCCGGGCAATAGCTGGCGTGCTATTCCGCGGGCCAGAACATGCGGACCGGTTCCTGGGAACACTGGCCTCCTTGGCGGTAGATCCGATCCTTGCGGTGCGCGCCCAGACAGCCGAAGCACTGCGAGCGCTAATGAACCACCACCCGGAACTCGCCCTCGATCTAGCAGAAGCTTTGCTCACAGACGTAGACACTAACCTGCTAGGCGCTCACACCGTAACCGCGCTCCTCATTTCCGGCCTGGTACGCCGCCCGGATAAGTTCGCTCTCCATCTCCAAAGAGCGCTAGACAGCTCGGACGCAGTCGCCGAGGAAGCAGGCCAGGCGTGGGCGATCGGCTACATGCGCCGCGAACTCCCGCCGCCGCTGCCAGGCCAAGTTACAGCGCTGACCGCCGCCGGCCGCCGCGGTTCGGCACACGTCCTGGCCCGGTATCCCATAGACGAACTACCGACATTGCAGGAACTCTTCGCCGACCCAGATCCCAGTGTCCAGGCCGCGGCTGCAACAGCCCTTCGCGCCCTTCCTAACCTCACGCCAGAAGATGCCGAACCCCTACTACGTGCCTTCATCGACAGCCCCGCAGGCACCGAGCATTTCGAGATCGCAATCTCCGCACTCGCCCAGAGCACACACGTACTACCCGAAGCTACGATCATGGCTTGCGAGCACTCGATCTCTCTAGCAGGCATCGCACTCGGAGACATCACTACCCGGCACCCCATGACCGCAGATAACCTCATCTCAGTTCTTCTACGCCTATATCGCCAAAGCGACGCCGCCATCAGATCACGGTGCCTAGACGTATTCGACCAGCTATCAGAGTCACGTGCCTACGATCTGGATCAGAAGCTAGACCACGCACGCTAATTCGCTGCCGCCTTCTCCTAAATAGGATAGTCAGCTGACTGGTATCGTCTCGATATTCATCGTCAGCCTCTCTTGCTAGTCTACCTATAATTAGCCCTCAATTGTTTATGGGCGGGAGCCGCGGACAGAGTTACACAGGCTGACCACGGCCTTGCAATGGGGATCGCTATTAATGGCGAGAACATGGACTGGCTGCTAGATGAGAGCCGCTTAGCGTAGTCTCTACTTCCGCGCTTATGACCATTAGGTGCGAGTACCCCTCATCCGCAAATGCGTGGCCAACGTGGTTAGGGTCCAAGGAATGCGGCGCCTTATAGTCTGCTGGCCCGGTCCGCGCCTGAGTCTCATTGCTTGTGGACGCCCCGGGGTTTGCGTCACCGTGCCTGTTGGTGAGCCTGCTCGTGACGAAAACGGCGACGATCGACACTGCTTCTGTGCAGATGGGCTGCCGGTGGATCTTAACGAAGCGGATAACGGTGAGGGCACCGCCAGGACGACCTGAGGTAGGCCTGTAAACACAGTACGATCGCATTGTGCCGCAGTGTCTTGTAATCGCGCCGAGCTACGCTGACCTGTCGCCGCTACGAACGGTGCTCGCTGAGCTGGGTGTCACGCCTACCGGCACCACGCGGCTGCTGGTAGGAGCGCAACTCGCTACGGTGCCGCTCGATGAGTTCAGCTTCGCCGTGGCCGTACTACCTGCCTCCGGACCCGATGGGACACCGGTGACGCCAGCCACGATCTTCCTGGAGGCGGGAATCGCTCTCGGCCGGGGAATGCCGCTGATTGTCTTGGCCGAGGATCCTGACGAAGATCTTCCGGGCCTTGGCGGGCTCGCCAGTGACGTCTGGACGATTGCCGGCGTAAAGGACGAGGCTAGTATCCGGCTGCATCTGACCCTATTCACCAAGGTGCTGGAGGTCAGTAGGCCGACTCGTGATTCCATGACGCGCCTGGGGCCGCCTGCCGCACTGTCGGTGACGCCTTCGACTGAAACACCCCGCCGCCGCGACCAGAGTCTGCAGGAAGAGGTGCTTGATCTTTTGCTGGCATGTGGCGCCAAGGTGGAATCGGAAACTTTCTCTAGTGATGGTGACTACGTTGATGCAGCAGCACTTATCCCGGGTGCAGAACGGGCTCTCGGGCCAGTCCTAATTGAAGTGAAAGCACTTCAAGGTCGCGGCCTTTCGGCGGCCGTCAATCAGCTCGCCGCCTTCCTGGTCCGGAGCGGGGCGATGCTTGGACTGGTTGTGTACGACGGTCCACGCCAAGAGCCGGGCCGCGCGAGTGGTTTCCCGATCGTGGCCATGCATATCGACGAGTTGCGGGAACATGTGCTCCGGGGAAGCCTAGGGTCAACGCTCGTCTACATTCGCAACAGAGCTGCACACGGACTTATGTGATGACGCTTGACCCTGCGGTGATTCGACGATACCTAACTAACGCTAAGGCCGCCGCAACATCGGACGCAAAGGGCAAGTTCTACGAAGAACTTGTGAGATACCTATTCGAAGCAGTACCGGGCTGTATCGCGGAAAGTAACATTACGAATGTTTTCCGTACTGAGCAGATCGATGTCGCAGTTGGCAATGCCCGGCATGGGGATGGTCTATGCCTTCTGCCGTACGTGATTCTTGTGGAATGTAAGCACTGGGACAAGCCCGTGGACAGCAGCACGGTGGGTTACTTCATGAATATCCTTGCTGGACGTGGAGTCGAACTCGGAGTCCTAGTCGCGGACAAAGGAATTACTGGCGATCGCGATGACTTGACCAGTGCTCACGCCCTAGGATTTCACGGCGCACCTCGGGCGATCAAGATCGTCGTCATAACCACAGAGGACATTGCCAGACTGGAGTCCGTTGACGAATTTGTGGAACTGCTACACCGGCGGTACCTTCGAGCGTTCGCTACCGGAACTATTGGGGTTCCATAGACGTCCCGGTTTGTCGCTGCAACTCACACGGACCAGGCCTAGGCGAACCGTTCTGTTATGTTTCCCGGAATGATCTCGCAGCGAGCAAGACAGTTCCATTGACTAATTAGACTAGGGCAGCGTGCCATCGCATATATTGAGTGCGGAGTTATAGCCAGCACCTACAGCTTCCGTACCTCAGCCTCCGAAGATCAGCCGACGAGGCTTAATCTCCTTAATGGTCCTGTTCCGCTCAGTCGGCCAATCCGCAACTGGTCGCACCATCACCGCATCTGCGGTGCGCGCTGACTGAAATCCGTATAGCTCGTACCGCTGCCTTGGTTCATCGAGGGGATGCCACGAACGCATGTCGCAAATCAGGAGTTCACTGTCGAATACGTGCGGCGGAATCCAGGCAGGCTTCCGCTCGGCGAAGGTAGAGTCTGGCCGGAAGAATGGATTTCTGGCAACCAGCCCCCGCACCCAGTCACGTTCGTCACCGAAGACGTCATCCTGCTCGACGATGAACGCAAGCGGCTCCAATTGAACGGGATTTGGTCCAGGCAGATTATGCTGCCGTTTCACGGACCTTCTCTTCAAAGGTCTGAAATGATACGAGTAACCTACGTCGAAGGTCCGAGTCAACTCCTTAAGAGCTTCGGTATCGAGCGGGATCCCGGCGAGCTGGAATGATAGCATCGTATAGCTCGCCGACCGGTCCTCGTAAGCTGAAATTTTAGACGTCAAAGAGTAGAATCCGCCATCACACTTATCGAAATAGCAAAATTCTTCGCTATGGAGGGTTATTGGAAACTCCCCATAGCGAGCTTTTATAGACGTTCATCCAATTGTTACCTTATATCCTGG
>DASTJM010000131.1:0-22887 GCA_035716545.1 Streptosporangiaceae bacterium
GCGGGTCCTTTGTGCTCTGTTTTTTCGGGACTTTGGGCCTGGTGTTGCGGGGTTGCCTGGCCCTGCCTGGCGGGCGGGGTGGCGGGTGAGTCTTGTCCTGTAAGCGCAGCGGATTTCGGGAAAAGCTTGCAGGAGGCACAAGATGCGCAGGCGTACTTTTGACGCGATCGTGACGGCGGCCGGGCTGGCGATCGCGGTGTTCTTGCTGGCGGCGGCGGGGATGCTGGCGTGGGGTCACGGGTTCGTGACTCATGAGGTAAGGACCCAGCTGGTGGCGCAGAAGATCTTCTTCCCGGCGGCGGACAGCCCGGAGGTCACCTCTCTTCCCAGGGCTGACGCGGTGGCGATGGCCAGTTATGCGGGGCAGGAGATGACGACCGGGGCGCAGGCACAGACGTGGGCCGATCATTTCATCGCGGTGCACCTGCTCAAGATCGGCGGCGGGCAGACTTACGCCCAGCTGTCGGGCAAGGCGCAGGCGGACCCGAAGAACGCGGCGCTGGCCGCGCAGGTCCAGACGGTGTTCCGGGGCGAGACGCTGCGCGGGATGCTGCTGAACGCCTACGGGTACTGGGAGATCGGCCAGATCATGCTCTGGTCGGCGTTCATCGCGCTCGGCGCCGCGGTGCTGATGGCCCTGCTGTCGGTGGCCGGAATCGTCCACCTGCGCCGGACCCCGGCCGAGGCCGAGGTCCTGCCCCGGCTCGCCGCCCCCGTCCGCGCCCGGGCCGTCTGAGCACAGGACCGGACCAGCAACCGAGAACACCAGCTCCAGGCTCCTGACGCGCTCCCGCCCACCAGCGGGAGCGCGTCCGCCAACGTCAGGCGGACTCCGGCAGCGGTACGCTCCACTCCAGCCTGGTGCCGCCGCCTCCGGCGCGCTTAAGTCGCAGTTGCCCGCCGCGGCCTTGTGCTCGATGCTCCAGGTTGGCCAGTCCGCTGCGGCGGCCAGTGTCAGCGATGCCTGACCCGTTGTCTTCCACGACGAGGAGCAGGTCATCACCTGCGGTAATGGTGATCTCGACCTTGCTGGCCCGTGCGTGCCGAGCGGCGTTCGACAAGGCCTCGCGCAGCGCGAGCAGCATGTCATCCTCGATGTCTTCTGGGACGGCGGTGTCGAGACTGGCGTCCAGGCGCAGTGAAGGCGCGAACCCGAGTGCGCTGGTCATCTCGTCGGTGACCGACAAGATCCGCGTGCGAACGCGGCTCGGGCCATGGTCCGGATGCGTCTGAAGCATGTAGATCGAGGACCTAATGTCCCTGATCGTCTCGTCCAGGGCATCGACGGCCTGGGTAACCCGTGCGGTCGCAGGGCTCTCGGGCAGGAGCCCGGCGACGGCCTGCAAGGACATGCCGGTAGCGAAGAGCCGCTGGATTACGAGGTCGTGAAGTTGCCTGGCGATCCTGTCCCGGTCCGCGAACACGGCTACGCGCTCGGACTCCCTGCGGTGCTCGGCGAGTTCCAGGCCGATGCCCGCCTGAGCGGCGAACGTGGTCACCATGTCGATCGCGGCGGGCGCCAGCGGCGGGGAGCCAGGGCGGCGGCCCGCTGTCAGCACGCCGCGGACTGAGCCAGACGGGCCCAGCGGGAACACCATCGCCGGGCCCAGGCCCAGCCGCTCCCGTGCGACGGGCGCCACACGGTTGTCTGTGCTGAAGTCGTCGATCGAAAGCGGCTTGCCGGTATCCATCACGATGCCCGAAGCTGAAGTTTGCCTGGGCAGGACCAGGCCGACCGCGTGCTCTGCCCGGTGCCCGCTGGCGTAATCGATCACCAGATGCCCGCCGCCGCTGGCGGGGAGAGCCAGCACCGCGAGGTCGGCGCCGGCCAGCTCAAGGGTCTGGTCGGTGATCAGGCCCAGAATTTCCTGTGGTGATACGTCGGACAGCAGGCGCCTGGTGACCTCGGCCATGGCTTGCAGCCATTGCTGCTGGTGGCGGGCCTCGGCATAGAGCCTGGCCTTGTCCACCGCGGCGCCGGCGGCTGCCGCGAGCGCCACGACCAGCGCCTCGTCGTCTTCGTCGAAGGGCTCGCCGCCGCGCTTGTCGGTGAGGTAAAGGTTGCCGTAGACCGTGTCGCGAATCTGGACGGGTGCTCCGAGGAAGGTCGTCATCGGCGGATGCCCCGCGGGAAACCCCGATGACTGCGGGTGAGCCGCGATGTCGGGCGTTCGCAGCGGCTGGGGCCGCTTGATGAGCTCACCGAGCAGGCCCTTGCCCTCTGGCCAGTGATCGATCGCGGCGATCTGCGTTTCATCGAGTCCGACCGGGATGAACTCGGCCAGCTGGCCGTCTTCTCCGATCACCCCAAGGGCGCCGTACCTGGCATCGACGAGGTGAACGGCCGCTTCGACGATCTTGCGCAGCACTGACTCAAGCTCAAGCTCGGACCCGATCCCGACCACGGCTTCTAGCAGCCCGTTGACCCTGTCGCGGGTATCGAGCACTGTCTGGAGCCGGACCTGCAGCTGGCCGAGCAGCTCGTCGAGCTTAAGGTTCGGGATGACCACCGGGCGACGTTCAGTCCCCACAAGCTGCTCCCGCCTTACGCTTGATGCCAGCAATAGCATCGTAAGACCTGGCGCCTGCATCATCCGAATGACACCACCGGCGCGGTGGTGGCCGGGTGAGGTCGATGTCCGGCTAGGGTGACTATCCCCGTGCAGCCCGGAGCCTGGGCTCGCGCCTCACGCTTGCTCGTGGCGGCTGAGGACAACCTTGATCGCGTGGGTCTGACCGGCGCGGGTGAAAACGTCGTAGGCGTCGCGGATTTCGTCCAAGGCGAACCGGTGCGTGATGAACTGCCTGGCCTCGATCTGATGGCTGGTGAGCAGGCGCAGCAGCCTGGGCGTGGAGTAGGTATCGACCAGGCCCGTGGTGATCGTGATGTTCCTGAGCCACTGATCCTCCAGGTGCAAGGTGGCAGGCTTGCCGTGCACGCCGATGTTGGCGATCCTGCCGCCTGGCCTGGACAAAGCCACTGCCAGCTCGAAGGCGGCCGGTACGCCGACGGCTTCGATCGTGACGTCGGCGCCGAGTCCGCCGGTCAGCGAGTTCACCACGTCGGAAGGGTCCTGCCTGGCGTTGTTGACCGTGGTGTCGGCCCCGAACTGCTTGGCTGCCTCCAGCCGTGAGTCCGCGAGGTCGATCGCCACGATCTGGCCCGGGCTGTACAGGCGGGCGCACGTGATCGCCGCCAGGCCGATCGGCCCGGAACCGATGATCGCCACGACATCGCCCGGCTGGATGTGACCGTTGAGCACGCCGACCTCATAAGAGGTGGGAAGGATGTCGGCCAGCATGAGGATGTCTTCGTCGTCGGCGCCTTCGGGCACCGGGTAGGTGGACGTGTCCGCGAAGGGGACCCGCACGTAACCGGCCTGGGTGCCGTCGATCTTGTGCCCGAGGATCCACCCGCCGCCGCCCAGGCACTGACCGTAGTGCCCCTCACGGCAGTAGCGGCAGGTGCCGCACGCCGTAATGCAGGAGACCAGCACCCGGGCGCCCGGCTTGAGCGTCCGCACGCAGCTGCCGACCTCGGTGATCGTTCCGACCGCTTCGTGGCCCAGGATTCGCCCGGCGGTCACGGCCGGCACGTCTCCGCTAAGGATATGCAGGTCCGTGCCGCAGATGGTGGTCGCGTCGACCCGCACGATCGCGTCGGTGTCGGCGGTGATCGCCGGCTCGGGTGCTTGCTCCCACGCCATCGTGCCCGGCCCTTGGTAAATCAGCGCTCGCATGTCGCTTCCTCACTGTCGGTGACCACTACTGTCTGTGATCGTTTCAACGTCACATTTCCAGTGGCGGCCGGGGGAGCACAGAGGCTAAGGGTGCGGCTCCTGTGCCCGAAGGTCCTCCGGTCCGCGCGCTCATGCGCGAAGGCGGTGAGCGGGTGATCGCCGATGGCGTGCGGCATGCCAGGAATCTGATGGGATTGCTGGCACCGGGGATTGCCTCGCACCGTCCCGCTGGCGCGATCCGCGAGCCGCTCTCCGGCGACGTTGGCCACGGTGATCGCGGCCGATGGCGCTCTTGGCGCCCAGGCCTGCCGGGTAGCGGGTGGTGACGTTCGTCCCTGGTCGCGGCCAGCGTCCGCGGGGCACGCTGGTGGTACGGGTCCGCTCCGGGAGAGGGATGAGTGCCGTGGATGCTTTCTTCAAGCTGATCGCAGCAGGCCCGACGTTCTTCGTCAGCGCGTGGCTGCTCATGCTGTTCGCCGGCGCTGTCCATGCTGACGTCGGGATCACCCCGTTCGGGTACCTGACCTCGATGGTCGTGACCATCGCGCTGTGGCTCACGCTGGCCCCGGCCATCGGCGCCGCCGCGAGGTCCACCACGTCAGGGAAAGGTTCCTGATGCGCGGTCGGGCCGGCGTCAGCGCAGCGCGCTACTGGCTGGCCAGGCACCTGGCTGCTGGCCTGCTCGCAGGCACTTTGTCAGGCTTGAGCGCAGGCGCAATCTTGCATGGGGCGGGCTTCGCAGCCGCGGGGGACCTGGCCTGGCTCATTGTCGGGGCGAGCGGCCTGGCGTATGCGCTGTGGGCCATGTCGGAAAGCCTGCTCCGGCACCGGGTTGGCGTGGATTTGCTTGCGGTGCTCGCGCTCGCCGGGGCGATCGCGGTGCGCGAACTGCTGGCGGCGGCGGTCGTCAGCGTCATGCTCGCCAGCGGACGCGCGCTTGAAAGCTGGGCGGCGGCCCGGGCCCGGCGTGATCTGAGCGGGTTGCTTGAGCGCGCGCCAAGGGAGGCTCGCGTGTATCGCGGGTCATCGCTGGTGACAGTGCCACTGGACGAGATCGGGCCAGGCGATGTGATGCTTGTGGCTCACGGGGATGTCGTCCCTGTCGATGGCACAGTCGTTTCCGCCAGCGCGGTCCTGGACGAGTCCGCGCTGACTGGCGAGCCGCTGCCGGCGGAGCGACCCGCAGGAGATCGCGTGCGCAGCGGAGCGGCGAACGCCGGGCCAGCCTTCGACCTTGCGGCGACGGCCAGCGCGGCGGACAGCACCTATGCGGGAATCGTCCGCCTGGTGGCCGGGGCTGAGCAGTCGCAGGCACCTTTCGTCCGGCTGGCTGACCGGTATGCGCTGTGGTTCCTGCTGGTCAGCGTTGTCACGGCGGGGACGGCCTGGGCACTGGCCGATGCTGGCCGCGCGGTGGCGGTGCTGGTGGTGGCCACGCCGTGCCCGCTCATCCTGGCGGCGCCGGTCGCGTTGGTGTCCGGGATGTCGGCGGCCGCGCGGCGCGGTGTCGTGGTCAAGAGCGGCGGTGTACTTGAGGCCCTCGCCCGCTGCAGGACGTTGCTGCTGGACAAGACCGGAACCCTCACCAGAGGGCATCCAGAAGTGACCGCGATCGTGTCGTCAGGAACGCAGGACGCGACAGGAGCGCTCTGCCTGGCCGCGTCGCTCGACCAGGTGTCCGGTCACGTGCTCGCCGCGGCCGTCGTGCGCGCTGCCGGGGACAGGGACTGCGAGCTGGTGATGCCCGAAGACACGTGCGAGGTGGCGGGCCAGGGGATCAGGGGGACCGTCGCCGGACATCGGGTAGCGGTAGGCAAAGCGGCCTGGTGCGGTATCCGCCGTCCCGCTGACCTGCCCGGCTGGGCGAAGGTTGCCCGCCGTCGCGCGAGACTCGACGGCTCGCTCACCGTATTCGTGGCCGTGGACGGCTCGCCAGCCGCGGTGCTGATGATGGACGACCCAGTGCGGCCTGACGCCGCCAGGACGATCCGTGCGCTGCGCGCTGGCGGCATCAGGCGTCTGGTAATGGTGACGGGCGACCGTGCTGAGGTAGCGGAGACGGTTGGAGCGGTCATCGGCATCGACGAAGTGCTCGCGGAGCGGACACCAGCTGAGAAGGTGGCTGCCGTCGGCGTTGAACAGCGGCGGGGCCCGGTCATCATGGTCGGCGACGGCATCAATGACGCGCCCGCCCTTGCCCTGGCCGACGTGGGCGTGGCTGTGGGAGCGCCCGGCGTGACCGGGTCCGCGCAGGCAGCGGATGCCGTGCTCACCGTGAACCGCATCGACCGCCTCGGCGATGTGGTGTCACTGGCCCGCAGAACCCGGACGATAGCGCTGGAGAGCGTGCTGGCCGGAATGGGAATGTCGCTCGCGGCGATGGGAGCGGCAGCGGCGGGACTGCTGCCGGCCGTATGGGGCGCGGTGCTGCAGGAGGTCATCGATGTCGTCGTGATACTCAACGCCCTGCGAGCGCTTCGGCCCGGCGGTACCGCGGTGAGGATCAGCCCTGAGCTAGCGGCGCTTAGCCAGCGATTCGAAGGGGAACACGAAACGATCAGGGCCGGCGTCGACGAGATCCGCGCGGTCGCGGACTGCCTGGGAGTCGCGGCGGATTCCGAGGCGATTGCCAGGATCGGCCAGCTTCACCGGGTGCTGGTCAGCGTCGTAGAGCCGCATGAACAAGCGGAAGAGCGCGAACTGTACCCGCGGCTGGACAAGGCGCTCGGCTGGCCGGGTGCCACTGCCACCATGAGCCGGGGGCACGCGGAGATCGCCCATCAGATCAGGCGGCTAGGGCAGTTGCTCGACGAGATCGGGGACGGTCCGCTCGACGAGGCCGATGCCGCCGACCTCCGGGCGCTGCTCTACGGACTGCACGCGGTTCTCAAGCTCCACACCGCCCAGGAGGATGAGAGCTACCTGTCGCTCGCTGAGCCGCCCGCAGTACCTGGCCGACCTGAAACTCGCGCCGCGGCGCGAGTTTAAGGCACAGCCTGACCACCGAGCCTGAGAGGCGTACCCACGAGGGCGGGGTTCACCAGCGTGAGGCCGGGCACGATAGCAGCCGCGCCGCTGAGCTTTCCGCGGACAGCTATTGCTAGGGAGCGGAGCGATGCATGGTGATGGCGAGTCATCGCTAGTGCCGTTCGGGACTGCGACCGAGACTCATTCGGCGGTCGTGTATTTCGCCGGAGACCGCGCTTACAAGCTGAAGAAGCCGGTGAATCTGGGATTCCTGGACTTCAGCACGCGGCAGGCGCGGGCTGCGGCGTGCGCGCGGGAGACCGAGCTGAACCGGCGATTTTCGCCCGATGCTTATCTTGGCGTCGCCGAGGTCCGCGATCCCGATGGCAGGCCGTGCGACCATCTGGTGGTCATGCGGCGGATGCCAGCCCGGCGGCAGCTTTCCGCGCTGGTTCGTGCCGGTGAGCATGTGGATGAGCCGGTACGCGAGGTGGCCAGGATCCTCGCCAGGCAGCACGCCTCCTCGCCGCGGTCAATCCGCATTGATCAGGAGGGCAGCCGGGGTGCGCTGAGTCAGCGGTGGCACGACAACGTCGAGCAGGCGAGGCACGTGGCCGCTGAGATTGTCGGCGGGCCGGTCATTGACGAGGTCGCCCGGCTCGCTGAGCGGTTCCTGGCCGGACGCGAGCCGCTGTTCGAGGCCCGGGTCGGCGATGGACGGGTGGTCGACGGGCACGGCGATCTGCTCGCTGATGACATCTATTGCCTGGAGGACGGCCCTCGGATCCTGGACTGCCTGGACTTCGATGACCGGCTGCGGTGGGTCGACGGCCTTGACGACGCGGCGTTCCTGGCCATGGATCTTGAGCGACTCGGCGCGCCGGGCCTGGCCCGGCTCTTTGTCGAGTGGTATGCGGAGTATTCCGGTGATCCCGCTCCCGCCTCCTTGCGGCACCACTACGTGGCTTACCGTGCTTTCGTTCGGGCTAAGGTCTGCGCCATCAAGAGCGGTCAGGGTGATCTCGGGGCTGGCGGGCTGGCGCGCCAGCTCGCCGAGCTGACGCTGCGGCACCTGCGCGCGGGCACGGTCACCATGGTCCTGGTCGGGGGCTTGCCCGGTACGGGGAAGACCACTGTGGCGGGGGCGGTCGCCGACCGCCTCGGCTGGGCTGTCCTGAGCAGCGACCAGATCCGCAAGGAACTGGCGGGCCTGTCGCCGCGGGACAGCGCCGCATCGGCCTACGGCACGGGGATCTACACGCCTGAATGGTCTGAACGCTGCTACAGCGAACTGCTTCATCGGGCGCGGATGCTGCTAGCCCAGGGCGAGTCCGTGGTCGCGGACGCGTCGTGGATAGCCGCGAGTCATCGTGCTGCCGCCGCGGCCACGGCCGGCGATGTCAGCGCGCAGCTGGTGCAGCTGTGCTGCGCCGCTCCTGCTGACCTGGCCCGGCAGCGCATGACCAGCAGGCATGGATCTGCCTCGGATGCTGACGGCGCCATAGCGCGCCAGATGGCTGCCGTGATGGATGCGTGGCCAGAAGCGACGACTATCGACACGGCATACGGCACGCCGCAAGCCGATGATGTAGCCGGGCTCCTGGAGGCACTCGATGTCATCCGCCCCCACGGGGCGGACCAGGTCTGGCGTGGTGCCCGCCCGGTCATTCTCCCTGGCTAGGCGAAGGGTGAACGTGATGACTCAGTCGGCGAGCGGCCGGTCCCGGCGGATAGTCGTAGGAGTAGATGGTTCGCCGTCATCGGTGTCGGCGTTGCGGTGGGCGATCAGCGAAGCCGAGCTCTGCGGCGACACGGTGGAGGCCGTCGCAGTCTGGGAGTACCCGCTATCTGCCAGCGAGTTCGGCTGGGAGCCCGGCATCGCTGACAAGCTCAGGAGAGTCAGGGCTTCCGCCGAGGAGGCACTGGCTCGGGCTGTCAGCGATGCCCGCCCACCGCGGTCAGCAGCCGGCATTCAGCAACGGGTGGTCGAAGGCTACGCGCCGAAGGTGCTCGTCGCCGAATCAGCTGAGGCTGACCTGCTCGTGGTCGGCAGCCGCGGGCACGGAACCCTCTCCGATGTGCTGCTCGGGTCGGTCAGCCAGCACTGCGCGCACCACTCCAGATGCCCACTCGTCATCATCCGCGGGCAGCCAGGAACCTAGGCTCACGGCCAGGTGCGCGGCCCTGTGCCCGAAGGTCCCTACCGGGGGCAGGCGATATCCGGTGTGATGAGAATGGCCAAGGCGGCTGGTAACAGGCCGGGCTTGGCGATGGCTATCAGGGCGGAGGAGCGATGACGACGACGCGGTGCGCAGTGCTGACCGACGCCGAGGTGGCGACGCTGGATCGATACTGGCGGGCAGCGAACTATCTGTCGGCCGGGCAGATCTACCTGATGGCTAACCCGCTGCTGGCACGGCCGCTGCGGCCGGAGGACATCAAGCCGAGGTTGCTCGGCCACTGGGGCACCAGCCCTGGCCTGAATTTCATCTGGGCGCATCTGAACCGGGTGATCACCGCGGCTGACCAGCCGATGATGTGCGTGATCGGTCCCGGTCACGGCGGCCCGGCGGCGCTGGCTAACACCTGGCTGGAGGGAACCTACAGCGAGGTGTACCCGACGGTGTCTCAGGATGCGGCGGGCATGGCCAGGCTGTTCCGCCAGTTCTCGTTTCCCGGCGGCGTGCCAAGCCACGTCGCGCCGGAAACGCCTGGCTCCATCCACGAGGGCGGCGAGCTGGGCTACTGCCTGGCGCACGCGACCGGTGCCGCATTCGACAACCCCGGCCTCATCGTCGCGTGCGTTGTCGGTGACGGGGAGGCCGAGACCGGCCCGCTGGCGACCTCGTGGCATGCGCACCGGTTCCTCAACCCCGAGCGCGACGGTGCGGTGCTGCCGATCCTGCACCTGAACGGCTGGAAAATCGCGAACCCGGCCCTGCTGGCCAGGATCAGCGACGACGACCTTGACGCGCTGCTGCGCGGCTACGGTTACGACCCTCGCTATGTCACCGGCCACGAGCCAGGACTGATGCACGAGCAGATGGCCGGGGCACTCGACTGGGCGGTCGGGAAGATCCGCTCAGGTACCGCCATGCCGTCGTCGCCGCTGGTCGTGCTGCGTACCCCGAAGGGCTGGACTGGTCCGGCGGTGGTGGACGGCCTGCCGGTGGAAGGCACCTGGCGGGCACATCAGGTACCGCTGGCCGAGGTCCGTGCCAATCCGCAGCACCTGCGTCAGCTGGAAGAGTGGATGCGGTCCTACCGGCCTGAGGAGCTTTTCGATGCCGGCGGACAGCCGCGGCCCGAACTGCTGGGCTTCGTGCCGCGCGGCGACAGGAGGCTCGGGGCGGTCCCGCAGGCTAACGGCGGGTCGCTGCTCCGCGATCTGGTGATGCCTGACTTCCGCGACTACGCGGTGCCAGTGCAGACTCCTGGCGGGCACGTATCAGAGCCGACCAGGGTGCTCGGCGGAATGCTACGCGACGTCATGCGGCTCAACGAGCCGCACCGGAACTTCCGGGTCTTCGGGCCCGACGAGACAGAGTCGAACCGGCTGAACGCCCTGCTCGAAGTGACCGGCAAGGACTGGCAGGAGACAGTCACCGAGGTCGATCAGCATCTCGCGCCCGATGGCCGCGTCGTCGAGATGCTCTCGGAGCACATGTGCCAGGGTTGGCTCGAGGGCTATCTGCTGACCGGCAGGCACGGCTTGTTTTCCTGCTACGAGGCATTCATCCATATCGTGGACTCGATGTTCAACCAGCACGCCAAATGGCTCAAGGTCAGCCGCCGGCTGGCCTGGCGGCGCCCGGTCGCATCGCTGAACTATCTGCTGACCTCGCACGTGTGGCGCCAGGACCATAACGGCTTCTCCCATCAGGATCCGGGGTTCATCGACCATGTGATGAACAAGAAAGCCGAGGTGATCCGCGTTTACCTGCCGCCTGATGCCAACACGCTGCTTTCGGTGGCTGACCATTGCCTGCGCAGCAGGGACTACGTCAACGTCATCGTCTCCGGCAAGCAGCCATCGCCGGACTGGCTGGACCTGGACTCGGCGATCCTGCACTGCGCCAGAGGCGCCGGGATCTGGGAGTGGGCGTCAAGCGACGGCGACGGCCACGAGCCTGACGTGGTGCTCGCCTGCGCCGGCGACGTGCCGACCCTAGAGGTACTCGCGGCCGTCGGCATCCTGCGTGAGCACCTGCCGTTCTTGAGGATCAGGGTGGTCAACGTGGTCGATCTCATGCGCCTGCAGCCTGACACCGAGCATCCGCACGGCATGAGCGATGCCGAGTTCAACGCGCTTTTCACCACCAGCCGTCCGGTGATCTTCGCTTATCACGGCTATCCGTGGCTGATCCACCGCCTGACCTACAGCCGCGCCGGGCACGACCAGTTCCACGTGCGCGGGTACAAGGAGGAAGGCACCACCACCACGCCATTCGACATGGTCGTGATGAACGACCTGGACCGGTTCCACCTGGTGATGGACGTCATCGACAGGGTGCCCGGCCTCGGCAACTCGGCCGCGTGGCTGCGTCAGCTGATGGTCGATACCAGGGCACGGCACCGGGCCTGGACCCGTGAGCACGGCGAGGACCTGCCCGAAGTCACGAACTGGACGTGGCCGCGGTGACCAGCGTCCTGGTCGTCAACACCGGGTCGAGCAGCCTCAAGCTCCGCTTGCTCGGCCCCGGCGGCGAGATCAGGGCGTCGCTCGACATCGATCACTGGGATGGCAGCGCGGACCACGGCGAACTGCGCCGGTTCCTCGGCACCGTGGCCAGCGCGGACGTGGCGGGCGCGGACGCGATCGGCCACCGGATCGTCCATGGCGGCAGCCGGTTCAGCGCCTCGGTGCTGATCGACGATGAGGTACTGAAGGTTATCGCGGGCCTGGCCAGCCTGGCGCCGTTGCATCAGCCGCGCGCCATCGCCGGGATCAAGGCCGTGCGCGCCGCGCTCCCCTGCATCCCGGCGGTCGCGTGCTTCGACACCGCTTTCCATGCCGGGCTACCAGACGCCGCGGCCACCTATGCCCTGCCCAGGTCCTGGAGGCAGCGATTCGGCCTGCGCCGCTACGGATTTCACGGCCTGTCCCATGCGTACGCCAGCCGCCGCGCCACGCAGCTGCTCGGCGCTCAGTGCCCGGCCCGTTCGCGGCTGGTGACCTGCCATCTCGGCGCGGGATCCTCCCTCGCGGCCGTTCGCGACGGCCGCAGCGTCGACACAACTATGGGCTTTACCCCGCTTGAGGGCCTGGTCATGGCGAGCCGGCCGGGCAGTGTCGACCCTGGGCTCGTCGTCTGGCTGCAGCAGCACGGCGATCTCAGCGTGGATGACATCGCGCTGGGCCTGGAGAAGTCATCCGGGCTAGCCGGGCTAGCCAACCTGGGCAACGGCTCTGGCGACATGCGCGACGTGCGGCGCGCCGCCGATGCTGGTGAGCCCGACGCTCGGCTGGCTATCGAAGTGCACGCTCACCGGCTGCGCCGCGAGATCGCCGCCATGGCCGCCGCCATGAACGGCCTCGACGCGCTGGTCTTCACCGGCGGCATCGGCGAGCACCAGCCAGCCGTGCGGGCAGAAGCCGCGGCAGGCCTGGATTTCCTCGGCGTGAAGATCGACCCGGCCTTGAATGACCGCACTACCGCCGATGGCGAGATCACCGCACCTGACGCGGCCGTGCGCACCCTGGTCGTCACCGCCAGGGAAGACATCGAGATCGCCCGCCAGGTACGCGAACTCGTCAACGGGACCTTCTGACAACCATCCTTTCCTGCTGGGTGTTGTTGTTCCCGTTGCTTGCGGGCTTCGACGGCGCCAGGCAGTGTCAGGTACATGCGCTCGGCTCCGGATTTCGGGCATGAGGCCCAAAAGCATCTAGCCTGCCCGCGCGCCTTGCCTGCCGCGAACCACGGCGAAGACCATGGTCCGTGCATGAACCTCAGGCCGTCGGGCCAGCTGGCGGGAACAGCAGCAGGCAGGCCCGCGATGCTGAAAACGGCCCGGGCTTGTCACCAACGCGGCCCTGCCAGATGTTGTCCCGGGTAACTGCTGAAAAGGTCCATTCGGGGGCGGGCACGCTGCGGGAGTTGAATAGGCGGTTCTCATTGTCTTGCCGCCAGGTTTTTCTCACAGGGTCTGGCGTTTCCCTCGCCGGTCGGGTATGGCGCGCGCGTCCCTAGATGCGGGCGAGCGCCTCGCGCAACGGGTCGAGACCCATGGCGCCCAGGCTGAGCGCCTTGTTGTGGAAGTCCTTGAGGCTGAGGGTTCCCCCGGCTCGTGCCATGGCGTCTTGCCTGGCCTGCAGCCAGATCTGTTCGCCGAGCTTGTAGGAGGGGGCCTGGCCCGGCAGGCCGAGGCAGCGGCGTAGCTCGGAGCGCAGTTGCCGTTCGTCCCAGCTGGAGCGGGCGCGCAGGAACTCCCAGGCGATCTCGGCGTTCCAGCGCTCGCCTTCGCGCCAGCCGGTGCCTCTTGGGATGTCCAGTTCCAGGTGCACGCCGATGTCCAGGGTCACCTGGGCGGTGAGCAGTTGCTGGCTGTCGAGCATCCCGAGATAGGCGCCCGGGTCCTCCAGGTATCCGAGGTCTGCCATGAGCCGTTCGGCGTAGAGCGCCCAGCCCTCGCCGTGGCCGGAAACCCAGGACATGCGCTGCCAGCGGTTCAGGCTCTCCTGGTTCGCCAGGGCGTGCGAGATCTGCAGGTGATGGCCGGGAACGCCCTCGTGGTAGACGGTCGTGGCCTCCTTCCAGGCGGAGAAGGTCTCGACGCCTTCCGGCACCGACCAGCACATCCGCCCGGGCCGGGACCAGTCAGCCGACGGCGCGGTGTAATACATCCCCCCGTCGCTGGTGGGCGCGATCACGGCCTCGATGCGGTGCGCGGGCCGCGGGATGTCGAAGTGCGTCCCGTGCAGCTCGGAGATGGTGCGCTCGGCCAGTTCCTGCATCCAGGCACGGAAGTTCTCGCGCCCTTCGACGCGCCGGGCCGGGTCCTGGTCCATGATCGCCATGGCCTCCCGCACTGTGGCTCCTGGCTGGATCAGGCTGGCGACCCGTGCCATCTCGGCCCGCAGCCGGGCGAGCTCCTCCCAGCTCCAGGCATAGGCCTCCGGCAGATCCGCGGCGGCGCCGAGGAAGTACCGCGAGGCACGGGCGTAGACCTCAGGCCCGCACGCGTCGGCCTGGCTGGCCAGCGGCATCAGCTCGCGTTCGAGGAAGGCGCCGAACTCGGCCGTGGCGGCCGTGGCCGCGCTCGCGGCCGCCTCCAGCTCACCGCGCAGCGAGTCCGGGACTCCGGTCAGCCGCCCGGCCAGTCCGGTATAGAAGGAATCCCCCGGCCCGGTCCAGGCCGCGCACTGCCCGGCGACCTCCTTGACCTGCCGCCTGGGCGCGCACCGGCCGTTCCTGGCCGCCTTGAGCAAGGTCTCCGATAGCTGGCGGTAAGCCCCCGGCACCGCGGCCATCCGCCTGGCGATGCTGGCGGCGGCCTCCGCACCCTGCGCGGGCATCAGGTCGAAGACCTCGCGAACCCTCTGCACCCAGCTGTCGATGGTGCTGAGCTCGCTGGTGGCGTCCCCGGCGTCGTAGCGTTCCACAGCCACCGCCAGCCGCTCCCGCATCGCGGCCCGCGCGGCCCGCTCGCGCGGGTCCCGGGCATCGGCCGCGTCAAGGGCCGCGAGGACCGACCGATCCAGCCCGGCCCGCCCGGCGAACCCGTCAGCGCTCAGATCCGGCAGCTCGTCGTCGTGCCCCGCGATCCCGGCCGACGTGGCGTAGCACGGGTCCAGGGCGGCCGCCCGCTCCACGTACTCCGCCGCGATGACATCGACCGAAGGCATACCTTAAACCTAGCGCCCGGCACCGCGCCGGCGAGACCAGGAACTGTTTATCTCTTGCGGCTGTTCTCTTGCGGCGCTGATTGACGGTTGCCATCTTCCGTGGAAGCGGATCAACGGGAACTGGCGAGAGCAGACCGATGGGTGATGTCGGTGCGGGCGGGGACCACCCGGTTGGCGGTATCGGCGCAGTGCGTCTTGCATCGATAGATCCCAGGTCCACGTGGTTTGGCCAGCCAATCGTGCGGTCGTAGGGGCTGGCCTATGCCTTCGAGCCGGAGGGAGCCTTCGGGCGGGAGATGTGTCACTCTTATCTCACCTCTTCTTGGGACAGTACGCGCAGGTCATCGAGGCGTTCGGGCGCGCAGGACGGCTGGCAGTACCAGAACATCCATGCGACTTTCCCCGGCACCGTCATGACCGCCCATCCGCGGGCGGGTCGCGCCGCCAGTCTTTCCGACACCATCACCGGTTACCTGTGGCACGATCATGCCTTGTGGGAACACCGCACCCGGCGGATGGCAGCGCGCCATCGACCCCGCCACCACAGAACTTCTTGACCACCACGCGACCTGCGCGGGCGTTATAACCAGGTCATCCAGCAGCTAGGGTGGCCTGCGGTCACGGCTCTGCCGAGGAAAATCGGCCTGATGAATGCGGTAGTCCTCGGGCTCGGACCGCTTCGGAGGCAGCGAGGTGACCCCCTCTGGTGCTGGTGCCTTAGTCCCTGGTTTTCCAGTACGGCGGTCAATGCCTTGCGTGCCTGGCCTGAAAAGCCGGTCCTGAGCCGCCCGCGCGATGTCGTCCAGGTCGTCACGATCGGCGGTGCCGGCAACGAGCACGTCAACGTCAGCAGGAAGCGGCCCCGGCTCACCGCGGTACCGGGCGGCCCACGACCCGTAAATGAAGGCAGCGTCAACCCCCGACTGCGCGGCGAGCAGGTCAGCCAGCACCGGCAATGGCCCGTACGTAACCGCCAGCAGATCAGTCAAAGGCCCGCAACGGCGTTCCCGAAGCCGCGCGAAGGAGCCGCACGTTGCCGCGCCGGCTATCGGTGATGAACCCGCACGCAACCAAGCGCGACGCCTCCGTATGCACGGCCTTGACGCTCGGCTCGATCAGCCTGGCCGCCTCGCTCAAGCTGTACTCCTGGTCGGCCTGGAGTCGCCTCATCCCGAGTTGACCCAGGCAGCGTCGAGGTCTGACGACCCATGGGCGACAGATCTGCCAGATTATGGCTTCAGCGACGAGCCGCTCTTCTAGCCGATGGACGCCAATGACTTCTGGGAGATCCAGAAGAACACCGGCCAGCACCTTGCCGCGATCGTGCCGCACAGGCCGGGCGTCTGCCGAGCGCCTACCTGTTCGAGGGTATTGGGGCATTGGCTATCAAAGTGACAGATTAAAGAAAAGGCTTGGATAGCTAGCGTGCCTGTGCCGTCACACAAACCGCAAGACTGGACGATCAGCTAGCCGAGGTCAGGTCACAGGGATTATGGTGGGGGCGTGATGGGGGCCGACAAGATGCTCGCAAGCTTAATGGTGAATCCTGCCTGCTGGCCGGGCTCATGATTGGACGTTCCCAGTGGGCGGCTTTGGGTCCGCGCTTCTACATGCTGTTCGGTGCCTATGTCGTCTCGGATGCGGGGACCTGGCTATACCGTCTCACGCTGCCGCTGCTTGTGCTGCACATGACCGGGTCGGCCCTGCAGACCGCCGCGCTGTACGCGCTGGAGTACGGTCCATTCCTTCTACTGTCGCTGCCCGGCGGGGTGTTCGCTGACCGGTTCGACCGCAGGACCCTGCTGATCTTCGGCGATCTGACCGCCGGCTTGCTAGCGCTCGCGCTCGCGGTACTAGTCACTGGCGGGCTCACGGCACTGTGGGCCATTTACGTCGTAGCGTTGCTGCTTGCCTGCGTCGAGCCGATTTACCATCCGGCGTTTCAGGCTCTGGTGCCCGCCATAGTGCCCGAAAAGGGGCTGGATCACGCGAACTCGCTGCTCCAGTCGACCGACAACATTCTCAGCCTCGCAGGGCCAGTGCTCGCCGGCGGCCTGATCGCGGCGTTCGGCTATGAGGCCTCTATTTATATTGACGCGGGCTCGTTCCTCGGCAGCGCGGCCATCATCGTGTTCATACGCGTCGGAGCGCGCCGGCTGGCCGTTCGCGCGAAGGACTCACCGGGATTCCTCGCCGATCTTCGAGGCGGGCTGACATACGTCACAAAAGTTAACAAGACGCTCCTGGCGGGCAGTCTCTTGTTTACCGGGACTAATCTAGGGATTTGGTTGATTCAGGCTAATCTCATTTACTACTTGACGACCTATCTGCATATGACGTCCACGCTTGTGGGAGTCGTCTTCGGCGCGCAGGGGGTAGGGGCAGTGGTAGGTGCTGCCGTGGCCCCGGCGGTAATCCGCAGGCTGGGCAATGGCCGCACGATCGTCTTGTCGACCATCGCCGCTGGTCTTGTGACGATGACCTTGCTCGGACTGCGAAACATCACGGGAGTCAGCGCCGCGTACGCGCTGGTCTTCGCCCTCGGCTCGATGAATGTGGTGTCCTGGTTCACCTTGCGGCAGCGCATCGTAGCGCCTGAAATGCTGGGCCGGGTCGTTGCGGCTACTCGGATGGTTGCCTACGCGAGCATCCCGATAGCGTCGCTAGTCGCGGGCGGGCTGGAACAGGCCCTGCACGACATGTACCTGGTGATCTTGCTTGGGGCACTGATCCGCTGTGGTGTGGGGGTCGCGGGCCTGCGCACTAGCCTGATGACAAGGCAGGGAGCTCTTGGTGGCGAAGCGGTCCCCGAAGCGGCGCAGTGACGGGCTCCGCTATCCTAATATGATCGGAAGCCGCCACCATTTCCGGGCAGGCGTTGCTAATTACTGACCGTTACTAGTGGTCTTTGATCAGGCAGAATACGCGGCTGGGCCGATGTGTTGCGCCGGATTGAGCCGGCGATGCTGGCGCGGCCGACCGCACGATTTGACCTAATTGCCGCAACCAGGCCAGCCCGCCGGATTTACTAGCTGATTATGGCATATTCGGCGATGACCGAATTCTCAGGTCGCCTGCGCTCGCGGAGAAAGCTGATGTGTGTTTAAGGAACTAGTGAGAACATTGACTCTTGACATACATCTTCCACCGCGGGTACCTTGAACCGAAGTTCGCACGTGGCTCTGCAAACGGAACCACGTATTGCGTCCCACTTACTGGAGTCTAGATGCGGGGGCAATCACCAGGTTCCGCGTGCGAAATCCCTCGATGGCCAGACGGCCACAACGCGGGGAAAATCGCGTGCCTAACCGACAGCCTGACGGCGGTGGCGAAACAGGTCGATATCTTCCGGCACCGCTATGAATCAAGAGTAGCTCAGCTCACTGCGCCCGAGCTGGCTTCGGCCTGCCGGGAATTCGAAGCCTTCCTGGCACCGCTTCAACTAGCGACGACATATGCGGAAGCGTTGCTTGCAGTGAATGCGGACGATAATTCGGGCGCGGCGTTACTCAATGCATGCGATCGAGCCTGGCAGCTGGTAGCGCAGGCTGCGGATACATTCGAGCGCGAGGTCGCTGGTATTCCGCTGTCGGATGCGGAGAAGTTACTCGCGGACCCGCAGCTGCTTGAATACGCGAACCATCTGCAAAAGATACGTGACAATGCCTTGCTGCTGCCACCTGCCCAGACCGCAGCTCTGACGGAACGGCTCAACAGCACTGGCGCTTGGGAGGCCCTTGCGCGGCAACTCCTTGCCCGGATAAGCGTGGCGGACGGAGATCGCCAGCTGAGCTTAGGCGAGGCGGTGCCGACGCTCTACCATCCCGATGAAGCCAGGCGCCGCGACATGTGCGAGGCTATTTCGGCAGGACTAGCCGATGAGGCGGATTTACGCGCGACCGCCCTGGTGATGCTCACGCGCGCACGGCACGTGTACCTGAGCGCATGCGAAATCGACGACTGGCTTAGTCCCACGTATGCCGCCAACCAGGTGACCGCCGCTGAGGTCCGCAGTCTGCTCGAGGTCGTGCGTGACCATAACTGCGTGGTCCACGACTACTACAAGGCAAAGGCCGGGTTCATGGGCAGCGGCCAGCTCACCGACGCTGACCGGTACGCTCCGATCGTTGCTGATCTGCCGATCGTCACCTGGCAAGAGGCGTGCGACATCGTAGTGACCGCGTTCGGCCGGCTCGGCCCGACAATCGAGAAGCTGGCCCGCGATCTGCTTAACGAGGATGCGGTGGACGCGCTGCCCCGACCGGGCAAGCGGCGCGGTTCCCTCACCTTCACGCTGCCAGGTGGCGGGGCGCTGATCTTGCTGAACTTCACCCAGACGCCACGCGACGTGATGACCTTGGGACACGAGCTTGGCCACGCCGTCCACGGCCGACTCACCAAAACCAGGGGAGTACTGGGTGCTGCCGTGCCGACGGTGCTGGCCGAGACCGTCGGGCTCTTCACCGAACTGCTGACCGCCGAAGTGTACGCCGACAGCATCCGCGACCCTTCGCATCGCCGGGCGCTGCAGGCGCGCTGGGTAGAGGACCAGCTCACAGCGGTCTTCCGGCAAACCGCCTTACATGATTTCGAAGCCGCGCTCTATGCTGCGGCCGCCGAGGGATCGCAGCTCGGAACTGAGGCGTTAGGAGACATGTGGCTTGCACAGCAGGCTGCGCTCTATGGCCCGGCGATCTTCCTGGAACCTGGCTACAAGCTCTGGTGGAGCTACCTGGACAACTTCTACTTCGACCCAGGATCGCGCTATGCCTACGCCTACGGGCAGCTCGCGGCATCCGGGCTTCTGGCGCAGTACCGCGAGAGCCCAGGCCTGTGGTGCCGCCGTTTCTCCGAAGCGCTCCAAGCCGGCGGCACCCGTAGGCCGGCGGCCTGGCTTGCCAGCCTGGGACTAAAGCCAACACGCGAGACCGGCTGGCTAGCCGCCATGCAGACATTGGCCGAGCAGTCCAGAGCAGTGTACGGCGACACTTCGGGTGCATCCAGCTACCGGACGAGCGGAGCCTGTCACAGCGGGCAGCCGTCCGGTGATCCACAATCGAAAGGAGGTGACAGAACATGACGGTTACCGTCCGCGTCCGCCCGACCAGCATCGCATCAGCCTCTAACGAGGGTTAAGTAATGCGATGGCCGCTGGTGGGCGGCCGTCAGACCGCCCACCAGCACCGTGGCCTGCTTCTGCCGTCACAGCCGCAGATCAGGCATGAGATCAGGATATCAAACTCAGTTTCCTCCGGTAGAAAACGGCGTCGCCGTGTACTCCAACCCCGAGAAAGGTCGGTCATGTCAACCTCTGTCTTACCTAAGCTGAAGCACATGGCTCCCCTGTTCACCTCCGGAGACATGCTGTATGTCGGTGGATATGGCCAGGCCGCAGAGATACCAGACGCCGATGGCGCCATACGGCGACTGCTTGAACTCCTAGATGGCACTCGCACGGCCGAACAAGCGCACGCCGATCTTGCCGCTGACTTTCCTCATGTCAGCCTGGCCGATGTGCGCGAGGCAATCGGCACTTTCGACGAAGCCGGCTTCCTCCTCAATGACGCAGTAACTAGCAAAGGTATTCTTTCGGACTACGAACTGCGGCGGTGGGAGCGCAACGTAAACTTCTTCGGCTCATACTGCCGACTCGCAGATAACCAGTACGAATGGCAGCGGAAACTGCTTGATACCCGCGTGACGCTGCTGGGGCTTGGTGGCCTCGGCTGTCATATCTTGCTGGATATGGCGGCGATGGGAATAGGCTACGTCCGGGTAGTAGAATTTGATCGCGTTGAGCTTTCCAACTTGAACCGCCAGATCCTCTACCGCGACTCCGATATCGGTCAGTTAAAACTCGACATCGCGGCTGCCCGAGTACAAGAATTCAATCCGCGAATCAAGATTGACAAGATACCCCGTCGCATTGAAAGTACCCAGGACGTGCTGAATGCCGTCGCCGGCGCCGATGCGGTGATCTCCGTTGCAGACCGACCGAAAATGGAGATCAACCACTGGGTAAACGAAGGTTGCGTGCAGGCCGGTGTTCCGCTCATCACTGGCGGCCTGGACACGCAGCGAGCCGTCTATTTCACAGTCATCCCCGGAGAGACGGGATGTGTCGAATGCTGGCGCTCAGAAGTGTTCAAGACCGACACGGTGTCGGCCACGCTCCTGGAGCAGAAACGGGAACGACAGATCGGCGGCGACAACGCGGCTTTCACCCCGCTGGTCACCTTGACCACCGCGTTCCTGCTCGCCGAACTGGTCCGCGTGGTAACGAAGCTAGCCCCGCCGGCCGCAGCCGGACGGCTCATTCAATACCGCTTCGACGACTCCAGCCTAGGCGAGTACGAGCGCTGGGAACGGCGGCAGGACTGCCCAGTCTGCGGCGAGCAGAAGGTCGCTGCCACCCAGATGGCGGCTGCGCGCATAACGGACGTCGCGATCGACGAATGACGGTGCAACTTCTACATCGTAGTTGGCTTGGCTCGCTCTAGCTGCTTGGCGGTTAGCAGCGCTACCTGGTAGGCAGTCGACGAGCCATCCAGGAGTACGGCGGCCGTTGTGCTTGTCGACAATCTCGCTCCTGCCGACAACGGCAGACCTCGTACCCAGTGAGTTGCAGTTCGCGGCGGACGGCAGCCATTTGTGCGTAGCGTGGTTCGTCGGCAGTGCGACGCCGTGCCTCGGTAGCCGATCAGGATGGCGTGGCGCCGAGGGCGTCCTGCGGGGTTGGTCAGGGTGATCGTGGTCATGTCAGGCCTCTATCAGCAAGCGGGGCCTGAAATTCGTCGACGCGCTGGTCTGCTTCCTGTTCGGGTTCCCCTTGCGGCCACCGGAGCGGCCCCGGTCATCAGCAGCGTGCTGGCAAGCCTCATCGCCGCATTGTCAGGCCGTCGATGATTCAGGGGGAAAGCAAGCGCCCGGCCACTACCCCGCCAGACCGGATCCGGTTTTCTCACCGGCTCGGAAATCGTCGCCTTCGCCACGAACTCCTGTTCCTGCTAGTGAAGTCACGCCATTACTGGTTCGATCTCGACTCGATCCGCATTCCGATGCCACCGGCCGCCCGGACCCAGCGGCAACGGCAACCCGTCGGCCAGGAGATCGGCACCGCTCGGGGAGCCGCCCGGCAAAGTACGGCCCCGCAGACTCGGCAAGTCATCGGCGCGCGCCGGTACGGCACGCACAACCGCCGCCGCTACCACCCCAACGGGTATGAGGAATTCCTCGATGAAGCTGATAAGCAAGACCTCAGTGGTAGTCAGGGTGCTGCCGCCGCTGGGCGGTGTAGCTTGCGGCGACTTGGTCGGGGGTCATGGTCAGGTCGGCTTTTGATGGCGGGAGCCCGGCGTCGAGGGCTTCGCGGACGAGCCGTGCCATCTGGTAGTCGGGGTCGTCGGCCAGGGCCTGGTCGATGGCGATGGTGGCGATCGCGCCTTCGCTGGCCTGCCACGCGGTGAACGCGAGCAGCGACGCGGACGCGGCCACGTATCCGGGCTGGGCGTGCCGGGTGACGTCGGTCCACAGCCGCAGGTGCGCTGAGGCGTACTTGGGCCGCATCCGCGCCCACGCGTCGTCCCGGACCTCCACATCGGTCAGGGCGATCGTGATGCGGGCCAGTGCCG
Organism: Streptosporangiaceae bacterium; assembly: GCA_035716545.1. Taxonomy (GTDB): domain Bacteria; phylum Actinomycetota; class Actinomycetes; order Streptosporangiales; family Streptosporangiaceae; genus Chersky-822. The sequence goes on from DASTJM010000131.1 coordinate 22,188, forward strand.
GGCGGGCGGTCACGGCCCGGCGGTCGCGGTAGGCGGTGATCGCGTCCTGCACCGTGCGCAGGCTGGCCAGCCGGGTGGCGTCGGGGCCGATGCTGGCTGTCCGGGCGGTCAACGCGGTCTCGGCTTGCAGTGTGGCCCGGGCCATGGCGTCGGCGTCGGGTCCGGTGACGGGGGCGATGGTCGCGGCGAGGTCTGCGCGGCTGGCGGCAGCCGACAGGCCCGCGCTGGCGAGTGCCTGGGCGACGGGATGCGCGCTGCCGGTGAGGAGGTCGCCTTCGGGCGGGCAGCAGGCGGGGTCGGTGCACAGGTAGGACCAGTACCGGCCGTCTTCGACCCGGAGCGCGTCGTGGATGCGGATGCCGGACGGGTGCAGCACCGGCCGCAGGGTCTCGATGAGGGGGGTGCTGACGTGCCGGGGCGGTTGCCGGCGATCGCGACTGTGCGCAGGCGGTTGCGGCCGAGCACCGCTGCGGTGTGTGCGGCGATGTCGTCGGCGTGCTCGCGTGCGGGCGGGTCGGGCAGGTCGTAGCGGAACGCGAGCTTGACCCGCCCGTGCGGGCCGCCGAGACCGACCATGACGAGGCTGTTCTCCGGCTGGTAGCCGACCAGATAGGGAACGGCGGCGAGCAGCGCGACCGGGCCGACTACCCGGACCTTGACCGGTGATGTGGACATGAGAAGTTCCTTTCGGGATGAAAGA
>DASTJM010000132.1:0-9116 GCA_035716545.1 Streptosporangiaceae bacterium
TGCGGCGGCGATCCGGTAGAGCGTGGCCCGGTGGCAGGACCCGGCGGGCTGGTTTTCCAGCCGGCTCATCGTGCGCGGGCTTACTCCTGAGTCGGCTGCCAGCTTGCGGTGCGACAACCCGCGCTTGATCCGGGCTTCCCGGAGGCGAGCGCCGTCTACCTGGGCGATCCAGGGACGCGCAGGCCGGGTGCTATTGCGGCTTCGCCGCCAGATATCCGCGATATGTGGATCAGGCATGATGGGTCACCCCGTCCGGCCGTCCTGGGGCGGGCGCGCTCGTGCCCGTCACGTCGGTGCGGGCAAATCCATCTGAGTATCGGTGCGGGGCGGGCGTGTTGTTCACGGCTGGTGTCCTCCGGCTTAGCTCATGCGGCGGCAAGTGCCGACAGGGCTTACGAGCCTCGCCGCCTGCCGCGGGACGCCGATACCTGAATGCGGGACGACTATGGACGTCGCTAGAATCCGCAGGGGCCACGCTCGGGCTGCGACCAGCGCGATTTCACCTGAAGCCGCACCCCGAGCTGCGGCCCCGTAACCGGCTAGTCCAGACGCCGCGCCGACGCCCAGATACGTTCGAAGCTCGCGATGTATCCCTCGGTCAGGTCGCCCTGGCCGTCCCGGCGCAGATGCAGCACAGGCGAGTTGGCGGCTGCGGTGCCAGACACGTGCTGATTGACAAGCACCTCGTCGTCAGCGAAGTAGATCGAGTTATAGAGCACAGTGCGATGGAGCCTGATCTCGGCGTTGGACACCTGCTCTAGCGGCCGGTAAAGAACAAGCGCATTGCGGATCTTGGCAGCCATAGCCGAGTCGATCCCCTCAAAGGTGCCGCGCTCGGCGACCTGCGCGCAGTCAGGGTCGCCGAGCGCGATCCGCACGGACACTCCAGCGCCCGCCCGGTCGATCAGCGCACCGGCAATCCCGGCGTCTTCCGCGATAAACAAGCCGCTGTACGCCAAGATCCCGATCTCGCGGGACGCGCCGCTGAGCAGCCGATGCCAGGCATCGCGCGGCACGGACCAGCGATGCGGGTAGATCGCGACGACTTCCGCGGGCCGCGCCACTGCCGTGCGCGCCGCCATCAAATCGGGCCACAGATCGAACTCATCCGCACCCAGCAGCGTCGCCAGTTTCCAGCGCAGTCTCGGATAAGGCGTCCGGCCCTCAGGCCCTCCCCGAAGCCGCATGAACGTGACAGTCGGTAACTGCGCCCAGTCAGGGACTTACGATTCGCTGCGCTAGCGGCCAACCCGATGGGGAGAAGATGACACGGCAGGCAGGGTTCTCGGCGGCGATAGTGACTTTGGCGATCTCATGATCACTGCCAAACGCTTGTTGGTCAGGGTTCTGACCGACAACGACTATACTTGTGACCATGACGATCGCCGCCACGCCCGTGCCCTTGTCGGAGGCCAAGGCTCGCCTGTCCGAACTCACCCGGAGGGTGCGCCGCCAGCACGAGCGGATCACCCTGACTCGCAACGGGGAACCGGAGGCCGTCCTCGTATCGGTCGATGACCTCGAGGGCATGGAAATGACCCTGGAGATCCTCGCCGACGCCGAGGCGGTCGCCCGGATCGGACAGAGCCTGGCCGCCCTGGGCCGCGGCGAGGCCGGGGCAGACCTCGCCACCGTCCGCCAGGATCTGGCCCGCCGCCGCGCAGGGGCGTGACAAGCCAGCCCGGGCAGCGGTACGACATCCGCTTCCAGCCCGCAGCCAGGCGGGCGATCGCCGCCCGGCTCCCCGAAGCCGTGGCCGCCGCCGTGATCGAGTTCTGTGACTCCGCGCTGGCTGAGAACCCGCACCGGGTGGGCAAGCCACTGACCGGCCCGCTGTCCGGGTGTCATGGCGCCCGCCGCGGAACCTACCGGCTCGTCTACCGCATCGATGAGAGCACCCGCACAGTCCACGTCCTCGACATCGATCACCGCTCCGAGATCTACCGCCCGCACCAGTAAGCTGCCGCTCTGGCCAGCCGGCCATCCCGCAACACGCGCCCGCGCCCGTCCCGGCACCTTTCACATGCCAGGGCCAGCCATAGTTCAGAGCACCCGAACGGATGATACGAGCGCCGTTCGTGAAGCCCGGACCAGACAGTACTTGAGCTCCGATTCGGCGTTCTGCGCAGCTCCGGCCAAGCGGGGATGCTCGTTCCGCTGACTGTCCGTAGTCATCTGCCGCAGCTGCAGTGGCGGCGCAGCATGATGTCACAAGGACTCTACGCAGCTAGTCAAACGCGACCTACTTGGACCAATCCGCCAGTAACCGGGGTCTTGGACTGCCATGACTCTGATCTGCGGCTACGCGATCGCCGATCACTTGCGCACCGAGCTGGTCTCCGCCGCGCTGGCCAATGCCGTCGCGGCCCGCGACCCTGCGCCGGGGGTGATCTCCCGCGCCGACCGGGGCTGCCAGTACACCTCTGCCGAGTTCGCTGGCCTGGCCCGCGATCACGCGGTGACGCTGTCCCGCGGCCGCACCGGCCAGTGCTGGGACAACGCCCTTTCCGAATCGTTTTTCGCCTCCATCAAAGGCGAGCTCCTCGACCTTCAGGCCTGGCCCGCCAGGGCACTCGACCTTCAGGCCTGGCCCGCCAGGGCAGCTGCCAGGCGGGCGATCGCTGGTGAGCACGGACAGCGCTGTTGCGACTTCGTGCAGGCTGGGGCGTACGTAGGTGGATGTTGCGTCGCCGGCCTGGCTGGTGTGGCCGGCGTAGGCCTGTGCGACGGCGTAGCCGAAGTTCCTCTCGACCCAGGTCAAGGTGGTGTGCCTGATCCAGTGCATGCTGACTTGCTGGGCGCGGACCCAGGGCAGGTGATTGCCGATGCGGTTCCACAGGTGGTCGTAGCGGCGGCTGGTGATCGGCTGTCCGCTGGCGTAGCGCAGCAACTGCCCGTCCCTGGAGGCGTGGCGGTCGCGGGCCATCAGGGTTGGGGATACTGGCTGCCACCTGGTGGTTTCGCCTTTCTCGTGCAGCAGGATCAGGCACTGGTCGGGGTCGAGGTCGACTGGGCGGAGCGCTAGCGCGCCGCCGCGGCGGCAGGCGGTCTCGGTGTGCAGGCGCAGCAGCAGGGTGTCGAGCTCCGGGTCGTTGCCGGTGGTGGCGGCTATTTCGTTGATCTCGGCCAGCCGCGTGTCGGGGGACGGCGCGGCGGGTTGATGGCAGCCGCCGGGGCTTGTCGACCTTGCGGGCTGGGTTGTCCGCCTCGGCGATGAGCTTGTCATCTTCGGCGTGTCGGTACAGGCAGCGCAGCGCGGTCACCAGGTGCTCGGCGGCGCTCCGGCTGCCGCGGGCGTTCCGCCGTGTCACGACATGGGTCCGTACGTGGGCCATGAGCTGGCGGATCTCGGACGGGGTCGGCTCGTCCAGGCGACGGTCACCCATTGCTCGATGACCCGGTTCCAGTACGAGCCGTAAGCTCTCCGGGTCCCTGGCGTGACCGCTGCCGAGACGACTGGCACGTACTCGGCGAACGTCGGCACGGCCGTCCGCTCCGCTGGGGCGGCCGCCAGGTCAGCTGGTGACAGGCCCAGCTGATCCAGGAGCACCCGCGCGGCCGCCACGGCGGCGTGCCTGGCGGCTCCCGGCTCAGGGCCAGCGGCTGCCGCAGTCATCGGGTCGCTCCCTCACCTGGCGGGAACGGCCCGTGCTCGCGGATGGCCTCATCGAGGATCGCGAGCGGCAAGGCGGCCAGTACGTCCTGGCCGGGCAGCGCCGCCAGCAGCACCCGGTCACCGGGCTGAAGGCCGCAGCGGCGGCGCAGCGCCGCCGGGATCACGACACAGGGCCGGGACGGCAGCGTGACCATGCCGCCCGGATCGCGCCGCGCAACCACCACCCCCGCGTCCGCGGTCATCGTCAGCCGGTCACCGTCACGCCAGCCCAGCGCCCCGAGAACGGCGCGGTCCGCGATCCGGCCCGACGCGTCGACCCGCCCGAGCCCGTACACCACATCGCCGGCAGGCGCGGCGCGCGGCGGCAGCCCCGCCAGCGGCAGCGCCCTCGATGCGGCTACGCCAGCCGCAGCACGGCCTCGCGCCGGAGCAGAGGAGGGAATGACCGGAGGGATCACCGATGCCGTCACGGCCGCCTCCCCCGCAGGGAGAGCAGAACCGTCATCGGGAAGGCGGGCAGCCAGGGAACCGGGCGTGCGCGTGTTCAAGTAGCGGTCTTTTTGGGGAGATCTCACCAGAATTTGTGTCCGAGGGGCGAGCCCATCTAAAAACCAATGGCTGCTGTCGGGTGAGTTCGCGTTGGTCGGAGAGCTGTCGTGACCGGGCGGGCGGATCGGTGGATCAGGCGGACGACGATTGGATGCGTGACGATGCTGGCACTGATTGCCGGGACTGTCTCCTACCTCCACATGCATGCGCTGGTCTCCTTGCATGGTCAGCCGGGGTGGGTCGCAGCACTGTCGCCGTTGTCGGTGGACGGGATGATTGTCGCAGCGTCGATGACGCTGCTGGCTGAGTCGCGGTCAGGTGGCCGGGGCGGGGTACTGCCCTGGGGTTTGCTGGTCGCCGGGAGCGCGGCAAGCCTGGCGGCGAACGTTGCGGTGGCTGAGCCTTCAGTGATGGGCCGTGTGATCGCTGCGTGGCCGTCTTTTGCGCTGATCGGTTCGTATGAGCTGCTGATGCGCCAGGTCCGCTCGCTCGCCTCATCGTCTGGAAGGGAACGGGCGGCGGACCCGGTTGAGCCGGAGTGCCCGATCCCTGACGCCGCGCCGGTCCCGGCCGTATCTCCGGGGCGGCGGGGCCGGGGTGAGCGCGGGGTAGATGCGCGACGGCAAGCGTGGCAGTGGGCTCAGGCGAATCTGGGCAAGGACGGCTCACTGCCGAGCGGCAAGGCGATTGGCGACCGGTACGGGCGGCACGAACGGTGGGGCAGGCTGGTCAAAGCAGCTGGCGTAGCGGGTGACCTCAAGTGACTCGCCTCCATGGGCCCGGGCAGTAGACGTGCTCAACGCCGACTACGCCGACTGATCATCGGCGGCGTGACTGGCAGCACGTGCCTCGGATGCGGGCCTTGCCGGCCTCCCCTACCGGTGAGGATAAGGGGAAAGCGCAGCGGACACCGATGCTGGCCAGTGATGCATCAGGCTCGATGTGGCGAGAACAGGCTTATAGGCGTCAAGTGAGCATCTAGGTTATAGAGGACCGTGTGACCTGCGCGTGTTGAGCTGAACGGGGCGACTGGAGGACGTACTGTGAGCACCAAGAGGATGCCCAGGCCCGCCCTCATGCTCTGTCAGAGGGGTTGCCTATGGTTGACTCCGTCGATTATGGGTCGTCGAGGGAAGGAGCGGCATACATGCCAATGAGCGTAAGCAGTGAAGCTCAGGACGTACCTCGGCTGACTCTTGAGGGCAATATTGGACCCCAAGTACGGGTCGCCAGCTTCTTCGCCGGCATCGGAGGCTTTGATCTCGGCTTTGAGCGAGCGGGAATGAATACCGTATGGCAGTGTGAGAAGAAAGCGTTCTGCCTCGATATTCTCGAAAAGCACTGGCCAGACGTAGAACGCGCGAACGACATTAAAGGAGTAAAGGCCGATGACATCCCTGACGCGGAGATCTGGGCTGGCGGATTCCCGTGCCAAGACGTCAGCCTCGCGCGTATGGGGCCTCGAAGTGGTCTCCGAGGAAAGCAGTCTGGACTTTTCTACGACTTTGCTCAGCTCATTGCGGAATGTCGCCCCGAGGTTGTGGTCCTCGAAAACGTTGCGGCGCTTCTCTCTTCCCACGATGGACGAGACTTCGCAATCATCCTACGGACGTTGGCCGACATCGGGTATGGCATTGCATGGCGAGTGCTTGACAGTAGATACTTCGGCGTCCCCCAAAGCCGCACTAGAGTCTTCGTTGTCGGATCTCTTGGAGGAGCAGTGTCCGCCGGACAGGTACTTTTTGAGTCCGAATGCGGCGACCGGGATGCTGAGAAGAGCCGATCGAATGGAGAGAAATCTGTTTCCCCCTTTGCGGTCAGCGTTGGAAATCCTGAGCAAGGGTTCGTCAAGAAGCTAGCGCACTGCCTCTACGCTGAGTCAGCCAGACACACGGGCACAGACTGGTCGCGCAACTACGTCTCGTATCCCGATGGGCGAGTACGTCGATTGACGCCGCTTGAGACCGAGCGCTTGCAGGGCTTTCCGGATGGTTGGACCATACCGACGCACGACATGCCCAATGAAGACACGCTAGACTCGGCTCGCTATCATGCTTGCGGCAATGCGGTATCGGTTCCGGTCGCCGAATGGATCGGCAAGCGAATCATGGAGACTATGGGCGAGCGATTGATAGCGAGTCAGAACAAGGAGTCTACTCTCCAGGTAACGCCCAAGTCGGCATAGAGTCGTTGCAGGTACTGCTCGCTCGGTCGCTGCTTTGGGTCGCTTGGGAGCCATTTTTCGGGAAGAGGGTCGCTGATTACTCCTAGGCGATTTTGACTGAATTCGTCGAGCCGATCGGCCAGTGTCGTAAAATGCATATAGTATTTATGGCCATTTTTTCGAATCAGTACAATTCCCGCGTCGAACGCCCAATGATGGAGCTTGCAAAGCGTTATACCATTAGTCACGATGTCGAGATCGTGCTTGCTCCAGGCCAGAATATGTGCGGCATCGACCCCTGAGTTGATGCCCCTTATCCCGCCAAACTTTGCACCACAGAAAGCGCAGGTGTGGCCATATGCGGCACGGACCTGTTCGCTGAATCTCCGTCCAGAGATACCGCGAATCCTTGCGAGTCGATACTCGTGCGCCGAGCGTGCACTTATCTCAGGTTCGTCTTCGCTGAGTTCATCTGGGGCAGGAAGCCCCGGACCCTCAGATGGCGGAATGCTTAGAATGTCTTCGAGATATGGGAGCGGATCTGTACCATCCTCGTAATTCAAGCCCCACGCGGCTTTGAGCTGTTTGCAAATATTGGATACAATGTTCGATAGCCTGACCGTCACGGTTTCAGTGGTGGCCAAATAGTCGCGGTGACTTGCGACGGCCGTTCGCATCGCTGCTGGCAGATATTCGAGCTGGTCATAAACGGCTTCAATCCGTTGCCATCGCGCCGATATGCCGATTGCGTCGCTTGAGCCCTGGTTCGCAACTTCTACCCATGAAGGTACGAACGTCACGCGTTCCGCTATCTCGGCAAAATCGCTGTCTGGGCTAAAGCCAAGCTGTGTCACCGTGTATTTCTTCGCGATCAGAATGGGCCAGATCTGCGGCGTATTTCTGAATGCTCGCGTAGGATCTGGCAGCATCAACATGGATGCTATTATCCGACCAATCTGAATTTCAGGTTTCAGCGTCGATCGCAGTCGAGGCTTGCCGCTGTCGCCAGGATCGAGCCAGAGCCCGGTGTCTCGCACGACATTATCGGGCCAAAGCATGTAGAACGCCCAGCCCTCGAGGCTTGCTGCGTTGTAGCCCGAGTGACTCCCTACGACTTCGTACTCGCCGCGTCCACCGGAGGTGCGGAACCCGATATGCATGCCAATCCCGTCAGTCTTGATGGCAACACGCATCAATGAGTCTGGCACTATACAGGTGCCTAGAGTAAGAACTGGTGACGTGTCGTTAGCGTCCGGTTTCAGATCTTCAGCGGACTGTCGCCTGCGGAGCGGCAAACCTGGCCTTGCTAGCTCCCTCTAAGCAGAGGACAGGGCCGGTTCTTGTTGATTCGGACGGGAACTGGCAAAAAGGACAACTGGCCTGTCAACGGCGGGCTGGCAGGCCAGTTCCGTTCGTTTCTCGGCTGATGCTTCGCTCCGATTTCCTTGTTTCCTGACCGCGTCAGGCGGTGTGGTTGTCTTTGCAGTTGTGTAGGTTGCGTTCGCATCGACGCAGGTGCTTGCCCGGGGCGGTAGGTGGGCTGGTCGGTGTGAGGGTGGGTGGTGGCGAGCATGGCGCAGGTTGATGCCGTACCGTTGCCATCAGTTCGGTGGACTTGCCGGTGAGCGCTTCGGCCTCGGACGGGATGACGCCGCGGGCTTCGGATTTGGGGATGGCGGGCCGGGATGGTCTCCAGGTCCGCGCCCTGAGCGGCGAAGGCGGTCAGGAGCGCTGCCGCCGCTGGGCGGCATAGCTGGATGCGACTTCCTTGGGGGTCGTGGTCAGGTCGGCTGCTGAGGGCGGGAGCCCGGCGTCGAGGGCGTCGCGGATGAGCTGGGCCATCTGGTAGGTGGGGTCATCGGCCAGGGCCCGTTCGATGGCGATGGTGGCGATCGCACCCTCGCCGGCCTGCCACGCGACGAACGCGAGCAGCGACGCGGGCGCGGCCACGTAGCCTGGCTGGGCGTACCTGGTGACGGCGGTCCACAGCTGTAGGTGTGCGGGGGCGTGCTTGGGCCGCATCCTGGCCCACGCGTCGTCGCGGACCTGTATGTCTGTCAGGGCTATGGTGATGCGGGCCAGTGCGGGCTGGTCGCTGATGGCCTGTCGTCGCGGTAGACGGTGATGGCGTCCTGCACCGTGCGCAAGCTGGCCAGCCGGGCGGCGTCAGGTCCGATGCTGGCTGTCCGGGCGGTGAACGCGGTCTTGGCTTGCTGGGTCGCCCAGGCCATAGCGTCGGCGTCGGGTCCGGTGACCGGGCCGATGGTCGCGGCGAGGTCTGCGCGGCTGGCGGCAGCCGACAGGCCCGCGCCGGCAAGTGCCTGGGCGACCGGATGAGCGCTGCCCATTGCGAGGCCGCCTTCGGCCGGGCAGCAGCCGGGATCGGCGCACAGGTAGGACCAGTACCGGCCGTCCTCGATCCGGAGCGCGTCGTGGATGCGGATGCCAGCCCGGTGCAGCACCAGCCGCAGGGCTTCGATGAGCGGGGTGACTAACGTGCCGGGGCCGTAGCTGACGATCGCGACTGTGCGCAGGCGGTTGCGGCCGAGCACCGCCGCGGTGTGCGCGGCGATGTCGTCGGCGTGCTCGCGTGCGGGCGGGTCGGGCAGGTCGTAGCGGAACGCGAGCTTGACCCGCCCGTGCGGCCCGCCGAGACCGACCATGACGAGGCTGTTCTCCGGCTGGTAGCCGACCAGATAGGGAACGGCGGCGAGCAGCGCGACCGGGCCGACTACCCGGACCTTGACCGGTGATGTGGACATGAGAAGTTCCTTTCGGGATGAAAGA
>DASTJM010000133.1:0-18346 GCA_035716545.1 Streptosporangiaceae bacterium
TGCGGCGGCGATCCGGTAGAGCGTGGCCCGGTGGCAGGACCCGGCGGGCTGGTTTTCCAGCCGGCTCATCGTGCGCGGGCTTACTCCTGAGTCGGCTGCCAGCTTGCGGTGCGACAACCCGCGCTTGATCCGGGCTTCCCGCAGGCGGGAGCCGTCTACCTGGGCGATCCAGGGACGCGCAGGCCGGGTGCTATTGCGGCTTCGCCGCCAGATATCTGCGAGATATGGATCAGGCATTATTGGTCACCCCGTCCAGCCATGCTTCGCCGTGGCGGGCCACCGGCACGCGGTTGTCAGGCTGATCACCAGGCGGAGGGGCGAGCTTGAGCGACCGTCCCGCTTTGTCGGTCGGTCGTAGGGGATGATGGGCCATAGCCGAGACCTCGTTTCTCGGTCAGGGACGGGCGTTGCGCTTTGGACGCGCGCCCGTCCCGCTTTGTTGAGCACTTGGTGTCGAGTAAGTGGGGTCGGGGAATGACATTCCTTACTTTCGACATGGCGGATAAGGACCCCCGGCAAGCTGTGGGAACGGGTGGTCGGTAGACGAACACCGCCAGACTTGCCGGGGGCCGCTTCGCGCGCTCGCGCCTTGATCTCTTAGACCGAGGCGCGCGGCGCGAAGTCCGCGGGGGTCATGATCGATCCTTCCTCCAGGGGCGCTACCTGCGACTTCGTCAGGAGTCTACGCCAACCCTGTCAGGTGTGTCAGCAGCAGCAGGTGTATTAGCTAAGGCATGTACATCAGCTCATGCTAGCTATGTCTGGCTACGGTGATACACCTACCGTGGCCGACGTGCCCATACGCATCGACCGGATGAGCGAGACGCCGACTTACCAGCAGCTCGCCAACGAGCTGCGCCGTCTCATCAAGATTGGGCAACTGCGCAGTGGAGACCGGTTGCCGTCGATTCACGAGCTGATGTCAGAGACCGGTCTCGCCCAGAACACGATCCGGTCGGGCGTAGCGGTGCTGCGAGAGGAGGGCTTGGTTGTGACCTCGCCCGGTCGTGGTGTGTTCGTCAGGTAAGACCGTGCCTGAGATCGGCAGGTTGTCCCCGCTCCAATTCGCTGGCCTGGGCACTGCGGCTTGGCGACGAGCCGCCAGCGCTTTGTGTCCATCGCGCCCTCGGTCTCAGTCTGATTGCAAGGAAACCGTCAAGTGTTCGGTGTATCTCTATGCTGTAGTTGCATTTTGATGGTGACCATACTCGCGGGCGAGCGACCAAGGGAACGGGAAGCGCGCCATGCCTTTGGAGATTGCCGCCGTGCGCGCGATTGTCGAACGCGCCTGCGCGCGTCCGGATGTGCTTGACGCTTGCCGCAGACGTGATCTCGGCACGGTCATCGAGATTCTGGGCAGTCACGGTCTTACTCAGGGAACGATGTCCAGCCTTACCGGAATCACCCAGGGGCGGCTCAGCCAGTACAAGAACCACAAGATCACCCCGAAGGCCAAGACGATCTTCGAGGACTTCGCCGGTGGTTTGAGAATGCCGCCAGCCGCGCGGCTAGCGCTGGGCTTATCCGCTGACGAGGCAACGAAACCCGAGCTAGGTTCACCGCGTAGCGACGTGCCCTCGGATATTGGCGCCGACTACCCGGATGCTCCTGCCGAGGCGGCCGAGGTCGTGACCCGGCTGTGGCAAGCCGACCTTGAGGGCGATCGGCTGCTCGGCACTCGGTTAGAGCCGGCCGCATGGAAAGATGCGTCGCTGCGCTGGCTGGTCGATCCGGAGCAACGGCCCGATCGTGAGAACGCGAGCGGTGCCCGCGTGGGCGGGGCCGACATTGCACGGTTTCGCGCGACGGTCGAGTTGTTCGTGCAGCTCGACAACCGGTTCGGTGGCGGACATGCGCGGCAGGCTCTCGTGCAGTATCTGCACGCCGACGCTAGCCGGCTTCTGCGCCGACGGTATTCCGGCGACGTGGGCCGCGAACTCTACTCGGCCACCGCTGAGGCGACCTTGCTCGCGGCGTGGATGAGCTATGACAGTGCGCCTGGGAGCGCGCTCGCTCAGCGGTATTTCATTCAGGCACTCGCGCTCGCGCAGGCTGGCGATGACCGACTGCTTGGCGCGAGCATTCTGGACGCGATGAGCCACCAGGCCACCTATACAGGGCGCTTCAGCGAAGCCGCCAACCTCGCACGAGCAGCCAGGGCCGGGACGCGCGGAATCGCGACTGCCACCCTCACCTCACACTTCCACGCGATGGAGGCACGAGCTCTCGCACGGATTGGGGATGCGAAGGGCTGCGATCGCGCACTGGCCGAAGCCGTGACCGAGTTCGAACGGCGCCGGCCAGATGAGGACCCCGAGTGGATTCGCTACTTCGATGAGGCAGAACTGTCCGCCGAGATCAGTCATTGCCTGCGCGATCTCGGCCGGCCCGGCGATGCGAGCCACCATGCCAGCAGCAGCCTCACTGCTGTCGATGACGCGACCTTCGTACGCAGCGACTTCTTTGTCACGATGGTCCTTGCTGACGCGCATCTCGCAGCGGGCGAAGTCGAGCAGGCCTGCCGCGTCGCGCTCACTGCGCTCAGCGCGGGTGAGCAGATCAGGTCAGCCCGTTGCGTTGGCTATCTCCGGGAATTCCGACGACATCTGGCTGCGAATGGCAAAAATCGCGTAATCATAGAATTTGAAGAGCAGGCGATCAAATCCCGTCTGTGGAGAATATCCGCACGTCCAGTTCCTACCCGAGGCTAACGCGCCCAACGAGGTAATCGCGCAGAATCATCTTAACGCTACATGATCCGTCGGACATTTCAATAGCGTAAGAGAACCTCAAGGCTTGAACTTCTTGCCAAGCTGGAGCGAGGAATTTATCTTCAACTATTGTATGCCGGAACATTCGCCTGCTTCCGACTTCAGGAAATACGTCCGAGGAGCCGACGGTCATGAAGTTGGCTACGTCTGATTTGCTGAGCGAAGGAATCGCCGCGAACCAGACGTCAGCAATTAGGAGTGCGGTAGGCTCGCCTGTCTCAAAGGCCCACAGCCCTCTTCCGACTTTCTCGACCACACGGGAAAGACGTTCGACCTCGGCAACGAAAGCCACCCTTCCACCCTGCGAAGTGAGCGCCTGAGCAAGACGTTGGCGCAGTCCGTCGTTTGCCTGTAGTTTCCGCGCAACCCCGGGCCGCTGAAGGTCTTCAGGACGAACGCTTCCGCAGGCGGCTACCTCTAGAAGGCACGAAACATATTCCTCGTCAAGGGACGCCCCCTCGTTGCATGCCTGGCAAGATGGCACTTTCGGCAGGTTCGCCGGATACGGCTTATCGAGGAAGGCCCGTGGCGGGACATGATCTCCGGTGTCCGGCTCACCGTCGCAGTAGACGCACCGGTGCGTGAGCCGGGAGTCGACATATGGCTTGATTTGCTGCATGGCAAAGAGAATACCGACTTGCGATCGGCATAGGTTGCGTTCGGAATCAATACGGCTTCCAGTCTCTACGGCTTGCCCCGGTGCGGAGCGCGTTAATTCGCTTGGCCGCCTCTGCGGCGGATCGTTCATTCTGGCCCGCTTGCTGGATCAGCCAAGTCACCATCAGGAACTCGCGAACCGCGCGCATGACCGGATACCCCGACCACTGCATGACATCGAATCCGTACACTCGCACGAACGTCTCGTACTCCTCGCGCGTGTGCCAACCAAAGCTGTCGTAGTAGATAGCCGTCAGGGCGACGTCCCACTCTCTAGGACCGACAGCGAACCCGTCAAGATCTATCACCACGGGCTTGTCGTGCGAGTCGCGCAGTACGTTACCAACGTTGGCGTCGCCGTGAATAACGCCAGGTGGCAGCACGAACTCAAGCCTGGCATAGGCGCTCTGCAGGCCGGACAGGTGCTCAGTCAGAAACTCCCGGTCACCAGGACTTAGCCACTCGTTGGCCAAGATTCGCTGACCGGAATTATCGAACGGCGCCAGGGCGGGGAGGTGCAGGTCGGCCGGGGCATCCAGCCGATGCAACCTGGCCAGGATTTCGGCGAACTCACCCACCGTGGCGAACTGCTGCCCGTCTCTCGACACCGCCTCCCAGAAAGTCACCACATGACCGTTCAGGACTATCGGCTGATCGACGTCAACGACCCGGACAGCGGGATAGTCAACGGCCTCAAGCCACCTAGCCACGGCTACCGTCCTGACGGCCTCGTTAACATCCGTGCCCTGCCGCGAGATCCGTACGACGACCGGGGCTTTCAGGTGAAAAACAGCATTCGAGCCCAGTCGCATCAGGCTTGCGTCCTCGGCGCTGAGTCCGTCAGCCTCGCACGCCTCCTGGAGCAGAGCTAGTGCGGTGCGTTCGCTCAGGTCAAAGCTCACCATTGCGCCCGCCGAAGGCGCTGAGCGCAGCAACAACTTAAAGCCATGACGTGCTCCCCGTTCCCTTGGTTGCTCGTCTTGCCCTGACAGTTAATCACACGACCTTGAGTAGACGCCGATGGGCTCAGAATTAGCTCGGATCTCGCGATATCTCAGCGTGTAATTGACATGACTCAAGTCATCCGCTATGAAGCCGCGTTATCTCATGCTGCAATATTTCATCCTCGTTCTGAGATATCTCAGGGAGTTATTGGTCGCTCGTTCTGGCCGACCTAATGTCGAGACCGCAAGAACCCGAAGGAACCGGGAAGGATGTGGTCTCAGTGAATCTCGTATTAATCGCAATCCTGATCGCCGTGGCGGTCATTGCCATGGCGATAGCGGCGTTGTTCGTGCTGATCGTCATCAGCATTCAGACGGTTGACCGCTCCAAGCAGCTGTTGAGCGAGCCTCGCAGCTTCCGCGATGCGACGACGCGCCGCCTGCTCGGCAATAGCCCCAGATCAAGCCTTCGCCGGCCGAAGGAGGGCTAACCAAATGCAGAACTCCACCATCGACTCAGTGACGCACGCCTGTCTCTGTGGAGCCGCTTGCGCTCCAACTAATACGCGCTGCAAGAAGTGCATCGCCCGCACCAGATGGCTTCGCCGTAAGGCTTGGCGAACAGGAAGGGGCGATGGCCGGTGACAATCTCAATTCCCCTGGTCGTGCTCGCTGGGGTAATCGCCTTCATCGCGTGGCGATACATGGGCCTTCGGGTCTGGCAGGCGGTCGTCTGCCTGATATTCGGATTCCTTCTCGCTGCAACAAGCGCGGCACCCGAAATTCAGAACTTGATTACCGGCGTCGTCCGCTGGCTCACGAAACCGTGAATCAATCACAAATCCAGGGAGGTGATGCGCTAGTGCCAAACACCAACCCGCGCAGCGCCGGCAAAATCGAGGAGGCTGCGACCGGAAACGAGAACGCGATCAGCGATGCACCAGCGAATGCAGGAGAAATCGTGCGGCTGTCGGCTGAACTCACGGGCACCCGGCTCGACTGGGCAAACCTGCTGGCTGCCGCGCGTGCGACACTCGCCGCTTACGACGAGGGCGAAGGCGACCCGCTGTCGTACTTGCGTGACGAACTGGCTGCCCAGGGCGCCAGCTTCCAGGGCAGGTCGGCATGACCAGGGGCTACCAGATGCGCCGTACAGCGCGACGGGTGCACCGCTACGGCTTCCAGCCGATGATGTTCATGTCTCCCGGCGACCGCTTGCCAGAGACCGCCGTCGTCGTCTTCGCTCACTGGGCCTGGCGGTATCGCTCCGAATTCGCGCCGGCGACAACAGCCACGGCGTTGTGGCTAGCGGCGTGGCTGCTTCACCTGTTCCACCCGCATTGGTGGCCCTACGCCACAGCGCTGGCCGCTGCGATCGCCCTCGGCCTCGCGGCGGTCGGCCGTCACGTCGGACTGTCCACGCGCGCCGAACGCTTCTACGCCGCGACGACTGCTGCCGTAGCGGGCGGATGGCTGGTCATCGGTATCGCGGTCGGGCCGTGGCATTCGCCGCTTCCGATGGCGCTGCTATTGGGCGGCACGATTCTGGCGGTACCTTGGTGGGCGCATCGGCGACGCCGCGCCAAGGTGCGAGTCGAGCGCGTGCTCGCAGCGTGGCCGGAGATAGCCGATGCCGTAGGCCTGGCCGGTTCACGAGTCCAGTCAGCGGTGGTCGACGTCTGGGGCTGGCGGGCCAGGTTCGCGCTGGCACGAGGGCAGACGATCAACGATGTGATCAGCCGTCTTCCGGCGATCGAGTCGGGTCTGGGGACGTTCCGCGGAGCTGCCCGCGTCCTGCCTACCTCCGATGACCTGGCAAACCGCTTTGAGCTGCGCGTCCTCGCCAAAGACCCTCATGCCGACGCGATCGCCTGGCCGGGACCGTCCGTAGAGTCGATCACTGATCCGATCGACCTGGGACCTTTCGAGGATGCCGCACCGGTCAAAGTGCTGTTCCTGCGTCGCCACGCGCTCTTCGGAGGCGCAACCGGGTCCGGCAAGAGCGGCGGCCTGAACGTGCTACTGGGCAACCTCACCGCGTGCCGCGACGTAGTGATCTGGGGCATTGACCTCAAACGCGGAGTAGAGCTTGGCCCATGGGCGTCATGTCTCGACCGGCTCGCCACCACGCCCTCTGAGGCCCGCGCGTTGCTGGCCGACGCCGTAGCTGTTCTGGAAGGCCGCGCGGACCATCTGGCCGCAACCGGCCAGCGAGTCTGGCAGCCGACACCAACCCTGCCAGCCTTGGTGGTCGTCGTGGACGAATACGCGGAGCTGGCTGAGAACGTCCCCGACGCCGCGTCCGATGCGGACTCGATCGGCAGGCGCGGACGCGCCGTCGCCTTGACTCTCATCGCGGCTACGCAGCGGCCGACGCAGAAAGCAATGGGCCAAGGCGCACTGCGCTCGCAGATGGACGTGCGTATCTGCTTCCGGGTCCGTGAACGACGCGACGTTGACCTGATCCTCGGCCAGGGCATGCTCACCGCCGGCTGGCATGCCGACAAGCTCAACGCGCCTGGCAAGTTCCTGATCTCAGCCCCAGAGCACGACACGCCGCGCCGCGCCCGCGCCTACCTCCTGACCGACGAGGCCGTCTCCGAGACAGCCGCAGCGCATGCGGGTCTGCGTCCCTCACTAGACGAAATCTCGCTCTGCGCCCTGTCTGAGCGCCCCCAGGGCCGGTCAGCATCCGCCAGCGGCCACGGCAGCCCGGAACTCGACGCAGACACAGGCGATAGCCCCGATGCCTTGCTGTGGGCGGCTCTGTCTCTCGCGCCGGACGAAGGGCTCCCGGTCGCTGACCTCGTTGCCGGCACAGGCATGAGCCATCGATGGGTCAACTACCGCCTCCGAGCACTCGCCGAAGCGGGCAGAGCCATCCAGGTCCGGCGCGGAGTCTGGCGTGCTCAAGACCCAGAAGGCGACGGTCACTGACAGCCGGCACGCACGCGTACGCGCAACCCTCGCGCGCGTCTGCACACAAGGACACCCACTTGCGCGTTGCGCGTGCGCGACAGGTCCCCGAATACGCGCGACGCGATGAATCACGCCCCGGAGAAAGGAAGGTGGTCCCCACGATCTACTACCGCGACACGAACGCCATGCTCCACGTCGGCGACGCACTCGACATCCTTAGCAAGCTGCCTGACGGCTCGGCCGATTGCATCGTGACCAGCCCGCCGTACTGGGCCAAACGTGACTACGGCATCAGCGGCCAGTACGGCCACGAACCAGCCCCAGCCGGGTATATCACCACACTGCGCGCTGTCTTCGCCGAGGCACGACGAGTGCTCGCCAGCGAAGGCACGTGCTGGCTGAACCTGGGCGACTCCTACTCGGCGGGCAGCCGCACACCGCACGGACTGCACGCCTACATCGGACACGGCCTAGTCGGCCGGCAAGCTGTCGGCCTGGGCGCCAAGAACCTGCTCGGCCTGCCATGGCGCGTCGCGCTCGCTTTGCAGGAGGACGGGTGGATCATCCGCAACGCGATAGTGTGGCACAAACCGAACGCCATGCCCGAATCCGTCCGAGACCGGCTCAACTGCCGGTACGAGATGATCTTCCTGCTCGTCAAATCGCGGCGCTACTGGTTCGACCTCGACCCGATCCGCATCCCGCACGGGAGCGGCACACCTGCCCAGGCGAGACGTGAGCCGGCCGGGCGGCATCCTGGTGGAGCCCGCTGCGGCGGCCAGCGTCCCGCATCGAGAAGCGACCGGCCTCAGAAGTACGGGCCGCAAACCCGGCAAGTCATTGCCGCCCGCAGGTACGGCACGAGCCGCAGCAACCGCCATCACCCCAATGGCCGCAACCCTGGCGATGTCTGGTCCATCCCGACCAGGCCTTACCGCAGGCCGCACTTCGCCGCCTATCCGCTCGATGTCCCCACCGGTGCATTCAGGCCGGGTGCAAGCCGGGCGGCATGGTCCTCGATCCGTTCTGCGGCACCGGCACCACCGGCATAGCCGCACTTACGCTCGGCCGGCGGTTCACCGGCATCGACCTTAACCCCGTCTTCGCCGAGCTTGCCGCCCAGCGGCTACGCCAAGCCGCCGCACAGCCGCCCGGAACGGCACTGCCGACAGCACCGGCAACGACAGCGGCAACGGCAACAGCCCCGGCAACCCTGACGGCAGCCATTGAGCGGCATGCCGCAGCGGCAATGCCGTGCCGTGCCGCAAAAGCCCTGCTCAGCCCCTCCCAAACGACGCCCGGCGGCGTACGATCACAGGCCCAGCACAAACGCACACGACGAGCCGATCCGGGTCCTGCTGCCGGATGAGCCGCCGAGGCTCACCCCGGCAGCGGCTCGGGCACTGCTCTGGATCTTGCTCCGAGCCCACGCGCAGAAAGGAACCGAAATGACCGACCAGCAGACCTTAGCCACCGAGAGGAAGGAGCTAAGCCGATGACCGACCAGGCTATTGATTTCGCTTCCTGGGGCCGGGTTTCGACCGAGACCGTCAGGATCCCGAGTCGTCGCGCGCCTGGCAGCACGCTCGCGGCAAGGCACTCATCGAGCCGCACGGCGGCCAGATCGTGACCGAGTTCTTCGACATCGATAAATCGAGGTCGATCCCGCCCCAACGGCGGCCAGAAGCCAGCCGACTCCTCGCCGCACTTGCCGACCCCAACCGGGGCTTTCAAGCGGTCGTCGTAGGAGAGCCGCAGCGGGCGTTCTACGGCAACCAGTTCGGCAACACCTTCCCGCTGTTCGCGCACTACGGCGTGCCGCTGTGGGTGCCGGAAGTAGGCGGGCCGATCGACCCTGACAACGAAGCCCACGACCTGATCATGTCCGTCTTCGGCGGCGTCTCCAAAGGCGAGCGCAACCGGATCAGGGTTCGCGTCCGGACCGCCATGGCAACGCAAGCCCAGATCGAAGGCCGCTACCTAGGCGGACGCCCGCCCTACGGATATCTCCTGATCGACGTCGGCCCGCACCCGAACCCAGCCAAGGCGGCGGACGGCAAGAAACTGCATGCCCTGGCCATCGACCAACCGGCCGCCACTGTCGTTCGTCGGATCTTCGCCGAGTTCCTTGCCGGGCATGGTCTGTACGCGATTGCCGAGAACCTGACCCGCGATGGCATCCCGTGCCCGTCCGTGCACGATCCCGCTCGCAACTCGCACCGTTGCGGCATCGCATGGTCTAAGTACGCCATCCGCGCCATCCTGACTAACCCCAGGTACACAGGACGGCAGGTCTGGAACAAGCAGCGCAAAGACGAAGTGCTCATAGACGTTCACGACGTTGCCCTCGGCCACACCACCAAGCAGCGGTGGAACGAGGCCGATAAGTGGATCTACTCCGAGCAGATCGTGCACCCGCCGATCAGCGACGCCGCCGCCTACGCGCAAGTTCAGGATCTGCTCGCCTCACGCCGCCACGCCCCTGCCCCGCACAAGCCGCACAGGTCCAAGCATCACTACGCACTCAGCGGCTTGCTGTTCTGCGGCATCTGCGAGCGGCGAATGCAGGGCCACTGGGCAAACGCCGCGCCCTACTACCGCTGCCGGTTCCCCGCCGAGTACGCGCTCGCCAACCACGTGACGCACCCGCTCAACGTCACGCTGAGGCAAGATGCCGTGCTTGGCCCGCTCGACACCTGGCTAGCCGGCAAGTTCGCGCCACACCACCTGCCCGAGACCATTGACGAACTTGCCGCAGCCAGCGCCGATTACACGGCACCGCAGGCAGCCGACCGCGAAATTGCCGGCAAGATCGCCGAATGCGATCGCAAGCTCGCCCAGTACCGGGCTGCGCTCGACGCAGGAGCCGAACCCGCCTCCCTCGTCCGCTGGATCACCGAAACCGAGGCCGATCGCGCCCGCTACGTGGCCCTCCGCCAGGCCAGCCCGCCACCCGCCACCAAAAGGATGTCAAAAGACGAGATCGCCGCCATCGTCGCTGAACTGGCCGACATCCTCAACGTCCTGAGCCAGGCTGACCCAGCCGACAAGGCCGAGATCTACAGCCGGCTCGGACTCAAGCTCACCTACAAGCCCCAGAACAGAACAATCCGCGCCAAAGCTCACCTCAGCGCGGATTCTCATTGGCAATTCGAGGGTGTCCGAGGGGGGACTTGAACCCCCATGCCCTTTACGGGCACTAGCACCTCAAGCTAGCGCGTCTGCCTATTCCGCCACCCGGACTTAGCTGGCGGCGATCCTCGCCATCCCAGCCGCATCACGATAGCAAATCACAGCACTCCTCGCGACGCCTGCGCCCCTCGACCCGGCCTGATCCTGAGGCTACTGAGCAGCAACCGCCCCGCCACCAGCCATCCAGCCACTTCACCGGGCAGCGAGCCGGTGGGACGATGGCGCCATGACGATGACAGCGCAGCAGGAAGTCGTGGGACTCGCAAGCGACCTGATCAGGATCGACAGTATCAACCCAGGCGATGACACCGGCCCGGGGGAGCGAGCAGCGGCTGAACACGTCGCTGCCCTGCTCGCCGACGTCGGCCTCGAGCCGACCGTGCTGGAATCACGCAAAAACCGCGCCAGCGTCATCACACGGATAGCAGGTGCGGACCCGTCCAGGCCCGCCTTGCTGATCCATGGCCATCTGGACGTCGTCCCCGCCGATCCGGCCGACTGGCAGGTACACCCGCTGTCCGGCGAGGTCAAGGATGGCTGCGTCTGGGGCCGCGGCGCCGTGGACATGAAGGACATGGACGCGATGATGCTCGCCGTGATCAGGCAGCGCCTCAGGCAAGGCCGCAAGCCGCCGCGCGACATCGTGCTCGCGTTCCTGGCCGATGAGGAAGCCGGAGGCGATCATGGCGCCGGCTGGCTGGTCGAAAACCACCCGGGTCTTTTCGAAGGCGTCACCGAGGCGATCGGCGAAGTCGGCGGCTTCAGCACCGTGATCGGCGGTCAGCGTCTGTACCTGCTGCAGACGGCCGAGAAGGGCATCGCGTGGATGCGCCTGACCGCACGCGGCACGGCCGGCCACGGCTCGATGATCCAGCCCGACAACGCCGTCACCGAACTGGCCGAGACCGTCGCGCGGATCGGGCGGCACGAGTGGCCAGTTCGCCTCACCCCGTCGGTCGAGGCATTCCTCGAAGGTGCCGCCGAGGCGCTGGGCATAAATTTCAGCAGGAACGAACCCGCCGAAGTGCTCGCCAAGATCGGGCCGATCGCCCGCATGGTCGGTGCGACGCTGCATCACACGACCAATCCCTCGATGCTGAACGCCGGCTACAAGGTGAACGTCATCCCGCAGACCGCCACGGCCCAGATCGATGGCCGCTTCCTGCCCCAGCTCGAAGAGGAGTTCTTCGCCGAGTTCGACCAGCTGCTGAGCCCCGGCGTGCGCCGGGAGTTCATCAACCGCAAGACCGGGGTCGAGACGACGTTCGACGGCGCGCTGTGCGACGCGATGACGCAGGCCCTGCTGCGGCACGATCCTGAGGGCAAGGTCGTGCCCTACTGCCTGTCCGGCGGTACCGACGCGAAGGCGTTCAGCGAGCTGGGAATCCGCTGCTTCGGGTTCACCCCGCTGCGGCTGCCTCCCGACCTGGACTTCGCTGGCCTGTTCCACGGGATCGATGAGCGAGTACCGGTAGCTGCGCTGGAGTTCGGCACGAAGGTGCTCGACACGTTCATCGACCTGTGCTGATCCCGGGTTTGCGCAGGCAGCGACTCAAATGGCCAGGCTATGGCTCGGCATGATCGCTGGGGATTAGTCAGGACCCACAATGCTGTTTGGCTGTTTGCGGGAATGAACAACGGTGAGTAGTGCTATGGTCACTCATAGTGCGGGGCTGACCTGGGGGCGCACCCCTTCCATAACGTCTCCGGTCAACAGTCTCGTGCTGGCCGGTCTTTCGAACGAGGAGGGTTGGCTGTGCTGTCGGATCAGCTCCAGGGCCCCGGTGGGCCGTCGCCAGGCCGCGCTCGGTCGCGGCAGGGTGGCGCTGCGCCTTGTGCGCCGGCCTGGCAGTCCGGCTGCTTGATCCTCGTGCCCGGCAACGGGAAGGGTTCCGCTCAGGCGGCCACGGCTGGCGCGCAACCGCGCGGGTCGTGGCCGCCGTAACCGGAACGTTCGGCTGTGAACACCCGGTCTGGCCGCACCATGCGCTAGCTCGGCTACGCAATGTGGTCATGCGGCAAATAATCAGACAAGGAAGGCCCGACAGACAACCCGCGCGCCAGGAGTGCGTGGCGACCAAGGCTGGACGCAGGTGGGGACCCCTGCTGCCGCCGGAACAGCAGCGGTGTGCCCCACCTGCGCGCTCGGGGAAAGAACGAGGAGCGACAGATGGACACCTGGGCGATTCAGGCGGCGGCGCACGCCGTACTCACCCCGGGTATCAACGTGCGCGGCCGTCCCGCGTTCGAACCGACATCGATGAACAGCTTCGCCTTCGGCGCCGCGCTGGCCGTGCTGGTCGCCGCCGCGGTCCGCGGGCACGGGCTGGCGCCGGCCAGACTGCAGTCGTGGACCCTAGGCATGCGGCAGGCCTTCGTCCCTCGGCGCCGGCCCGCGAGGGCGCGAATCAGGAACGTCGTGGGACTGAAGCCCGCCGACATGTTCCGGGCCGACGAGGACAATGCGACGCCGGACTAGTATTAGGCCCGTCTATGGGACATCGAGGGCGCTACAGCGCCGTCGATGGGTCATTGAGGGGGTAGCTCCGGGCGGTACAGCGCCGTCGATGGGTCATTGAGGGGGTAGCGGCAGGCTAGATGCGCCAGGTGGCGCCGCCTACGTGCTCGATGGGGCGGGGTTGCCTGATGATCTTCCTCCGCAAGGTGGCCGTGCGGCTGCCATCGGCGAACAGGCGCATCCCGGCGAGCTCCCAGTCTCCGTACTCGGCGTGGTCCGTGAGGATTCGCCGCGCGACATCCCTCGACGTTCCGCGCGGCAAGTTGAGTACGAGATAGGAGTACTCCGCCATCACACATATTGTGCGCGTCGGCGGCGATGATTCAATCTGCGTTGGGGAATCTGCTACCACGAAGATGCGTTCGGTGCCACCGACGAGTGATCTGATCGGACTCTCGGAGCCAGTCGGCCGGCTGCGGTAGCCTCCTGGCGTCTGCGAGATGTGAGGTAGAGAAGGAAAGTGGCAGCAAAGACTAGTCCGACACCGCGGCGCGGCAAGGCCGCGGCGACCGCCGCCGCCGCAAGCTCCGGCACCGCGTCGAACGGCTCCCGGCGCCTGGTCATCGTCGAGTCACCAGCCAAGGCGCGGACGATTGCGGGATACCTGGGCCGGGACTACGTCGTCGAATCCAGCATCGGTCATATCCGTGACATGCCAGGCAGCGCGGCCGATATCCCTGACCGGCTGAAGAAGGAGCCCTGGGCCAGGCTCGGCGTCAACATCGAGGCCGACTTCGAGCCCTTGTACGTGGTCAACGCCGACAAGCGCCAGCAGGTCAGCAAGCTCAAGGCGCTGCTCAAGGACGCGGACGAACTCCTGCTCGCCACTGATGAAGACCGCGAAGGCGAGGCAATCGCCTGGCACCTGGTCCAAGAGCTCAAGCCCAGGGTTCCCGCCAGGCGGATGGTGTTCCACGAGATCACGCCCGAGGCGATCGCCGCGGCGGTCGCCAGCCCGAGGGACATCGACAACGGCAGGGTCGAGGCGTACCAGACCCGCCGGGTACTCGACCGGCTCTACGGCTACGAGGTCTCGCCGGTGCTGTGGAAAAAGGTCATGCCGCAGCTCTCGGCCGGCCGCGTCCAGTCGGTCGCGGTCCGCCTGGTTGTGGACCGGGAGCGGGAGCGGATCGCCTTCCGCCCGGCCCGCTACTGGGATCTCGAGGCCGTGTTCGCGACGGTCGCCAGGCAAGGTCAGGCCGACGACGTCAGTTCCTTTACCGCCACGCTGGTCGCACTGGACGGACGCCGGATCGCGCAGGGCCGTGACTTCAGCCCGACGGGCCAGCTCAAGACCAACGGCGATGCCGCCACCACGGCCGTCTTGCATCTAGACGGGGCGGCTGCCGCTGGCCTGGCAGACCGGCTGCAGAACTCTTCGTTCGCTGTCAAATCGGTTGAAAGAAAGCCCTACCGCCGGTCGCCTTACGCTCCGTTCCGTACGACCACATTGCAGCAGGAGGCGTCGCGGAAGCTGGGCTTCTCCGCCAAGTACACGATGTCCGTGGCGCAACGTCTCTACGAAAACGGTCACATCACTTATATGCGCACCGACTCGGTAACGCTGTCACAAACCGCTATTACGGCGGCTCGCAGGCAGGCGCGCGAGTTGTACGGCGATGAGTATGTCCCCGAGCAGCCGCGCGTTTTCTCGAGCAAGGTCAAGAGCGCGCAGGAAGCCCACGAGGCGATCAGGCCGGCAGGCGACTCGTTCCGCACCCCGGCGGCGTCCGGATTGTCGCGCGATGAGCTCCGGCTGTACGAGCTGGTGTGGAAGCGCACAGTCGCCTCCCAGATGAAGGACGCTGTCGGCGAGTCCGTCTCGGTCAGGGTGGCTGGCCGGTCGAGCGGCAACGAGGAAGCCGAGTTCGGCGCGTCTGGCAAGATCATCACCTTCTACGGCTTCCTCAAGGCCTACGTCGAGGATGTCGAGGAGGCCGACGGCACCGATCGCGACGACCGTGAGCGCAGGCTGCCGTCGCTGGCCGAGGCCGACCCGCTGAACGCGCTGCGGCTGGCGGCGGCGGAGCACTCGACCAGGCCGCCCGCCAGGTACACCGAGGCTTCGCTGATCAAGGAGCTTGAAGACCGGGACATCGGGCGCCCGTCGACCTACGCGACGATCATCGGCACGATCCTGGACCGCGGTTACGTGTTCAAGAAGGGCACGGCCCTGGTGCCGTCCTTCGTCGCGTTCGCCGTGATCACGCTGCTCGAACGGCACTTCGCGCACCTGGTGGACTACGAGTTCACCGCCCGCATGGAAGATGCGCTCGACCAGATCGCGACCGGCCAGTCTGGCCGGGTGCCCTGGCTGCGCCGCTTCTACTTCGGCGCCGACGGCGAAGAGGGTCTCAAGGACCTGGTGAGCGATCTCGGCGAGATCGACGCGAGGGACGTCAGCTCGTTTCCCCTGACGGGCACCGACATCGTGATCCGGGTCGGCCGGTACGGTCCTTACCTGGAACAGGACGGGCAGCGGGTCAACATCCCCGAGGGGACCGCTCCGGACGAGCTGACCGCCGACTTCGCGGCCGACCTGCTCAGCAGGCCGAGCGGCGACAAGATTCTGGGCACCAACCCGGAGAGCGGGCTGACCATCGTCGCCAGGGCGGGCCGGTTCGGGCCGTACGTGACGGAGGTGCTCGCCGAGGACGCGCCCTCATCGGTCAAGCCGAAGACGGCTTCGCTGCTCAAGGCGATGGAACTGGACAACGTCACGCTGGATGACGCGCTGCGCCTGCTGACGCTGCCGCGCACGGTCGGCGACATCGATGGCGAGCCAGTCACCGTGCAGAACGGCCGCTACGGCCCGTATGCCAAGAAAGGCACCGACTCGCGGTCGCTCGAATCCGACGAGCAGCTTTTCACGCTGACGCTCGACCAGGCCATGGAGTTGTTCGCCCAGCCCAAGCAGCGCGGCCGGACGGCCGGCGCCGCCGCGGCGCCGCCGCTGCGCGAACTCGGCGACGACACCGCCAGCGGGAAGCCGATCGTGCTGCGAGAGGGCCGGTTCGGTCCGTACGTGACCGACGGCGAGACGAACGCCTCGCTGCGCAAGGGCGACATGCCCGAGTCCATCACCCTCCAGCGCGCGATCGAGCTGCTGGCCGAACGCCGCGCCGCCGGCCCGTCGACTAGGCGCCGGTCGTCCTCGGGTACCAAGGCGAAGGCCGCGCCAAAGCCCAAGAACGCACCGAAACCCAAGACCACGAGTCGGTCGAAGGCGAAACCGCCCAGCTCACAGGGATAATGGAAGTCGCATTGAACTAGCTACCCTCGGACGTCGCCGCAGTATCGATAGCCTTGCCCAATGAGCCTTAGATCCCCTTTGGGGCAGCATCACGACGGTGTGCTGTCCATCAGGTCATTCAGACGGCTCTGGATCGCCACGACGCTGTCCAGCCTGGGGGACTGGCTGAGCTTGCTGGCACTGTCCGCGCTGGCCTATTCGCTGACCGGCACAGGTGCCCAGACTTCTGGGGGGCTGCCCACCGGAAGCACCACGACGGGGAGCGTCGCCGTCGGCGGCGTCTGGATCACGTCGCTGCTGCCTTACCTGCTCTTCGGCCCGCTGGCCGGTGCCGTCGCCGACAAGCTTGACCGCCGGATCAACTTGATCGTCGGCGACATCGTCCGCGCCGTGCTCTACCTGTCGATCCCGATCAACCTGGTGGTCGGCTTCGCGCCTAAGCTGACCTGGCTGTACGCGGCCCAGTTCCTCGCCTGCTGCGCCTCGCTGTTCTGGACGCCAGCCAAGGATGCCTCGATCCCGAACCTGGTGCCGCGCGAGAAGCTCGACGAGGCCAACGGGCTGAGCCTGCTCACGACCTACGGCACCGCGCCGATCGCGGCCCTGTTCTTCGTGGTGCTCCAGGCGATCAGTCAGTTTCTCGGCCGGGAGGTCGGCTACTTCAGCAGCGTCGCCCGAGGCCAGATCTCCTTGTCCCTGTACTTCAACACGGTGACTTTCGTAATCTCGGCGATCACCGTGTACTCACTGCACGAGCTGCCGCGAAGGCGCAACGGCGAGCCGATCTCGGTCCCTTCGGTCGCCAAGTCGATCTGGGAGGGCTGGCGGTTCGCCGGGCGCAACAGGACCGTACGCGGCATCACGATCGGCATGCTCGGCGCGTTCGCCGCGGCCGGGGTGGTCGTCGGACTTGGGTACGGCTATGTGACCAGTACGCTGAACGGCGGGCCGACCGGCTGGGGCTTCGTCTTCGCGGCTATGTTCGTCGGCCTGGCCGTCGGCATGTCGCCGGCGATCAAGATACTGGGTGACTTCAGCAAGCGGCGGCTGTTCGGCCTCGCGATAGCGGTCGCCGGGCTGCCACTCGCGCTGATCGCGCTGATACCCAATCTCCCGGTCGTCGTAGTCCTGGTCATAGTGCTTGGCATCTGCGCGGGCATCGCCTACGTGACCGGTTACACGATCATCGGGCATGAGGTGGACGACGACACCCGCGGGCGTACCTTCGCGTTTTTGCAGTCAGCACTGCGGGTCGTCATGTTCGCGGTCATCGCATGCTCAGGCCTGCTCGCGGCCGGATTCTCGGCCGTCGTCAGCGGGATCAGCGGCTCGCCGGACGTCACGGTCGGTCATCTCAGGTACGCCTCGGTCGGCATCAACTTCGTGCTGCTGCTCGCGGCAGCCGCCGCGATCTTGCTCGGCTGGACGTCGTACCGCCAGATGGATGACCGGATGAGCGTGCCGCTGCTGCCCGACCTGGTCGGCGCGCTGCGCGGCAAGCCACTGCCCGCCCCGGCCTGGCCGGCTGTCGCGGGCAGCGGCCCTGGCGGCCGTGACCAGCACGGGCGGGACAGGCCGCCTGGCCAGGGCCTGCTGCTCGCCTTCGAGGGTGGTGAGGGCGCCGGCAAGTCCACGCAGGCCAGGCTCCTGGCCATCTGGCTGCGCGAGAACGGCTACGACGTGCTCTCGACCAACGAGCCGGGCGCGACCAAGATCGGCATGCGGCTGCGGGCGCTGCTGCTCGACACCAGCCACGCCGGGATGTCCCCGTACTGCGAGGCGTTGCTGTACGCGGCGGACCGGGCGGAGCACGTCGCCAAGGTCATCGACCCGGCGCTGGCCCGCGGCGCGGTGGTGATCGCCGATCGGTACATCGACTCCTCGCTCGCCTACCAGGGCGCGGGCCGGGGCCTGCCCGCCGCGGACATCGCGCGGCTGAACGACTGGGCGACCGACGGCCGCGAGCCGGACCTGACCATCCTGCTCGACAGGGCTCCCGAGGAAGGGCTCAGCCGCCGTGCCCGCTCGGCCGACCGGCTCGAGGCCGAGCCGCTCGACTTCCACCGGCGGGTCAGGGCCGGTTTCCTGCACC
>DASTJM010000134.1:0-49052 GCA_035716545.1 Streptosporangiaceae bacterium
TGGGTGGTGGAGGCGAGGCGGTCGGCGGCGGACTGGGCCGGGAGAGGGTCGGCCATCGTGGATAGCCATTCGTCGGGGGTGCGGTTCGAGGTCACGACGGTCGGGGCTTTGCGGTGCCGTTCGGCGCAGAGCTGGTAGAAGCCGGCTGTTTCGGTGGGGTCGGGCGGCTGGGGCGCGAAGTCGTCCAGGATGAGCAGGTCGATGCCGGTGATGCGGCGCATCTCGGCTTCGGGGGTGTTGTCGGGCCGGGCGGCCCTGGGCCGTTTGAAGAGCCTGGCGGCGCTGGCCATCAGGACGGTGCGGCGGCGGCGGATCGCGATGTGCCCGGGTGCGCGGGCCAGGTGGGTTTTGCCGACGCCGGCCGGGCCCAGGATCAGGGCGCCGTGCGGGCCGTCGGGAAGCCGGGGCGAGGTGAGTTCGTTCCGCAGTTGCCGGTCGCAGGTGACGGCGGCGGTGTCGTCCCGGGGGTCGAGCCGCATGGCCGGGTCGGGCCCGGCGGCGCGGGCGCGCGGCGAGGCGGGCTTGGACTCGCGGCGGGAGTGCTCGCCGGCCGGGACGAGCTCGAGGAAGCCGGCGTGGGTCATTTTCTGCTGCCGGGCCAGGACCAGCCGGTCGGGCAGTGTGGTCAGCATCTGGCCGGGCTTGAGCGCCCGCGGGACCGTCCGCGGGTCCGGGCCGATCGGGTCGGCGATGGCGGTGTTCACCCGGCTGCCTCCTCGCTGCTGATCAGGGCCAGCTGGATGCCGGCTCGGTACTCGGCTGGGTCGCGGGCGAACCGCGCGGTGCCTGCCCTTGCGGTCGCTGCCGGCAGCGGCGCGGGCTTGTTCTCGGTGGCTTTCTCCGGCATCGATGCGATCTTGGTGACGCTGATCACGTCGAATTCCAGTGCCCGCCCGCAGGCGGTGCCGGCCGGGCCGTCGCCGTAGCGGCGGGCCAGGCCAGGCAGCCGGCAGGCCTGCCGCATCTTCGTCCGCGGCAGGTCGGTGCCGGGCAGCCGCCCGGCATGGATCCCGGCATTCTCCCCGTGCCGGCGGGCCGCCTTCGCCAGCGAGGCCACGTCGCGCATCGCATAGGTGCTCTTGCGGGCGGGCAGGTCAGCCGGGTCGGTCAGCCGCCGGCCGGGCTCGGCCCGCGGGTGGGTCTTGACCAGCACGCCGCGGCGGCAAAGCCGGACCAGGCAGCTGTCAGCCCGGGCGCCGAGATACTGGCCCAGGTACTCCTTCGGAGCCGGGTAAAGCGACCGGGCCACCTCGACCTGGAAATCGCGGTGGACCTTGACCTTCGTGAACACCGGCACGTCATGCCGGGGCGGAACAGCCAGCAGCACGCCAGCCTCGCCAGCGGCGAACACCTTGGCCGGGCGGGCCTGGATCGTGCCGTGGATCCGCATCCCGGCCACGTTCCGGCACCAGGCCCCGGCGGCTGCCTGCGCGCCGGCCAGGCCGGCGAACCGTTCCCCGGCCCAGAAGTTGTGCTGCACGTAGCGGATGGCGCGCTCCACGCGGGGCTTGCCTTTCGGGGACCGGACCCTGGCGGGGCCGGTGGCGAACCCGCGGTGCCGGGCATAATCCAGCCACCCGGCCGTGAACCTCGGGTTCACCGTGTCCGCGCCGGCCACGACCGCGGACGCGTTGTCCGGAATCAGCGCCTTGAACACGCCGCCGAAGAACTCCCAGGCCGCCTCGCCCCCGGTGATCAGCGCTGCCAGCGTCCGGGAGAAGGTCAGCCACACGAACATGCGCCGCGGCCAGGCCGCGGTGAACACCAGCGCGCGGACCTTGCGCCGCCGCCCGGTCACCGGGTCGTCGAGCATGCCCAGGCAGCCGAAGTCCACCTGGCACTCCGCGCCCGGCTCCCCGTCAGCGACCCGGACCGTCGTGCCGCCGTTGCGGCCCTACCCGCACCGCTCGGCGCAGTACCGGTGCAGCGCCCGGTACGCCACTGCCGTGCCGCCGCGCCGCGGCAGCTCCTCGATCTTGACGACAGTCAGCCCGGCCCGGACCCGCGCCTCGATCTGGTCATGACAGGCCGCCAGCGCTTCCCGCCCCGGGCCATGCCCGCCCGGCCGTGCCGGGCGGACCACCTGAACGACCTGGCCGACCAGCTCATCAGACAACTGACCGGCGCCCCCGTCACGGGCCAGGCCAGCCGCCACCGCCGCCTCCACATACCAGCGGGCGGTCCTGCGGCCCGCCCCCGCCTGCCCGGCGACCTTCCGCAGGCCGGCACCAGCCAGCCACGCGCGCAGTACCTCACCGATCTCAGTCACGGCAACCTCCCGGAACGCCATCTGAACCCCCAAGCCGATCGACCTGGAGAAATCCGTAACGGCTAGCAATAAGCGCACCTAGCGCGACACGCCGGGTGGTCCCATTACCGGCAACCGGGTGGTCCCATGCTCGTGGCAGAAAATCCCTGACAGCGGTCCCATGAGCGTGGCAGGCGACACCTGCAACCTTCGTGATGGTTCTGGTCGACTATCGGCCGATTCCGGGCAGTTGAAACCTTTGCGCCAGTGGCCAAGAACGATGCGCCGAACATGGGCACGCCAGCAGATCCTTGGCTACGTTCTCTAGCGGCGTTCGCATCGATTGGCGCGGAGTCGGTCTTGGCCATCATCGGCGTGGCGGCCACTCCTGGGAGCGACGCCACGTCAGACATTGGATGCGCATGGCTCCCGTATCGTGTGGCGTATGAGTTGGGCTAACTTCGACCAGGATTGCAGTCTAGAGCGAGACATGCTGCTACGGGCACTGCCACTAATGCGAACCACGAGTTCGGACGCATGGCGCATGAGGATTGCCCCCTCCAGACCCGATCCAGTGGAGGCATATATCAGTGTTCATGAAACTATTGGTGCCACACCTGATAGTTGCGTCGAATTGCTAGGAATCAGGCCGCTACTGTTCGGCGCGGCGTGGAAGGTGCTCGACCTACTGCTCGAAGAGGCGTTTATCAGGCAGGCGAATCGCCTGACCGGGCACGGGGCTTTAGTATCACTAGGAAAGGAAGGCTTGCGCGATTCGGCACGGGGTGCCCAGCAGTTATTAAAGCCGATGTCTGGACCGCAATTACGCGTACCTACGACGCAACCCGAGTACTTCGAGACGCCCTGGTTCACCGGCGGGTTTTTACCGACGCCACTGACGCCCTTGCGGAAGTTGACAGCCGCGGTGGCAGACTACCCTCACTGGACGTCTGTTCCCAGGAGGCCTTCGCGCACGTGGCACTCCGCTCCAGCGAAGCGGTTCTTGGGCAGCAATTCGATGCCCGAGTCGATGTTGATCTTCGCAGCAAGCTCGGGAGTTTGCAGAATTTGCATAAGCAGCCAGTGATCTGGGGAGGACTACCGCCGCAGATCCCCGAGGTCACGATAGTGCTCGACCCAGTCAGTCGCCAGAGCAATATCTATTTGCTGAATATCCCGCTGATCCTCGCCCACCAGCCCTTCGCCGGCAGCGCCTATGCAGACTTGATCGTAGAGTTTCGTGACCGGCCAGGACAGTTGCTGAGCGGTCGGCTAGAGAATGCGCCTCCTCAGATAGCGGAAATTGATCCTGACCAGCCGCCGAGTTGGCTGTCCTAAGCTCACGGCCAGGCGAGATCCTAAGCTCGCTGTGATCAACTAAGGAAGACCCTCTCGGATCCGTAGCTGATCATCTCGGGACTCATGAACCGGTCGTGGCGCCGGCAGCGATGACTCAATGACGGCGAGTCGCTGGTCTTCGACCTAGAGGCTCCAATAATCGCCCCGCCTGGCGATACCCAACGGATGACGAGTCCACGTGGCCCCGGCGTCGGCCCTACGCTCGGATACCGCCCAGGAAAGATCGCCGGGAAGAGGCCATTCGCCTTGACCTTCTGGCCGACGGTTGTCCACAGCTCCTGCCGCCAGTAGCCCGTTGTTGAATGTCGATGTCATCGATGGAGGAAGGCCGCGCGACGTCGGCCAATTATCGGTGCTATCGTGTTCTTGGTCGGCTTTGCTTGCCTTGTGAGCGGGGATCAACAGCGATCGCGGATCCACATGGAGCACATTCCGTCCGCGTAGTGTTCGGAATCACGGGAGGCGCACTGATGGTGGGTACGTACTTCTTCGATAACCGGATTCGATTTCGTTCGCAAGTTGGTTAGGACTCACGAACGTAGCCCACGCGACTTCAGGACGTGCGTCTTGCCGAGCACAACCAAGGATAACCGTCAGATCGAGTCTTGCAGTGGCCCAAACGGCTTGATATGCGACTGTCGGACTCGCAGGTGATGATGGCTTGAGCCGGAGAGTACATTACGGACTCAGCGAAAGGCTTCTGCGTAACGTAAGTGTCCGAAATCCGCCTATGCGCCTTCGGCACCAAATACGCAGGCAAGGCTACCGCTCTGGGCGGGACAGCAGGCTAGGGGTAAAGGCTGACGCTCGGTTCGCTCGTGGCCGTAGACAGCTTCGTGACGCGAGCAATGTAATCCGCAGCCCGTCTACTTCAGACACGGGGTCGGCATAATGCCGCAGGGTTGTCGCGCCACCTCCGCTGTGGCCGAGGCGCGCGGCTGTGTTGCGGAGGTCGATGCCTCCGGCCAGGAGCTGGCTTGCCGAGTAGTGGCGCAGCGACTTCACTGTCATGGCTATGCCGGCGTCAGCAGCCACTGAGGACACCTTCCTGGTCACCATCCTGGTTGCCAAGGCGTGGCTCCGGCTGGGTCGTGCGTGAAGATGTAGGCCGTCTCAGGAAGCTCGCAGCCGACGGCGGCAAGCAGCCCTTCGACGTGCTGACGCCTGTCGGCCAGCACAGTGACGGTGATGTCATCGATGGCCAAGCGCCGAGCCTGGTGCGTCTTAGTGTCTTTTCGCGTCTTTACGCCAGGCAGTACGAGGTAGCTAAATGCCACGTGGAGCACGCCGCGCTCCACGTCGATGTCGGCCCATTGGAGGGCGCACAGCTCGCCCCGGCGCGCTCCGGTGACGGCGGCTAGCCACAAGTACAGCGCCAGCAGTTCAAGGCCCAGCTCACGTGCCGTCGCGATCACCTTGGCTACCTGGTCGGGCTCCGGCGAGGACGGGGATCGTGGCAGCGCCTTCGGCAGCTTGGCCGACGCGGCGGGATTCCTGTCGATCCACTCCCAGCGAATCGCAGCGCCGAACATGCCCGACAAGATCGCGTGGATCTGCCTGATCGTCAAGGGCGCCATCGCCTTGCACACGTGCGGCCTGCACCTGAACCTTGCGCAGTCGTGCCTTGTCCGCTGCGCCGCAACAGGTGCCCGGACTGGCACCCTGCTGGCAGCCCCGGTTCGCACGACGGCACGACGTCCCTGCTGGACGTCGATCAGCCCCTGCTCGGCGAGCACAGCCAGGGCGTGCCGGGTGGTAGCCAGCCGCAGCCCGTATAGCTCAGACATCTCCTGCGCTGACGGGAGCTGTTCGCCAGCGGGGAGCTGCCCCGACCGGATCGCGTCGCGGATAGCCCGGGCGACCCCTGCCAGGCCGTCCGGCTACCTGCTGCCGTTACCTCCAGGGGCGGGAAGAAGGTGTGCTCAACAAACGGCCGCCCGTCACATGACAGGTCGCCGCAGCGACGCAGCCGCGCGTAGAACCGGGCAGGATCGTCCTGGAGATGTATCCCTCGTAGGTCCGCCGGGTGGACAGATCCAGCCGCGTGACTTCCATGTACCGGGCGATCGCCTCGGCGACGGTGACCCGAGTTGCAGGCCGACGACCGGCTTCGGCTTCCTCAAGCAGCTTGCCCAGCGCGATCTGGGCCTCACGTTCAGTCCTGACCGTCTTCCGGTGCCACAGTTGCTTGCCGGTAAGCGGGTCTTTCCCGGCGAACACCGAGACCCGCAACGACCCGCTCGGTAGTCGCTCTACGTGACCAGACTGTGCTAATGCCATGCATTCCACGCTAGCCAACAGCGCGGACAGTTTCCACGAATGTTTCCACGGACGAGGCCAAGCACAAGCGGCCGAGGGGTATAACCCAAGTTCAGGACGGGTGCGCCGCCAGGGACTTGAACCCCGAACCCGCGGATTAAGAGTCCGCTGCTCAGTTCGATTTTGCTCCTCTACCTCGTATCATTATGTGCCGGGACGTGCCGCGACCTGCCGGACTGTACGGCAGGCCACGAGAGCGGTTGCCGTGTGATGCCGGCCGCTGCCGCGCCGTACCGCGACATCCGAGCAAACATGGAGCAAACATGAGCGACGGTCGTTTCGGCCGGGCAGATACCGTCCGTAGTATCCCCTGCTAGCGTGGCTGCAAGCTGAGCGCATTTCGGCGCCTTGGACCGTGCTGAAGATCGTGACGGGTTGCACGAACCTGGTGCCGGGCGTCTGGTGAGGAGGCTTTGCCAGAGGCTCGCGGTGACATCGAGTGATTGACCTCCGGTAGACCTGCGATGTACCTCGCATGGACCTGGGGCAGTCGATCGGACCGGCTTAGGCCGCGATGAAGTAGTGGTGGGGGCCTGATCCTGGCGCGTGTGGTAGGGCGATGAGGTGGGTTCCTGATGCGGCGGTGGTTAGGTGCAGGGCGAGAAGGTTCACCAGGCTTGCGGCGACGGCGGCCAGTTCTGCTGCCGAGCCGTGGAAGGTGGGAACTGAGCAGCCTCGGGTCGGGGTGAGCTCGTGTCCGTCGAGCGGTTCTTGCCACAGAGCGTGGTATAGCTCCAGCGCCGGATCGGCGAGGACTGTCCTGCCCATGCGGGTGTCTATCACCGCGGGGCCGTTCGGGTCGCTGGGTGCTGAGACGGTGAGAATGCCGACGGTCCCGGTGCTTGTGTCGGTGGCGAGCTGGGCGAGCACAGCGTGCGGATGGCGTGCGGCAGCGACAGCGGCGAGCGCTTGCCCGACGGCGATGCTGACTGTCGCGTCGATGATGACGTCGGCGCAGTTGATCACATCTTCAAGGTCGCTGAGCGAGCCGGTGACCGTGCTCACATCGACGTGGTCGCTGATGGCACGGATGCGAGCAGCGAGGGCGTGGGCTTTATGGTCGCCGATGTCGGCCTCGACGTAGTCCTGGCGGACCAGGAGCCCGCCGGTCACGATCGCGTCGTCGCACAGGATGATTTTGGCGGCGCCGGCCCGGGTGATGAATTCGGCGACCCAAGAGCCTATGCCGCCGCAGCCCCAGATGAGCACGGTCTTGCCCTGGAATGCGCTGACGGGCCGCTGGGCGTCGCGGCGGGTGGTGACGCTGGGGCGCTCGTCGGACACTCTGCACCATTCGATGGGGATGTCCTCGCTGAGTTGCGTGGGGTCGAGGCTGAGTGTAGGTGAGCGGGCCTGGGCTAGTTGCCGCATCTGGTCGGATGCGGCGGCAGGGAGTCGGCCGACGAGCAAGTGCGTGGCGCCTCCGGCCGGGTGAGGAACGGCCAGCGCGAAGTACTGGCAGGTGCTGTCAGGATTGCGCGTGGCGCTGGCGGCTAGCGAGGTAAGCACGGCTCGCGCAGGTGTAGG
This sequence comes from Streptosporangiaceae bacterium, assembly GCA_035716545.1. Lineage (GTDB taxonomy): Bacteria > Actinomycetota > Actinomycetes > Streptosporangiales > Streptosporangiaceae > Chersky-822. Next base: position 7,454 of record DASTJM010000134.1, read on the forward strand.
TCCGAGCCCGGTATGGCCGACTGGCCCACCGCCGCCGGCGCGATCGATGAGCCGCAGCAGCTGCGTGAGCGTCAGGCCGGCGCCGAACGGCAGTCCGGAAGATAGCGTCAGCACGGGCATCATCAGCGCTGAGGATGAGGCAGCCGCGAACGTCATGTCCAGCCGGTGCGTCGAGCGGGATAGCAGGCGGGCACGCTGGAAGGGCTTGGCGGGTATCTGCTCGCGGATGACGATGGTGGGGGTCCCGGGGGTCAGATGCAGAACGCCGCCGACGGCGTGGTACATCGCGGTGGCGGCATCGAACCGGCCAGCGGCGGCGTCGCCGAGCCACCCCCATAGCCGTTCGAGGAAGCCGGTCATGCCGCGGAGGGGATCCCATTCGCGGGCGGGGTCGAGGTAAATGCATAGCCGGTGGCCCTGCAGGACGTGCGGGTGGCCGGCGAATCGCTGGTGATCCACGTCCACCTGGGGTGGGACCAGCCGTGACTGGCGGATGCCGACTATGAAATCTTCCTCGTCGCGGAGGCGAAGGCCACCCGGTCCAGGCGGCACGTCACTGGTCGGCAGCCGGATTGTCACGAAGGCGTGAGTGTCACTCACGGTTGGCGTGGCGGTGATGACTTTGACGGCACCGGGGTGCTCATCGGCGATGGCGCGCAGGTCGGCGATCGCCTCCCGTTGCCAGGTGCTCAGCCGGGTCTGCGGGGCTGCCTTCCTGGTCACCCAGCGCGGCCTGACCGCCCGATCGTGGTCGCCGCCGTGGCTGCTGGGGTGCCGAAGCGGCCGGTGCTGTTCTTGGGTGCCGGTGCGGTGAACCCGTCGCCGAAGATAGCTTGCCATTTGCGGACGCTGGCGTCCTTGTCCGGCTCGTCGTAGGCGTCTTGCATCTCGGCGGCGTGGGCGTGGATCCGGTCGCGGAAGTAGGCGTAGGTGGTCTGGTCCCAGCGGTGGTCGAACGTGACACCAGACCCGGAAGGATCTGGGATTGACGGCTTTATGGGCCTGGCCTGCAGCCAGGCATCCAGGTCGCTGACGATGTGCACCAGCGCGGTGGGGGTGCTGTTGTAGTAACCGGTGTCGAACAGCTTCTTCACCGCGAAGACCTGCTCGCCGAGCAACGTCGTCAGGATCACCGAGCGGGTGCCAGTGAAGGAGTTCTTGTGATCGCGCAGGTACTTCATGAGCCGGATCACCCGGCGCAGGTTGCCGCCGGCGATCTGGTCCTTCTCGCGCATCCAGGCGGTGAAGCCTTCCGGGTCGGTGTCCTCCCACTCGTCGTCATCGCGGTTCACGATCACCTGGCGCCCGTTACTCAGCTTGAGGTAGGGGACGATGTCGACGTGGCAGGAGTTGGCATAGGTCAGGCGGACGCAGCGGCACTTGCGCGAGTGCGGCATGCCGCCGTAGACACTGTGCCGGTGCAGGGCGGCGTAGACCTGTTCTATGTAGGTCTTCGGGCTGGCGGACCAGCCGGGGTTTTCCTCCAGCAAGAGCATGAAGTCCGCGTCGAACTCGTTGTCGCCGACCGGGTTGATGATGGTGCGGTGCGCCCAGGACCCTTGCGGGATCTTGTCGCGGACATACGGGCCAAGCTCGGGATCATCTTTCAGCGCGTTATAGATGGCGGTCACGCGGCTGTCGAGTATGTCGAGTTTGAACTGGCTCAAGTTGACGGTGTCCTTGAGCAGGACATCGAAGTGGTCAGCGAGTTGCATCGTCTGTTGACTCCTGGTCTGGCGGCTGATCTGGCCGATGGGCGCCAGGCTGGTTGCTGGACGCGTGCTGGGCCCACGGCGGGGGCTGGTAGGGGCGGGCGCGATGTGCGGCGAACCGGGCGGTATAGACCGGGCTGAGGTCGCGGCTGGCGGAGGCGGCGTATCCCACGAGGTCGTCCGGGTAGGCGTCGTCGAGGGTGTAGAGCCCCCCGGGCACGATGGCGTCGAACCTGCTGTAGTTGTGCCTGCCGACAAGGTGCTCGGCGATGCCCTGAGCGCCGCGGCTGCCAGCCGCCAGCACGAGCGGCACCGCATAGCGGGCCCAGGTGGCCAGCCCGCCGGTGTCGAGTTTCCTCGGATGATGGCTGACCTGGTCGGTCGTGCCGATGTTCAAGACGCCGATGGCTGACAGTGGGATGCCGAGCATGCTCACGGCCTCGGTGATCCCGACGACCGAGGGATTGTTGGCCCAGACTCCGCCGTCGACCAGACGATGGCCGTCGACCTGCGCGGCGGCGAAGTACGCGGGTGCCGCTGACGTCGCCATCGCGACGTCCACCATCGGGATCTTCCAGTCACGGCGGAGCCGGTCGTGGTGCGGTGTCTTGAAGATGTGCACACCGCCCTTGTGAACATCCCAGGACGGGACGACCAGCCGCTTGCAGCTATCTCCCAGCAGACGAGCCCCGAGGACACCCTCAAGGGCACTGCGCAAAACGGGCGCAGCGTAGCTGGGGTGGACGAGCCGTCCTGGGAGCCGGCACCACCGGCGGCGACTGCGGGGGAAGACGGTCGCCACCAAACGCTCGTACTGGGCGACGATCTCAGCCGGCCGCAGTCCGGCACCGAGTGCTAGGGCGATGATCCCGCCCGCCGAGGTGCCCGTGATCAGGTCGAACGCGTCGGCGATCCTGACCTGCAGGTCGGCCTCAAGCCGGGCCAGAACATGGGCGGAGAACAGCGCCTTCGCCCCGCCGCCATCGAAAGCGAGGATCTGAAACCGCCCGGCCGGTACAGCCATGCTGGCCGAGTCGGTCACTGACACCCCCTGGACAGTCGACCAGCGCCGATGTCAGGTCTCGGCGCACGGCGCTGAAAATTACAATGATGTAACCAGTGTATGTCTGGGCTCCGACATACCTGGTCTCGTACAATCGCGCCTTGGTCGGCCCGCCGGGTCATTAGGTGTGGACTCGGCAGTTCTGCGTCGTCATGGCCCCCGCTGGGAGCGCATTGATCATCGAGGCTGAGCGGGTGTGCCGCCGCCAGAGAGCCCGGGCGGCGCTTGCATGCATGATCGGCGCGCTCGCCGGCCATGCGGGGTTGCCCTCTTCCAGACCGGGCAGCGTGGAGACGCTATGACGCGGGTGCGAACTCGTCCCCGAAAACCTTCCGCCACTGAGTGACGCTTTCCTCACGGTCCTCAGCCTCGTACCCGACGCGGATCCTCGCGGCGTACCCGTGGAACCGGTCCCGGAAGTTCGCGTATCCCCGCTGCGTGAGCCGGTGGTCAAACCGTGCCTGCGGACAGCTCGGGTCAGCGATCTGCGGCAAGTCCGGGCGGTCCTGAAGCCTGCGGTCGGTGTCGGTCACCAGCCTGGTAAACGCCGTGGGCAAGTCCGCGTACCCGTCCAGGATCTGGGACCGCCACCAGCTGACCCGGCCGCCGACTATCACCGTCAAGATGACCGAGGGGACAGTGAAGGTCTGCTTGTAGTCGCGCAGGTACTTCAGCAGCCGGATCGTCTTGCGCAGGTTGCCCGCCGCGAGCCGGTCCCGGCCGCGCATCCACTCGGTGAACCCCCCGGGATTGACTTCCTCGAAGCGGTTCACAGCCCGGTTCACGATCTGGTGTCGCTCGAACCAGCCGGAGGTGTGCACGTAGGGCACGAGGTCGACATGGCAATCGTTGGCGTAGACCACCCGAACGCACCGGGTCTTCAGCTCCACACGGCTGCGATAGCGCGCCGAAGCCCTCAGCACATCGTGGAGTGCCTGCATGTATCGTTCCGGATCGTCGGCCCCACCGTCTCTGCGGCTTCATCTCAACCAGCAGGTCAGCGTCGAACTCCTGCCCAGGCAGGGGCCTGATGATGGTGCGCTGCGCCCACGATTCCTGCGGCACGAACCCTCGGATCATCTGCGAGAGTTCCTTATCCTCGCGAAGGCAGTCCTTGATGGCAGCAACGTGATCATCGAGCTGGCGGAGCCGGTCAGGGTTGATGTTCACCGCGCCATCCAGCAAGCCGGTGAAATAGTCATGTAGCTTCACGACTGCCAAGCCTTCCGATGTCAGAGACAAGATCTGTGCGTTGCGCGCCAGCCCCGTGTGAGCCAGGTCGCAACCCTATCCGCAGGTACCGACATCGCTGGTCGGCGCTACAGGGGGTCTCTCCCATGCAGAGTGCGGTCCGCTGTAGCGCCTGCCTCGCAGATCCTGTGGCAGGGCAGGTTCGCTAAGCGGAGAGACTGCTGCGGTCTTGGCCGCTGCCTCGCCTTTGGATGGCGAGGTTCCGGTCCTCAATCGGCGCAAACCGGGCAGGCGCCTTCCCGCCTCGGGGCCGCTCCCAGGGTGATCAAGCACAAGCAGATAGAGCGTCGTGATCAAGAGCGAGCCCACGCCAGTATCCTCTGGTCGCAGATCGCGAACTGGTGCGGCGCCAACGAGGTCTGGATCGTAGTCGGCACCGTCACGGCCGAACCTGAAGCTGCGCAGCCCCGGTTCATCTCGCCGACACCCGATCCGTGACGGCGTGGCGTAATCCACGTAACGGTGCCGACGGGCGGTTCCGGTCGCGAGGCACACACTGGCCGATACTCGGCGATCGCCGCAGGTCGCCGCGATGAAGGTCAGCTGGTGTTGGCCACCGTCCGTGAACTTGGATACGGATTGTGACTGTCATACCCAGGAGGTAGAACATCTACATGGAAGGAGGGCAGTCTGATGCCCGCGGTTATGGGATGATGCCGTTCAATGGGGCACGTTGACGGCATGTCTAGGCATGCCGTGTCGATGCCTGATCCCAGATTCGCGCCGTCGGCGCGGCACCGGGAGGCAATCTTCGGAACGATTTCGGAACGTCACGCGAAACGGGGGAGGGCGCCATGACGAGTATACCTACGACATTGCCCATCTACCTGGACTATCACGCGACGACGCCTGTCGATCCGCGGGTCGCAGCCATTGTCCTCCGGGTCATGACTTCCGATTTCGGCAACGCCAACAGCGCGGAGCATGTCTACGGCGACGTCGCAGCTCAGCTTGTGGATGAGGCGCGTGGCCATGTGGCGGTGCTGGCTGGGACTGACCCGGAGTCCGTGAACTTCACGTCAGGATCGAGTGAAAGCATCCGCCTCGCGATCGAACACGAAGTCCTAGCTAGCGGCAAGCTGCCGCTGCGAGTAGTGACCACGGCGGTCGAGCATCGGGCGGTTCTTGATGTCCTGGCGGCTCATGAGGCTCGCGGGGAGGTTGTTGTTCGAAAGGTGCCAGTCGACCATTGCGGCAGGCTTGATCTTGAAGTGCTCGAAGATGCCTGCCGCCATGGCTCGGACCTGGTGTGTGTTATGGCCGCCAACAATGAGGTCGGGGTAATTTATCCGATCGAGCGGGTCTGCCAGATTGCGGATCGTTTCGGTGTGCGGTCACTTGTCGATGCAACGCAGGCGGCTGGTCATATCCCGATCGAGGCGGACGCTTGGAATATTACGTACCTGACGCTCAGCGCTCACAAGATGTACGGGCCGAAAGGAGTCGGCGCGCTGATAGCGCCGCGCGGGTTCGGTGCGCGGTCGTCGCATGGCCGGGTACCTGGGGCAGGTGAAGGGACGCCGAATGTTCCTGGTATCGCGGGGCTTGGGGAGGCGTGCAGGCTGCGCGACCTTGAGCGTGCCGCAGACGAGAAGCAGATGGCCTCCCAGCGTGACCGGCTACAGGCTCTGCTGCTAGCCGGGATCGATGGCCTGGTCGTAAATGGCGAGGTTAGGCATCGGCTGAGCAACAATCTGCACATCGCGGTTCCCGGAGTACCGAACAATGCGGTCATCGCACGCCTGCGTCGGCAGGTGGCGCTGTCGAGCGGAGCTGCGTGCTCTTCGGGCACTCAGGCGCCATCTCACGTTCTTCGGGCTATGGGTCTCCCGGACGAGATCCAGGGTTCGGCCTTGCGGATTAGTAATGGCAAATTCACCACTGATGATGAAATCGAGCGCGCGGCGGGGCAGATCACGAGGGCGATCGCCAGCGTCCGCGCCGCCGTGAAGGGAGTCTTGGTATGACGCGGGCGGCGAGCTGTGGCGAGCGTGGCTGATGACCAGGTTCTCCGGGCACGAGAGCTTCGCATGCCGCTATGCATGGTTGCCGAAGGCGTACCGGGAGCTCGTGTCTGATCCGGATACCTTCGCCGATGAGGACCGGGCGATGGTCCGGCTGGGCGTCGGCAAGAACATGGTCCGGTCCATCCGTTTCTGGGTTGAAGTCATGGGGGTTGCGGAGCCGACGACTGGCCGGTCCTTCGAGCTGACGCCGTTCAGCCGGGCAGTGCTCGCTGAGGACGGATTCGACCCCTACCTTGAGGACGCGCGAACGCTCTGGCTACTCCACTGGAATGTCGCCACGAACAAGGACCCGCTCTTTGCCTGGCAGTTCCTGCTGTTCAGCTGGCCCTTCGGCGAGCTTACAAGGAGCGAGGCCCTGGGGGCGCTGCGCCGGGAAACGCACCGGCTGAGCGCTCCTCACTCGGATGTCACGCTGGGAATCCATCTGGACGTGTTCCTTCACACGTACATACCGGCGCGGGCCGCGAAGGGAGGCCCCGAACAGGCCCTGGACAGCCCGCTGGCCGAGCTGGAACTGCTGCATCAGGTGGGGGAGCGCCGGGCCGATGGTTCCGGGCGGCGTGAACCGTCCTATGCTTTTCGCCGGGAACCGAAGCCCGAAGTTACGTCGGCGCTCTTTGAGTATTGCCTGGACGACTACTGGCGGCGATACAAAGAAAGTGATGCGACAATCGCCTTCCGCGATGTCGCCATGGCACCGTTCAGTATTGGCCAGGTTTTCAAGCTGCCCGAGGATGACGTCCGGTGCCGCCTGGACGCCTACGCCTTGACCGACTCCGCGGCACCGTTCAGGTATCAGCCATCCGCCGTGCAGGGTCTGGTCTTCCGCCGTGACGATGGCACGCGTGACTTCCTTGCTGCGGTGTACGAGCAGGAGGCTGATTATGCTTGAGGGCGGTCAAGGCGAAGGGGGCTGGATGGCTGTCCGGCCCGACGAGCCGCGAATCTCCGAGCTGTTCCGTGTGCCAGACCGCTACCTTCGCTCGGCGCACCTGGAGCGCGACTTCGAGGACGTCGCCTCCCTGCGTGACTACATAGTCACCCCGGCCATAGCATCAACATTCGGGCGCGTCCTGGAGGGTCTCCGGCCTGGATCGGGGCTGCGGGCCTGGCGCGTCACCGGTGACTACGGGACCGGGAAGTCTTCCTTCGCGCTCGCGCTGGCTCACCTGCTCCGCGATCCGGATAGCGCCCCGCTCGCCGGAATGCTCCAGGCAATCGGACCCAAGCCCGCGGATGCTGGTGCTTTCCTGGAGTCTGGCCGGCTAACGCCAGTGCTTGTCACCGGTACCAGCGCACCGCTGGCCCCCAGCATAGGCCGCGCAATCGGCGTGGCCCTTGATCGCCTCAGGCCGCGCGGACGGCTGGGCAAGGATCTGGAGCAGCTTCGCGACCGTGCGGCGAGCCTGGCCGGGGGTGGCGATGCCGGGCAGTTGCTTGAGTTGCTGGATGCCGTCAGCGACTACGCCGTGCGCCGGGGTAGTTCAGGCTTGCTCCTAGTGCTTGATGAACTCGGAAAGTTCCTTGAGTACGCGTCCTTGCACCCGGAGCGCGATGACGTCTACGTGCTGCAGCGCCTGGCTGAGGCTGCCGCGCGAAGCGGTGACCGCCCGCTGATCATCATGGGGCTCCTGCACCAGGGTTTTGACGCCTACGCCGAGCCGTTGCCCACCGCGGCTCGCCTGGAATGGGAGAAGGTGGCTGGCAGGTTTGACGAGATCACCTTCGATCAGCCGCTGGCTCATGTGGCAGCGCTCGTGGCAGGCGCCCTGAACGTCGACCATGACCTGATGCCAGCTGAAATCGCGGAGTGGGCACGGACGGTGAGCCTTGCGGCCGCGGCAGCTGGCTGGCACGGGGTGCCAGCGGAGGGCAGCGCCGTTCTGGATCTGTACCCGATTCACCCGACGGTGCTGCCAGTGCTGGTGCAGTTCTTCGCCCGGTTCGGGCAGCACGAACGGTCGCTGTTCAGCTTCCTCCTTTCGCCTGAGCCGTTCGGGCTGCAGGCATTCGCTGATCGCCGGGCGACCGCGAGGAACTGGTACCGGCTGCCGGACTTCTACGACTATGTCAGGGCCGTGTTCGGGCACCGCCTGGCTGGCGCGAGCTACAGCAGCCAGTGGCTGCGCATGACCGGAACCATCGACCGGGCTGTAGCGGCAAGCGACCTGGACGGGTCCGAGGTCCGCGTCCTTAAGGCCGTGGCCTTGCTCAACGTGCTCGATGCCGAGCACCTGACCGCGACGGACATCGCGCTTTCGGCGGCCTTGCTGGATCAGGAATCACCCGGCGAGCTTCGCCGGACGGCGACCGCGCTGAAGCGAAGGGGCCTGCTGTTCGATCGGGGTGCGGCCGGCGGATACTGTCTGTGGCCTAACACGAGCGTGAACCTAGAAGCAGCGTTCGGGCTCGCGCGCCGGACGCTCGGCCCTGCGGATCAGATCGCCGCGCAGTTGGCGCCATACCTTGACGAGAGCCCGGTCGTGGCGAGGCGGCACTACATCACGACAGGTACCCTGCGGCATTTCGCGTTGCGTCACGCCGAGCCGACGGCTCTCCACGAGGCCGTGAGCCAGCCCTGCGAGGCTGACGGCCTGATCGTCATAGCTCTCTGCCAGACACAGCAGCAGCGTGAGCTAGCCCTTAGCTTGGCAGCCGACCCCGCGTTCGCTTCCCGTGAGGACGTTGTCCTCGCAATCCCCTCTCCGCTTCAGGGTGTCGCCGGACCACTTCAGGATGCACGCTGCTGGCAATGGGTCGCGGAGAATATCCCAGAACTCGGCCACGACACCTACGCCGCAGCAGAGGTTTCCCGCCAAGTCGCACTCTCCAGGCGGGCTCTCGCCCGCAGGCTTTCGGCGCTGTTCGGAATCCGGATCGCTAATCCTGACGTGGAGTGGTGGCGAAGCGGCAGCAGGCTGGTGATGCCTAGGCACGGAGGTCTTTCCGCACTGCTATCCGGTATCTGCGACGAACTCTATCCGCAGGCACCCCAGATACTGAATGAATTGCTGAACCGGCAGTACCTGAGCAGCGCAGCTGCCGCGGCCCGCCAGCGCCTCACTGAGCGCATCTTCTCCGCCGCCGATCAGCGCTGCCTGGGAATCCCCGACGGCAAGTCGCCACCAGAGAAGTCGATGTACCTGTCTGTCCTCGAAGCTGGCAATGTGCACCGCTTCGAGGGAACGGGGCTCATTCTTACCCTGCCTCCCGAACAAGATGACCCTCTTCGGCTGCGGCCCGCCCTAGCGCAGGTAATCACCGCGCTTGAAGCCATGGACGGCCGCCGCGTACCAGTGCCCGAGATCTTCGCGACCTTGCAGGCCCGCCCCTTCGGTATCAGGGCGGGGCTGGCGCCGCTCCTGCTGGCAATCGTGGCCGCCGCCCACTCCCATGAGATCGCTGTATACGAGACCGGTACCTTCCTGCCCAGCATTAGGGGAGCTGACTTCCAGCGCCTGATCAAGCAGCCAGCGCTCTTCGAGTTTCAGCTGTGCCGGGTCACTGGCGTACGCGCTGAGGTATTCGCCAGGCTGGCGCAGGTCTTCGCCGATCAGCCGCCTGGAGTACGGCAGCCTGACCTGCTGGACGTCGTAAGGCCGCTGACCGCGCTGGCCGCCGGCCTCCCGGACTACGCCAGGCAGACTGGCGAGATCTCTGACCTGGCTCGGAGCGTTCGCCAGGTGCTCCTGACCGCCCGAGAGCCCAGCAACATGCTCTTCCGCGACCTCCCGGTAGCGTGCGGGCTGCAGCCGTTCCCGCAAGACGGGGCCGCTGACACCCGTCATGCGCAAGACTTCGTCGCACGAATGCGAGAAGCGACAGACGAGTTGCGCGCGGCATACCCCCGCCTGCTGGAGCGCATCCGGGAGCACCTGGCGGGCTGCCTGGCCGGCAGTACCACGCCCTCGGACCGGCCAGAAATGGCCCGCCGGGCCGCACGGGCAGTACTGGCAGCGAGAGAGCCACGGCTGGCTGCTTTCGCCCGCTCGATAGCAGATACGGCCCTCGGCGACGATGCGTGGGCCGAAAGGATAGGCAGCCTGGTCATGTCAAAGCCGCCCTCCCACTGGAATGCGACGGACTACAGGGGCGCATGGGATGAGATCGAGCTACTGTCAGGAGCGTTCTGCCGCCTGGAAACCACGGCCTTCAGCAACGGCTCCAGCGCCCCTGACCTGACGGCCGTGCGGATCGCCGTGACCGCAGCTGACGGCAACGAGACGGCGCGCGTCGTCCGGCTGGGAGCGAACGACGAGGAAGCCGTGGGCACGCTCGTCGAGCGTCTGGAAGCCGCCCTGGGCGAGGCCGACCGCAGGGAACTCCGGCTGGTCGCGATCGCCCGCCTGCTCACAGCCAGCATCCCGCAAGAGCCCTCGATCGGATGAGCCGAGAATGACCCCCCGACCACGTCGGCACGCCGCCTCGAGCATTCGGGCACCGGCCGATATCAGTAAGGAGTCTCGAAGATGACCGACGCCGCTCGCCACATCCTGAGCCTGTCGGGCGGCAAGGACAGCGCCGCGCTGGCCATCTATATGCGGGACCGGGTGCCGCAAATGGAATACATCTTCCACGACACCGACAAGGAACTCCCAGAGACGCTCGACTACCTCGCACGGCTGGAGGCGATTCTCGGCAAGCCGATCACCACGACTTCCACCGAGGACAACTTCGATCACTGGCTGACCGTCTTCGGCGGGATGCTTCCCTCGAACCACCGGCGGTGGTGCACGCGCCAGCTCAAGCTAGAGCCGTTCGAGCGATACGTGGGCGATGATCCGGTCATCAACTACGTCGCGCTGAGGGCGGATGAGCGCCGTACCGGGTACATCAGCACCAAGCCGAACATCGAGGCCGTCTACCCCTTCAGGGACGACGGCCTGGTGCGCGCCGATATTATCCGCATCCTTGAGGAGTCCGGGCTGGGCCTGCCTCCGTACATGGCGTGGGGGCGAACCCGGTCTGGGTGCTACTTCTGCTTTTACCAGCAGAAGATCGAATGGGTGCTGCTGCGCGAACAGCACCCCGACCTGTTTGAGCAGGCCAAAGCATACGAGGAGCAAAGCCTCCTGCACGGCGAGGCATTCAACTGGAGCCAGCGCGAATCGCTGGCCGAACTGGAGCGCCCGGAACGGATCGCCGAGATCAAGGCCAAGCACGCGGCAAGGCAAGAGGCCCGCCGCTCCCGGCGCAAGAACCTGCCCCTTGTTGAGACCCTCGGCGGGCTAGCGCCTGACGATGCCCCGGACGACCCGGAGGGGTGCCTGATTTGCTCTATCTAGCACGGGCTGCGGGCCCGATGCCTGTACCAGGCGGCCGAGGCCATGGCTGACCCACAGATCCGGCCGGACCGGTGGATCCGGTTCCTGCGCAGGTACGGGCCGGTCACGCGGAACGAAAACATGTATGACGAGCATATCCGGCTCTCGGCGCGGCACTTCGGCGTCAGGCCAATCGAATTCCAGCATCCCGCAGGTGACTTGGTCCTTGAAGCCGTCACGGGGCCGTCGCCGGTCTCCGTCGTCCTGACCGGTACCGCGGGCGACGGCAAGACGCACCTGTGCCGGCAAGTCTGGGAAGCCATAGGAGGCTCCGACCATGAGTGGCAGTCCTCAGGCCCGTACCTGAGCACAGCCCTTCCCGACTGGGGACAAGGCATACGGATGCTCCACATGGTGCGAGATCTGAGCGCGTGGGTGCCGCAGCGCGAGGCCGCCTGGGAACCAGGCGCGCTGGACATGCTCATAAGCTTCAGCAACACGCTGTTCCCGCCCGATGGTAGCCAGCCGACCCGGCACATCTTCCTGATCGCAGGAAACGACGGGCAGCTGATGGAGACCTGGCGCCGCCTCGGGAACTCCGATCCGGTCAGGTGCAGCCGCGACCTGTTTGAGTCCCTCCTCGTAGAAGACCGCAACGAGCGGCCAGGAGTCAGCCTGCGCTTTTTCAACCTCAGCAGGCACGAATCGGCGGACCTCCTGGATAACGCGCTTAACGCTTTCGTATCGCATGAGGCGTGGCGCGCATGTTATGAGCTGAACGCGGGACCAGGAGAGTTCTTCGGCCCTGACTGCCCTATCCGCCGGAATTTCGAGCTAATTCAGCAGCCCCTGGTCCGCCAGCGCCTACGGAATCTCATGGCGCTTTGCGACTACAGCGGCGTGCACATGCCAATCCGGCAGATCCTGCTGCTCCTCGTAAATGCCGTACTCGGCCATGCCGGAGTCAAGGAAAACCTCATGACGGCCGCCGACGTCCCCGCCGTCATAGCCGCCGGGACAGTATCCAGGGCAAGCCTCTACGACAACGTCTTCGGCGGGAATCTGACCGACAGGCGGCGCGCACGGACGGCGGTGTTCGAAGCACTGGATCGCATAGGCGTCGGCCATGAAACGTCGAACCGCGTCGATAACATCCTGATTTTCGGTGACGCGGACGATGCGCTCCACGATTATTTCGAGCGGTACATGACCGCGGACACATTCTACGGCGCCAGCGCCGCCTACCTGGCGGCCCAGAGGGAATACGTCGAGGGAACCGACGAGACCGGCGAGCGCTCAACCAGCTTCCTGCAGATGCTCACCACCCAGCGGCGGGGACTGTTCTTCAAGATCCCTGACGCTGAGGCCGATGAGATGTGCCTGTGGGACCTGACAGTCTTCCAGCATGCAGGAGAATACCTCAGCCAGGTGGCGGACCGGCTCAAGGCCGGCCAGCGAGTAGAGCGACAGATACTGGCCCGCATTGTAAAAGGCTTGAATCGCATCTTCACCGGGATGCTGATTTCCGACGACCAGCGCCTGCTCCTGGCCCGCAGCCTTGCACCATCACAGGGTCGCGTCAGCAGGCTCTACGTCGATGAGATCTCGGCCGAGCCGCGCCTAGGCGAGAGCATAGACATCGTCTTGCGTCCCGGCGATCCCGTGCCCGTGCTCGAAGTGACGCTCGGCCCGGGAAACCGCTGCGACATGCCGCTTCACCTGACTCGGTACGAGTTCCTCAGCCGGGTCGCCGACGGCGCCCTGCCAGGCAGCTTCTCCCGCGAATGCTACGAGGATCTGCTCGCCTTCAAGAGCCAGCTCCTCAAGGCAGCCGGAAAACGGACGGCAGACATCGCCCCGAACGACGACATCGCGTTTTCCTTGCTGCAGCTGGAAAGCGCAGGCCGGGCCATACGACGCAGACTTGAGCTCCGAAAGACCTGAACGCCATGGCAAACCTGCTCGACGGCACGGAACGCAACTCACCAGGCGAGCCGCCACGAGGCCCCGCCGCCAGTCCACCCGACGATGCGGGCAGCCTGCCGCTGATCACAGGCGTCTGGCCGGGCGCTCTGCCTGGCCTGCCGTTCGCGCCACCACCGGACGGCCGGCACCCGAACCACGAACGCAGCGTCAACGTGTGGCTTGATGAGCAGATCTGGGGCCACCGGCTCTGGGACGCGCAGAGCCCCTGGCTCATTTTCCTTGAGTTCCTCAACGTCGCCGAGGCATGCGAGTACCGCGGGAACCTTCTCGCGGACGATACTGCCCTGTCCTACCAGCCTCGCCGACGCATGCACCTGCGGAACATCCTCTTCTACAGCGACGACGTCGAGCGGGTGGCCGAGAAGCACAGCGACAGCAGGCGAGCCTGGGAAGAATGGCTCAAACGAGCCCAGGATACTGCGATAGGGATTTCCAGACCGGATTTCTCCTACCTCAAGGATCGTTTCTACTCGTATGAAGGCTTCGCAGAGGTCGTCCGGATGCTCCGCGCCACCGCTGTGGAGAGACAAAGCAATAAGAGATGGTCATCGCGTTTCATATTCCCCTTCGGCGCGAATGCCCTATACATCGACCTCAACGCGAAGCCGAACAGGCTCAGCCGCGAATATATTAACTTCGGGCGCAGCGGCGAGCTGCTGTACCTGATGCTCGCGCGGTCCTCCCGCCGCGATGAGCTAGTCCCCCACATCCGGCAGATCGTGAACGGGCAGGAGAAGTGGAATCGCCTGGTTGCCGCCCTCCAGCCAGACGATGACGACTACCAGGCAAATGACAGGCTGCAGACCGAGAGCAGCTGCTACCTCCCCTACCAGCGCCATCGAGTGTTCGACGAGCTGGCAGCCGACTGGCTGGCCGCGTTCGGCCTAGAGCTACCCGGATTTGACGTGTACCCCCACCTGGTCACCCTCGGAGCCCTCCACCTACTCCGGTATCACCTGTCGGCGGCCTCCACGTGGACAGGGGGCGATGGCCAGCCCTACCTCGTATGCGAGATCATAGCCCCGAAGAAAACCCTGGTCCGGGAGATATCGCTGCGGACCTACGGGCAGAACGACGCGCTTTCCGCACGCGCTGTCGAGCAGTTCATCGAGCGGATAAGGAACTCAGCTGAATGGACGCGCGCGGTTTCCTCTGGCGAGTTCGCCCAGTGCCAGGAGGTGCTGCGCCAGGCTATCTGCTGGGATGACGGCAAGAACTCCAGCGACCCAGACGCCGTACTTGCCGGTCTCAAGGCCGAGGCCCTCAGACGCCACCAGCGGCATGCTGGGCAGGTTCACCGTACCTACGGGCGGGAGATCGGCCTGGTCTCGCGCCGCGGCACGAACCGGTTCCGCTACGCGCCGACGGACCAGCTCATCAGAACTCTCCTGTTCGCCACGGTGGACCACCGGATGGAGTTCGGAGAGTTCCTGCACAGGCTTTTCGTGAAGTACCGGATGGTAATCGGGGCTCGCGAGGCGGAACAGGTACTGCCTGCTGATGAGTTCGACTCCAGCGCCTTCCAGGACAACGCGAGGCGCCTGGAGCAGCGGCTGGTCAGCCTGGGCTTGCTGCGCCGGCTTTCCGATGCGTGCGCCTACGTCGAGAACCCCTACAGGAAGGCCGACGCATGACCACGGCGCATGAGGGCGGCCCAGGCCGTGAAAGCCGTCCCAGAGCGGCTCGCCTGGCCCCACGGCCGATGTCGGCGGACGGGCTTCTGGGCACGGTCACAGCCCTGTACCTGAAAGACCAGCTTGCTGGCCACGGTGCCGACAGCGCAGCCGGAACGGCGCGGTTCATGATCGACCGCCTCAGCGCGCAGCAGACCGCTGCAATCGCACGAGCGATCATGGCTGATCCCGAACTATCTGCAGCGGTTGACATCAAGCTTCCCGAGAGCTTCGTTAGCGGACTCGGATTGCCAGCTGAGGTCCTGACCGAAAAGCGAGCCACGTACCTGCGCAACGCGCCGTGCCCAAAGCCCGCGCTGCTGCTGGCCAACACGGGCGACGATGAGGACCAATCGCTGCGAGAGCTCACGCCCGTCGGGTCGCCTGAACTCATCGGACGGCCCGGCCTATGGGTTCAGGCTGCCGGCGCCGAAGTGCCCATCGCCGACGAGGACAAGCTCTGGTGGGAGAAGGCGCTGAGCGGCCTCGGCGCGCTGCAGGCGGTGTCACTGGACCGATATGCCGCATATGTGCTGACCGCTCGCGAGCTGATCGACATTGAGTCGATTCCCCTGCACGACGCCCTGGACGCTGCCCTGCCCAGCCTCGGATGGCCGAAGAACTCAGGCGAGTTCGGCCGCATCGCGCCGCAGTTCCGCGGCCGGGCCGCCAGGTGGCGGGCACTGTACGCCAACGTTCAGAGCAAGCGGGCGTGCTACCTGAGCAAGCAGACGCCCTCGGGCACGGCGCTCACCAGCCACGACCTGAACAGCGCCTTCGACGACGTCAGGGAGGACATCCCGGACAAGCACCATCAGGCAGTACGTGCCTTCATCGACGCCCCGGGCGGATGGACCGACGCATCCGCCGCCCTCGCACAATGCGACTGGGAAGACATAAAGCCGCTCTTTGACGGATTCAACCGCAAGAAGTTCAACCTCGGGGAAGAGACCCTACGGTTCTACGACGACAACGACCCAGACCTGCTGCCCGACCCTGACCGGGCCTACCTCGAACGACTGCAGGCCCGGCCTACAACCGGCCCGGCGCTCGACGATGACCGCGATTTCTACGACGGGCACCGCGATGAATTCCGCAGGGAACGCAGGATCAGATCGGCGTGGGATCGTTTCATCTTCGGCACTCCCGCCGAAACCTACGACTTCGTGACCGGGCTGATCGACAGCCTGGAGAGGCTTTCCTGGGATGCGGCGGGCAGCCACCGGACGCTCACGATAACCAGCGACCGGCGAACCCCGCGCGATCTTCGCGAACTGAACGAGGAAGCCGGAATGTACTTCGCCCGGCGGTATGCCGGGATACGCGACCTGTTCGGCAGCGGCGTCAGGTGGGAGATGGACCGGCTCTTGGACTTCCCGGCTCTTGCAGGCTCGTGGAGAGCCAGCAAAGACCCGAAGTCCAAGCCCAACGACTCCGAGGCCAAAGCGGCGCTGCAGATCAAGTTTACCGTTATCCTCCAGTTCGAGACCATCGGCGGCGTCACAGACCAGGCCTTGGCTCAGTTCATCTGGAGATATGACCCGAAATGGATTACCAGCGGGCTGGTCGGGGACTGGGACAGGCTAAGTCAGTGTCCGCTCGTGATCGGCCGCGCTAACCGGGAGCGGACGAGCAGCAAAGGATCCGTCCAGAGCGTTAATCTTCGCGACGTCCGGACGCTTATGGCTGCCTACGGCCGAGAGCGCGGATCGCTGGTCCGTGTCCGCGAAGCCAACGCCAATAACCTCACGGTTGTGTGGCGGAATAACCTTCGCGAGGCTCAGGTCATGTCTCTTATCTCGGAGTCGGCTGCCCGCCATCTCGCCGAGCTGTTTGCTGAGTTCGAGCAGCGTTACGGCCAGGCCATCAGAGGATTTGCCACTGCGGGTGCGGCATCGCCGGAACTGGAGCCACAGGCTGAAGCATACGGAACCCTGCTTGACGCGGTTCACCGCGAGTCAACAGCCGACCGCACGCGTCAGATGCTGCTGCGACCGCTCCTGGATATAGGGGCAATCGCCATTGACGGCGGCCGGCCTACAGTCATCATCGGCCCGTGGCATCCTCTCCGGATAGCCGCCATGGCAAGGAAGCTCCGCCGCGCCGCCGACCTGGTGCGCCACCTTCTGGCCGCTCCGAGCGTTGAGTTCGGCGACCCTGACCTTTTCTTCCGCGAACTGCGCGAAGAATTCGCACACCCATTCTACCCAGAAGTCGCGCTTGGATGGAATGGAACCCAGCCCGAGTTGCTGGCACTAACTGATACGGTAGCTGATTACACCCTGCACGAGTCGCCGTTCGCGGCTGACGCCGGCGCGGATGACACCAATGAGAATCCGGCGGAAAGCGCAAGCCGCGTAACAGAAATTGTCCGGCGCTACCTCACCCTGCATCCTCACGAGCAGGCCAACCTGTCGGTAGTTCTATACAACTGCGACTCCTCGCGCCTGCCGCTGGCCGTGGTCGACAAGCTGGCAGCGATGGACCAGCAGGACGAGGATGTCCGCTGCCACGTCCTGCTAAGGCACCGCGACACTAACAGGCTTTCCTGGCTCTACGAGCAGATCGTCGACACTCCGGACTCAGATGGCGATGGCTACGTAGCGGGAGAGGCGACCCAGGATTTCATGGCCCGGCTCCGGATCGGCATATCGGCAGACCCGTCGCCGGCGCCCGACCAGCGCGACGGATGCCCCAACGACATCGTCTTCTCACAGGACGTGATTGCCCGCCGCGCACGGCTGGAGTGGTACCCCGAAGACTCCCGGCCCGTGCCTGCCGAGATGCTCAACCCTGCCCAGTGGTCACGACGCCGGCCAGTTGCCATGGGCGACATGAAGTCCGTGGTGTATCTCACCTGCCCAGTCCAGCGCGCCGAGGGGTGGTCCTACATCGGCGCCATCTCCTCCTTCTTCCGGCCAGGCCCGGGCAGTTCCCCCGGCCGCGGCCTGCTGCCCGCGAGGCAGCTCGACTTCGGCGACGCGATCACGGCCAAGATCTTCGATGAAACGCATAACCTGGCGACCTGGGTCGCTAACTACGACGAGCTTCTTGACCGGCGTCAGCTCCGCGAACAGGGCGTGCGCATTATCCGCTATAAGCAGCTCGCCACCCAGGGCCGCAGCCTGATCATCTCCTCGCGCGCACCCATGGGCCTTCTACAGTCGATGATCATCAGCCGTCTTAACGACCTGCGGCTCGGCCTGGACAGCCCACAGTTGCGGGAACTCGCCGACCGCTTCATCGGCGATGCCAACGACATCTCCGGAGATATCGTGCTGCGTGCCGCGCAGCGCGGCACGAGCGCGAGCGAGTTGATCGGGGTGGTGCTGAGTCGGCACCTCATCCGCCACGAGATAGGCACAAGCCAGCATGCGGGCTGGTACTTCCTCGACGACTACGTCGACTGGCTGGGCCAGAAAGAGCAGAGGATCGCCGACCTGCTCGCCCTGAGCCCGGGACGCGGACCCGACGGCTCGAAGACATTGCTCGCGGTCCTGACCGAGGCAAAGTACATCGACGGCTCGAATCTCGCTGCCAAGCGCAAGGAGTCAGCCAAGCAACTCCTGGACACCATGAGGCGCATGGCCGGTGGAGCGATCGGGACACCCGCCCGGCTTGACCGCACCGTGTGGCTGGCCCGACTCTCTGATCTGCTGGTCGACGGGATAACCGCTCCCGCAGGCACGACGCTCAACCTTCCAGACTGGCGCCGGGCTCTGCGCGAAGGACAGTGCGGGATAGAGCTGCGAGGGTATTCCCACGTCTTCGTGCGCGGTCCCATCGACACGGCGGACAGCTCGGCGCGAACGCGCTTGCCCGGACTCGCCGACGGGCCCTGCAGCGCTTTCCAGGAAATCTTCGGCCGCGATCATGTCCGCGAACTAGTCCTCAGCTACTACCACGACACCGACCCAGCAGAAGTCCGCCGACGCCTCGACGGCGGCGAGGCGGGCGGCCCACTACCGCCTCATCCCGTCACGCCGCCGCAACCACCCAGGCCAATCGGCGCAAGACGCGCTGGCGCCGAAGGCACGGAAGGCCCCCATGACTCACATCCCCGACCAGATCCCAGCGCCCCGCCCGCTAACGTTGGCTCCGGACCTGCTGCGTCGTCTCCCGGAACGGCCATCCCTGCAGACGGTCCCAATGCTCAAGCGGCTGGAGGTTCAGGTGCCGACACCGATGAGACCTCATCAGAAGTAGCAACAGCGGGCGGTGACAGCCAGCTCCAGCTATGGCCATACCCGGAAGTCGCGAAGTGGAGGTCCGCCGAAACGCGCGGCAGCACGACCAGTAACGACGACAATGAATGGCTCCTCGAGGCGGAGGCCACCGCAAGGGAAGCGCTGCGTCAGTTCCAACTCCAGGCCAAGCTCCTGCGGAGTGTCCTGACACCGAACGCCGCGCTACTAAAATTCCGTGGCAGCGCCAGCCTGACGGTTGACCAGGTCCACCGCCGTCGGTTGGAGTTCCTGACCACCTACGGGCTCAACCTGATCGGCGTCCAGCCCGAGCCTGGAGTCGTGTCCTTGTCGATCGCCAGACCGCGCCGGGATGTCGTGCCGCTACGGTCGCTATGGCAGCGCTGGACGCCCGACGGGCGTGACGGAAATCAGAGCCTGCTCATCGGCGTACGCGAGGACGACGGAAACCTTCTCATACTTTCGCCCAGCAGACTGCACGCCCCCCACACCCTTATCGCCGGCTCCACTGGCAGCGGCAAGTCCGTGCTAATGCAGAACATCATCCTAAGCATCGCGGCCACGAACCGGCCAGACCAGGCGCGCATCATCCTAATCGACCCGAAACAGGGCGTTGATTACTTCGCCTTCGAGGATCTCCCGCACCTGCGGGGCGGCATCATTGACCAGCAGGAGGACGCGCTAGCACGGATCGGGGGTCTAGTCGAGGAGATGGACGCCCGCTACGTCCGCATGCGCCAGGCCCGCGTGGCGAACGTTCATCTCTACAACGCACAGGCAATGCCCGATGATCGAATGCCGACTCTCTGGCTTATTCACGATGAGTTCGCCGAATGGATGCTGACGGAGGAATACAAGAAGGAAGTTGCATCCGCTGTACAGCGGCTTGGAGTAAAGGCCCGAGCAGCCGGGATCTACCTGGTCTTCGCTGCGCAGCGCCCTGAAGCGAACGTGATGCCGATGCAGCTCAGGTCGAACCTCGGCAATCGGCTGATCCTACGCGTCGACTCCGAGGGAACCTCCGAGCTTTCCCTCGGAGACAAGGGCGCCGAACGCCTGCTGGGGAAGGGACATTTGTTGGCCAAGCTTGAGGGGTCACCGTCCCTGATCTACGCGCAGGTACCATATGCAGCTCCCGACGAGATCAGTGAAGTCGTCGAGATGATAAGGCGCAGCGCCGCCACAGAATCGTGACCTCCGCAACTCGGCAGCCACTCGCCCAGGTGCGAATCCCAGAAGCTGCTGGAGCTGACCGCCTGAGTTTTGTCTCAGGCCGCCTTTTCCTTCTGCAGCAGTCAGAAATCGTATGGGCAGGCTGGAGCACTTTCGCCGTAGCTGTGCCTTACGAGGTAAATGCTTAAGAAATGCCCACGTTGCGCGCCCAAAGAAGGTGACGCGGCGGCGTTAATCAAGCCTGACAGGAACGCAGCAGATCCCGGAAGCGCCCGCGCACCGTCCGCAGGTCGACGTCATGCCCGGCAAGCTCGCTGAGCAGGACCGGAAGTGTCCATGTGGCGAGGTAGGCATACCGGGCGCTGAAGATGCCAAGCACGTCAAGGCGGTACTCGTCGTCAAAGTCGAGAAGCGCATAGCCGATCACCTGGAGGAGGTCGGTGACCCCGAGCGAGGGCTTCTTCGCGGAGGTCTTTAGATCGAGGAGCAGCCCAGCCGCGATCAGGTCGGCGTCAGCCTTGATCAGCGCCGAGCCGGTGATCGTCGGTCCGAGCGCCCAAGTCCCTCTCCGGGTGGCGAGCTGGGGCATCAGGATGGTGCTGAACACGTGGCGGAACCCGGCGAGCTGGTCGAGCCCGGCCGGCGGCGCCAGGCCAAGGAGGTCACCACTGGTCACTGCGGCACCACGGAACTGCCCCAGCGGGCCGGCCGAAGCGACCATCGGGCCGCCGCGGTACGCCTCGGTGATCAGGGCGAGCACCCAGCATGACCGTGCCAGCGCCTCGGGGTCTGCGCCGTTGCCCGCAGTCGGCCCGGTGAACACTCGCACATGCCCGGCTGGCCGCGACGGCAAGGACATCCCCAGCGCCCGGGCAACCTCAGCTAGCGCCGGAAGCAGGCGTATGCCCGCCTGGGCGCACGCTGCGGCACCCATCATCACGAGATCCAGCTCCGGTTCTGAGTCAACAAGGAATCGCAGCAGCCAGTCCGCCGCAGTGCCAGCCGTTCCCGGATCGGCCTCGCCACGGGGCGCTCCTGGGACGGCTAGCTCCGAGGCGGCCTCGCGATATCGGCGCTGAACATCGCGGAGGCCATGTGCGCACAATTCGCCGAGGAACTGGCGGACAGGCGAACGGACGTTAGCGATCTCGGCGGTAAGCGGCCCTTGAATGACATAAGGCTGAGACGCGGCCACGTCCACCTCCTGGGTTCCTGCTCCGGGCGGGTCATTCTGAATGATGGATCCCGGATCTGACATTCCGCCGGGCGGTTCGTCACCTTGCCCCGCGGCTCCCGTCGTGCGGCTGCTGGTCTGGATAGTCTCTGAGTACGTCCTGTGGGAGGAGCAGTGGGTGGGCAAGGCAGCGCGGCGCCGCCGTCAGGGCACGGCCCGGCAGGGCGCCACCGCGCCCCGCAGCCGCCGGGCTGATGGTGGCGGCCAGGGCGATGATCCACGCAGCAGGGCACAGGCTGAGGTCACGCGCCTGGTCCGGGGGAACCCGCCGGGCAAGGCCAGCCTGGCGGGAGCCTACGCACTGGGGTTCGCGGCGCTGGGCATGGCGCAGGCGGAGGGCGATGAGCCGGAGTGGTTCGCGGAGCTGGACCCGCTGGACACGTTGTTCCTGGGCACGGTCTGGCCGCGGAGGTTCGCGGACGGCTATGAATTCGGCAATGCGCTGACGGCGTGGCTGGGGCTGCTGCGGGACACGGTGCACTGGGCGGGCATCGAGCGGTTCGTCCGGGAGGTGCTGGCCGCCAGCGCCGAGCATGATCTGCCGGTGGATGAGGGCGAGCTTCTGCTGCTGGTGGCGGGGCGGCTGGAGGCGGCGGGCCTGGACCAGCGCAAGCTGCCGCGCAGCCTGCTGCCCGGCACCGCGCTGGCCGGTGCCCGCCTGGGCCACGGCCCGGACCCGGAGGCGCCGCTCCCGGACCCGCCGCCGGACGCCGCCGGACGCGTCGAGCGGCTGTGGGCGGCCACCCAGGCCGGGGTGGCGCACGATGGCACGGCGCAGGACGCGCTGCGCGAGGGCCTGCACCTGCTTGGTGCCGCTGGCGTGGATGTGCGCCATGAGACGGCCGTGCTGCTGCCCGCGTTGTACATCACCCTGGTGGCCGGGGAGTTCGAGGAGCTGTCGCAGGCGGGGGAGCGGGCGGTGGCGTGGGCGCTGGGGCTGGCCGAGGACTCGGCGCTGGTCCCGGTCACCGACGTGCTGCCGACCGCGCCGCGGCGCGGCCTGGACCCGGACACGGCTCTGGCCCATCTGCTGGCCATCCCCGCATGCGCTGAGCCGGTCGCGCCTGAGGACGGGCGCTGGCACAGCTGGCCGGGGACCGAGCTGATCAGCCTGGCGTTCGAGCTGGGCTATCCGCAGGTGCTCACCCTCGACAGCAAGGTCATCCGGGTCGGCCCTGATCAGGCCGCAGCGCTGGAAGCCCAGGTCCGCCGGTTTGAGGAGAAGTTCGGCCGCCCGCCCGGACCGGATGACCCGCTGTTCTTCGACGCCGACGCTGATGAGCCGCAGCCGGTGTCGCTGACGGGCCTTGAGCTGCCCCGCGTTTTCCGGACAGGGAATTTGCGGTTAATTCACGCGGCTTCCTGCCCGTTCAGGTACTCGTCCATTACCTCTTGCGGCGTCCGGTACCCGAGCGCTGAATGAAGACGAGTCCGATTATAGCGAAGCTCGATCCACCGCGCAATATCATCGCATGCTTTCTTTCGCGTATCGTAGACGGTGCGGTGCACCAGCTCGACTTTCGCCGTCCCGTTCACCGATTCTGCGAGCGCGTTGTCAGAGCAGATTCCCGTGCGGCCGACGGACTGCCTGATATTTAGCTGTTCCAGTACGCCGGCGAACTCAGCCGAGGTATAATTGCTGCCGCGGCCGGAATGGAATACCGCGCCCTCGGGGAGATCCAGGTTGCGGGCCGCCATGGTAATAGCGTCGGCGATGAGCGGCGTCTTGTAATTATCGTCCATCGCCCAGCCGACGATCATGCGGGTCGCGCAGTCAATGACCAGCGCGAGATAAAGCCACCCTTCCCAGGTCGGGATGTACGTGATATCGCCGACCATTTTCCGGCCGGGCGCCGTCGCGGTGAAATCGCGGGCGACCAGGTCCGGGATCGGCCCGGCCGGGCCCTGCCCGGTCAGCGACTGCCGCCACGGCCGGGGCTGGCAGGGCACCAGGCCCAGCTCGCGCATCAGCGCGCGGACCAGCTCGAGGCCGCACTGCTCGCCGCCGCGGGCCAGCGCGGCGTGGATGCGCCGGTAGCCGTATTCCTCGTTGTTCGCATCGAACAATGCCTTTATCTTCAGCTTCAGCAGTTCCCGGCGCTGCGCGGTCGCGCTTTCCGGCCGCGTCCGCCAGTCGTAATACCCGGATTTTGACGCTCCCAGCCACCTGCACATCTGCACGATCGTGGGAGCATCTTCCCCTTTTCCGGCGGGAATTGTTGCGCACTCGGCGTCGATGAACTCGAACTTGTCGGTCACCGCTGCTCCCTCGCGAAGTACGCTGGTCGGGTGGCCCGGGGCATCTCAGCCCCGGGCTCCCGCAGAATCCCGGCGTGACACTCTCGCGTCACCGGGCTCTTCTTGCCCTTCTCACCAGAAACCGTGAATCCACTGCCAGTGAGCGAAGAGCGTGGGGTACTGCAAGGTGATTCTCTTCCACGCCTCGTGCGTCCTGGCAGATGTCTTCAGCCGCCGGTACTTCTTCCGAATCCACCGCACCAGGTATGCGCTGATGCGGTAGAGGACCGGGTACAGCCCGGTCTTGTAGAACGCACCGTAGTACTGCATCCAGCCCCGGATCACAGGATTGACCGCATGGGCGATCTCGTCCATTGCGTGGCCGGTGAGCGTGCGGAGCCGCCAGGACTTCACTTTCTCGCTCATCTTCTTGATGGCGTCCTTGCTGGCCGCCGGGACGAACCCGGTGAACACGTTCCCGTTTCTCGCCCGCACCCCACGCGCCCGGAAGGTGAAGCCGAGGAAGGTGAATTCAGTGTGCTCCTGCGAGCCGCGCCTCTTCCCGTCCTTGCAGTACACAATCCAGGTTTTCTCCGGGTGAAGGCTGACGCCGACCTGCTCCCTCCGCCGCCGCAGCCTGTCCGGCACGAACCTGGCCTGGGCCAGGGACCTGCAGTGCACGACCGCGTCGTCCGCCTAGCGCTCAAAAGGACAGCCCCGGAATTCCCGGGCCATCCACAAGTCAAACGCGTAATGCATGAACAGGTTGGCGAGTACGGGACTGACCGCAGATCCTTGCGGGGTTCCGCGGTCCCGTTCCGCCAGCGTTCCGCCGGGCATCCTAATAGGAGCGGCAAGCCACCGCTTCACGTAAAGGATCACCCAGGGCAAGGCGGTACTGGCCTCTACGGCCGCGATAATGCGGTCCCAGGGAACGGTATCGAAGAACTTCCGCACGTCCAGGTCAATGACCCAGTCGTACTTCCAGCACCGCTCCCGGCATTTCCCCGCGGCGTCCAGCGCGCCTTTCCGGGGCCGGTACCCGTAAGAGTCCGGGTGGAACTTCGGCTCCACCACGCTCTCCAGCCGGGACGCGACCACGGTCTGCGCTATCCGGTCGCCTATCGTGGGAACGCCGAGCATCCTGGTTTCCGCGCCATGCGCCTTCGGGATTTCAACCGCCCTTACCGGGGGCGGGAAATACGATCCCGACGACATCCGGTTCCAGATCTTGTAGAGGTTTCCCTTCAGATCGGACTCGAATTCCGTCAGGTCAACCCCGTCGACCCCGGCAGCGCCCTTGTTGGCCGCCACCTTCTGATACGCCTGCCACACCTCCTCCTTCGAAATGCCGAACGGCTTTCCTGGTGATACCTGCTCGCCCACCTGATTCCTCCCAGCCACGCTGGCTGACCCTGCAAACGAACCACGGACAAGCCAGTCCCTTCGCTCCGCCCCCACCGCATCAAGCAGGAACTTCACCGCTACTACGAACTGGTCCGCCTGCGCGCCCCGCGACGGTACTCAATCCCTCGCGTTTCAGACGCCTGGAACTCTCCCTCTTGCCGCCCCTCCGGGCAGGCAGTATCAGGGCACGCCATCCCACGTTCCGCACGAAAGCCGCAGTCCAGGCTCGCGCCACCTCTGCGCCGGGCACCACCTGGCCAGTAATCGGGTAACCGCCAGGCTCATCCCGGGTCAAGCTGTAACACCCGGTTCTGATGCCGCTTCTCTAAATAACGACGCTGTCAGACGGTGAATCCCTCACGGGACTTTTGATGCAACGCCTTCCTGGACCCCACCTGACGCATCACGTGCGCCTTTTCCCTCATCGCTCACCACGACGGTCTTCAGCCAACGCAGCAGAGGGCGGTTTGAAGCCTCCCCCCGAAGGGCGGCTCCGAAGGGCCTGCAATCCTCCATCTTTCGTGCAGCACCGCTGTCACTCGCTCAGCTAACAAGCAACCTCCAGCGTTCGTGGCGCACCCGGTCGGGTGGCCCGGGGCATCTCAGCCCCGGGCTCCCGCAGAATCCCGGCGTGACACTCTCGCGTCACCGGGCTCTTCTCATCCTTCCCGCCAGTGCGCGGTCGTCCATTTCCAGTGCGCGAACCACAAGGGGTACTGGGCAGTGACCCGCCCCCATGCCTCGTGCGCTTTCTTGAAGGTCCTCAGCCGTTTGTATTTCTTCCGAACCCAGCGCACCAGGTAGCCGTTGATGCGCTTGAGCACCGGATACAGCGCAGAGCGGTAAAACGCCCCGTAATACTGCATCCAGCCTCGCCCGATGGGATTAATCCACTTTGTGAGCTGCCCGAAGGACCAGTCAGTGTGCTGGTGCAGCCGCCAGGACCGCACCTCCGCGCTGATCTTGTTCAGGGCGTCCTTGCTGATCGCCGGGCCGAACCCGGTGAATACCCGCCCGTGCCTGGTGCGCGCGCCCCGTGCCCGGAGGGTGAACCCGAGGAAGTCGAACGACACGTGCTCAGCCGAGCCTCGCCGTATCGCGTCCTTGCAGTACACCAGCCGGGTCTTGTCCGGGTGCAGGCTCAGGCCCACCTGCCTCATCCGCTCTTCCAGCGCGGCCCGGATCATCCGGGCCTGCTTTTCCGGGCGGCAGTGCACTACGGCGTCGTCGACGTACCGCTCGAACGGGACGGCCGGGAATTTCCGGACCATCCACATATCGAACGCGTAATGCAGGAACAGGTTAGCGAGTACCGGTGAAACCGCAGATCCCTGGGGGGTTCCGCGGTCCCTTTCCGCGAGGCTGCCGTCGGGCATCCGCAGCGGGGCCGAAAGCCACCGCTTCACCTACAGAATGACCCAGGCATCCGCGGCATTGGCCTCCACCGCCCTGACGATGAAGTCCCACGGAACGCTGTCGAAGAACTTCCGGATGTCAAGATCGACTACCCAGTCGTGCTTCCAGCAGCGTTCCCGGCATTTCCCCACCGCGTCCAGCGCCGACCGTCCGGGCCGGTACCCGTAGGAGTCATCATGGAATTTCGGTTCCGCTTCTTTCTCCAGCCGGGCAGCGACCACGGTCTGCGCAACTCTGTCCGCGACAGTGGGAACGCCGGGAACCCGGACTCCCGCGCCATGCGCTTTCGGTATTTCCACCGCCATTACCGGGGGCGGGAAGTAGCTGCCCGAGGACATCCGGTTCCAGACCTTGTAAAGATTGTCCTTCAGGCCGGCCTCGAAATCCTCGATCGACTGCCCGTCCGCTCCCGGCGCCCCGCCGTGGCTTTCACCTTCAGCCAGGCATCCCATACCTCCTGTTCCGGTATCTCAAACGGCTTGCCTGCCGGTACTGCCCGCCCACCACGACTCCTCCAGGACACTGCCTGTTGACCTGATGCGCGAACCACGGATGAGCCGGCCCCTTCGCTCCGCCCCCACCGCATCAAGCAGGGATTTCACCGCTACTACGGGCCGGTCCGCCTGCGCTCCCCGGATCGGTACTCAGCCCCTTGCGTTTCAGACGCCTGGG
Source organism: Streptosporangiaceae bacterium (assembly GCA_035716545.1). Taxonomy (GTDB): domain Bacteria; phylum Actinomycetota; class Actinomycetes; order Streptosporangiales; family Streptosporangiaceae; genus Chersky-822. Next base: position 34,775 of record DASTJM010000134.1, read on the forward strand.
GGTCTCCCTCTCGCCGCCCGCTTCCGGGCAGGCCGTACCGGGGCGCGCTTTCCCACGTTCCGCACGAGAGCCGCAGACCAGGCTCACGCCGCCTCCACGCCGGGCACCACCTGGCCAGTAAACGGGTTCCCGCCAGGCTCATCCCGGGCCAAAAAGTAACACCCGGTTCTGATGCCGCCTTATCCAATAACGACGCGCCAACAGCGAGCCCCGCAACCGGGGCATTTAATGCAACGTCTTCCTGATCCCCACCTGACGCATCCTGTGCGCCTTTTCCGTCTCGCTCACCACAACAGTCTTCAGCTAATGCAGCAGACGGCGGTTTGAAGCCTCCCCCCGCAGGGCGGCTCCGAAGGGCCAGCAATCCCTCATCTCCCGTGCAGCACCGCGTTCGGTCACCTTGCTACATCAGGCAGCCTCCCGCGTTCGTGGCACACCTTTTTTCAGGAATGCGTTTTCCGTCTCAAGCTCGCGGACGCGGCGTTCCAGTTCCCGGACCCGCTCGTCCTCGGGCATATCGGACGGCAGGGGCTGCCCAGCGAGTTTCTTCCGGTACGCCTTTACCCAGAACCCGAGTGTGGTATCGTTAATCTTGAGTTCACGCGCCACCTCGGCGATCGTCCGTGGCGGCGAGGAGTTGACCACTTTCTTGACGGCCTGCTCCTTGAACTCCGGAGTGTAATGCTTTGGTTTCCCCGGCACTTGATCCCGTTCCTTTCCGGTGAGAATCCTATTGGATCCCCTGTCCGGAAAATCTGGGGCAGCTCAGTCGCCGCACGCGCGGCCGGGCTGGCGCACTGGCAGCCGGGCCTCAACGTCAACCGGTTTCTGGCAACCGAGCTGGGCGACGCGTTCGGCTGGCTGGCGCATCCTGTGTTCACCGCGCTGCTGGGAGAAACTGATGCTGCGTGATTGCGTCGTGCTGGCAATCGAGGGCACCCACGCCTCGGGCAAGACCACCTTGACCCACGCGCTGGCCGCCTACTATCGCGAGCGCGGCATCCACGTCGCCACCGTCGAGGAACCGGCCCGGCACAGCCCGTTCATCGAGGAGATCGTTGTCCACGGCAAGGGCGAGTTCGACGTGGAGACGGAGGTCGACCTGTTCGCCGCCCAGCTCTCGGCCCAGTTGCGTGCCGCCCGCCAGCACACGATGATCATCGCCGATAAGACCATCGCCAACGTGATGGCTTACGCCTGGCTGGTGCTGCAGACCCCGCCCGGCAGCCGCGAGGCCGCCGTGCTGGAGGCGATGAAGACCTTCTGCGAAGCCTGGGCTGGCACCTACGACGCGGTGTTCTACTGCTGCGACCGGTTCGACCAGCATCAAGTCGGTGACCCGTACCGGTCCAAGGTCCTGGACCTGCAGCCGGCCGCCGACCGGGTCGTCCGATCCACCTGCGCGACGGTCGGGCAGCGGGTCATCGATATCCCGCCGAACATGACCACTGCCGAGCGGGTCAGGTGGATCGCCGCCCGCGTCACTAAACTCGGCCTCACCCGAGACGCCCCTGCCGCCTCATGATTGTCGAGTTGACCTATCACCAGTACGACTACCTGGCTCTGACAGGGTGTTCGCCTTGAGAGCACATGCGCGACGTGATGAGGCTCCCCTGCAGCTCTGGACGGTAATGCCCCAGCTCTAACTGCCGAGAATCCGCGTCCGCCTCCGGGCAGGATCTCAGCATTTGAGTATGTCGATGAGCGGGCGCATGGCCCTTGGGTTGGTGATGCGTCGTCTGCGTTCAGTTAGACGCCTGGAGCCGCCCCGCAGCGCACGGCAGCGAGCCGGGCGGTGCTGTCCGGAACTCAGCTTGCTGCTGCGCCTGACCGTCCTCGACCTTCCCGCCCGGCAGGCTCCACGAGCGCCCCGTATCGGTGTCCTGGTTCAGCAGCAAGATACGGTCATCTTCGATGACCACGCCAGTCACGCGCACATGCATCGGGGCAGCCTTCCGCGCGCCACCGAGCTTACGGCTTCCCTGGCCGCTACCGTAACCGGGGTGAGCGCTGGATCCTCATCTACGCGCCTAATCGTCCTGCGCGGCAATTCGGGATCGGGCAAGAGTTCAGTCGCGGCCGAGATACGTGCCCGGTACGGCCGTGGCATAGCCCTTGTCGGCCAGGACAACCTGCGCCGGGTTGTCCTGCACGAGCGCGACGTTCCGGGCGGGGCAAATATTGGCTTGATCGATACGGTGACCCGCTACGCTCTGTGCGAGTTCCATGTGGTCGTAGAGGGAATCCTGCGCGCCGCGCATTACGGCCCCATGCTGGAGGCACTGCACCGAGACCACCAGAGCGTGGCTCGCTTCTACTACCTGGACGTCCCGTTGGAGGAAACCCTGCGCCGTCACGCGAACCGGCCCCAAGCCACTGAGTTCGGGGAAGCTGACATGCGCGCCTGGTATCGCGAACGCGACCTGCTGCCCGGCGGCATCGAGCAGATCATCCCCGCAGCCAGCTCACTGGAGGACACCGTACGGCTGGTCATGCTAGAGGCTGGCCTAGTCGGCAACTCGTTGCAACCTGCCACCCAGCCGTAGGCCGCCGATCCGCCAGCCACCAGGATGTGATGAGCGCAAAGGCGATCAGCCGCACCCAGGACGATGTCCTGAATCAGGTAGTGCGCCAGCTGATGACGCAGGTGCCGGGAGTAGGCCCTTCGACCGCATACCCCAGGTGCAGGGCTGGCCTTTATTTTCGCTGGAGGGTGCGATGTGGGAGCAGGTCGGCCGGTTGCATGCGCATCACGGGGATGTCCCCGTGGAGATCCGGCTGCTCAAGCTGACCGAGGAAGTCGGGGAAGCCGCCGAGGCGCTGATCGGCATGCAGGGCCTGAACAGCAGGAAGGGTATCTGCCGGACTCGTGACGACCTGCTCGCCGAGCTCGCTGATGTGATCATCACCGCGGCTGTCGCGATGAGCGGCATCGCCGGGGATGTGGAGGAGGCGCGCAGTCACCTGGAAAGGCGCCTGACTATCGTGAGCGGGCGGGCCGGGCTCTGACAGGCACTGGGATGCCTATGAGCGTCGCTACGTGATGCGCGTGCTGGCGCGGGCTGGTACGCCGGGCAGGCTGATCGGCCTTGGAGTACCAGCGGCTGCAGCGGCGTCGCCGCATGGTGGACAGGGGCGGCGGCGATCGGCGGTGCCTTTGGTGGGCTTCAACTGCCTCGCGGACGAAGGGCCCGCCGTGGTGCCAGCCGTTGTCCGGCCTACTGGCTGCTGCCGCCGGTCGCCGGGCCGAGGTTGGCGAGCTAGCTGGCTGGCATGCCGATGCGGCGGGCGAAGCCTGGTAGCCCTGTGAGGGCATGGCGGCGGTCTGCGCGGAGGAGGTCTTCGGTGATCCGGTGAACGGGGGGACGGTAGCGGACCTCGGCGGGGGCGGCGCGCTCGGCGGACAGTAGCGCGCGGTAGCAGGGCTCGGGTTTGCCCCACTGATGGTAGGCGCGGGCTACATCGATCCAGTACCGGCCTTGCCGCTCCGGGGTGGGGATCGTAGTCGGGTGCAGTGTCTTCGCGTGCTCGATGGCGGTCCCGCTGTCACCGAGGACCTGGGCGATGCTGACCTGGTAGAGGGTAACGTTCGCGGGGCCGAATGCGGTGAAGCGGTGGTTGGCGCCGGGTCTGAGGCGGGTCGCCGTGGCCTGTGCCTCATCGATGAGTTCGGTGGCGGCGCCCCGGCTGCCGTCGACTGCGGCGGTGTAGGCGGCGACTTCGAGCAGCGTGCCATACATCGACAGCTGGGCGGGGGTCGCGTGGCCGTGGGGCTCGATGTCACGGGCGGCGGAGATCAGCAGGTCGTGTGCCCTGGTGCGGCGGCCGGTACGGCGCATCACGGTGGCGAGGGCGCGGCGTGCATCGGCGAGGGTGAGCGGGTCGCCGCCGGCCTGGGCGGCCTGGAGCGCCCGGTCGGCCACGGTCCAGGCGAGCGGGTCGTCGTTGAGCTTGATCATGAGGTTGGCGGCGGCGATGTAGGCGTTGGCCAGCAAGGTGCTCGCGGCGGAACGCTCATCGCCGTCCGCGCAGTCGCGGGTTGCAGTGGCAGCGGCGATTAGCTGGGGCAGGGTGGCCGTGAGGCGGTCGTAGCGTGCGGCCTGGAAGTCGCCGCGAGCGCGGATGGTGGCGGTGCGCAGGGCGGGTATCGGCACAGGCTCGGCGGTGCCGCCGCCATACAGCAGATCCTGGAGGCCACCTGCCAGATCTGCCGGACTATCGGCAGGGGCGGCTCCGGGCCGGCTGAGCGCGGCTGCCCCAGCGAGCCCAGCAGCCGCTGCGAGCAGTTCGCGGCGTCGCACTGGGTCCTCACCATCTTCGCTCGGGAAGTCACGATCAACCCTAGGGGCACCGGCTCCGGTGGGCTGTTCTTTGCGCCCGGTTAGGGCGTGTCGCCCGGCCGGGCTGGTGTATTGGGGGGTGAGGCCGAATTCCTGCGGGTTGATCGCGAGAGCCTCGGCGAGGCGGCGCAGCAGGGTGATGTCGGTGAGCGGCTGGACGCCGCGCTCGTAACGGGAGATCTGCGAGGCCGAGTAGCCGCAGCGGCGGCCGAGGTCGGCGAGTGTCAGGCCAGCGGCCAGCCGCGCCATACGCACGATGACGCCCGCATTGCTGGCCGCCGGGCTGCTGGCCGCAGGTAGCGGCGCGGCCAGCGGGGTGTTCGGTTTCATCGGCTGCTCCGCATGGGCGTCCCCCTGTGACCGTAGCCCTGTTTGGCGGTGAGTGCACGAGCGTTTGCAGGGTGTGCAAGCCGTTGCCGAGTCCTGCCAGGGGACTTCTGCGCGCCGCGCCGCTGGGTGCCTCCTGGAAGCGGGCACTCGCAGAGGAGGACATGATGAGCGCTCAGGAGTTCGGCGCCGGCCAGGAAGTCGGCGCGGCCGAGCTGGCCAGCTCTGGCCTGCTGCTGATCGCCGAGGGAGCGCAGGTCAGTAAGCACGCGATATTCGTGCCTGCTGACGCTCAGGGCGTGGCACGGCGGGTCGAGATCGGGCGGGGGTGCCGGGTGGGACCGTACGCAGTGATCTGCGGTGGCACCGTGCTGCGGGAGGCGGCCATCATTGAAGAGCACGTATCAGTGGGCAAGCCCGAGCGCGGCTACGCGGTCGGGCACGTCTACCCAGGCGCGAGTGCCGGTACTGTCATCGGCGCGGGCGTGGTCATCCGTTCCGGAGTGGTGGTCTACGCGGGCGCTGAGATCGCCGATGAGGCGGTGGTCGGCCATCAGACTCTGCTCCGCTCGTTCGTCACCGTCGGCGCGGGCACGCAGCTTGGCCACCATCTGACGGTGGAACGGATGAGCAGCATCGGCGCGTCGGTGCGCTGCTCGCCGGGCAGTCATCTCACCAGTTCCTGCGTGCTGGCGGACCGGGTGTTCCTGGGTGCTGGCGTGCGTACGGTCAACGACCGGGAACTCATCTGGCGTGACCCTGGCCGGCAGCCGGATCTGTGCCCGCCGCGCTTTGAGACCGGTGCCCGGGTCGGTTCAGGATCGGTGATTCTTGCCGGGGTCACCATTGGCGCCGGCGCGCTGGTGGGGGCTGGGTCGGTGGTGACCCGCGACATTCCTCCCGGATCGGTGGCCTACGGTGTGCCCGCCCGGGTGCGCCGGCCGCGGGAACAGAAAGAAGCGCGCTCGTGACCAGCGCGGCCGGGTGGCTAGCGCCGTTGCTGCCCGGTGTTCCCGGTATCACGGATCTGGACGAACGGCGGCTGCACCGATTCGAGGAGGCCCTAGCTGGACAGCTGGCCCTTCATCCGGTGGGGCCGGATGTCGAGACATCGCTGCGCAGCCAGCGGCTAGCGCGGATCCGCCGCGAACTTGCGGCAGCAGGCCACCTGGCTCTGGCCGTGCCCTCCCGCGACGGCGGGGCCGGCTGCCCGCCGGAGGTCCAGGCGCTCATGCAGTTCATCTGCGGGTACCACGACGCCGACCTGCGGGATGCGACCGGGCTTGGCCACGGGCGCCTGATCGCCCGCCATGCGTCCCCGCCAGCACGCGACAGGTGGCTGCCCCGGCTGCTCGCCGGAGACCTGCCAGGAATCGCTATCACTGAGTCGCACGGGGGCAGCCAGGTCCATGCCACCGCCACCACCGCCACCCCGCACAGCGACGGCCGGTGGCGCCTGTCCGGCACGAAGACGTGGATCAGCCGCCTGGACGAGGCCGCCGTGTTCATCGTGTTCTTCACCGACCCAGCCGGGCAGCTGACCGCTGGCATCATCGACGCTGGCGCCGGTGGCCTGGACCGCCATACGGTACGCCCGTCCGGGCTGGCCGACTGGTCCTGGGGAGAACTCCGGCTGGATGAGGTACCGCTGCGCCTCAGCGAGGTTCTGGGCCGCCCTGGCCAGGGCATGGATTTGCTGCGTGAGCACTTCGCGCACTACCGGCCGCTGGTCGCCGCCACGGCGCTGGGAGCCGCCGCTGCGGTCAGCGACCACGTTGCCGCGCACTTGTGCGCCCGCCGGTCATCGCGTCTCATCGCAGACTTGCGGGACAATGCGCTGATCACGGTCGGCCGCTCTTACGCGCAGATCAACGCTGCCCTGCTCGCCGTTCTGACCGCCCAGCGGCTATCGGAGGACGGGGACCAGCTGGCCACCCTGTGGGGGTGCGCCATCAAGGCGCACGGCGTCGATGCCGCCCATGCGGCCGCATCCGAACTCGCGCTGCTGACCGGGGCAACTGGGTTCACCGCGAGTTCGCCGCTCGTGAAAGTCCTTGGTGACCTGAGCGCCCTGCGGTACGCCGACGGCATCCATGACAGCCTCTACCGGGCAGCAGGCCGGGCGCTTACCGCCACCAGCCCCGCGATGCCTGCCACGATTCCGCTGCCCCGGACATCACACGAGGTGCACAATCGGCTACATGCCTGACCCGTGGGGGCGTTTCACCAGCCCCGGTGAGCTCGCCGCCACCTTCCGGCACTTCGCGGCCCGCCGCTGTGGCATCTACGCGCCCGTGTACGCGCAGATTGGCGCGTCCATCGCCGATGATCCCGCGCTGCTGGCCATCGCAGCCAGCGCAGCCCCCGGCCAAAGCCCCCCGGACCTGATGCTCGCCGCAGCGCACTACCTGCTCGCCCACGAGCCCGCTCACCCTCTGGCCCGCTACTACCCGACTCTCACCCCGCAGCCCGTCACCGGGAACCCGGCCCCAGTGTTCCGCGAGTTCTGCATGGAACGACGTGACCAGCTCACCGCCCTCGTATCCACCCGCCGGGTACAGACCAACGAGGTCCGCCGGTGCTGCTACCTGCTGCCCGCGGTCATGCTCGCCGCGCACCTGGCCGCCCGGCCGCTCGCCCTGATTGAGGCCGACGCGAGCGCTGGCCTGAACCTCGCCATGGACCATTACGCCTACAACTACGGCACTGGCACCACGATCGGCGACACCGGCTCGCCGCTGACCCTGCGATGCCGCCTGGACGGTACCCGCCGCCCGCCGCTGAACCTGCCCATCCCGCAGGTCAGGTGGCGGGCCGGGATCGATCTGCATCCACTCGACCCCGCCAGTCCAGATGACGCAGCCTGGCTGCGGGCGCTGATGTGGGCGGATCACCCCGGACGCGCCGCCGTCCTCGCCGCCGCGCTGACGGCAGCAGCGACCCGCCCGCCCGTCCCGCTGCATGCCGGGGACGCCACCGAGCGGCTCCCCGCACTAACAGCGTCTGCTCCCGCGGACATGACAGTCTGCCTGTTCCACACCGCGTTCCTCGCCCACCTTCCCCCGCTTGACCGGGAGCGCTTCGAGCACCTGGTGGCTGTCCTGTCCACGGCCAGGCTCATCTACTGGGTACAAGCTGAACCCCGCCCCGATCCGGCCGAGCCGCGCCTGCGGCTGACAGCATGCGAAGAGGGCCGCATCACCGGACAATGGCCACTCGGGCGCTACCACCCGCATGGCGATTGGCTGGAATGGGCCGCCGCTGGCGTGCCCGCCGCAGCGTGAGTCACCCGGCCGGGCTGCCGGCTTCCAGCGACGCCACCGTCCCGCTGGCCAGCGCTTCCAGGCACGCGGCAATCCGGCGGCCGACCAGCGGCGTGACCCGCTGAGCCACGGCGGCGGGGGGCACGAACGCGAACCCGGCAAGCTCACCATCCTGCACGGTAATGGCGCCGATATCGGCTGGGGTGAGCACGCCACCGTCGTACACAACAATCAGGCCCTCGGGGCGCTCGGGCCGGGACGGCACCCAGTCCACCGCCAGCACCCGCCCGGCCGGACGATCCAGCCCCAGTTCCTCGGCCACCTCGCGTCGGCAAGCGGCGTGCGGGGACTCTTCCGCCTCTACTGCACCACCGGGCAGGTCCCAGGTGTCCCGGTACACCGGGTCAACCAGCAGCACCCCGCCAGCGCCGTCGCGGAACAGTGCGCCCGCTGCCATCCGCTTACGCGCCAGCGAAGCCACGTACTGATCGGCTGGCAGCATCCCCGCCCCGCCATGATTCACCCGTGTGACAGTACCCCGAAGATCCGCGTGCTGAGGGGCCTATCGCATGGTCGCCCTGCCCAAAGGGCGGCATCCTGGTGCTGCCGGGAACGGGGCTGGTGGCGTGAATTCGCTGCCTCCGATTTCTAGGTCAGAGCGCTCGTTGCAGTGCCCTGGATCCACGGCGAGGCGGTCACCTTGAACGGGTGCGTGGCTGCCGTAAGCGCGGGCCCGCGCGGTTCTCTGACACGAGCTGAGCCTGCCCTACGATCGCAGCCCTGTGGTGCGCGCGACATGCCGGCCGCGGGCCGTACGCTGACTGATATGCCAGACAGGCGGATCGGTCCCTGGAGCACTAGCGGTGTCGTGGCATGGTGCACGGGCGCAGCGACGATCGGCGGCGCCTTCGCCGGCTTCATGGCCTCGCAGGTAAAGGGGCCGCCATGGCACCAGCCGGTGGCAGATCACCACTGATGGCGTGCAGGCGCGCGGGCCGGCCCTGGCGATGGAGATCACCCTGCCGGGCACCGCGTGCATACGCCAGCCCGCGGACAGGCCGCCGTGGGTGCGGGTCGTGGTGCAGATCGCCTGCGGCCAGGTCGGTGCTGATACTGACTGGCCGAGCATCAGGGCATCCTTTGAATCCTTCCTGCGCACGTCGGCTATCGCGGAGCTGCTGGCGGACCTGACCCACGCCGGCCAGGATGCGGTGTGGGCGCGCCAGGCCACCAGCACGTCCAGCATCATCGACATGGTGCTGGGCGATCGCGTGGCCTCGGCGCGGCTGGAGCTGCCCGACGGGATCCGGCGGCATGGCCGGGTCGAGGGGTATGCGCTCCTGATTGTCCATGTTGAGCCGCGCGGCGCGGACGGCGCGCCTGCGCTGCCCGCGAGCCCGGCTTCGTGGCGGCGTCGATTCGAGCAGGCTCTGCAGCTCCCGGCCGCATTCGCCGCGCTCCTGTCTGGCGAGCTGGGGCAGGCCACCTCCGGTGAGCCACCCGCGCGGGCAGGGATCCGGCTGGAAGCCCCTGACATGACCGACCTGGTAGACGTCACGGGCCTGGCCATACTGCCGGGAGCGCAGCGGCTGAGTCAGTTCATGGTCTATCTCGCCGCATGCCCCGACGGCGCGAGCACAGTCAGTGTTGCGGACAGAATGACGCGGCAGATGCTGGAGGAGGCGCTGAAAGCCGATTCTTGATCCAGGCATCGAGCTTCAAGCGGATCACGCTGGCTGAGGTGCCGGTCCGGGCGACCCGGCGTGGCCGCACGGGAACACGCCCACGCCGAGGCGGGCAGGCACTGTGACGCTGCCCTGGATCATCGCCGCAGCCGCTGTCGGCGTGATCGCCGGCCCGCGGATACGCGCCAGCGTGTTCGCCCGCAGCACCGAATCCGGCCAGCCGCCCCGCCATGCGTGCCCGGCCTGCGGCCAGGAGATCCTGCCGGATCGCTGGCGGTGGCGGGCGCTGCTGCCGGTCACTGGCCGCTGCCCCCGCTGCCGCGCCCGGATCTGCCCGTACCCGCTGCTGGCCGAGCTGGCCGCCGGGCTCGCCCTGGCCGTCGTGGCCGCCCGCGCATCCTCGGTATGGGAGCTGGCGGCACTGGCCTGGCTGGTCCTGCTCGCCGTCCCGCTCGCCTTCATCGACGTGGCCGTCCGGCGGCTCCCCGACCCGCTCACCGCCGCCGCCTTCGCCGGGACCCTCGCGCTGCTGGCCGTCGCTGCGCTCGCCGGCCACCAGCCGGGCCACCTGGGCCGTGCGGCTATCGGCGCGGTCGCCCTAGCCCGCTTCTTCCTGGTCCTGTCGGTCATCCGGCCCGGCGGTCTGTCTTTCCCCGGAAACTCATCGTGTTGCAGCAGGTCGTGTTGCCTTCACCGTTGTGCCACGTGGCCCAGATCGTCGTCGAGGCCGCCGGGCAAGCGGGCGTCATGCGAGCGCCAGCCCGATACGGGGAGGTTGAGCTGATGATGGACAAGATCTCGCAGCGGCCGGTGCCGGCGCTCGACCCGCCCGAAAGGTTCGCCGAGGGTGATGTGGCAGCTGCGGCCAGGTGCCCGGTGGACGTGTCCACCTTCCCCTGGCGGCACGTGATCGTGGTCAAGCACGCTGGCGAGCGCCAGATGTTCTCGTCCACGAAGTAGCTCACACCATGTCGAATGGGCGGGCGGCCAGGGGCATTACGACCTTGGCTATGACGCCGCGATCCGTCTCATGGCCGAGAAAGTGGTTGGGCGGGCATGACGACCTAATGTGCTGCCGTTTGTCCGTCTCGGGGCTACCCGGCTGGCCGGGACCAGTCCTGGCGGATGTGCTCAAGGTGCTGTCGCATCAGGCGCTCGGCCGCGCGCTCGTCGTGGTGCATGATCGCGGCGAGCAGCGGGCGGTGCTCCTCGGCGGAGGTGACGAGGGTGCCGTCGGTATTGATCGCACGCAGGTTGTGCAGGCGGGTCTGGTCGCGCAGCCGGGCGACGGCAGCGACGAGTCGGCCGTTGCCCCCGGCCGCCAGTAGGGTCAGGTGGAAGTCGCGGTCGGCAGCCAGGTTGCCAGCCAGGTCGCGGCTCCTGGCGGTCCGCTCGATGGTGTTGACGAGGTTGGTGAGCCGGGCTGCGCGGTCGCCTGGCAGGTCGCCCCTGGCAAGCCGGGCGACGACCGGGACTTCGAGCAGCAGTCGCATCTCGTAGATCTCGGCCAAGTCGGCCGGGGTGAGAGGCACGGCCCGGAAGCCCTTGTTCGGCACGGCCTCCATCAGCCCGTCATCGACGAGGGCGAGCATTGCCTCGCGGATGGGGCCGTTGGACACGCTTAGCTCTGTGGCCAGTGCCTTGGAGGAGTAGACCACGCCGTCGGCGATCCGCCCGCTGATCAGCGCCTCGCGGAGCAGGGCGAGAGCCTGCTCTCGCAAGCTCGTGCGCTGCAGGGGCGTCTCGGTGAGAATCGGCATAACAGTAGTATGTCACTGGTCACCTGTCACTCATAACTGAGACCCGGGGAGCCGACGAATCATGAACGTCTACGAAGCGGTCCGTTCCCGCAGGTCCGTCCGTGGCTTCCTCAGTAGGCCGGTGCCGGCCGCCGTGCTGACGCGGGTCCTCAGCGCGGCACTGCAGGCCCCATCGGGCGGGAACTTGCAGCCGTGGCAGGTCTACCTGCTGTCAGGCTCCCGGTTGGAGGAGCTGAAATCGCGCGTCCGGCAGCGCATCGCGGCAGGCGATCACGGGGATCCTCTGCCGGTGGCGCCCTACCCGGCCGCTCTTCCCGCCATCTATGCCCAGCGGCTCGCGGACGCTGGCGAGCGGCGCTACGGCGCGGTCGGCGTCGCCCGCGACGACAGAGCCGGCCGCGCACGGGTTCGTGCCCGCAACTGGGAGTGCTTCGGTGCCCCGGCCGCGCTGTTCTGCTACCTCGACGAGCGGATGCCCCCGCCGCAGTGGATGGACGCTGGGATGCTCCTGCAGTCCGTCATGCTGCTCCTGCGGGCCGAGGGACTCGACAGCTGCCCGCAGATTGCCTGGGCGGAGTACCACCGCACCGTCGCAGAGGTCATCAAGCCGCCAGGCGGCCGGGTCCTCGCCTGCGGCATGTCGATCGGTTACGCCGACCCGCGAGAGCCCCAGCCGCCCATGCCGCGGGCACCGCTATCCGAAGTCGTCACGTTCCTCGACGACTGAGTCGGCGTAAGGGAGAAGTCGGGACCCTGCGGGTCGCTGTCGACGAAGTCTGTCCTTTCCCGGAAAGATGCCGTGTTGCCCGAGGTCATGTCGCGTCCAGCATGGTCTCCGTGTTGTGCTGACCAGCGCGGACTGGGCGAGCCTGAGAGATCGATGCAAGCCTGGAACCGTCGAGATGATGGCGGCCTTAGCGACTACCCGGTATCCCTGGTGGAAGCCCGCCGAGCCGTATTGCTACTCGGCGCGGAGGGCGAAGGCGCCAGCCCGCTCCGTGTCGTCATCGTCACCACCTTCGACACCGACGAGTACGTCTACGGCGCGCTGCAGGCCGGCGCGGTCGGCTTCCTGCTCAAAGACGCCGGACCCGCGCTGCTGATCGAGGCCGTCCGGGCCGCCAGCGCCGGGGACGCCCTCATCTCCCCGTCCGTCACCGTCCGCCTCCTGCGGCAACTCACCCCGCTCCGCAGCCGGGTCGCTAGCTCCGCGAGCCAGCTCTCTGAACGGGAGGTCGACATTGCCCGCGCCATCGCCAAGGGACGCACCAACCAGGAGATCGCCGCCGAACTGTTCATCTCGCTCAGCACGGTCAAGACGCACATCACCCGCATCCAGGACAAACTCGGTGTCCGCAACAGGGTAGAGATCGCCGCCTGGGCCTGGGAACACCACATCGCCGGCGGATAGCCGGGCTCTCGCTGCCGTCAGGCTGGCGAGCGCACGTCGACCAGCCCCGGACAGGGCGGCTGGCCCCTGGCAGGAAGCCGGACCGAGCTTGCGCCTGACAGATGGCCGGCATCGCAAGCCGTACGGCATGTCTTCACGGAGAGTTCACGTCTAATGACTGTAAGTTGCCTGGTATGACCGGTGAGGCGGACGGCGAGTGGCAGCTGTACTGGACGGCTCGTGATCAGCCGGTGCCCTGCCGTCTCGTGCCGGTGCTGTCCGGCTGGGCTGATCTGGACCAGCGGGAGGACGCTGCTGACATCGCGCCGGGCCATCCGGTCCTCATCGACCCGGAGTATCGGCTCGACCCGCTGCTGACCCGGTTCCTGGGCCGGTCGCGGTTCACATGGCTGGCCGACGGGATCAAGCAGGCGTACGCGAAGGACTACCGGCTGTTCTTCTCGTTCTTGTGGCAGCGCGGAAAGTACTGGCACGAGGCCGACCCGGACGACCTGCTGGACTGGGAAGCCTGGCGCCGCCGCGGCCAGCAGCCCGGGAGGCGGATCAGCGGCAGCAAGTGGCAGCGGGAACTGGCCGCGCTGCGGCTGCTGTATGAGTGGGCCGAGAAGAAGGACCACATCGCGCGCAGCCCGGTCCTGGTCCACGAGGTGCGCCTGCGGGACGGCGACGGCACCGTCATGGTCGCCGATCAGGCACCCCGGGACGTGCGCAGTTCAGACGTGAAGTGGGTGACACCGCGGACTTACCGGCTGTGGCGCGACACCGGCCTGCTGGGCTACGACGCCGGCGGGCAGCCGGACCCGTCGTGGCGGGGCCGCAACGACGGCCGGAATGCCGCGTTCACCGACCTGCTGTTCAGCAGCGGGCTGCGGCTCCGGGAAGGCGGCTGCCTGCTCACCCTCGAAGTCCCGGACGCGGCCGCCGGCCACCGCTTGCCCCGCGCGCACCGCCTCATGCAGAGCCTGCGCAGGAAGCTCGGCACCGAGAACTCCGCTGAAAACGGTGAACGGAGCAACCAAGTGGACAAAACGGGCACATAAAAAATGACCTGGAGTCGTAAAACCCCAGGTCAGACCGGGTCAGGTCCTCACATTTGGCGGTGACCTGCGAGGACTGACGCTGGTGGCCGGGCTGTCCGCAGGTTAAGCAGCGCCTGGCCACGGCTTTATGTGTGTTTACGGGGTGGTTTGCGCTGGCCCGGGCGATTGTCGGCGATGGCGAGGGTGAGGGTTTCCAGTTCGGCGACGAGTTCGCGGAGCCGGCGGTCGTTGCCGAGCCACTGCCGGTAGTCGTCGAGCTGCTCGTCGGGCACGATCCGGGTGATGGTCTTGCCGGCTATCTTCCGGGTCCGCTGCCAGTAGGGGCCGTGCAGGACGGGCGGGCTGGCGTGGCAGGCGCAGCGGGGCTTGCCGCAACGGACCTGCCGCCGGATGAGGGTGCCGGGCAGGGCGAGCCCGATCGCTGACAGCTCGGCGGCGATGGCCGCGGCGCG